>JANLTO010000176.1:0-24782 GCA_031362985.1 Lysobacterales bacterium | reverse complement strand
TCAAGACCGGTGCATTCAACCGCTCTGCCACCCCTCCTGATAAATCGAACAGCAGGCTTTCAGCCCGCTATTGGGCCTTTCCCAGGCGCGCAAGAATACCGTAAATCCAGTTCTTGCTCCATACATGGCTCTTGACTCATGCGCCGGGGGTCGAAATCCTCAAGGCGCGAGCCCTTGAAGTGCTCTCTGCCGCCCATATCTTTCCATGAGTGATATCATGGAAGTTCGGAAGTACTCATTATTACTTGCACACGGGAGCAGGATACCTCGATGAATACCCCACTTTATAACGTATCGTCAACTGCCCGACTGCCGGCCATTACAGCCAACCGGGTTCTGCGCAACACGTATGCGCTGCTGGCCATGCTGTTTGTGGCGGGTGCAGCATGTGCCTACGTGGGTCAGGCCATGCATTGGCGCATTGGGTTCTGGCCGTTCATGATCGGAATTTTTGCTTTTTCTTTCGCGCTTAACCGCACCCGTAACAGCAGCATGGGCCTGGTCGTGGCCTTCGGTTTTGCGGCCTTCCTCGGGATACTCACCGGCGGCAACATCGATGTCATGTTGTATCGTTACGGCAATGGCGGTGAACTGGTTGCTGCTTCCTTTGGCTTGACCGCTGGACTGTTCCTTGCCCTTTCGGCCTATGCGATGACCACCAAGCGCGATTTCAGCGCCTGGTTCGCCTTCCTTGGGGTGGGTACCCTGGCCATCCTGGGTGCTTTCATACTCAACTATTTCCTGGCCATACCGGCGCTGGCCCTGGCCATTTCCACCATGGTAATCCTGTTATCTTGCGGCTGGATCATCTGGCAAACCCAGCAGATCGTGCGCAATGGCGAAACCAACTACATCATTGCCGCGACTGGGTTGCTGGCGGACATTTTTGTCCTGTTCAATAATCTGATGGCACTGCTTGGATTTGGATTTGGTGAAGACTGAAACAAAACACCGACTGGAAACAGGCCCGCAATGCGGGCCTTTTTTTTGAGTGTTACGCGGGAATAAGTTCCAATCCGCCCATGAAAGGCTGCAACGCCTGCGGCACTCGAATTGATCCGTCCCGCTGCTGATAATTCTCCATGACCGCAATCAGCGTGCGGCCCACGGCCAGCCCGGAACCATTGAGTGTATGCACCAGCTCGGGCTTGCCCGTTTGGGGGTTACGCCAGCGTGCTTGCATGCGCCGGGCCTGGAAGTCGGTGCAAACACTGCAGGAAGAAATCTCCCGGTAAGCACCCTGCCCCGGCAGCCAGACCTCAAGGTCATGGGTTTTGGCAGCTGAAAAGCCCATGTCGCCAGTACACAGCAGGATCACCCGGTACGGTAACTGCAGACGCTGCAAAATCGCCTCAGCATGTCCGGTCAATTCATCCAGCGCCGCACTGGAATGATCTGGCCTCGTGATCTGGACCAATTCCACTTTTTCGAACTGGTGTTGGCGAATCATGCCACGCGTATCGCGCCCATAAGAACCCGCTTCGCGGCGAAAACACGGCGTGTGGGAAGTGAACCGCAATGGCAGGGAGCCGGCTTCCAGGATCTGGCCAGCCACGAGGTTGGTCATGGGCACTTCGGCAGTGGGGATCAGGTAACGCGGTGGATCATCCGAGGTGGCAAAAGCATCTTCGGCAAACTTCGGCAGTTGTCCGGTCCCCTTCATGGTTTCGGCATTGACCAGGAAGGGCAGATACACTTCGGTGTAGCCGTGTTCCTGTGTGTGTATATCCAACATGAACTGGGACAGGGCGCGGTGCATCCTCGACAGGCCGCCTTTGAGCACGGTGAAACGTGAACCCGCGAGTTTCGCCGCTGACTCTGCATCCATTAGTCCTGAACCTTCACCCAGAGCAACATGGTCCCGCGGTGCAAAATCCAGTTCGGCCGGCTGGCCCCAGCGACGCAGCTCGACATTGCAGCTTTCGTCCCTGCCCTCGGGAACTTCTGCCAAGGCAAGATTTGGAATCTCCAGCGACCATTCAGTCTGCCGGTCACGCACTTCGGCAAACTCTGCCTCAGCGCCGGTCAATTCGTCTCCCAGGACTTTGACCTGCTGCAACAGAGGCTGGATATCTTCCCCGCGAGACTTGGCGAAGCCAATTTCCCTGGCGTCCTGGTTTTTGCGGTTTTGCAGATCCTGCATGCGGATTTGCAACTCTTTGCGCCGGTCTTCCAGTTGCTGCCAGCCTGCAAGGTCCAGTGAATAGCCCCGTGGCGAAAGCGCAGCGGCAATGCCTGCAGGGTCCGTTCGCAATTTTTGCGGATCTAACATGAGGCCAGCCTGGCGGTTAAACCGCGCATTGTATCGTTTGTCATTGGGTATTTCTGCAAAAAAAGCCGTGCATCGAGGCGACTCAGTCCGAGTCTTCTGCGCCAGGTTCGCCGATTATATCCACACCCTCGGGAGGTGAAAACGCAAACATCCCGGGGTCCAGTTCGGGATTGCGTTCGACTTGGGAAAAACGGATTTCTGTACGCATTCCAAACGCATCTTCCATGGTCATGAATCTGAGCTCATTGTCCTTGAGGCCCAGCAGCACGCGGTCAAACTCTGACTGTTCATTCAAGGCGCGCAGCTCAAGCAACATCATGCCATCCATGTCCCCGGCTTCGCGTACTTCGAATTGCTCATCCAGCGTGCTGATATCGGTTAGCAGGCTCAGCGGTGAATCGGCGGCAAAATCAGTTTGCGGCTTGATCGTTACCTGTTCCAGGACTTCATCGTAAACCCAGATTTGCAGGCCATCGGCCACGACCAGTTCTGGAAACTCACCGCCGTATTCCCAGCGGAAATAGTGGGGTTGCAACAGCCATAACTGGCCTGCACTTTCGTCCTGTACCTCGCCGTCAGTGCCGAACACGGTTTGTTTAAAACTGGCGGAAAGTGTGTTCAAGTTTGTGGCAAAAACCACCAACTGGTCACGCGCGGCCGACTGGGCTGCCAAGTGTGCAGAGAACCCGGCCAACAGCAGGGCAAGGATGGTACTGATCGAAAAAATCCTGCTCAATTTATAGTCCTTTCGTGCGTATTTCGGCGTCCGGGCTTCGGTTCTCGCTGCCCTGGTTGCAGAGCCTGGAGTTCATGTACACGGGTTCAGCTATTCGGGTTCAGCGTTTGGGGCTCAGTCTTTCGGCGCCGCTGCTGCCAGCACTTCCCGCTGCCCGTTGTGCTCGGGCGGACTGACAATTCCTGCCGCCTCCATTTCTTCGACCAGGCGGGCGGCCCGGTTGTAGCCTATGCGCAACTGCCGCTGCACGCTGGAGATGGATGCGCGTCGTGTCTCAGTGACAATCGCCACTGCCTGGTCGTACAGCTCGTCCTGCCCCCCACTCACAGCTTCCGGCAATCCGGTGGCACCGATGGACATGCCATCAATAGTGATTTGCGTATCATCAAGGACATCTTCGAGGTAGTTAGGTTCGCCAAACTGCTTGAGGTATTTCACCACGGCATGCACCTCGTGGTCATCAACGAAGGCGCCGTGAATACGCTCCGGCAAAGACGAACCCGGCGGCAGGTAAAGCATATCGCCATGACCCAGCAACTGGTCGGCTCCCATCTGGTCAAGGATGGTCCTCGAGTCCACGCGGGATGACACCTGGAAGGCAATACGTGCCGGAATATTGGCCTTGATCAGGCCGGTAATCACATCCACTGACGGCCGCTGCGTAGCCAGCACGAGGTGGATACCGGCCGCACGGGCTTTTTGCGCCAGCCGGGCGATTAATTCTTCTACTTTCTTGCCGACGATCATCATCATGTCGGCAAACTCGTCGATCACGACCACGATGTAGGGCAAGGACTCGAGCTCCGGCGCAGGCTGTCCCGAGGCCAGCAATTCGGGCGGCCACAGCGGGTCCTTTATGGGTTTGCTGGCATCCCTGGCATCGCGCACCTTGCGGTTGAATCCGGACAGGTTGCGCACTCCGAGGGTCGCCATCAAACGGTAGCGGCGCTCCATTTCGGCCACGCACCAGCGCAAGGCATTGGCAGCTTCCTTCATGTCCGTGACCACCGGGGTCAGCAGGTGCGGGATGCCGTCGTACACAGCCAGTTCCAGCATCTTGGGGTCGATCATGATCAGGCGAACCTGCTCCGGCGTGGCTTTGTACACCAGGCTCAGGATCATCGCGTTGAGTGCCACGGATTTACCGGAACCGGTGGTACCGGCAACCAGCAAATGCGGCATGCGGGCAATGTCCGCTATCATCGGTCGGCCAGAAATGCCTTTACCCAGCGCCAGGGTGAGGGGCGATGAGGACTTGTCATACGCTTCGGATTTAAGGATTTCCGAAAGATAAACCACCTGCCGGGTCGAGTTGGGAATTTCCAGGCCAATAGTGGATTTACCGGGAATAACTTCGACAATGCGCACCGAGATTACGCTGAGACCACGCGCCAGGTCTTTTGCGAGGCCGAAAATCTGTGCAGACTTGATGCCTGCCGCCGGCTGCAGCTCAAACCGCGTGATCACCGGGCCGGGGTGCACCGCCACCACATCGACTTGCACGCCGAAATCCGCCAGCTTCAGTTCAACCTGGCGTGATAATGCTTCCAGCGTCTCTTTGTTGTAGCCGGGAGCCTGGTCCGGCACCGAATCCAGCAGCTCCAGGGGTGGCAGCGAACCCTCCGGAAGGTTTTTGAAGAGTGGCTGCTGCCGCTCGCGGATGGTTCTCTGGCTGGGTGGTGGCGCTTCTTCAATCAATTGCGGTTCAATGCGGGGCTTGGGTTTGTTTTTCTGCCGCACGGTGTCCGCTTTGCGCACTTCCACGCGCTGCGCCTTGGCGCGCCGGCCGGCAAACCAGTCACGCATGCCGAGCAGCGCTTTGGTCAGGCCGTCCACCCCTGCCAGTGTGTAACGACCGGTGGTATCCATAACGGCAAACCAGGAGATGCCGGTAAATAAGGTCAGTCCCACCAACAACATGGAAAGCAGAAACAGCGTGGAACCCAGTGCACCGCTGAATTGCAGCAAGGGCATGGCGATCTGCAAGCCGATGACACCGCCCCCTCCCGCCGGCATTGCACCCGCAGGTGGCACGGCATGCATATGCAACAAACCGGTTGCGGAAAAAATGCACAATACCAGGCCGGTGAGATACGCCAGCCAATCAAGCAGGCTGGTTTCCTCCGCCGGCGTATTCGAGCGAGTGTACGCCAGCCAGCCCAGGAAGATCAGCACGGCGGGCATACTCCACGCAAGGTAGCCGCTTAGAAAGAGAAAGAAGTTTATCGACCACGCTCCCAGCAATCGTCCTATGTTCTGCACGTCCGGGGAAGAATAGGCATTGAACGGGCCCGGGTCTGTGGGTGAATAGGTGGCCAGGCATGCAATGAGGAAAACTGCCAATAACACGCTGAGAATGAAAAAACTTTCGCCGAGTCTGCGACGCAAGCGCCCGTCAGAAATGAGCGCACTACCCGGTTTTTTTTGCACTTGCGCCAAACTGGAATACCTCTTCAGGTTGATATTGTTTCGCCGGCACCCACATAGCTACCATAGACTTACTGAAATAATAAGGATAATTATACATGAGCGATGTAAAGCACAGCCGCCTTCTCATTCTCGGCTCTGGTCCGGCTGGCTACACTGCCGCGATCTACGCGGCACGCGCCAATCTCAAGCCGCTGGTTATAACCGGCCTGGAGCAAGGTGGGCAGCTGACCACGACCACCGACGTGGACAACTGGCCGGGTGACGCTGAAGGCCTGCAAGGCCCTGACCTCATGCACAGGATGTTGCATCACGCGCAACGTTTCGAGACCGGAATCGTGTTCGATCACATCCATACTGCGAAGCTGAACCAGCGCCCGTTCCGGCTCGAAGGCGATAGCGGAATCTACACGGCAGATGCGCTGATCATTGCCACCGGAGCCAGCGCCATGTATCTGGGCCTGGAATCGGAGGCGGCATTCAAGGGCAAAGGCGTGTCAGCCTGCGCCACCTGCGACGGTTTCTTCTACCGGGGGCAAAAAGTCGCCGTGGTCGGCGGCGGTAACACGGCCGTGGAGGAAGCGCTTTACCTGTCCAATATCGCAGCCGAAGTTACCCTGGTACATCGGCGCGATACCCTGCGCGCGGAAAAAATCATGCAGGACCGGCTGTTTGCACGCGCCCGCACCGGCAATATCAAGATTGTCTGGAATGCCACGGTGGACGAGGTGCTGGGCAGTGAAAAGGGCGTAAATGGTCTGCGCATCAGACATACCGGCGATGACACGACGCAGGATCTGGATGTAAGCGGTGTGTTCATTGCCGTGGGCCATGCACCGAACACTACGATATTCCAGGGACAACTTGAGATGAAAAACGGGTACCTGTCCATCAAGAGCGGCACCGACGGGCTTGCCACGGCCACCAGCGTGCCCGGTGTGTTTGCAGCGGGGGACGTCGCCGATCATGTGTACCGGCAGGCGGTTACTTCGGCCGGATTTGGTTGCATGGCGGCGCTGGATGCAGAACGGTGGCTGGATGAGCAGTCAGGCAAACGTTAGTGGCGTGTAAGGGGCCACTAGTCCCATTGCCGGTAACTGTCGAAACCCGCATCGTTACTGACATTTCCATCATTGGCCAGCGGGCCTGGGACGAACTGGATCATGCGGACAACCCGTTTGTGTCCTTTGCCTTTCTCGCCGCGCTGGAGTCTTCCGGTTCGGTCTCTGCGGCGACGGGTTGGCAAGCCCACCACCTGGCTGTGTACGAAGATGAACGTTTACTCGCCTTCGCACCCAGTTACCTGAAGTCCCATTCCCACGGTGAATTTGTTTTCGATTGGGCCTGGGCCGATGCGTACCAGCGACACGGCAGGGCCTACTACCCCAAATTGTTGACCGCTGTGCCCTACTCCCCGGTGCCCGGTCCACGTTTGTTGGTCCGGCGCGACGACCCCAGGGGACCAGCCCTGCGCCGGCGGCTTGTGCAACTGGCGTTGGCGGAATGCGAGCGTTTGCAGCTTTCATCCTGGCATTGCAATTTTGTGCTTGAGGCGGATGCGGCGGCGTTGGGGCATGAGCCTTTGCTGGCTCGTACTGACTGGCAGTTCCACTGGGCCAACCGTGACTACGAGAGCTTTGATGAATTTCTCGCGCAGCTACGCTCGAAGAAGCGTAAAAACATCAAGCGCGATCGCAGGCTGGTGCTGGAAGCAGGTGTGCGTTTTGAATACAGGGCCGGAACCAATCTTAGCCAGGGCGAACTGGAGTTTGTAAACACCTGCTACCAGGCCACCTTCCTGGAGCACGGTAACCACCCTGCCCTGAACCCCGCATTCTTTGCCCGCCTGGTGCACGACCTTCCCGACAACGTGCTGGTGGTCCTGGCTCTGCGGGGCGACGCGCCCATTGCCATGAGTTTCTGCATGGTGGGCGGCGGTCGTCTTTACGGCCGCTACTGGGGATGCCTGGAATCCGTTCCTGGCCTGCATTTTGAAACCTGTTATCACCAGGGCATCGAGTATTGCATTGCGCACGGCATCGCCGTGTTTGAACCAGGCGCCCAGGGGGAGCACAAGATCAGCCGGGGGTTTATCCCGGTAGCCACCCGCTCTTTCCACTACGTACGCGACGCTGTTTTTCGCAAGGCCATTGCGGATTATCTGCAAAAGGAACTTGCGTGGATGGAGCACTACCGCCAGCAGTTGGAAAACCTCGAACCCTTCAGGGCGCCGCTTGCGCTGTGAGCCCTCCGCGACTGCACCTGCCAAAACTTGCGGACGACCCACGCACGTCATTCCCATCAACCACAACGGCACTGGCAGAACCCGCAGGCTTACTGGCCTGGGGCGGAGGACTCGAGACCGAGCGCTTGCTGGCGGCCTACCGACAGGGCATTTTCCCATGGTATTCGACGGGCGATCCCATACTGTGGTGGAGTCCCAGCCCCCGTTGCGTTCTCTTTCCTAAACGGGTCCACGTGTCCCGCCGCACGCGCAGGCGATTTAACAAAGGTGAGTTCAGGGTGGCAGCGGATACTGCATTTGATGCGGTGATACGTGCCTGCGCGGAGCCGCGAAAGGATCAGCCGGATACGTGGATCACGCTGGAAATGCAGCAGGCCTATAGCGCCCTGCACGCCGCAGGGTACGCGCATTGCGTGGAAGTTTGGCGCGATTCCGGCCTGGTGGGCGGTATTTACGGTATTGCCCTGGGGCGAATGTTTTTTGGCGAATCCATGTTCAGCCGGGAATCCGATACCAGCAAGATCGCACTGATTGCCTTGTGCCAACACTTGCACGCCTGGGACTTCGGGCTGCTGGACTGCCAGGTGCCCAACCCGCACCTCATGTCCATGGGTGCAAAACGAATTGACCGGCAAGAATTCGAAGCGCGTTTACATCAACTGGTGGTTCAACCCGGGCTGCCCGGACCATGGACGAGCCTCTTGAAAGTGAAACAACGCTGGTAGAAACCACGGCTGCCACCTATCCTGCGGGCTGGCCCATTTCAAGCTCCGAAAATGAAGCAGTGTTGCGCGGCATGAACCATATACAACAAGCTCCAATCCAGTCGCCCATCCAGGCCATTGGCCTCATGCTGATCTCGGTTTTCCTGTTCTCAACCATGGATGTGATCTTCAAGATACTGGTTGAAACGTACAGCAGTATGCAGGTGGTGTTTTTCCGCTGTGCACTGTCCATGCCGGTATTTTTCGTCTGGATGCTCAAGTCCGGGACGGGTCAGTTGAAAACGGCCCACCCGTATGGCCAACTCGCCCGGGCCGCAATGGGGATTGGCATGCTGTATGCGACGGGTGAATGTTTCCGGGAAATGCAGTTGGCCGATGCCTACGCTTTGTTTTTTGCATCGCCGCTGTTGATTACCCTGCTGTCAGGGCCGGTGCTCGGTGAACCTGCGGGCACGGCGCGAATTGTGGCGTCAGTAGTGGGCTTTTCGGGGGTCCTTATTGTTTTGAATCCCACGGCGGGCGGGTGGCTTGGGTATGGAGCTGTCATGGGTCTGATCGCCGTCACCCTGTATGCCGTTTCGTCGCTGTTACTGCGGGGCCTGGGACGCAGTGACAGCACTTTTTCCATCACCTTCTGGTTTATCCTGCTCGTAGGATTGGGCGCAGGACTGCTGTCAATTCCAGGGTGGAAGCCGGTTAATTCCGACGACTGGCCATTGCTGGTCGCCCTGGCCTTGACTGGCACCGGCGGGCAAATACTCATCACCGCAGCCTTTCGCCGGGCGTCCGCGGCGATCGTTGCGCCTTTCGACTACACCCACATGATTTGGGCCGTCATTTTTGGCTATTTTTTGTGGGGGTATCTGCCTGGACTGCAGACCTGGGCGGGCAGCGCCATCCTGGTGCTGTCCGGCTTGTTTATTTTGTATCGCGAATATCGTGTTACAGCCCGCCAGCGTCAGATTCAATTTGAAAATAAATATAGGTAACTAATTCATTTCCTGGTGTCTTTCCCGGGTCGGAGATGTAGTGCTCCCAAGACACCGTCCCTTCGCGCAAGCCGTTTGCGGCCATGTAGGCGCTGAGCTTTTCGTAGGTCGGCATCATGCGATCGTAAGGGCCGCGATGTATCACCCGTACGGCAGGACCACTGGGTGACTGGCCGGCCTGTATATTCCCGGTCAGGATGACGTCTTTCATGACCACGGGTATGGCGGCATCGAAAGCATAGCCGTTCTCGCTCCATGCCCGCGTGATGGTCATTGGCTGCGCCGCTAGTTGTATATCGTTTTCCGCCATAAAGGACGTTATTTCCTGATAAGCGGAAGCCAAAGTGCCGGCAAGATCAACGGGATCCTGGCTGCTGTCACTTTGGATAAACAGGATGTCCATCGGCGCGGCGTCGACCACTTCGGCTTCAAGCCCTGAAAAATCTACATTAGGCAGAGATTCAGCCAGGGCTTTTATGTTGGCCAGCCCGATTTCGTAGTCGCCCCCGATCCAGCGGTCGAACAAGAGACCAAAATACTGCGCCACCATTCCACCTGCGAGACTTTGGTCCTTGGTCAGATCGGCATCAAAGCCCCAGGTAAGGGTCGAGGATCCGCCTTGGTCCTGAATGCTGAAATAGGCGGTTGCCATGCCCTGTTGAGCGAATTTGAGCTGCATCCGAACCAGGCTATACGGCACGCTTTCGGTAATTTCCTGCCACCCTTTACCGCTAAGCCTGGGGTCACCATCCCACTCCAGGCGTGCCCCGACCCCGTTGGCCGGACCGGAAAGGGTATAAACCGCCCAAGGGTCGCGGCTTGCCCACGGCGACCAGGTCTTGATGGTGTCATACCCATTGACCAGCGCAAACACAGTGGATGCGGGCCGGTCTACGTCCACGCTGCGTTCCACATGCACAGTCCTGGGCAAAATAAAACTGATCAATAGAAAAAATACTATTGCAATAACAATAGAATAGAATACTTTTTTAATCATCTTTAGGACTATGTTTCCTGGGGCGTCACCTGCTAAAGGTGACCATTTGTCGGGTCTTTCGGGGGTGATGTGTCCTTGCCTCCCGGCAGCTCAAACTCCTCATCCCTGCTCTCAGGGTACCATTCGGGAACGCTGTCATCGAACTCCCAGGCATAGCGCTTGACCGGAACCCGATCCGCAGTGCGATAGATCCATGCCAGCAGCACACCCAGGATTGCCCCACACAGGTGCAATTCCCACGACATGTTGGGCCGGATCGGGAAAACGCCCCAAATCATGGCGCCGTACATGAATGCGATTAGCAGGGAAACGGAAATGGAACGCAGGTCCCGCCGCAGCACGCCGCTGACAAAAACGAAGGCCAGTAAGCCATAGAGCAAGCCACTTGCTCCAATATGGATACTCGGTCTGCCAATGACCCATCCCAGCAGGCCCGAACCCAGCCAGATCACCGGAATGGCGCGCAATGCGGCAGTGGGATAAAGGTACAGGGATGCCGTTACTGCGACCAGCAGGGGAACGCTGTTGTTAAACAAATGCCCCAGGCCATCGTGCAGCAATGGCGCGGTAATTATGCCGAGCAGGCCGGAAGCCGAACCAGGCCGCAGCCCGAACCGGCCCAATTGCAAATCAAACAGGTAATCCACCAGGAATATGGCCCACAGCAACGCGACCAGCCAGACTGCCACTTTCAATGCAATGCGAAAGCTGGCCTTGGCTTTGTGCAGGCTTTGCGCATCGTGGCTTGGCAACCGGGCTGACATGGGCTAATAAGACTCAGGACACGACCCGGCAGGCATGGCAAACGCGATGGTTTCCCGTGTCTGGGCCATCAGACCATCCACTTGCCCGGAGCCCATGCCTTTGGTCTCAATGGCGGGGTGGATGATCATTGTGCCGCGGCCAGGAAACAGGCGCAGGGTTTTGGCTGGCAGGATGTCGCGCGTTCCCAGCAACGTTACCGGCAATACGGGTAATTCCTGCTCTATGGCCAGCCGGAACGCACCTTTCTTGAACGCTTGCAGCCTGCCGTCAAGGCTGCGGGTGCCCTCGGCGAAAAAAAGGATACCAACGCCATCCCCCAGTCGATCCAGCGCAGCACTGACAGCTGCGCGCGCACGGCGCGGGTTTTTCCGGTCGACAAAAATGTGACCGGCTTTCTC
Organism: Lysobacterales bacterium; assembly: GCA_031362985.1. Lineage (GTDB taxonomy): Bacteria > Pseudomonadota > Gammaproteobacteria > Xanthomonadales > SZUA-36 > SHZL01. The sequence goes on along the minus strand of JANLTO010000176.1, from coordinate 13,228 downwards.
ACAGCCGATGCCGACACCCGGAATCTTGCGCAACTCCTGTTTCATCACCCACTTCAGATCGAGATCCAGATAGCCGTAGACCAGCAAAATGTCGTACTGGCTCTGATGGTTGCACACCACCACGTAGGATCTGGATCGTTGCGCATTTTCCGCGCCCTTGACGGTGACCCGCATGGGGGTAAAAAAAGCCAGAATCCTCGCCCAGGGCGCTGCAAAATAGCGACTGCCGAAGCGGGGGCTCACCAGTATCGAAAACAATGCAGTGAGCAAACCGCTGGCGAGAGTCACCATGGCTGCCAGAGGTATGAAAACCAGCCACACGTATATCTGGTAGGGCCAAAACAGAATGTTTTTCATTGGTGCCTGTGTCGCTGCCTGGTTCGAAACCTACGATACCGCGTCAAGACCGCCAGGGCGAGGCCGGGCGCTGCCCAGTTTAATGCTGCTTGGGGGTAATGCTGCTTAGGGCAACAAAGAGGGGCGCCGGGTGGCGCCCCTCTCCTCTTTGACACCGTTACCAGGATCAGGCAGCTTTACTCTGCGCCTTTCCTTCCAGCAGGTTTTTAGTAGACTCAATGGCAATGGTGCGCGGCTTCATCACTTCAGGAAGTTCGCGCTCGAGATCGATGTGCAAAAGACCATTATCCAGCCTCGCGCCGGTAACCCGGACGTGGTCCGCGAGGTTGAAACGCCGCTCAAAGGAACGCGTGGCAATACCGCGATACAGGTACTGATCGGCGCCGATTTCAGCATCATCTTTTTTCTCACCAATAACCGCTAATTGATTGAGCTCGCTGGTTATTTTTAACTCATTTTCGGCAAAACCAGCAACAGCCATGGTAATCTGGTAGCTGTTTTCTGCGCGGGAGATGATGTTGTAAGGGGGGTATCCGCCGGCCTGCTCGGGGCGATGGGCTGCATTGAGCATGGACGCCAGGCGGTCGAAGCCGATGGTGGTGCGAAACAAAGGTGAAAAATCAAAAGTAGTCATTACCGCATTCTCCAGTGAAGCAATTCGGTGCCAGGGAGCCTCTGATTAATTCTGGCACGAATTGATCAGCGGTTCCCTAAGTTAAAAACCTCCGCCTTGCGGCCGGAAGCGCCTGCGAGCCCTTGCGGCACCCGCAACTACAAGATGGGAATTCACGCTTCTTTTTCAAGGGCGAGCGGTAAATTTCCTGACAGGTTTTTTATGCTTCGTAGCGAATGGCAACCAGGTCGAAGCTTTCAGCCCCGCCAGGTAGCTTGACCGAAACTGAATCGTCAATTTCCTTTCCCAGCAAAGCCCGCGCCAGTGGTGAATCTATCGAGATAAACCGTTTGCCTGCATCGGATTCGTCGGCACCGACAATCCGGTACTCGTGTTCCTTGCCCTGCCCGTCCTCAATGGTGACCCAGGCCCCAAAAAATACCCGCTTGCGATTGGCTGGAACACGATCAACCACTTTGATGACATCAAGACGCTTACTCAAATAGCGGATTTTCCGATCGATCTCGCCCAGCTGCTTCTTGCGATAAATGTACTCGGCGTTTTCCGAACGATCGCCCTCTGCCGCAGCAGCACGCAGTGCCGGGACAACATCAGTGCGACGCAAATGCCATAGCTCGGCAAGGTTTGTTTTGAGCGCCTGTGCGCCTGCTGCCGTGATGTAGGGGCTGCTTTGCTCGGGTGGAGGACGCCAGCGTCCCATGCACATGCCCTCTGGATTGATTGCCCAGGGTGGATGGTAACCCAAGTAAAGGCCCGCGCTTGTTAGCTGCAAGCCCAAGCCGCATAATCGCCGCTTGTTACCCGTTTTGCGGATATCCGTTTAACCATGTCGGCCCCCAATTCCCTTAAATCCATCCTGTTTGCCTTTTTTGCCAATTTGGCCATTGCCGTCGCCAAAGGCGTTGCGGCCCTGTTTACCGGCTCAGGGGCCATGCTGGCTGAAACGATTCACTCACTGGCCGACAGCGGAAACCAGTTGTTGCTGGTGCTGGGGCTGAAACAAGCCCGGCAGGCGCCCACTGAGGATCATCCCCTGGGCTTCGGTAAAAGTATTTATTTCTGGTCTTTCCTCGTGGCTATCATCCTGTTCTCCATCGGAGGAATGTTTTCACTCTACGAAGGCTTCCACAAGCTCAACCACCCCAGCCCTTTGAGTTACCCATGGATTGCCATTGGCGTCTTGTTATTTGCCATCGTGGCGGAGTCAGTGTCACTGTGGGGTTGCATGCGCGAAGTCAATAAGGAGCGCGGCGGTCGAAACCTGCTGCGCTGGTTTCGCGAGAGCCGCACCAGTGCCCTGATTGTGGTGTTTGGCGAAGACGTGGCGGCTCTTGCCGGCCTGGTGCTTGCGTTCCTGGCCATCACGCTTACCTTGTTAACTGGTAACACAACGTGGGACGCCATGGGCACTATTGCCATCGGTGTCTTGTTGATTGTGGTCGCCTTCTTTATCTCCGTAGAAATCAAGGCCTTGTTGATCGGGCAAAGCGCAGATCCGCAAGTTGTGCAGCAGATGCGACAACTTCTGGCTGACCGTCCCGAGGTTGAGCACGTGTACAGTCTTTTAACCCTGCAATTTGGTCCTGATGTCATGGTAGCAATCAAGGCGCGCATGGCGAAACAGGACTCGGACCTGGCACTGGTGCAGACCATCAACACCGTTGAAGCCGCTTTTCGCGCACGTTTCGACTCGGTGCGCTGGCTGTTTTTCGAGCCGGATATTGACGATTGACTGGGCCTGATGTGAGCATGGCAGATGTGAACAAATTGGGCCTGCCACGCAAACCCAGGGTCGGATTTGTCAGCCTGGGTTGTCCCAAGGCGCTGGTTGACTCCGAGCGCATACTCACCCAACTGCGCACTGATGGCTATGACATCAGCCCGGACTATGCCGGCGCGGACGTCGTGGTGGTCAATACCTGCGGTTTTATTGACAGCGCCCGGCACGAATCACTGGAGGCCATCGGTGAGGCGCTGGAAGCGAACGGCAAGGTCATCGTGACCGGCTGCCTGGGCAAGAATGCTGACGACATCCGTTCGGTTCATCCCAAGGTGCTGGCCGTAACCGGGCCACAGCAGTACGAGGCCGTGGTCAGCGCCGTGCACCAGCATGCCCCGCCCACGCTCACGCATGACCCCTTCACCAGCCTGGTGCCTCCTGCGCGCGGTGACCCCGCGTCGCGCAACAACATTGGCATCAAACTCACCCCGCGCCACTACGCTTACCTGAAAATTTCTGAAGGCTGCAACCACAAATGCAGCTTTTGCATCATTCCATCCATGCGCGGCAAGCTGGTCAGCCGGCCGGTGGGGGAAGTGCTGGATGAAGCCGAGCGACTGGTGGCGGCCGGAGTGAAAGAATTACTGGTGATTTCGCAGGATACGTCGGCTTACGGGGTGGACCTGAAATACAAGCTCGATTTTTGGGGCGGCCGGCCGATACGCACGCGCATGAAGGAACTGTGCGAGGGGCTGGGCAGTCTCGGTGCCTGGGTGCGCCTGCATTATGTCTACCCTTATCCGCACGTGGACGAAATCATTCCCATGATGGCCGCAGGGAAAATACTGCCCTACCTCGATATTCCGTTCCAGCACGGCAGCAAGGAAGTATTGCAGCGCATGCGCCGTCCCGCTGCTGCGGAGAACAATCTGGAACGAATCAACCGGTGGCGGGAAATTTGCCCGGACCTTACCATCCGCAGCACCTTTATTGTGGGCTTTCCGGGGGAAACTGAAGCGCAGTTTTCTGAACTGCTCGATTTTCTGGAAGCCGCACAACTGGATCGCGTCGGTTGCTTCAAGTACTCCCCGGTGACGGGAGCCGCCGCCAACGCCCTGGACGGAGCAGTACCCGAAGCAGTCAAGCAGGAACGTTGGGAGCGGTTCATGCAAACCCAGGCCGTCATCAGCCGCAATCGACTGCAGCGTAAAATTGGCACCATCCAGCCCGTTTTGATTGATGTGCTAAAAGGCGGCCGGGCCATTGGCCGCAGCATGGCGGATGCGCCGGAAATTGATGGCATCGTAAGCATTCGTGATCCCGCCACGCATAAACCCAATGCGCTCAAACCTGGCGCGCTGGTGCAAGTGCTGATCGAATCGGCAGATGACTACGACCTCGCCGGCTCACTGGCGGTTGGCGCCTGACCCTGGCCTGCCCCGGAAGCACGCAGCTATGCAGCGCACCAGCGAGCTGATCATGCGTTGCCTGGCGCAGATGCGGCCGGGCAAAGTTTTGCTAATGAACCCGCCAGCGGATTCCTTGTTTCAGGAGCTGGAGGCGCATGGGCATGACGTGTCAACCTGGAGCCAGGATTTTGGCGCCAGCCGCTGGTTCTTCAATAACGGCGCCAAAGCCGGCTTCGGAGTAGTACCGGACCTTGCGGCCTTACCCGGCCTCATCAGCCCCGGCCAGATCATCCCCGATCAAGTCATCTTGTTCCAGCCCAGGGAAAAGGAACGGTTGGAAATGCTCCTGCACTTCCTGTCCCATGCCATGCCTGCGCAAGGGTGTTTGTGGCTGGTCGGAGAAAACCAGTCCGGCATCAAGTCGGCAGGCAAGCTCCTGGAATCATTTTTCGGCGCGGTGCGCAAGCTGGATTCAGCTCGCCATTGCATCTTGTACCGGGCTCAATCCCCCGCCCCGCCCGAGGAATTCCGGCTGGAATCCTATATTCACAAGTGGGCTCTCGACATCCCCTCCGCCCGGCTACGCATGGTATCCCTGCCGGGTGTTTTCGCGCATGGCCGCCTGGACCGTGGCACCGAAGTCCTGCTGCAGGCTTTGGCCCAACTCAAAGGAAAAAATGCTCCCAAGGGCCGGATACTGGATTTCGGATGTGGTATCGGGGTGATCGGCTTGTCGCTGCTGGTGAAGAACCCGGAGCTACGCCTTACTCTGCTCGACGATTCGGCCCTTGCCCTGGAGTCCGCGCGCCTCTCCTTGCTTGCCAACGGATTGCAAGCGGAACTCCTGCCCTCGGACGGGTTGGCGGAAGTCCGGCAGCGCTTTGACTGGATCGTGAGCAATCCGCCCTTCCACCGCGGAGTTGTGTCGGACTATGGTATTGCCCACCGCTTCTTTGCCCAGGCGCGCAGTGTGCTCAGCAAACAGGGTAAAATGCTGCTGGTGAGCAATAACCACCTGCCCTACGAAGCATGGCTGGCTGAACAATTCGGCCGCGTCGATCAGCTCGAATCCGGCAGTGGGTACAAAGTGCTGCGCGCGTCAGGATCCAATTTTTCGTGAAAACGTTTCTACGGGAATTTATTACATGGAATGCAGGTCGAACCGCTGCCAATTAACGGCCTGGATCAAAGCCCGTAATCAACAGAATCAAAGAGGATAAAAATGAAGACAATAAAAAGTATACTTGGAAGTGTGTTGGCGCTGGCGCTTGGCCTGAACTACGCTCTGGCCAACACCACCACTGCAACAACGCCGGAAGAAACTGCCGAAAACGCCACCGCTTTGACGGCCGCACCCCCGGCGTTGCCCGAATCAGCGCCTGAGGTTAAATCTCCTACGCCCAAATTCGGCCAAGGTATGCAGATTCCGGTCGATGGCACCAGCCTGGAAGCGTTTGATCAAAGCCTCGCCACCATCAAGACCAAGACCACAAAAGACGAATTCACAACACTGACCAACGCGATCGATTACCTGATGGTGTATTACATCGAAGCCAAACGAGACCGGGCCAAGCTGGCCGCATATCTCAACGGCAAGACCGGCGAAGAGGTTGTCGCATTGGTCAAGTGGTGAGCGTCACTGGCATCAATACGCATTGCGGTGCAGCAGAACAAAGGGTGTGAGGAGCAGGATCTTCACATCCAGCCATAGTGACCAGTTCTGGATGTACCAAAGGTCGTGTTCTACACGCAGCTCCATCTGTTGCTTATTGACGATTTCGCCGCGCAGACCATTGACCTGCGCCCAACCGGTCAAGCCAGGCTTGACCTTATGGCGGAGCACATACTTTGGAATGCGGGACTGGTAGAGTTGGTTGTGTTCTATTGGTTGCGGACGCGGCCCGACCATCGACATCTGGCCCTTAAGCACATTAAATAATTGTGGCAGTTCGTCAAGACTGGTACGGCGCAGGAAACGGCCGATCTTGGTAATTCGCGGATCGTGCTTTGACGCGTAGGAGAGTTGGCCCTCGGGTTCCTGGTGCACGACCATAGTTCGGAACTTGAAGATGTCGATGGCTTCGCCACCCAGGCCGTGCCGCTTCTGGCGGAAGAACACTGGACCGCGACTGGTCACGCGGATCAGTAAGGCAACGATCAGGAACAGTGGGGCCAAAAGGAGCACCAGCACCAGCGCCAGAACCCAGTCAAAAATCGCCTTTAGACGTTGTTCGGCTTTGGTCATCGATGTGCCTGCCAGGCTGATCACCGGTAACCCACCCCATTCGCTGATGCTTTGGTTCAATAAACGATACTGATGCATGTCGGGAATGACGTTGATATCTACTACGCTTTCACGCAGGGCATTCAGAGCGGAATCCAGCAGTGACTTGTCTTTCCACGGAGTGGCAATCCATACCTCCTGAATTTTGTGCTCCTGGATGAAGCCAGGCAGGGTCTCCAGCGGCAAAACGGCGCTGGTCGACCAGGCCTGACCAAAACAGGCCAACAGGTTCATACGGGTGGCCGGATCATCCCGCAGCAGGTGTTCCACCCGTGCCGCTGCCTCACCCGCCCCCACCAGCACCACCCGGCGTGCCTGTTGAACCTGCCGGCGCTCACGCAGCGCTGCCGCGTGGGTAATGAGCACTACGATGATCAGCCCGGCAGCAGTGATCAGCACCCACGATCCAAACCAGATACGCGAATAATTGTCGGTCACTTTCAGCATGGCTGCCATGCTGATGAGCATCAGCACAACGACCGCCCAGCCCGCGACCAGGCGCCGCAGTTTGCGCATGATGGCCCATTCAAATTCCTGGCGAAAGGCGCCGGTGGCGGGGAGCACGATGGAGGAGATCAATAAAGTGACCAACAGCGCAATAAGATAAGCCTGTGGCAACGAAACGTAGCCGAAGCGCAGCCAGTAGGCCAACAGGAAGCCGACCAGGATGACGAGGAGTGCGTTGGCTTGTTTGGTCATGAATCTACTCTCCGCGAACCACGCTGCGATTTGGATATCTCACGTCACAAACCAGAATAAACCATTGGGGCAAAGTGCGGGATTGATCCAGTGAAGCCATTCTGACACGGGACTTCACGAAGGCCGGTGTCATTGTTTCTTATTCGACCACTCCAACTTCCTCATGACCTCTTCCATCGGGATGAGTTTTCCCTCCCTTTCTTCTTCGGTCATCGCATCAATTTCATCCACGCGACGCTTGATTTCATCCATTGTTTCCTGCACTTGCCATTGTTCAAAGCCGTGAAAGGTCATATCCCAAAGGCAATACGCAACTATCTGAGGCGCTGCAAATTCATCCAAGGTGCCAGCGTCTATCCGCATCCCCAGCCACTGCTCCCAGGGTTCCAAGGAAAGCGAGAAATCGGTTTCGGCGTTTGCATACTCTGCATCCACCGAATCCTGGAAGCACTTGAAGTCACACTGATCGCGGTTCAACTGCCCGTTTCGTCCCACGACTTCAACAAACGGTTCATCATCCAGTCCTTCTCTGATCGTTTGCCGGAGAATAATCCGCATATTCGATTCGATGGGTGCAAGTTTTCGGAGCTTAGCCAATACCAGCCGATAGTCATCCAGGGATTCAGCTACATCCGGATAGCTCCACAACAGTATGGCCTTTGTGTCGGGCCAGCCGCCCGATTCCAGTAGTTCAAAAAGTGTCATAGAGCTTCTACTTCTATTTCGTCATCCCGGCCCCCGAGCCGGGATCCTCCCGCCTGAATACCCATGGATGCCGGGTCAAGTCTGGCACGACGGATATTTCAATATGCATTCCAGTGCATCATCGCCGACAGGTCAGCAACAGGATTTTCACATCCGCCACGGTGACCAGTTTTGGCCCAACTGCAGCCTGTTAGGCCGCATTGAGCGGGCGAATCCGCATAACGTCTTTCTTGATTGTCTGAGCCGCGTCCCAAAGGTCAACAGCGCGCTGGGCATTCAACCAGAATTCCGGTGAGTTTCCAAAAAGGCGCGCGAGCCTGAGCGCCATTTCAGAACTCACCGCCCGGCGCTCACGTAGCAGTTCATTAATTGACTGTCGCGAAACGCCCAGGGACGCCGCCATGCTGGAGACGGTGAGGCCGTAGTCCGGGATGAAATCCTCCCGAAGCATCTCGCCGGGATGGGTTGGCCGGCGCTTCATTCCAATCGTGTTAGCTATACTCATAATCCTATGCCACCTCAGTGATAGTCACAGATCTCCACGTTATAGGCGTCGCCGTCAATAAACCGGAAGCAGATGCGCCACTGGTCGTTGACCGAAATCGAGTGCTGTCCCTTCCGATCGTCCTCGAGGGCATGCATACGATTACCGGGCGGAACTTTCAAATCATTGAGTCCCATGGCCAAATCTATGTACTCAAGCTTGCGGGCGGCTCGTTTGACGATATTGGCCGGATATCGTTTTGACTTCCCGGTGGCATACAATTCCTGCGTGTGCCGATCTGCGAAAGTCTTGATCATGCAAAAGAGCATAACGCGTCACGTGACACACGTCAATATACACTTTTCAAGTCAGTCAGCCAGTCCCCGCTCTGAAGACCAGGCAAAAAGATAACCCGTTCTGTTCAATGCTGCTGGCCACGAGCCGAAGCATTAAACTCGACATGATTAACGAGGTCGTCAATAATCACCCCTTGTTTCGAGCCGCCACAGGACGGTCACGAATCTGCGGTGATGAAAAAAATAAGCAAAATTGCAATTGTAGGAGCAGGTTTTTCCGGGGCGGTAGTAGCCCGTGAATTGGCCGAGGCCGGAATACGTGTTGCGGTATTCGACAGCAGGCCGCACGTAGCCGGTAACTGCCATACGGAGCGGGACCCCGAAACCGGCGTTATGGTCCACAAGTATGGGCCGCATATTTTCCACACCGACAACGAGCGGGTGTGGCAGTACCTCAACCGCTACACCCGCTTCATGCCTTACACCAATCGAGTTAAAACCACGGCTCGGGGCCGGGTGTTTACCTTGCCCATCAACCTGCTCACCATCAACCAGTTCTTTGGCAAAACCTTTTCACCCAACGAGGCCAAAGCGTTTATCGAGCAGCAAGCCGACCTCAGCATCGAAGATCCGCAGAATTTCGAGGAACAAGCGCTGCGGTTCGTTGGCAAAGAGCTCTATGAAGTTTTTTTCAAAGGTTACACGCTCAAGCAATGGGGCTGTGATCCCAGGCAACTACCGGCCAGTATTCTCCAGCGCCTGCCGGTCCGTTTTAATTACGACGATAACTATTTTTCCCATCCTCACCAAGGCATGCCGGAGCATGGCTACACACCCATAGTGGAAAAAATACTGGACCACGAAAACATCAAAGTGCACCTGAATACAATGTTCACGCTCGAGCGGAAAGATCAATACGACCACCTGTTCTACAGCGGGCCCATAGATGCCTATTTTGAATATCAGTTGGGGCGACTGGCCTACCGCACCCTGGATTTCAAAGAAATCCGCGCCGACGGCGACTTGCAGGGCTGTGCTGTCATGAACTACGGCGACGCAGAGGTGCCGTACACGCGCATCAGCGAACACAAGTACTTCTCACCCTGGGAAGAACACGACCAGACCATTTGCTTTGAGGAATACAGCCGGGCTTGTGAGCCGGATGATATCCCCTACTACCCGATCCGCCTGGTGGAAGAAAAATCTATGCTGCGCAAATACGTCGAGCGTGCACAGGTCGAAAACCACGTTACTTTCCTCGGCCGCCTCGGCACCTACCGCTATCTGGACATGGATGTCACCATCGGCGAAGCGCTGGTGGCTGCGGATGAGTTTCTGCGGCTAAGGCATAACAAACAACCCATTCCCACCTTTTTTGTCAAGCCGGTTTAACCCGCATGGGCAGCAACACCGTTGCGGTCATCGTTACCTTCAACCGCCTGGACAAGCTCATAGCCAGTTTTCGACCCTAAGCCCGGCTACACGTGCAAACTCCCTTTCATTGTTGGTCACAAGAACAAGCCCTTCGGATCGGGCATGGCCGGCAATATGCAGGTCATTGACGCCAATCACCTCCCCCTTTCTTTCCAGGTCGGCGCGAATATCACCATACTGGGCCGCCGCCTCCGCCGAGTAGGGCAATACTTCCAGACGCGAGGTAAAGTCCTCAAGCACGGCAAGATTACGGCTGACCTGGTCACTTTTTTCGACGCCATGGTGCAGCTCTGCCAGAGTGATCGAGCTGATACACAGTTGCCCCGACCGCTGGTTGAACGTCTCCAATACGCTCCGCGGCCGCCGCTTGATGATGTAGATAACAATGTTGGTATCGAGCATGTATTTGAGCATCAGAAATCCTTCAGAGAGGCTCTCGCTCGGGCTGGAACTGATCGGCGCGCTCTTGCATAAAATCGTCGCTCACACAGACCTCGCCCAGGAAAAAGCTGTCCCAGGTCTGGTCGGCGGGAGTCAGAATGCGCTCATTACCCCGCACCCGAACATTGACTCGCTTAACCGATTTGGGGAATCGGGTTTCCACCGGCAGTCGAACCGACTGGGTGCGGTTGTTCTCAAAAACGGTACCGGTCGTTTTGCTCATACAAAGCTCCTCTCGCGACAATGCTATATACTATAAATATATGGCACTCTGCCCGCAAGTACAATGGTTTCCGACTCGTCATTTGTGCTTAAGCCAGTGCCATTGGGGTCTGAGCCCGCATTTCTCACCAGCGTCCATAGCGAGGGTGCGCGCGGTGGGTCGAGAACGGCTTATTCCAGATTCTCTACACCGCTCAGACATTCTTGTCGCTTATGGGGTTGTAGAGTTGCAGGTCCTTGAACCGACGGAAGTCGTTGTCCGCAGAACAGAGGATGGCATCCAGCGCTCGTGCGAGCACGGCTAAAAAGGTGTCGTTGGTGAGGTTGCCGCCGGTCCCAGAGGTACGCAACTCGGCTGCCAGCTGGGGATACATACCGGGCGGTGCATCAACCACGGTAACGCCCGGTACGCTCAGCCAGCGCTCCACGTATTCCAGGGCATCGTCCACTGCCATGGGGTGCTGCATGATGCGGGCGTGGGTGGTAATCCTGACAAAGGCCAACAGAACCAGCCAAGGCAGGCCAACGTTGTCCGGGCCGCTCAACAGAGCTTCCCACCACGTCCGTACCCGGGCATGGTGAGGCGAATCGGCATCGACTGCATAGATCAACAGGTTGGCGTCTACCAACATCATTTGCGCTGCTCGATCTTGCGCAGAATTTCTTCATCCTCAAGCGCCGCGGCCAGGGAAAGGGCCTTGGTCAGGTCATAGCCAACACGGGCCTCGCCAAGTCGCGTGGGCCGCTCACGATAGGGTTCCTTACGGGTGGATCTACTGGCAGCAAGGCCGCGTTCGAGGGTTTCGTTCACCACCTGTTTGAAGCTCTTGCCCGAGCGGTGAGCCAGTTCCTTGAGGGCTTTCCCCACGCGATCATCAACGGTTAGCGTCGTTCTCATAATTCTATCCAGACATCAAAACATCAAAACATCATAATAATAGCATCATTATGTTCTGAAGAACCATCAGAAACTGGTGGCCACCACAGAACCGGCAGTGCGGCAGAGTTTTATCGTGAACTGAATCGGCGATGTGCCTTTGCCATAGTCAAGATAAGACCGGACGAACGCTCTGCACAGCTGCAAGAAGGACTGGATGGCTGGCGTGGCCGTTTTGCCGACCGGATCTTTCCGTTCACTGAACAGGCGGCTATGGTTTACGGAGAACTCATGGGAGAGGCGGTTCGAGCCGGATTCAGATTATCCGCGCCAGACGGCATGATTGCGGCTATCACCCAAGCCAACCGGGGCCGGCTTGCAACTCGCAACACCCGGGATTTCAGCGCCTTGCCGATAGAGCTGATCAACCCCTGGGCGTAGTCATCTTCTTCACATCCGCCACAGTGACCAGTTTTGGTCAGACGCAGCCAGTTATGCAGCTACGGTTGTAACTTGCGATGGAAAGTTACTCAGAACAAGTTGCTTTAACTGAACTTTTCGGCTTGCATTGTCAATGTCTATCCCGACCAAATTTCCGGCCACATCGTAGTCAAGAATGATTCCTTCGGAAACTTCGCGGCTCTCTGCGCTGTGCTTCTCCGACAGATCGATGTAGAGCGAATCGGTTTCGGGGTAGTAATTGAGTTTCATGGCTTGAAGCCTCTGTCTGGGAATGCGTTATGTATCGTCACCTTATCTCCAAGCGTTATGACCCGCAAGTAGCGATCCCCAAGCTGCGGGCATGCTGCCCAGTAACGAATCCTGTTTCCAGATTGAGGCTCTGACCTCAGCGGAGCATCTACCACCCGGATGCACCACTCCTTTTTTAAGTAGGGGCGCTTGCGAAGGACTTCATTTTCGAAGTACGAGGTGAACCGGTAGGTTTTCATTCTACCGTTGTACCTGCCACGCTATTGCGCAGGAATCGGCCTTAACTCCGGTTTTACGTAAGAAATAACCTCGCTACGAGCCAGCCAGTGCTAATCCAATGGCTCACCTTCAATAAGCATTACGGTGCATCATCACCAAAGGCGTCATCCCGCCCCACCCTCGTCATCCCGGCCCCCGAGCCGGGATCTCAGTGATTCAAACCGAACTCCAGACGAAAGTCGGTTGCCAGGACCTTGGGGGCCAGTCTGCCGCCATGCCTGGGCAATGCGACAATGCCGCAAGATTCCAAAGTTCGTAGCGTTCGGGAAAGATTGGATTTTTTGCGGTGGCTCAGCCTCTCGAGATCCACTCAGCAAGCACAGCACGACGGCACTGTTCATATAGCCTAAAATACTTCGCTTCAGCATCTTTGAAAATCAGATCGGGATCATTCATTTTGGTGTAGCAAAGCCATGAGCAAAAACACGGTTGCAGTCATCGTCACGTTCAATCGTCTGGACAAACTCAAAGAGTCCCTCAGGTATACCCTGGAGCAAGCGTTCTACCGGGTAGTGGTGGTGAACAACCACTCAAACGACGGCACACGGGAATGGCTGGACGGACACAGCGACCCACGGCTCCACCTCATCCACAGCGAACAGAACCTCGGCGGCGCCGGCGGTTTTCACCTGGGTTTTGAGTTCGCGGCGCAAAAACTTCCGGAAGCCGAATGGCT
>JANLTO010000148.1:0-3044 GCA_031362985.1 Lysobacterales bacterium | reverse complement strand
CGCCACCTTCTACCGCCTCCGGTTTGCCGATGTCACTGCTCGAAGAACTCAAGCGCCGCAACGTATTCCGGGTCGCCATCGCCTACGTCATACTGTGCTGGCTGATGGCGCAGGTCGCCGCTCTGCTGCTGGACACATTTGGCGCGCCCGCCTGGGTGCTTAAAAGCCTGCTGGCCATGCTCCTCATCGGCTTTCCCTTCGCGGTGTTTTTTGCCTGGGCCTTTGAACTGACACCCGAAGGCATCAAGAAAGAAAAAGACGTAGACCGCACGCAGTCCATCACGGCGCACACCGGTCGAAAACTGGATTTCGCCATCATCGCCATCCTGGTCCTGGCCCTCGGCTATTTTGCCTGGGACAAGTTTCTCAACCGCACGGATACGGAGTCTGCGGCGGAAAAGGGGTCAGAGCCCTTTTCTCAAGTCAGTCCAGAGGATTCTGAAGGTGCGATAAAAGAAAAGGGCTCTGACCCCAGCGCGGCCCCTGCAACCAAGGCCCTGCCGACGGACAAGTCCATCGCCGTGCTGCCCTTCGAGAACCGCAGCAAACAGGAGGATGATGAGTATTTCGCCGCCGGCATCCATGACGATCTCCTGACCCAGTTGGCGCAGATCGCGTCCCTGCGAGTGATTTCCCGCACTTCGGTGGGGCAGTTCAAGAACACCACCTTGCCCATTCGCGACATCGCGCAACAACTGAACGTGGCTACCGTGCTGGAAGGCGGCGTGCAACGCGCCGGCAGCCAGGTGCGCATCAACCTGCAGTTGATCGACGCCGCCACGGACACCCACCTGTGGGCGCAGACCTTTGATCGTGAGCTCACCGCCAACAATATTTTTGCCATCCAGAGCGAAATCGCCAGCGCCGTCACCGAAGCCTTGCGCGCGACGCTGTCACCTGCAGAAAAAAGTCGGATCGCCTCCGCGCCCACCGATAACATGGCAGCGTTGGAGGAATACTTCAAAGGCCGCGCCGAGCTCGACCAGCGCACCCAGCCCGCCCTCGAGTCCGCCCGTCTGCGCTTTGAGCATGCCCGCACTATTGATCCGGACTTTGCCCTAGCCCTGGCTGGCGAAGCGCAGGCCATCCTGCTCCTGAGCGACGATGGGGGCTCCTATGGCAACATACCCGTAGGGGAAACCATTGCCCTCGCGCGCCCGCTGCTGGAGCAGGCAGTGCAATTGGCCCCGGAAGATCCGCAAGTGCTGGCTGTCAACGGGCTGATGGCAAACTCCGCGTTTGATAACACCAAGGCGATTGATTTCTACCGCCGGTCCCTGGCCCTTAATCCCTCCAGCGGCGAGGTGATGAACTGGCTGCGGCTGGTCCTGTATGCGACCGGCAGCTACCGGGAATCACTGGACATGAGTGCGCGAATGGTGGAAGTGGACCCTCTGTCCATGGTCGCGATCTACAACAGTATTTATGACTACGCCACAGTCGATGAGGCGATTACACCTGCAACGGAATCCCTCATGCAACGCCTGTCCCAACTGAATGCAAGCTACGGCTTCTTCGCCCGGGCTAACGTCGAACAGCAAATGGGCAACATTCAGGATGCGGCGCGCCTTTATTACCAATCACTGGAAGCAGACCCCGGCCGCTCCGCCAATCGTGCCAGCCTCGCCGATTTGCTGTTACGCCTGGGGCTGGAAGCCGAGGGGCTGGCGGTCGATCCCACACTGGCGGTCAATGCTCCTTTTCTCCAAGGCCGATGGGATGAAGCGGTGGTGGTGGCAGAGGAATACCTGGACCGGAATCCAGACCAGCCGGTTGCCATGGGCCAGCTTTTGAATGCCCTGATGTGGGCGGGCAAGGAAGATGCAGCCTTCGCACTGGCGCAGCAACTCTGGGCGAACCTGGGCCAAAACCCGTTCAACGTGGAGCCCTGGATCGAGAGCATGGCCTGGGTGGCGCACCAATCCGAGCATCCGCAAGAAGCCGCTGTGTACCGGGAAGCCCTGGCCGAGGTGGTCAAAGCGCTCAAGGCTGCCGGCTATACGGATAACTACAGCAATCTGAAGGAAGCGCGGCTGGCGGCCCTGGACGGGCGCGCAGACGATGCGATCGCGGCATTCAGCCGTGCCATCGACCACGGCGCACGCTGGACTTTCCTCGGTCAATACCCGGAATTTGCCACCTTGCAGGACAATCCCGACTTCCAGGCCCAGGTCGGCCGTCTGCGCGACCTGATGGACCAGGAACGCGCGGGAATTCTCACCCTGCTCTGCGGGCCAGATCCGGTAGAGGTGCACCCCGCGCCCGCGCCCGAAACCTGCGTGATGTACCAGGAAAATTTGGCGTCACGGTAAAAACCAAACCGGGTTGACCCTGGCTGATTCTGCTGGGTCAGTCGCCGCGTTTCTTGGGCACCCAGGAGTGGGATGGCTCTTCTATGGGTTGTTCCGGCTTGACCGGCCTTTCCGGCCGGTTTGGCAGCCGCGCTGCGTTGCCGGGGTAGTACGGCCAGGTGCCATACTCAGGCGTTACCGTTTGTTGGATGACTTGTTGCATCGTAGGGGCTGGCTGGTTTTTCCCGGCCTCCCGGCGAGCATCCATGGCTGACCGCAGTGCGTCCATGGATTGCTGATTGGCCTCGACGTTGTATAAGTCCTCTTCCGGGTTGTATCCGGACGGGGGATTGCCATCCACGTCCAGCCTGTTGACGTCGTTTTCGGACGATGTTGGCGCCCATTGGCTGAAATGCACCACGCCATCTGCGTCGGTCCACTGGTACACCTCGGTGGCGCCAAGCGGCCACGGGGCAAGGGACAGCGCGATGAATAGTGGCAACCAGCGCAGCAACATGCTCTTCCTGCTGAAAGACCTGCGTTTCCCGGGGAGTGGCAGCACACAAGCGTCAACGTAACTCATACAAACCTCCAGGCACCTGGCTGGGAATTGTGGGGTCAGAGTGAAACGGGGTCATAGTAATATTTTGGGTGCTAGTAAAAATAAATTGTGGGTGGGCGTAAGAGACCAGCACGATTTACTCTGTCCCCAAAAATTACACAGACCCCCATTAAAACCCAATAAACATGCGC
>JANLTO010000131.1:0-1965 GCA_031362985.1 Lysobacterales bacterium | reverse complement strand
CCTGGGCTCAAGGGCAAGTACATCATCCACGATGGTGAACGACGCCTGCGTGCCGCCAAACTGGCGAAGCTGAAAACCTTGCCCTGCCTGCTCGTCGATGGCACCGATGATCAGCACATCCGCACGGATCAGTTTGCCGTCAACAACCTACGCGAACAGCTCAAGCCGATGGAAGTTGCCCGGCTGCTGGCTGATTTGCAGCGCAAACACTTCAAGAGCGCCAACGAGTTGGCCGCCCACCTGGAGGCATCCGGACTGCCTGCCATGACCCCGAAGCAGATCAACGAAGCCATTGCCCTGGTTGATCTGCCGGAATGGGCGCAGGACATGCTCGATGCCGGGCAGGTGGAGATCTCTGCTGCCGTGCAGCTGAAGATCGCCATGCCCTACCCCGAAGTGCTGAAGGATGTGAAGGGGGCAAGCGCGCAGGACCTCACTTGGAAAGGTCGCGTCACAGCCCGCGATGTGATCGTGAATCTCCAGCAGTCATTTCGCCACCACGGCCACGACCTGGGCAAAACCGGAAGTTGGCACGGCGACCAGGCCGTGCATTTCAATCCGAAGGTGGTTTGCAAGGGCTGCGAGCACCTGGTTAATGTCAGTGGCGAAAAGTACTGCATGAACATCCCGGAGTTCGAGCGCCACAACGCCGAGGCCAAGGCTGCAGGGTTGCTGCCTGGTGGGAAGAAACCTGAGAAGGCGGCCGCAGCGGGCAAGGCTGCACCAGCAGAGGTTGAAGTCAAGGCGGAGAAGCGTGAGCAGAGTTTGGGGGAGAAGGCCAGGGCATACCTGCACGCCTATTTGGTGAACAAGATCTCAGCCGGGCATCTGGTCGGCAACCTTGATCTGTCCACTGAGCTGCTGGCCTGGCACGCCATGGAACGGCCGGGGGTAAATGCCTATTACGTTCGTCGGTGTGCGGGCGTTGAGAAATACGAGGGGGCGGAACATGCCAAGATCACCTGTCTCGAAGACCTGTTCCGTATGACCAACTGCGATGAAGTCAACATGCTCGGCACAGTCCAAATCATCCACGACCTCCCCTGGCGCGAGACACAGGTGATATGCCACGAACAGTGGGGACCCTCGATCGAAAGCGTGTGGACGATGGATGACGGCTTCGTGGGCCTGTTTCGGAAAGCCGAGCTCGTGCACCTGGCGACCACTCATAAACTGACACCACCCGAGGGAAAGAAGTGGGAAAACCTCAAGGCCTCCGAACTCAAGGCGCAGATCCTCGCCCGGGCGGACCAGGTGCGCCGGCCTGCAATCTTGCGGGACATCTATGCGGACGTTGCCAAGCCCTACGAATCGCTCACTGATCGGTATGGTTATGGCGGCGAAGACGAGACTGATGATGCTGGCGAGGGCGGCGGAAAACGACATTATTGCTGATGAGCTCATCCGGCTGCTGGAAGCGGCGTGACCAAGAAAAAGGAAAAATCATGAAAGACAAAACTGGACCGGCTTTCCCAACTAAGCAACCAATGCAAGGCGCTTTTGGAACAGTTGTTCGTGAGAATCGCGGCATGACCCTACGCCAGTATTACGCGGGGCAGGCGTTGGCTGGATATAGGGCAAGTGGTGATTTTGCCAGATCAATGGATCACGATCTGGTGGCGGAGCACTGTTGGAAAGCGGCAGATGCCCTAATCGCAGGCAGCAGAAGAGCTGAGTGATGATCCATCCAATAAGGAGGACCAGCAATGAGTGTTTGGTTTATGCGGGATAATCACACGTTCTTGCGACTGGATCAGCAGGAATTAGAGGCTGCATTCGACGCAGCGACGGAAGAAATCGAACGCCTGTCCTATGGATGCCTGTTTGAAAAAATATCATCACCTCCGTGTCCATGCTGTGGCGCAAATCGCGATGATAAAGACGGCCCAGAGATACATCTGCACAAAAAAGATGCAAATTGGCGCGGCAACCTGCGCGAATATCTAAAGCAGGTGATGCCAGAGG
>JANLTO010000128.1:0-39903 GCA_031362985.1 Lysobacterales bacterium | reverse complement strand
TCACGACTCTGGCACCTGACTCTGACCCCATTTTCACTGACCCCATTTTCAGCGGCTACCGAGCGGCGGCGCCAACCCCCAGCGCATCCTCGAGCATTTTCAGTACGGCCTTAAGCTGAGCGACCACCGGGCCTTCGCCGTTGTTACCGACGAAGTAAAAGAAGGCCTTTTGCTGTGGGTAAAAACAGAAATAGGAAAAGAACACGCCATCTGAACCGCTATGGCCGACGCGGTAGACCTGGCCGCTTTCATCCAACCGGAAAAACAGTCCATACCCCTCCATGACGCCCGCATCCGCGCCCGGGGCGTGAAAGTTGAGCATCAGCGCACGAACGGCTTCCGGCTGGCTCATAAGACCATGATAAAAACGCTGCATGTCGGCAGCGGATACTTGCAAGCCGCCATTGCCCTTGAGGTTCCAGTCTGCGCCATCCAGAGCAGCGATGCGGTCAGAGATGACTCCCTTCGAGATGTCGTCGAGATAGCCAACCGCCAGTCCGCCCGGCGGTTCCGTGGTAAAGGTCCAGCCGGCATGAGTCATTCCAAACGGCTGCCAGATGTGGTTGCGCAGATAGTCCTCCCAGGCTTGCCCGGAAACCTGCTCCACCACGGCTGCAGCAATGCTCAGGCCCAGGTTGGAATACACCGAAGGCCCGGCAGCATGGTCCAGGGGCATGGCCATGCACACCGTCAGTAGCTCATCCCGGGTGCGTTTGTCAAAATCGTCGCCACAGTAGTCGGCTAGCCCCGCCGTGTGGGTCATCAACTGGTTGAGGGTGGCTGAAGCCGCAGGCTCAGCCGCATCGGGCAGGTAGGTCTTCACCGGTACATTGAGGTCGAGCATGCCCTCGGCCACCAATTGACTCACGGCCAGCGCCGTGAAGGTCTTGGTGATGGAGCCAATTTGTGCCGTGGTATCAGCGCTGAAGGGTATTTTCCGCTCGCGATCAGCGTAGCCATAACCGGCCCGGAGAACAGTCTCGCCGTCCACCTCGACAATCACTGCACCACCAAAGCCGTTTTCAGCAGCAGTGGTTAGTTGACTGTTGATGGCCGCAGCCGTGGGGCCCTCCGATACATCAATTTGCCGAGGAGCGGCGGCGTGGGCGATGCTTGTTATCAGTGAGAATACAAGCGCGAACCTGGGTATTCCGGACATCGCTTACTCCCTATTGAAAACGTGACTCAGGGGTCAGCAGGACTCTGACCCCATCCATCCTGCTGACCCCATCCATCCTGACCCCAATCAACGGGGCCCCGGCAATTCTGTACATGCAAGCTGCTGGTGGCCCAGCCCGAAACAGTGCAACAGTCTTTGCAGCACAGTATCCGGTCGCCCGGTGGAGCACAGCACAGACGGCAAACCTCCAAACCGGGCCGCTTCCCTGGAAAAACTCGACCCAACCGTCCCATAGATTCGCGCAGCCTCAGATAGACATAAGAACTCAACGAAGGCTTGAAATTTGGGGGTATGGGAGAGTGCTTGATCAACAGGTACTTTTCTATATTCCGGCAAACGGGCTGCAACAGCTTTAACAAAAACCTCATCGTCACCGCAGAAATAGATGGCCTCAGAAGTAGCAACGTGCTGGCGAATGATTGCCTCCCAACTTCTCGCTGTGATATGGGCAGCACGAACATGGCGCAGATGGTCTTTACGGCGGATATGGACACCGACATACGGGCCACTCAGGGCAAACTTTTCAACAATTTTATGAAACAGCGGAAGCGGTTTGAAATGTGCAGAATAAATATCACTCAACGCATGCTCGAACTCACTGTGTGTCAGGGAAGAAGGTTTCAGGCACAGACTGGTCTCCAGCAAAATCGTGTCGGCCTGGCTGTTGAGAATGGCATCGGCACTGCTGCGCTCAATGTGTACTTCACTACTCCACCTGCGGCGTTGTATGGCAGAACTCTGCATTCCATACCAGTATTCGCCCGGCCCCCATTCTGAAAAAACCTGGTCAATCGCTGTTGTCGCAGCAACTGCCCGGAAGGGAATCACGGAGTCTTCAACAAAGAATGTGCTCCATGAAGACGTGCGCATACCTCGAATAATTTCCAGGTCAATAACGTGCGGAGCTTCCTTCTCCCAGCAATGATGCAGTTTCCTGCCGGACAGGCGGGCCAGCAGTATCGCTGAACACAGCACCCGAAATCGGTTGCACATACCAGCCTGGGGTGAAACGAGTAACGTTTTCATCATCCCCGCCCTGGCAATACGGCCGTCGTGCTCATGCATCCGTCCTGGTCAGGGTTTTCAATGACACTCGAAATCGTCTTCGCCTATGGGTTGGCACATTTCCGGCCAGCCGACTTTGCGCCAGTATTCGGGCAAGCGTAATTTCTGCAGCAATACCTTGGTGCGGGGATCGGTGCGGTTTTGGTGCATCTGTTCCGGCGACGCGTTGGGCACCAACAGATCGGACGCTCCCCCCAGTCCCCATTCCGGCCATACCGCTCCGGACTGCTCGAGTGCATTCAGCCAAATATCATAGCGGCCAGCCAGGAGCGCTGCTTGCGGTAAGTCGCCAATAGCGGCAAGCGCGCCAAGGCCCGGTTCACGTTTGGCGTTGGACATCCAGTCAACCATTTGCAAGATGTCACCGGCGCTTGCCTGTGGACTATCCATCTGCCTGGCATAGGTGCGCGCTTCATCGAACTGGCCGTACTGCAACAATCGAAGGAGGTTGAGTCCCTGGATGTTGGGTAGCTCCGGGTTGATGTCCAGTGCTGCCTGGATGTTCCTGTCACGCAATTCGAAATCACCTGTGGAATCATTGACAGCAATCATTGCGTTCAGAAAAACGGGCACCCGCGGATCCAGTTCAAGCATGCGGTCGGCAACTCTTTGGGCTTCTTCCAACTGTCCGGACTCTGTTAGCAGGGAGACATAGTCCTCCATGATGTCAGCGGAATCAGGGTCCATTTGCAAGGCGCGCTGATAGAACTCTTCCGCCTTCGCCCATTCGTACCGAAACAACAGATTATTGCCCATGGCATGCAGGGCGGTGGCCAGGTTCGGATCCAACTTGAGTGCTTTTTGCGCCGCCGCCATGCTTTTCTCCAGGACATCACCGAGACGATGCCAGTCGTCTGCTGAGACATAGTTGGGCAAGACGATGTAGCTGTGCGAGAGGCCGGCCCAGGCCGGCGCAAATTCCGGATCGATGGCCAGGCGCTTGTTGGAACAATTCAATGGCCTGCAACACACCTGCCCCACGCTGGCGGTGCAGCGCCCGGGCGCGCAAATACAGTTCATAGACCTCCGGGTTCACCAGTTTGGCCGACTGGTCTGATGGCTGCGCAGAAATCTCCAGCGAAATCTCCAGGGCTGCGGCGATCTGGTTGGCAATGTCGTCTTGGATGGCAAAGATGTTTTCCAGCTTGCGGTCGTAGGATTCGGACCAGAGGTGGAAGCCGTCGCTGGCGCGGATCAGCTGGGCGGTGATGCGCACCTGGCCGTCGGCTTTGCGCACACTGCCCTCGAGGATATTGCCGACACCAAGGATCTTTGCAATCTCACGCACGTCCTGGTTGTGGCCCTTGAAGGAAAAGGCCGAAGTCCGTGCCGCCACCTGCAAGCCACGGACACTGGCGAGGCGGTTGAGGATTTCCTCGGTGATGCCGTCGGAGAAGTATTCCTGCTCGGGGTCGGAGCTCATGTTGACGAAGGGCAGGACGGCGATGGAGTTTTCTGCCGGGGTCAGAGAACCATTTTCTGACCCAGCTATTTCGCTCCGTTCGGCTGTCACCGGAAAATGGTTCTCTGACCCCTTTTCCACCCCCTTTTCCACCCAGGTGAAATACCCCAGCGCAAGCACCAGGAAGGCAATGATGATGCGGTCCAGCTTGCGCCCGGTCTGTGGCCGTATGGATCGGGTGCGATCGACCTCTGCCTCAGGCTTGATGCCCTCGGGGGTCAGTTCGTACGCCCAGGCAAAAATCAGGGTGGGGATAAAGCCCAATGCCAGCGCCACCAATGTCAGTTTGGCCACCCATTCGGGCAGGTCGAGGATGGGGACCACGGTGGCAATCACCTGCAGCAGCAGCCAGGACACCACGCCATAGGCAATGCCCACCCGAAACACATTGCGCCGTTTGAGTTCTTCGAACAGGCTCATTGCGGCCGCTCTTTCCAGTAGCCAACGTGTTCAAATGGGCCATGCGCGCGGCGAATGTCCATCAACTCACGCAGGCCGGGCCGGTTCCAGAATTCCAGCCATTTTGGATCCGTTGATATGCGTTCCGGGAGGTAAAAGAATTCAGGAGAGTTCAGAAAACTTTCGCGCTGTTTATTGGCCTTTTCCAGCCAGGGCAAGGCGGCATCCACACCATCCAGCCAGGCGGAATAAAAGGCGATCTCGGTCCTCACGACAAATCCAGTGCCGCTGTTTTCCAGCTCAATATAGTGCGCCAGGGCCTCGCGCAGATGCTCTATGTCATTTTGTTGGTAGTACTGCCGGCACCACCACGAGGCCAGAAACCCCGCATCGGCGTGAAGATTGTGTTCGACCAGTGCAAGGTATTGGCGCGCTTCGTCGAACTTGCCAGTCCGCTGCAAAGCCAGGATCAGCTCGCCGACTCTGTTGACGGCATCCGGCCCCAGCCTGGCCGAGCTGCGCGCATACTCCAGGCCTTCCTCGTTGCGATTCAGGATCAGCATCACGTAAGCCAGGTCGCCATACTGCACTGCCGCCAGGGGATCCAGTTCCATTGCACGGCGTTCGTAGCGCTCCGCCTGCACGAAATCGCCCAGCAGGATTATGGCGCTGCCGTAGAGATTCACCACGTTCACTTCGTTGGGCGCCAGGGTGATGGCACGCTGAAGGCTGGTTTGAGCTGCTGTCCAGTCCCACAAGAACAGGGTTTCTGCCATCCCGCGCGCGACCCATGCTTCGGCATTGTCCGGGTCGAGATTGATCGCGGCCTGGGCAGCTTCCACTGTCTTCCTGGCGCCCTCGGCCTCCGGGATGGTCGGACCATACCCCGGCAGGAGGACGTAGGTAAGCGCCAGCCCCGACCAGGCCCTGGAGAACGCGGGATCAAGCGCCACAGCCTGCTGAAACAAGTCGGCCGCATGCAGCATATTCTTTTCGATGCGCGTGGCGAGCTCAAAACGGGCTTGCAGGTAGAGGTTGTAGGCTTCAATATTGGAAGTGGGCTTGATCTTGTCTTCGCTGACAGCGGTGCCCAGCTGGAGTTCCAGGGCATCGGCAATGGCAACAGAAATCTCGTCCTGGATGGCGAAGATATCCGTGAGTTCACGTTCGTAAGTTTCCGACCACACGTGGAAACCATCGTCTACTTTGATCAGCTGGGCGGTAATGCGCAGGCGATTACCGGATTTGCGCACACTGCCTTCCAGCACATTCTCAACCTTGAGCTGACGGCCAATCTCGGCCACGTCGAGGTTCTTGCCTTTGAACTGGAATGCAGAGGTGCGTGCGGCTACACGAAGATTGTTGTTTTGTGCCAGGCGGTTGAGCAGTTCTTCCGCCAGGCCATCGGAAAAGTATTCTTGCTCGGGGTCGGAACTCATGTTGACGAAGGGCAGGACGGCGATGGATTTTTCGACGGGGTCAGAGCCCTTTTCTTCCTTGGCGGATGAGACTTGGGCTGCATTATTGGAAATGGAGTTGGCGGAAAAGGGCTCTGACCCCTTTTCCCCCCCTGACCCCTTTCCCCCTCTGCTGAGGAAAATGTATTCGGCCCCTTTTCCCGCCCCTTTTCCGCAAATTTGTCCCAAGCGAAATAGCCCAGTGCAATCACCAGGAACGCAATGATGATGCGGTCCAGCTTGCGGCCGGTTTGACTCGTAATCGATTGGTGACGATCAACCTCGGCTTCCGGCTTGATGCCTTCCGGGGTCAGCTCATAGGCCCAGGCCAGGAACATCGCCAGGGGGAAACCTATGATCAGCACCACCAGGATGGACTTCATGACCACGGCCGGCGCTTCGAAGTTGGACAGCAGCAGTTCGGCCACCTGGGCCAATACCCAGGCGCCCACCAGGTAGGCAATGCCAACCCGGAACACGTTACGCCGTTTGAGTTCTTTGAACAGGCTCACGGTGATGGCTGCTCTTTCCAATAGCTGACGTGGTCATAAGGATGCGAGCGGCGAATGTCGAACAGGTCCTGGTACTCCGGCTGGTCCCAGAATTCCAGCCAAACAGGGTCGGTCGACATGCGCTCGGGCAGGTAGAAGTAGTCCGGCCACAGCAGTAACCACTCCCCGCTGGCGCGGGCTTTTTGCAACCAGGGCAGCGCGGCTTCTGCTCCGTCCAGCCAGAGCATGTAAAACGCCATGGTCGATGACAATAAGCCCTTACCCGCGGGTTCAGGGCCAGCACCAGCACCGGCCGGATGCACTGTTCCCAGCGGCTCGTTCAAATAGGCCCGCAGACCTTCGCGATTGTTTGTCTGGTAAAAGTACAGGCTCCACCAGGCGGCTAAATTCGCAGGGTCCTGCTCGCTCACATTGAACCGGGCATCGGTGGCTTCGATCAGCGCCCTGGCCTCTTCAGGCTTGCCGGTCAGTAGCAGGGAATAAATCAGAAAATCCACTCGGTAATAGGAGTCCGGAGCAAGATTCATGGCGGTGCGTGCGGGTGCCAGAGCTTCGTCTGCACGGTTCAGCATCAAAAGGACCAGGGCTAGATCGGCGGCATTCGTCGCCGATAGCGGATCCAGCAAGGCGGCCTTGCGCTCAATTCGCTCAGCGGACTCGAAATCACCTAGCATGACCAGTACGTCGCCGTAGATATTGACCACTTCTGCGTTGTTGGGGGCGAGCTCGTAGGCCCGGTTGGCGGCTGCCTGGCCCTCCTGCCAATCGTGAAAGTACCAGAGCTGGGCCCGGCCCAGGGCTATATAGGCCTCGGCATTTTCCGGGTCTAGCTCGATCGCTCGCCCTGCCGCGCGGACTGCTTTCGCAAAGACGACGTCTGCGGGTGGTTCGTACACATAACCCCACATGATGGCGCTGTTAAAAGCCATTGCGGACCAGGCGGCGGAAAACTCCGGATCCAGAGTCACGGCCCGCTCGAACAACTCGTCGGCTTGCAGCATATTTTCCCCGCCGCGTGCCGCAAGCAGGTAGCGGCCGCGCAGGTACAGATTATAGGCTTCCAGGTTTTGTGTCGGTGGCGCCGCTGCCCGTGGGGCCGCGGTGCCGAGTTCCAGTTCCAGTGCCGTACTGATCGCTCCCGAGATTTCATCCTGGATGGCGAAAATATCATCCATCTCGCGTTCGTAGGTTTCCGACCACAGGTGGAAGCCGTCTTTGACATTAATCAACTGGGCTGTGATGCGCAGGCGGTTGCCAGACTTGCGCACACTGCCTTCCAGAACGTTTTCGACCTTGAGCTGGCGGCCGATTTCGGCCACGTTGAGGTTCTTGCCTTTGAATTGGAAAGCGGAGGTGCGTGCGGCCACGCGCAAATTGGTGTTTTGCGCCAGGCGATTGAGCAGTTCTTCCGCGAGACCGTCAGAGAAGTATTCCTGCTCGGGGTCGGAGCTCATGTTGACGAAGGGCAGGACGGCGATGGATTTAATGGGGTCAGCGGAAAAGGGGTCAGAGCCCTTTTCCTCCGCAGCTGCAGAGATCTGGGGCGTACTATCTGAAAAGGGCTCTGACCCATTTTCCCCGGCGTTCACCGGAATGACGGGTGTTGGGGTCGTGAACTTGTCGTATGCGAAATACCCCAGAGCAATCACCAGGAAGGCAATGATGATGCGGTCCAGCTTGCGGCCGGTCTGTGGCAAGATGGATTGCGCGCGATCCACCTCGCATTCTTTCTTCACCCCTTCCGGCGTGAGTTCAAACGCCCAGGCAAAGATAAGAGCGGGAACGAAGCCAAGGGCCAGCACGACCAGAGTCAGTTTGGCGACCCATTCCGGCAAGTCGAGGATGGGCACCACGGTGGACATTACCTGCAGCAGCAACCAGGAAACTACCGCGTAGGCAATAGCCACGCGGATGACGTTGCGGCGCTTCAGTTCCTGGAAAAGGGACATGCCGTCATTTGCACTCCGGTGCCTGATGCGAGGCGATTCCGCATTTTACACGCTTAAAGCACCAGCACGTTTGCCAGCCACAGGAACATGCCCATACTGACCACGTCAGTGGCAGTGGTCAGGAAGATGCTCGATGCCACGGCGGGGTCCGCGCCCAGTCGCCTCAATGTCAGGGGAATCAGCACACCGGTAATGCCACTGACCAGGCAGGCGCCGGTCATGGCAAGAAACACCACGAGGCCAAGCACCACGGGATTCTCAGCATGGGCTTGGTTGGCATAGAGCACCATCGCGAGACCAGCGACCACGCCAACCAGGGCCCCGTTGGCGAGGCCCAAGAGGGTTTCCTTGACGACCACGTGGCGCACCAGGCCTGGCTTGAATTCGTTCAGGGTGATGCCACGAATGGTTACCGCCAGCGCCTGGCACCCGGTGTTGCCGGATTGCCCGGCGAGTACCGGCAGGAAGGCGGCCAGCACGACTAACTGCTCGATGGTGTCTGCGAACAGACCGACCACAAAAGCCGCGAGAAACGCGGTAAGCAGATTGAGCTGCAACCACGGGTGACGCAGGAATAAGGCGCGGTGCCAGCCCGTGCTGGCGTGCTCTTCCTTCTGCACACCTACCATGCTACCGAACTGCGCGCTGATCTCGAACTGCTGGTGTTCGAACAGCATGAAACCCTGCACGATGCCAAGCAGATGTCCTGCAGCATCGCATACCGGGTACAGGGGGTAATGCCGGTACACCACTTCTTTCATGGCCTCGGCGACATCCTCATCGGGGCGCAGCGAAAACGGTTCAAGCAACATCACGTCTTTAAGCTGATCGTCCGGTTCGGCCAGCAGCAGATCACGCATGGCAACGACACCCAGCAAAAGACCATCGGGGTCGATGATGTAGCCATAGGTGATGAGCGTATCGTGGGTCCACGCGCGGACCATCTCAACTGCATGCGCGACTGTTACATCGGGTGCAAACACGGACACCGCCGGTTCCATCAAGCGTCCAACGCTGTCTTCGGGATATTGCTGCGCATCTCCCCAAGGGTCACCGAGATGGTCTCCGGTAAACTTCACTATGGATTCGCGCCTGTCGTTCGGAAAGCGCAGCAGAATGCGGTAGGCCTGGGCCTGGTGCAAATGCTGCAGCACCTCGCCCACCGTTTCATCGCTTTCCAGTTGCAGAATTCGCGCAGCGTCCAGTGGAGCACGGCGCTGGACTTCCATTACCAGGTGTTGCAGGCGGCTAACGGGCGCGCCCGATGCCGGGCTGTTAACGGGGTTTGGCGATGTCATTCTTCTGACCTTCCTTGCTTGTGGCTTTAGTCCTAAGAATTCATTGTGCTGCTCGGGTCGGTCGGGAGATTGTAGTCTGTGGCGGCTTTTGTTAACACCATTGAATGACCGCGGGCTCCACTGGGTTTTGCCGGGTTGTACGGCATCGGATTTTCATGCAGCATCTGGCACTCAAAGGTGAAGCCCGCGATGAGCGGGTCCAATGCATTGCAAGCCTGAAAAAGGACGGCTAGGCAAATGGCGAAACAACCGCCCAGGCAGGCGACAAAGCAGCATGGCGCGATGGAGTATTCGCAGCCACCGGTTGACCTCGACGAGGTGCGGATGTATCGGCTTGGCCGGGTGCGAGCCGAGTTACAGCGCCGCGATTACGCCGGCGTCCTGTTGTACGACCCGGTCAATACCCGTTATGCCACCGACACCACCAACATGCAGCTGTGGTCCATGCACAACGAGCAGCGGTATGTGCTGGTGCTGGCCGACGGCCCGGTTATCCTGTTCGAAGGGGAGTCGGCGCGGCATCTGAATGTGGGCATTCCCACGGTCGATGAGATCCGCAATTCGACATCCTGGTACTACTTCGTTGCCGGGTCGCGCTGTGAGGAACTGGCTGGCAAGTGGGCAAAAGAAATCGTCGATCTGGTGCAGCAATACGCTGGCGGGAATACTCGACTGGCGGTGGATCGTTGTGGGCCCCTGGGTGTGCATGAGCTGAACTCGCGAGGCCTCAAGCTGTTCGATGGCTTTGAAGTCATGGAGCAGGCGCGGGAAATCAAATCGACCGGTGAAATTGCCCTGATGCGCTGCGCCATTTCTGCATGTGAAGCGGGCATGGCGGCGATGCGCGCGGCCCTGCTACCCGGCATCACCGAAAACCAGCTGTGGGCGAAACTGCACCAGGCCAACATTGAGCTCGGCGGGGAATGGATTGAAACGCGCATCCTGTCTTCCGGGCCGCGCACCAACCCCTGGTACCGTGAGTGCAGCGGGCGCGTCATTGAGGCCGGTGACTTGGTAGCTTTTGATACCGACCTGATCGGACCTTATGGTTATTGCGCCGATATTTCCCGCACCTGGGTCTGCGGTGACCGTCCCAGCGCCGGGCAACGGAGGCTGTATGCACTGGCAGTCGAGCAGATCGAGTTCAACCTTGCACTGCTAAAACCGGAACTGTCCTTACGAGAACTATCCGAACGTGCCTGGCCTATACCCGATAAATTTCGCGGCAATCGCTACAGTTGTATTGGCCACGGCGTGGGGCTGGCAGATGAGTATCCCTCGCTCGTGCATTTGGAGGACTTCGACAGCGTGGGCTATGACGATGTACTGCGGGCTAACACCACCTTGTGTATCGAATCCTACATTGGCGAAGAGGGAGGCAAGGAAGGCGTCAAGCTGGAGCAACAAGTGCTGCTTACGGACAGTGGGCCGGAATTACTGTCCCACTACTCCCTGGAAACGGATTGGCTCTAGATGGGAAAAGGGGTCAGCGGAAAAGGGGTCAGAGCCCTTTACAGTCCCGGCAGTCGTAGACACGAAGGCGATTTCCGAAAAGGGCTCTGACCCCTTTTCCGCAGTCACACCCAACCGCAAATCCATCGCAGTGCTCCCTTTCTCCACCCGCAGCAAGGTCGAGGACGACCAGTTTTTTTCCGATGGCATGCACGACGACCTGCTCACCCAGCTGGCGAAAATTGGCGAGCTGAAAGTGATCTCGCGCACCTCGGTGATGGAATACCGCGACACCACCAAGAACTTGCGCGAAATAGCCGCTGAGCTGGGCGTGACCAACATTCTGGAAGGTGCCATTCAGCGCTCCGGTGACCAGGTGCGCATCAACGTACAGCTGATCGATGCGCAGACCGATGAACACCTGTGGGCGGAAATCTACGACCGTGAGCTGACCGCTGAAAGCCTGTTCGCTATCCAGACCGAGATTGCCAAGGCAATTGCTGCTGCCTTGCATGCCACGCTCAGCCCGGAAGAGCAGCAGCGCATCGAACAAACCGCATTGACGCAAAACCTCGAAGCGCTGCAGGCTTACCGGCGTGTCCGTTTGCTGGTCGAGGACGGCGACGATGAGAGCCTGAAGCGGGCGCAGCAGGAGACCGAACTGGCGCTGCAACTCGACCCCAGTTTCGCTGCTGCCTGGGCTTTACTGGCACGGGTCCACATGGGTATGGTCTGGAGTGGCGATCGCAGCGACACGCGCCTGGCCGCCGCGCGGCAGGCGATTGAAAAAGGCCGGGCCATCAGCCCCGATCTGCCCGAACTGAATATCGCTGAAGGCTACCTTTATTACTGGGGATCCCGGGACTATGCCAACGCTATCCGCGTGCTGGAGCCCGTGCTCCTCGCCTACCCCAATAATGCCGAGGTTCTGAAGGTGCTGTCTTTTGTCTACCGGCGCCAGGGCCGTTTCGATGAATCACTGCAGCAACTACTCCGGGCATTCGAGCTTGAGCCGCGCTCAATTCAGACGGCCACTGCACTGAGCGAGACCTATCAGATTTTGCGCGACTTCAAGCGGGCGCAGGACTTTCTGGACACCGCCGAAGCCATCAATCCGCTCAGTTCGCGGTACCAGTTTACGGCCGCGGCAGCTCAATACGCCATCGATGGCGACCCTGTAGCCGCCGTGCGCTCCTGGAGTCACGATAAATCCGCAGTACGCTTTGAGATTTGGCGGGCCAATGCTGCCATGGGTAACTTCGATCTGTCACAGGATTTTGCGGCGTTCAATGGTGCCTATACATTGGGTGAGGTAAGGCTATTGCCGCAACTGATGCAGGGCATGAGTTTGCGGTTGGCCGGAGACCCGGCCGGCGCAAAGCCTTTCCTCGACCAGGCAATTGAAAACTACCGGAGTTTCCTGCAGGAAAATCCTGACGAATTCAAGATTCTGAAGCCGATGTGTTGGGCCACAGGGGCGGCCAATGCGGCAGGGGAGGCGAAGACGGTATGCCACCAGGCACTGCAACACCTGCCCGATGACGCCTGGGACCGGAATTTTCATCGTCAGGATATCGCCTGCGGCTTCGCCATGGCCGGGCTCAATGCCGAGGCCCTGGATTTAATCGAAAGCGTGCTGTCCGACCGCGCCGGCCCCAGTCGCGTCGAACTGCAACTCGACCCCCTGCTGCACAGCCTGCACGATGAACCGCGCTGGCAGAAGCTGATGGCGGAGCCGGTTCAGTAGCGGCTTATTGCTGCTTCATAATCTACCTTCACCCCTTTCCCCTCGTCATCCCGGCCTCTAGCCGGGATCCATCCCCCAATATGCCGTTGACAAGTTCCCTGCTTTCCCTCACCCTGTCGCCTCGTCTGCAGGTGTCCCGGGACTGCACAGTCCAGGGATTAAACGGGAAGTCGGTGCGCCTGGTTCAAAGGCCATTCCGACACTGCCCCCGCAACGGTAAACGAAGACAAGGATCATCGCAGCCACTGTGCTTTGCATGGGAAGGCGATCCTTCAGAGGCGATTCCATCATCGCCCTTCGTGAGTCCGGAGACCGGCCCGCAGTTTATTCACAGCGACACTTCG
This sequence comes from Lysobacterales bacterium, assembly GCA_031362985.1. GTDB lineage: Bacteria > Pseudomonadota > Gammaproteobacteria > Xanthomonadales > SZUA-36 > SHZL01. The sequence goes on along the minus strand of JANLTO010000128.1, from coordinate 27,038 downwards.
CGGCGGGCGAATGCATGTGAGATTTGCGGCCCCGACGGTTTTTCGAAACGCTTCGACAAAGCATTCCACGGCAACCGGAAACTCCCTGCTCCCACCACGAAATGACGCCTCAACCGCGTTCGGGTGAGAACGCAGGGGCCAATTATATGTTTCAATCAGTATGCGTAGCGAGCCGGACCGGGTCATGCCGGAAAAGGGGTCAGAGCCCTTTTCAAACCCAGCAGCAGCTGACACCCCAGCGGCAGAAAAGGGCTCTGACCCCTTTTCCTCTGTTCCTCTTGCTCCTTTTGTCTTCTTTTTCGTCTCCTTTATTGGCCGAAGAACGGGGTGACCTGGATGAGTTGATAGTCACTGCCGGGCTTGTCCCCATCTCCCTGCGCGATGTGGCCACGTCGGTCACGGTCATTACCCGCGAAGAAATTGAACGCCGCCAGGTGAAGTACCTGGCAGAATTACTGCGCGATGTGCCCGGGTTTTCAGTCAGCCAGTCCGGCGGACCGGGAACCTATACCCAAGTGCGCGTGCGCGGCGCCGAATCCAACCAGTTGCTGGTGCTGATGGATGGCATTCGCGCCAACGACCCGGCATCCAACGATGAATTCCAGTTCCAGTACGCACTGACTGCTGACATCGAACGTATCGAGATCATTCGCGGCCCACAGAGCGCTACCTGGGGCACCGATGCACTGGCCGGCGTGATCAACATCATCCGGCGCAAAGACGTCAGCGGCCGATACCTCTACACTACTGCGGAATACGGTTCATTCGACAGTCTCAACCTTGGCGTGGATGGCGGTATCAATAAGGAGCGCTATCAGCTCAGCGCTGGCGTGGCTTTTCTCAATACCGATGGCAGCAACATCTCCCGCAACGGTGATGAGAATGACGGAGCCAAAAATACCACCGGCAATGCCACGCTGAATATCACGGCAACGGATGCATTGAAGCTGGCCTTCACGGGCCAGCATGTGGATGCGCGCTCGGATTTCGATGATGCCGACTTCATCTTCACTGGCCTGCCCATTGATGCCGACCGGGTCAGCGAGGCCAACCGCAGCTACCTCAGCGGCGACGCACAATATGATCCCGCCAATAGCCGCTGGAATGGCAGCTTTGCCATCAACTGGTCGGATTCGGACAATGACAACTACTATGACGGCGCCCGGGATAGCTCAACCGCCGCGACCGTGCTGGAGCTACGCGCCAGGACCAGCGTCCTGCTGGGAGATGCCGCAGCACAAAACCACCGCCTGACCTTTGCCGTGGACCAGGAAAACACCGACTTCAAACAACGCGGTACGGCCACACCCTATGGTGATCCTAACCAGAATCAGTCCTACCACGACTCCGGTTACGCCGCCGAGTACGTGGGCCAGCCCTTCGAGGACTTCACCTGGACCCTCAGCGGCCGGCTGGATGACTTCAGTGATTTTGACAACGTGTTCACCTGGCAGCTGGCGGCTTCACAACATATAACGGACAGTCTCAAATTGCGCGGCTCCGTCGGCACCGGCTCCAAGGCACCGACCTTCACCGAGCGCTTCGGCTATTACCCGGATTACTTCATCGGCAACCCGGATCTCAAACCGGAGCAATCCAGTGGCTGGGAACTGGGGCTGGACAGTGATTTGGGCGCGGATAAGCTGAACCTCGGCGTGGCGTATTTTGACCAGACACTCAAAGATGAAATCGACGGCTTTGTGTTTGACTTCGACACCTTCCTGTTCACCGCTGCCAACCGCGCTGAGAAAAGCCACCGCAGGGGCGTGGAAGTAGTGCTGGATGCGGACCTCACCGAGCACTTTTCGCTGCAGGGCTCCTACACCTGGGTTGACGCCACGGAAACCGATTACACCGGAGCCAAGGTGCAGGAAGTGCGCCGCCCGCGGCATATGGCCAGCCTGGTTGCCAACTATGGTTTCCTGCAGGACCGCGGCAATCTGAACCTCAGCGTCAACTACAACAGCACGCAGTTCGACAGCTTCTTCCCGCCACCTTATTTCGGATTGGAATACGTGCAACTGGATAACTACACCGTGGCGGACCTGGCCATTTCCTGGCAGCTGAATTCCCGGCTGGAACTGACCGGGCGTATCACCAACCTGTTCGATGCAAACTACGAAGAAGTGCTGGGTTTCGCGCGTCCGGGCAGGGGTATTTATGCCGGCTTACGCGGCCGCTTCCAGCCTTGAATCAGGGCTGGGCCGCGCTCGCTCCAGCGCGCGGCAAGCCCATCTTGTCGATCAACGGGAGCCAGCGCGGATCGTCGTGGAGCTTGGTAAACAAGGGTTCCATCAGGACGTTGGACATCAGGCCATCACGTTGCGCATAGGCGCGATCCAGCCACTTAAAAGCCGTATCGGCATCCTGGTTCCAGGCATAAATGGTGGCAATCAGGAAAGGTCCCCAGGATTGATTGTTTTCAATGAACTGATCGAGGCGCTGGCGGGCTTCCTCGTCTTTGCCCAGCGAAAACAAAGCCAGGATCCTGCCGTACTCCTGTTGCTGCGGGTCGACTTCCAGCTCCAGCTCAGTCCAGGCGTCGTGCGCCCGGTCCTGCTGCAACATGATGATGGCCAATTGCGTGTGTGAGCCCCAATCCTCGGGATTCAGTTCCAGCAATTTTCGAAAGGCCAGCTCGGACTCTTCCAGCCGCCCTTGCCGGTGCAGCATGTCCGCGGCGTTATACAGGTTGATCATGTTCAGAGGATCAACAGCCAGTACGCGCTGACAGTAGACCAGGCCTTCATCCGGACGGCCCAGGAGATTGGCCAGATTGCCCGCCGCGCTCAGCGCCAGGGCATCAGTGGGCGCCAATTCCAGTGCTTTTTGCACGGACTTCCCAGCGCCCGCCCAATCCCACTCAAAAACACTCTGGATCAGGGATAAGCGGGCCCAGGCGGTGGCCAGGTTCGGGTCAAGAGCCACTGCTTTGTCAACCGCGCCCCGCGCCAGGGTCAGCCCCTTCTCACCCTCCAGGTAACCACTTTGGGTCTGTGACAAATACGTCACCGACAAGCCGGCCCAGGCCTCGGCGTAATCGGGGTCGATGGCCAGCGCTTGTTGATAGGCCTCAACCGCTGCGGCAAAATTTTCCTTACCCCACTTCGCATAGACGAAGCGGGCCTTGAGCAGCAGAGCATAGGCTTCAGGGTTGACCACCTTGGCTTTGGGGGCTGCACCCAGCAACTCAATCTTGAGGGCATCGACCACGGCCGCGGAGATTTCATCCTGGATGGCAAAAATATTGTCCAGCGAGCGGTCGTAAGTCTCCGACCACAGGTGGAAACCGTCATCGGCCTTGATCAATTGCGCGGTGATGCGTAACTGGTTGCCGGCTTTGCGTACGCTGCCTTCCAGTACATAGGCCACCTTGAGTTTGTGGGCAACGTCCACGAGGTCAATTTTTTCACCCTTGAACTGGAAAGCCGAGCTGCGCGACGCAACTTTCAGCTCCGGAATCTTGGCCAGCAAATTCAGCAGTTCCTCGGCTATGCCGTCGGACATGTACTCCTGGTCCTTGTCCGGTGACATATCAACGAAGGGCAGCACCGCAATGGACTTGCCCATATCGGTTGCCTGGCTCGCCACTTTTGCCTGATCGATTAAGGCCTTCTCGGTGACCTCCTGCTCAGTGATGGCCTGCTCGGTGACAGCCTGCGTGGTGGCCTTGACCAGGGCTGCATCCCGCGCGGGCGAAAGCACGAACTTGTCGACCGCAAAATAACCCAGCGCCAGGAGCAACACCACCATGCTGATTCGGTCGAGTTTCTTGCCGGTTTGCGGGGTGACGGACCGGGTACGATCCACCTCAGACTCGCGCTTGAGGCCCTCGGGGGTTAATTCAAAAGCCCAGGCGAAGAACAGCACAAAGGGCAGGCCGGTCGCGAGCAGTACCAGCAGGGTTTTCATCACCCAATCCGGGGTGCCAAAGCTGTCGAATACCAACTGCAGCACCTGGGCCACCAGCCAGGCAGCAATCACATAGGCGATGCCTACCCGAAATACATTGCGACGTTTGAGTTCGTTGAATAAGGACATGACGTGCGGATCAGTGCCCGCCGCCAGCGGCTGAGTCCGGCTTGTTCGCGTCGCGCGCAGCGACGCCAGCCAGATAGATTTGTTGCTGCAGTTTGACCTGTTCTGCGTTGCCGCTAAGGATTTCCTGGTACTCCGGCCGGTCAGCCCACGCCTGGATAATGGGCTCGGTGTTCAGCTGAGCGTTCGAGTCGCCGTTCTTCAGCCATTCGCGGGCGCGTTCTATGGCTTCATCGGTGCGGCCATCAATGGTGGCAAACAGCACCAGGCCAAACCAGGAACAGGGGCACAGGTAGCCGGCCTTGAGGCGTTCGTCGGTGTGGTTGCGGCATTCCGCCATCAGACTGTCCACGCCATCGGTCATGCCGGCTTCACGCAGGTCAAACAGCAGGTGGAGCCGGCACTCATCGCGCCACGGAATATTGTTCTTGTCCAGCCAGGCAATGTTTTGCGCCACCGCTGACTTGAACGGCGGCATACCCATTTCAGCGCGGGTTTCCCAGGTATACGTGCGCGCGGCCCACAGCCAGTCTTCGTCGGGTTTACCGGCCAGGTGTTTTTCGAGCAATTCGCGCGCCAGTTCAATCCGCCCCTGTTCGAGGTAGACGTTGAAACTCGCCAGGTCAACATTCTGCTCCAGCACTTCTTCCTCGAAACCCATGTTCAGCAAGTCGAAGGCGTGCCATTCACGGAACTCCTCGATTTCGGGATGCTCCGCCATGGCTTTTTCCAGCAACAGGGCGCTTTCTCCGTAGTGACCGTGCGCACTCAGGTTCGCCGCCAGGGCGCGGTACGCGGCCTGATGCCCGGGGTGCAGTTCGAACATGCGTGCGATGATGCGGTCTGCATCACGCGGACGCCAGAACGCGCCATAGTCGTAGGCCAGCTGGGAAGCGATTTCCACCGACATCGGGTCCAGCGCGTAAGCTTTTTCCTTGTCGGCCAGCATATCGAGAAAGCGATCCTGTTCGTAGAAGGTCTCAGACCGCCACAGGTAGGCCAGGGCATAATTGGGGCTGAGTTCGATGGCGCGGTCAAAATCCTGCCGCGCTTCGTTATAACGGTAGCGCTTCAGGTGATGTAAGCCGCGAATGGCAATGGCTTCGGGCAGGTCAGGGGATAGCGACAAGGCCACTTGTAGTTGCGGCTCAACCACGGCGTCGACCTGGGCCTTGTCCACTGCGCCAAACTCTTTGCGTTCCAACATCAGCCAGGCCAGGGCCAGGGATGCCCGCGCCGGCGCATACTGCGGGTCGATCTTGATCGCTTCGACAAAACTGTCGCGCGCTGCTTCAATGCTCTCCCGCGTTTGCAGCGCCATGCGCTCCTTGCCAATCAGGAAGGCGCTGTAGGCATCGAGATTATTCGCCCGCTCGACCGTGGCGACTTGCTGCTGTTCGCCCAACAACTGCACTTTCAGGGACGCGAGTATGGACGCGGCAATATCGTCCTGGATTTTGAAAATGTCATCGTAGTCGCGGTCGTAGGTTTCCGACCACATATGGTAACCATCCTTGATATTGATCAACTGAGCGGTGATGCGGATGGTATCGCCGGATTTGCGAATGGAACCCTCCAGCACGGTCTCAACGCCGAGTTTTTCGCCGATCTCGCGGATGTCCGTGTCACCGCTGGAAAAGGCAAAAGAAGAGGTGCGAGCCGCCACGCGCAAACCCTGGGTTTGGGCCAGCAAATTGAGAATTTCCTCGGCAATGCCGCGGGAGAAATATTCCTGGTCGGCCTTTTCGCTGTAGTCTTCAAACGGCAGCACGGCAATCGAGGAGGGCAGTGCCGTGGTGGCTACTTCAGTTGCCTGCTCTGGCGGTTTTTCAGCCCCGGGTACGAACTCCCGCACCACGAAAAACAACACCACGAGGGAGAGCACTCCGATGGTGAAATACTCCAGTTTCTTGCCGGTCACTGACGTGATGGACTGCGAGCGATCGATATCCTTTTCTTTCTTCAGGCCGTCGGGTGTCAGTTCATAGGCCCAGGCCAGCAACACCGCCACTGGCAAGCCAATGCCCAGCATCAACAGGATGACCTTGAACACCCACACGGGAGCGCCAATATTGCCGAGGACCACGTCCGCCAGCTGTAACAGGAACCAGGCCGAGACTGCGTAGGCAACTGCCACGCGGAATACGTTACGCCGCTTCAATTCAGTGAAGAACGATTGCATGCAGACCCGTCACCCTTTGGTAATTTTCGTGCGTAACGTTAGCACAGATAGCCCGCGCTTTCTTGCCACGGTCGCGGTATCGCCCATGCCGTCCCGGTGTTTTCGATCTGCGCCCGATCCTTCGATGTAAGCGCTTGTGCCCAAACTCCTTCGCATAGTCTCCAAACAGGACTACGATAATGGAGAGGCATCTTAGGGAGGTACATCATGGGTGAGCACAGCGGATCAAAACCCACGCGTCTTGCTGGCGCATATGCACTGTTATTGATTCTGATGCAGTTACCAGTGGCACTACTGGCGGCAGAACCACAAGATGCCATTCTCGGAACCTGGCTCACTGACGATGGTGCGTCCAAAGTCGAAGTCGCCCAGGCTGCTGCGGCCGACGGCAGTATCGTTTACAGCGGTAAGCTCATCTGGCTTAAAGAGCCTATACGCAACGGCAAGCCAGCTGTTGATGCCAACAACAGCGACGTGAACTTGCGCAGCCAGCCACTGCTGGGCATCACCATCCTTGCAGATTTCAAAGCATCGGCCACAGGCTGGAGCGGTGGCACGGTGTACGCACCCCGCCGGGGCAAGAATTTTCCTGCGGAGCTGTCGGTAACCACGGACGGGCGATTGCAGCTGATCGTGAAGGCCGGGATGCTGTCCCGCACGGACTACTGGACACGCTGATACCGGTTTGGCGTCCTGATCCCCTCATGGCCCCGCGCGTGTTCATGGGCCACCACGGAGTAATTGTCATGGCTAATACCATTGCACCCTTTCGCAGTTTTGGTTTTCCGTATTTTGCTATCCTCGTACTGCTCGTTGCCCTTGTCCTGCCGGCACAAGAAACTGCAGGCCAGGCGCCCGCGGCCCAGGCACCCGCGGCAGTGACCGCACCGGCAGCGGCGGTGGGTGACAACTGGCCGCTCACGGTGAACAGGGAACGTGGCAGCGCCCTGGTGTATGAACCGCAGGTTATTTCCTGGCCCGGCCGGCAGACGCTCAATACGCGCATTGCCATGCAACTGACCCCCAACGATACCAAGGTGGCGGTGCTCGGCACGGTCGAAGTGAGCTTTGCCACCTCAACGGACCTGCTTAGCCGCCAGGTGACCCTGTCGAATGCAAAACTGTTGAGTTCAAATTTCCCGGCCGCTGACACTGCGCAGGCTGGTCGCTTCGACGTCGCCATCCGCTCAATGCTGGCGGCGCTGGCGCAAAAAAGTGTGCCGCTGGACATGGTGCTGCTCAGCCTGCGGCAGGGCAGCGAGCCTCCGCCAAACGTGGAACTGCAGAACGCTCCTCCGGCTATCTTCGTCAGCGAGCGCCCGGCCAGCCTGCTGGTGTTTGATGGCGATCCGGTGCTGGCGCCGGTGACGGGCACGACGCTCTCCGTGGCAGTCAATACCAATTGGGACGTGTTCAAAGACAGCAACAATGGCAGCTGGTACTGGCTGAACGACGGCGCCTGGCTGCGTGCAACCGGATTCAGGGGCCCATGGGCTCCGGCTGGAACTTTACCCGCGGCGTTTTCCGCGCTGCCCGATGACCCCAATTTCAACGACGTGCGCAAACAGTTGCCGGGGCGCAGCATCAGCGCGGCCGATATGCCACAGGTGTTTGTGTCCACCGTGCCGGCCGAGATTATTGTCATTGAAGGCGCGCCGAACTACACCGCCATCGACGGCACGCAGCTGCAATACGTGGCCAATACCGATGCGGCCTTGTTTCGCGACAACAATAGCGGATTGATCTACTACCTGGTATCGGGCCGTTGGTTTTCCACCAACAGCCTGCAGGGCCCGTGGAGCTTTGCCACGGACAGCCTGCCACCGGACTTTGCTCTGATTCCGGAGGACAGCCCGGTTGGTTTTGTGCTCGCTTCGGTGCCGGGGACGGTGCAGGCTGAAGAAGCACTGATCACGGCGCAAATCCCGCAGCAAGCCACGCTCAACGTGGAGAACGCGAAACTTGATGTGGTCTATGCCGGTGAGCCGAAGTTCGAGCCCATAGCAGGCACCAGCATGAGCTACGCAGTGAATACCTCGTTCAACGTGGTGCGTGCGGCGAATTCGTACTACGCCTGCTACCAGGGCGCATGGTTTGTTGCACCGGCGCCGGTGGGTGCCTGGAGGCTGGCCACCACCGTGCCGATAGTGATCTATAGCATCCCGGCGACGAGCCCTCTGTACCCCTGCACCTACGTGCGGGTGTATGCCACGACCCCCACGACGGTGACCTATGGTTACACGTCCGGCTACACCATGGCCTACGTCAGCATGGGCGTCATCGTCTACGGCACCGGCTATTACTACCCGCCGTATATCTACCCGGCGCGCATACCGATTTATTATCCTTACCCCGTGACCTGGGCCGGGGCCACCTACTACAACAGCGCGACTGGCGTCTGGGCGCATGGCGGAGCGATCTATGGTCCGTATTACGGCGCGCGTGGCGGCTCGGCCTACAACCCCAACACGGGCGCTTATGCCCGCGGCGGTTCGGTGTGGGGGCCTTATGGCGGCGCCGGGGCATTTTCGGCCTACAACCCCACCACCGGAAGTTATGCGCACGGCAGCGCAGTGTGGGGTCCTGACGGCGCCTCCGCCAACGCCAGCTGGTACAACGCACGCACGGGTATTTCAGGTTCGACGAACCAGAACAGCAACGCCTATGGCCGCTGGGGTTCGAGCACGGTGTCGGGGCCGAACCAGACGATACATACCCAAAGCCAGAGCGATGCGCGCGGTTCGGCCGGGTCGTTCAGCTCCAGTACCGGCGCCGCAGGAGCCGGGGTCAAGGGAGCAGGTGGAAATAGCGCTGGTGCGGTGAAGACGGCCAATGGCAACGTCTACGCCGGTGCCGATGGCAATGTCTACAAGAAGACCGACGACGGCTGGCAAAAGTACAACGATGGTTCGTGGAATGCCATGCAAAAGCCCACGCAGAAGCCCACACAAAAACCTGCGCAGAAGTCCACTACACCAACCAGCCTGGCAGCGACCCAGGCCAGGACACAGACGGGAACTCAGGCGGGTGCGCAGGCCAGGACAGAAGCTGGAACTCAGGCTGGAACTCAGGCTGGAACTCAGGCCGGAAGTCAGGCAGGAACGCGGGCCAGGAGCGACGGCAGTTGGTCATCCCCCGGCAAACGCACACCCGCGACACAAGGCGCAGCACAGGGTTGGCCAGGCGCTGATCAACTGGATCGGGACCGGGAGGCGCGTGAGGGTGGCAACCAGCGGCAGCAACAATTCGGTGGAGACCGCCAGCGTGGCGACCGCGGTGGTGGCGGCCTTCGTCATTGACCGGGCAGCTTCCTAGAAAGGCGGGGGTGGCAGAGCGCTCTCTGGAGGAGGTGCTGGAGTGTTGCCGGTCAGGGCGTCAGCCTCCGCTACCCAGCCACCGCCCATGGCTTTGTAGATGTTGACCGAAGAGGTGAACATTTGCGCACGAATCGACACCAGGTTGAGCTCCGCCGGAAACAGCGCCTGTTCGGCCTGCAGCACCGTGGAATAGCTGGTATAGCCGCCCTTGTATTGCAAATTGGCCAGCTGCGTGTACTGCTGCAGCGCGGCCACCAGGCGGGTTTGCGCCGCCAGTTGCTCCTGCAGTTTCAGGTTGGCAACCAGCGCGTTATCGACATCGGCAAACGCATTGCGGATCGATAGCTGGTAGTTCTCCAGCGCTGCTCTCTGCGCCGCCTCGGCTTGAGCCACCTGCCCGCTGACTGCGCCAAAGTTGAAAATCGGCCCGGTAATTGAACCGGCGTAACTCCACACCCGCGCAGGTCCCGAGAACAGGTTCGACAGCTCGGTGCTGGCGCTGCCGAATGCGCCAGTGAGGGAGATCGCCGGAAAGTACAGCGCCTTGGCCGCGCCGATCTGCGCGTTGGCAGCGATCAGTTGCTGCTCGGCCTGCAGCAGGTCCGGCCGCCGCTCCAGCAATTGTGAGGGCAGCCCGGCGGGTACCTGCGGCAGCACCAGGTCATCAATCGGCTTGCCGCGCGCAATCGGCCCGGGGTCGCGTCCGATCAGCACCGCCAGGGAATTCTGGGTTTGCGCGATCTGCGATTCGATCAGCGGGATCTGCGCTGCCGCAGCCTCGTACTGCGACTGTGCCTGGGCGACGTTCATCTGCGACACCTGGCCATACTTGAATTGCAGCGTGAACAGGTCCACTGCTTCTTTGTAGGTTTGCAGCGTGCGCTTGGCCACCACCAGCTGTTCATCCAGCGCGCGCAGCTGCACATAGCTGCTGGCTGTCGCGGCCACCACCGACAGGATCACGCCTCGGCGTGCCTCGTCCGTGGCCAGCACGTTGGCAAAGGCGCTCTCCGACTGGCGCCGGATGCGCCCCCACAAGTCAATTTCCCAACTGGCCGAGAGCACTGCCTGGTAGGCCGAACTCGGGTTTGGATAGTTTGGCAATTGCTGCGCGAATTCCGGCTCGATGGAGCGTTCGCGCTGGCCGCCTGCGCCGTAACCGACCAGCGGAAACAGTTGCGAGCGGGTCTGGGTCAGGAATGCCGCTGCCTGTTCCACATTGGCCGCGGCGATGGCGATATTGGAGTTGTGCGCCAGCGACTCGTTGATCAACTGGTCGAGTACCGGGTCCTGGAATTGCTGCCACCAAAGCGTGTCGGCCGTCGCAGCGGCATTGGCGGGCTCGTACTGGAAAGCTTCGGGTGCCTGCACTGCGGGGCGCTGGTAATCCGGGCCAAGAGTACATGCGACCGGCACGATGGCGGCCAGGGCGGTAAGCAGGGCGGTCCGGGCGCGGTGCTTCATGGCTGCACCTTGTTCTCTGCAGCGGCAGGGGTCGAAGCTTTTTCTGTGACCGATGCACGCGCAGGCGCGTGGGGCTCACCCTTCTTGCGCTCCGCCAGCCGGTCAAAAATGTAGAAGAACAGCGGCACGTACAGCATAGCCAGCGTGGTCTCGCCGAACATGCCACCGATGATGCCGGTACCGATGGAATGGCGTGCGTTGGCGCCGGCGCCCACGGCCAGTGCCAGTGGCAGGCAACCTACCGCAAAGGCCAGCGAGGTCATGATGATGGGCCGCAGGCGCTGCTCGCCGGCCAGTCGCGTCGCTTCCATGATGCTGTGCCCCTGCTGGCGAAAATCCACCGCGGCCGAGACGCGCAGCACCGCGTTTTTGGCGCCAAGACCAATGAGCACCAGCAGCCCGATCTGGAAGTACACGTCGTTTTCCAGTCCACGAATAGTGTTGGTGAGTAGCGCACCCAGCACGCCAAACGGTATGGCCGTCATCACCGCTCCGGGCAGGGTCCATGATTCGTATTGCGCTGCCAGCACCAGGAATACGATGATCAGCCCGAACACGAACGCCAGCGATGAGGTGCCACCCGACTGATTTTCCTCAAAGGCCAGCCCCGACCAGGCGAAGGTGTAGGCGGGCGGCAACTCGCGCGCCAGTTCTTCCATCGCCGCGATGCCTTGCCCGGAGCTGTAACCCGGCGCCGGGCCGCCGATAATCTTGGCCGCCGGAAAGCCATTGAAATGCGGCAGGATGTCGGGGCCGGAGGCCCACTCGGTAGTCACCACCGCAGTCAGCGGCACCATCTTGTCCTGGTTGGAGCGGGTGTAAAGCCGGGTCAGGTCACCGGGTGTTTGGCGGAACATGGCGTCCGACTGCACGATCACCCACCACACGCGGCTGTACTGGCTGAACTGGCTGGCGGTTAGTGAGCCGAACTGCGCCTGGATGGCGCTGTAAACATCCTGTACCGGCACCTGCAGCAGCATGGCTTTTTCGCGGTCGACATCGGCACGCAGTTGCTGCGAACTGGCGTTGAAGGTGCTGTTGATGCCGGCCAGTTCGGGCCGCTCCCTGGCTTTGGCCAGGAAGGCCTTAACCTGCGTATCCAGGTCCGTCGGTGAGCCGGCGGTGGTGTCCTGGATCCAGAACTCGTAACCGCCCGTGGTGCCAATGCCCGGGATCGGCGGGGGCGGAATCGGTATCACGATGGCTTCGCGGATGTGTTGGGCCTGCTCGTAAAAAGCCGTGAGGATGGCGCGCGCGTTCTGCTCTTTCGCCGTGTCGATCGAAGCGTAGCGTTCGTTAAAGGGTTTGAAGGTGAGGAAGAAGGTGGCGGCATTGTTCTTGAAGCCGCTGTCAATGAGGCTATAGCCGGTGATCATCGAACGCTGGTCCACGCCGGGAATCTTCGCCAGGATGGCATCGGCCTGCTCGGCCACGGCCTGGGTGCGTTCCAGACTGGCTGATTGCGGCATGATGATCGCCACCATGGCGTAGCCCTGGTCTTCTTGCGGCACGAAGCTGGTTGGCAACAGGTAGAACAACTGCCAGATGCCCCACAGGAACACAGCCAGCAGCACGAACGCCACGACCATGCGCTGAATAACAAACTCCACCGCATGGCCAAAGCCGCGCGTGAGGTTGTCCACTTTTTGGTTGAACCAGACAAAGAACCAGTTTTGCGACGGCGGCCTGTGTTGCAACAGCAGGGCGCACATGGCTGGCGTGAGGGTCAGGGCGACGAAACCGGACACCGCCACGGAAATGACGATGGTGATGGCAAACTGGTTGTAGAGCTGTCCGGTAGTGCCGGGCAGGAAGGCTGCCGGGATGAACACCGAGGCCATCACCAGCACCACGGCCACCAGCGAACTGCCGATCTCGTCCATGGAGCGGATGGTCGCCTCTTTCGGACCGAGGTGGTGCTGCTGCATATTGCGTTCGACGTTCTCGCACACCACGATGGCGTCATCAACCACCATGCCGATGGCCAGGATCAGCCCGAACAAGGTAAGCAGGTTTATGGAAAAACCCAGCGCAATCATGCCGGCAAAGGTGGTGACCAGGGCAACCACGATGGCCACGGCGCAGATCAGCGTGGTGCGGAAACTCTGCAGGAACAGGTAAACCACCAGCACCACCAGCACCATGGCTTCGGCCAGGGTCTTGAGCACCTCTTCTATGGACAGGCGCACGAAGTTGTTGGTGTCCAGCGCGATCGCATAATCCAGCCCTTCAGGGAAGCGTGACTTCATTTCCTCAAGTGCGGTGCGGACCGAGTTGGATACCGTCAGACCATTGGCGCCCGGTTGCTGGTAAATGGCGATAAAGGTGGCCGGTTCGTCGTTGATCCGTGTGTCGACGATGTACTGGCGCAATCCCACCTCGGCGCGCGCCACATCACCGAGGCGCACGATCGCGCTGCCGTCCTGGTTGGCACGCAGGATGATGTGCTCGTACTGGCGCGGGTCGCTGAACGGGCTTTGCGTCACCACTGGAAAGGTCAGCTGGGTATCCTTGTTGTTGGGTTGCTGGCCGATCTGCCCGGCGCCGAACAGTGCGTTCTGCGCATTGACCGCGTTGGCGATGTCGCTGGTGGTGATCGACAGCGACGCCATTTTGTCCGGGTTCATCCAGATGCGCATGGCCTGGTCAGGCACGCCCATGATTTGCGCCTGGCCGGCGCCGGGTACGCGTTTGAGCGCATCGAGCACGTACACGTTGGCGTAGTTGGCCACATACTCGGCGCTGTAGCGCTTGCCTTTGCCCGTGACGGCTACCAGCATCATGATGGATGAAGATTTCTTCTGTACCGACACGCCCTGCTGGGTCACCGCGCTGGGCAGTTGCGGCAGCGCCAGGTTCACGCGGTTTTGTACCTGTACCTGGGCGATGTCGGGGTCGGTATCCAGCGAGAAAAACACGGTCAGTGACAACTGACCGGTGGCGGTGCTGGTGGAGCTCATATAGAGCATGTTGTCCACGCCATTGATCTGCGCTTCCAGGGGTGAAGCAACCGTGTCGGCCAACGTCTTTGAATCAGCGCCGGGGTAGGTGGCTTGCACCGTCACCTGCACCGGGGTGATCGACGGGTACTGCTGCACTGGCAGCACCAGCATGGATATCACTCCTGCCAGCGACAGGATGATCGCAGCCACTGCCGCGAATATCGGTCGTTCTATGAAGAAGCGTGAAAACATGTGCGCGGCGCTACGGCCTCAGGGGTTCCTTTTTTGTGCTGTTGGTCGTCGTGCCGGCCTTGCCGGTAGCTACCCCGTCAGCCTGTATGACGATGGCCATAGCACCCGGCGACAGGCGCATGCCGCCGTCTACCACCAACTGGTCACCCGCGTTCAGGCCCTCGTTGATGAACCAGTTATTGTTGTACCAGTCGCCAACCATGAGCGGTCTTTGCTCGACCGTGCCGTCGGTGTCCACCACCCAGGCAAAGTGGCCCTTGGCACCTTGTTGTACTGCCCGCTGGGGCACAAGTATGGCGTTCAGGCGTTTGGCGCCGCGCAGCCGCGCCCGCACGTACTGGTTGGGGCGCAGCACGCCCTGCGGGTTGTCCACCGTGGCGCGAATCAGGAAGGTGCCGGTTTGTGTATTGTAGGAAGGGTCGGCAAAGGTAATCGTGCCGGTAAAGGGAAACAGGCTGCCATCTCCCTGGACCACTTCGACCGTCATGCTGCGGTCCGGTGGGAGCACGAGGCGGCCGTCCCTGATGTCGTTCTGGACGCGCTGGTACTCGTTTTCCGACAGGCTGAAGTTGACCCACATGGGTGACAGCACCGATACCGTGGTGAGCTGGCTGTTTTGCGCGTTAACGTAGCTGCCTTCGGCCACTTCTGCATAGCTGGTGATGCCGTCAACGGGGGAACTGATGATGGTATAGGACAGGTCGAGCCTGGCTGACTCAAGTTGTGCCTGGGATTGTGCCACCGCGGCGGCAGCCTGCTCGTATTGGCCTTGCGCATCATCGAGGTCTTTCTGCGACAACGCGTTCTGTTCCGCCAGCGGTTTGGTGCGGTTGAGGTTGGCCGTGGCCACCTGCAGCGAGGCCTGGTTGCGCTGCACCGCTGCGGCGGCTGCGTCAACCTGCGCCTGGAACGGTTTCGGGTCCATACGAAACAGCACCTGGCCCTTCTTGACCACGGAGCCCTCGGTGTACACCCGCTTGTCGAGGAACCCCGACACCCGCGCCTGGATGTTTACTGCCTGCGAGCTTTGTGTCTGCGCCACGTACTCGGCCGTGACTTCAATGTCACTGGCCTTGACGGTAATGGTACTTACCTCCAGCGGCGCCGGAGGCAGCTTGGGATTGTCTCTGCCGCAGGCGGTAAGCAGTGCCGCGGCGACCAGGAGAGGGGTACGGAACTTATGCTTGTGCATGGCTGCGGGACGCTATGGCGGATAGTGAGCAGGCAGGATAAACACAATGATTGCGGAAAGCCACAGGCTCCGCTCTTGGGGTTACTGCTGTGTGTTGTAGGCAATTTGGCAGCGGCCTGCCACCTATTCAAACAGGATTGCTTCAATGCGCGCTGCCACCTCATCAAGGATGACCGCTGGCACTCTTTCCTTGAAATTTACCTTGCGACCGCGCCAATCGAGGGATTTCAACTGGTGGCAATGGACCGCCCCTTGAGTATCCGTGCCCGACCCCATCAGCGTGACTATCGTGCCATATGTGCGGGCAGTAACAGCCTCGCCTTGAGAGATGGGGCAGATCATCGCCAAGCCAAGGTGATTGAACACTTTTGCGCTAACGACCAGGCCGAAATGGGATCCTTTCATCTCCTGCCCGGAAGCGGGGTCGAATTGCAGATGCACAATGTCTCCGCGATCTGGTGGGTAGGGCATTACGGCGCCTCCATACCCACCGGCTGCATTTCATCCCAGCCCTCTACACGCGGCAATTCGCCGGGCATTTCAGCCAGCAGGTCCTCCAGTTTGTAACGGCGCCTGCGGGTTGCATTGATGGTCATGCGGGTGCCTTCCAACAGCAGGTCAACCTGCGAACCTTCCCGCAGTCCGTTCTGTTCAATGAACGCTTTGGGTACGGTCATGACTAGTGACCCGCCAGCCCGTCTTAATGTTTGCAGCATTTCACTCTCCTACAAAGCCAATAAGTACTATTGTAGTAGGATTTAATTCATACACAAGTAGGATTTAGTGCACTACCTGGCGCCTCCGGCAGGAGTGAACTGCAAGGCGAAGCCGGGATACTCGAAAAAATTTGTCTTCATCAGCTCTTTAGCGATACAACGCGGCTTACTTCTTGGGAAACAACAACGTAAACACGTAGCGCACGCCCCAATCCGGGCCATTGCCATACGGTGTGTCGGCATAGACCTTGAGGCCGATGTAATTGCTCACCAGCTGATGGCCCATGCGTGAAACCTTGCTGTAGCCGAGGTTGAATGGAATAGTCCACTGGTGGTTGGCCCAGTTATAGGTGGTTTCGGTGTTGAAGGATACGGTTCTGCCCTTGCCCAGGGCTTTTGATACAAAAGGCTGCACGTAGAGTGAGTTGATATCGGCCGGACCACCGGTATGCCACAGTTGATTGGCCAGCACACCGATGGTCCAGGGGCCGGTCTGTTTCAGCAAAACAATGGTTGGACCAAACGCCCAGGTATTGGCGCCGATGCCGTCAGTGCCCGTTGGGATATATATTGCCGGCCCGACGCCCCAGATCAGCCCGGATGCGGTTGGTTTCTTCGGCGAGAAGAAGAAACTCTGAGTAGTGTCACCCAGGCCAAATTGGGTTTCACCCGGGTGGACATCCTTCTGCTGGATGACAGGAACAATGGTGCGTGAAATCACATTCCAGTCCGCGGAAATGGAAATCGGCACTACCGGCTGGATGTTCAACAGGTTCTGATAGCCGTCATCGCCGTATGTCCGGGTATAGGTGTATTGAAACGGCACACTGATCAGCGCTGCAACCGGATTGGATAGTTGCTGGGCCAATTTGTCGACGTCCGAGGCAGGGGCGGGGGCTGCAGCGGCCGGTGTTTTGGCCGCCTGGCCTGCCGTGGCCGTTGCTGATTGCTGGGCGCAAGCAAGGCCGCTGGCCCCCAGCAGGAATGTGGCAGTAAGGAATGTTATCCAGTGCTTACGTTTCATGTATCACCTGTTGTAATTAAAGTAGTCATTGGCCTTGCGTGAATGACGGTCCCCTTTAACGCCCAATTGTAGCTGACCTCCTGCCAACCAGGCTAACCAGCGAGCATTGCCTTCAATCCCTTACAAACCAACCTTTTCCCTCAGGTTTTCCCGCGGAACACCCAGTAGATGACTATGGTGTATGCGGCAATCACGGGCAATATCACCACGCCTCCGTAAAACAAAAACCGCAGCGATGCATCCGGCGCGGCAGCGCTCGCCACGGTTACCGTGTACGGAACCATGTAGGGCCAGAACATTACCCCGAGCGTGAGGTAGGCGGCGAGGAAGAACAGTACCGTCATGGCGAAAGGCAGGCCATCGTGCCGGGATCGTGCGGCCGCAATAATGCCCGCCAGTGCCAACAGGCCAAAGGCCGGGAAAACCAGTCCCCAGCTACGCTCGCGCAAATTGCTTTGTGCAATGGCCCCGGCATCGATGCTCAGGGATACAGCGAATGCCAGGCCCAGCACCACCACCACGCCTGCCACCAGCCACGGAATGCGCGCCCGTGCCCAGTCGCGCCAGCCGCCCGCGCATTTGAATACCAGCCATCCCGCGCCCAGCAGCGCATAGCCCAGCACCAGGCCCAGGCCGGTGAGCAGGGGAAACGGGTGCAGCCAGTCGAATGCGCCACCTGCGAACTGCCCGTCAACTACCGGTATGCCGCGCATCATCGCTCCCAGGGCGGCGCCCTGCACAAAAGCAACCACGATCGAGCCTATGGCAAAGCCCCGGTCCCACAACCAGCGCATGCTGTGCGTACGGTGGCGGAACTCGAAGGCTACGCCACGGAAAATCAGGCCGAACAGCAACAGCAGCACCGGGAAGTAGAACGCGCCCATGAACACCGCATAAACCGGGGGAAATGTTGCGAACAGGCTCGCGCCGATCACCACCAGCCAGGTCTCGTTGCCGTCCCAGAATGGTGCAATGGCGCTCATCATCTGCTCACGCTGGTCCGCGTCGCGGGTGGTGCCAAACAGGATGCCCACGCCGAGATCAAAGCCGTCGAGGATCACGTAGACGAGGATGGAAACCGCGATCACGGCGGCCCAGAACAGCTGGAGGTTGGAAAGCTGCAGGTTGCCGGTATCCACAGACTTACTCCACCGTGCCGGCAAACGCCATGGGGCGGTTGGCCGTGGCGCCGGCAATGGCCATCTCCGCGGATTTTGGTCCCTCGCGCAGCAGCTTGTAAATGTAGTACACGCCGAACGAGCCGAGGACTGCATAGACCAGGAAATAGGCGAGCAGCGAAAACAACACCGCCTCGCCGCTGAGCGAGGGCGTCACCGCGTCCTTGGTGCGCAGCAGACCGTAGACCACCCAGGGCTGGCGCCCGACCTCAGCAGTGAACCATCCGGCCAGCACGGCAATGAAGCCGCAGGGAAAGGCGAGGAAGGTGCACCACAGAAACCCGCGCGCCGTCTCGAGCCGGCCGAGCAATCGCAGCAGGTTCCCCCACCAGGAGACGGCCAGCATGATCAGCCCCATTGCCACCATGATGCGAAAGCCAAAGAACGGAATCAGCACCGGCGGCCGGTCCTCACGGGGAAACTCTTCGAGGCCGATTTCACGTGAGGTCCAATTGCCGGACGCAATAAAGCTGCCGAGCTTCGGCACCTCGATCGCGTAGAGATTGCGTTCGTTCTGCGCGTCGGGAATCGCGAACAGCGCTTCGCTGGCCGGTTGCTGGGTTTGCCAGCGCGCTTCAATCGCGGCGAACTTCGCCGGCTGGTGTTCCAGTACCTGCAGTCCGGCGAGGTGACCAAGAAACATCTGCACAGGAATCAGCACGGCAACCAGCGCCAGACCCCAATGCAACATCATGCGGCCCTCGGGTCGATGCACGCCGCGCAGCAGGTACCAGGCTCCGGTCGCGGCAATGCTCATCGCGCTGGTGAGAAATGCCGCCAGCAGCATGTGCTGCCAGCGCACCAGTTGCACCGGCCCGAGGACGATCTGGTACCAATCCGCGGGAATGATGTGGCCATCTACGATGGTGTGGCCGACCGGCACCTGCATCCAGCTGTTATTGGCGAGGATCCAGAACGAGGAAAACATCGTGCCCAGTGCCACCATGCAACAGGAGAAAAAATAGAAGCGTGGCGAAACGCGTTCGCGCCCGAGCAGCATCACACCGAAGAAGGTGGCTTCGAGCAGGAAGGCCGTGAACGCTTCGTAGCCCAGCAGCGGGCCCTGGATGGCTCCCACTTTCTCCGCGAGCACACCCCAGTTGGTGCCAAATTGGAAGGCCATCACGATGCCCGTGACCACGCCCATACCGAAGGACAGGGCAAAAACCCTCAGCCAAAAATCGAAGACTCGCCGATACAGCGGATTGCCGGTAGCAAGCCGCGCACCTTCGATGGTCGCCAGCCAGGCTGCCAGCCCCATGGTGAAGGCCGGGAAAATAATATGAAAGCTGATGACCAAGGCGAACTGGATACGCGACAGGAATACGGGATCGAGGTCCATGAGTCCCCTTAGTTATTCGTGTGGGGTTAAATGTGTGGCAAGCCCATCTTGTCGACCATCACCAGCCAGGACATAACGACGTAAGCGATCGCTACCTTGAAAACATTACGGCGTTTGAGTTCGTTAAATAGGGACAAAGGCTGGTTTCTGCTTGGCGGTATGTAGGTGCAAGGGTACTCGCATGTTTGGCGAATACCAACCACGGCAGGACGATAACCTCGAATGGATTTGTTTCTTCAAAAAAAACCGCCGAAGGGTGCGACCCTTAGTGCGCCGGGCACGTTTATACAGCAAATCCGTTTGCTTACATGAATTTCAGAAATTCACTCCTGGGTACGTCGTACCGATCGGCGAAAATGAATAAAAGGGATTGCGCAAACATTCCTTTAGAGTTATATTCCATAGAGGGAATGTTGCGTGTCTTATGCAGTCGAATACACCAACGAGCTTGAACAATGGTGGATTCAGTCTCTTACTGAAAATGAGCAGGACGAAATTGCAGCGGTGGTGGGTTTGCTGGAACAGAAAGGCCCCAATCTTCCATTTCCGTACAGTTCAGGAATTGAGAGTTCACGGCACAGCCACATGCGGGAACTCAGAATCCAGTATCGCGGGGAACCCTACAGAGTGCTTTATGCCTTCGATCCACGACGAGCGGCGATTCTGCTCATTGGTGGAAACAAGAAAGGAAATGATCGCTGGTATCAGGAGATCGTGCCCGCTGCCGATGATTTGTATGACGAACATCTCAAAATGTTGCGCAGCGAAGGAGTCATTTGATGGCCAAATCATTTAACACATTGCGTGGAAAGATGACCCGGGACCGTCGCCTGAAAGTGGCGACACGAACTCAGGATCTGCTTGCTGACCTTCCCTTGCAGGAGATTCGCCATGCCCGTCAGCTTTCCCAGGAAGAAGTTGCCCGGAGGCTGAATGTCAATCAAGCCGCTGTGTCAAAGGTGGAACACCGGGCAGATTTGTATATCTCGACGCTGCGCAAACACATCGAAGCCATGGGTGGTCTCTTGATTCTGCACGCTGAGTTTCCCGAGGGCCGCTATCAGATCAACAGCCTGGGCGGGCTGGATTCGGAATAATGACGAAACAATAAAGCGGTCTTCTCCAGGTCGAGTGGGTAGTCTGGCCACTATTGCAGCTGCAACATCACCTGAATGGCCATATCGTCGTCCATTTTTTCTCCCAGCCACTGGCTCTGTGCGGTCTTGGGGGTAATGTGAATGCCGGATTCGTTGTGCTGTTCAAATAATGACCACGCGTTCCCGCGGGAATTTCTTGCCGGACCGGCGGGAATAACCTCACCTGCCGGGTTGGTGAACTCAATAACGCTGTGGGCCGATTTGCCGATGCCAAATCCACCCTCATGCACCAGCCGGTGATGATGGCGGCACAGCAACACCAGGTAATCCAACGCCGTGTCACCGCCATCGGCCCACTGCCGGATGTGATGCGCATCGACAAAGTGGGTATGGGTGCAGCCGGGGAAGCGGCAACCGTCATCACGCCGCTGCAGGGCACGGCGTATCGCCGGTGGAATGGTGCGGCTTTTGCGCCCGATGCTGAGGGGTTCAACGCCAGCTTGTCCGGCAATGGAATTCTCCAGCCAGTGCACCAGCCCGGCATCGCAGGATACGCGCCGTGCAGTCTCCGCTGACATCGTGCCACCGTCTTCCACTTCGGCCTGGCCATTGAGTCCGTTGGCCCTGAGCGTTTCCATGTCGGTGTGCACATGCACCGTGAAGCGATCTCCGCTGCTGGTGCCTTCCTGGCTGGAATAACCCTGTGCCAGGCGAACCAACGCATCTGCGCGACGCAGCGCGACTGGCTCGGGTTGCGAGTGGATTTCATCCAGCGGTTGGGTCGAAGAAATTCCCGCGGGAACGCCGCGTTGTTCGCGAAAGTCTTCTTCCATCGCCTGTTCTAATACCTTTTGTACCAGCGCCCCCTGTTCTGATGTCAGACGGCCGCGTATTACCCAATAACCGTCATCATCCATATACCAATGGAGCTCGCGCTGGGCGTGGCGGGTGTTTTCCTTCTCCAGTGCTTCAATACGTTTGACCGTGCGGTAATTACGCACCAACCGTTCGACGTGCACTGCCGTGCCATGCCGCGCGATCATCAGCAGGTATTCTTCATTTTTCGGGGTGGCCACCCGCGTCATGGCGCGTACCTTGGAATAACTCACCCGGCCCAGCCGGAATTCCTCGCTGATCTGTGGCAATTCTTTTAATGCATGGGCTACGCGCACTTTCTCCCGCGCCGTACCCACGTCAATGCCGCACTTCCAGTTCAGCCAGTGGGCACACGAGATCAAACCCTTGCCGCCCCAGCCTTCGCGCTCGTCGTATTCACGCAGCAATTCCAGTAAACGAAAAGTAGCGGCGTGGATGTGGCCAGCCAGCTCGGTGATCTGATCTTCCAGATGTTCAATCTTCTGCCGACGTTGATTCACCTGGGCGAAGTGGGCGTCTTTGAACGAAACAGAAGGGTGCGTGCAAACGGGTAAATCCATGCTGGTAGCCTCGAAATTAGATACTATAATAATATATAGTATTATAGGCTATTAGTCCATCATATTCATAGAGTTAAGTTAGTTTTCATTTGGGTTTTTGATGCAGAATTTCAGTCAGATGGAACAGGTAATCAGCGCATATTTATACGTGATTAACCCACTATGATTGGGGAAGAGTCCAATAAGGGGGTGGGGGTAAACAGGTCGCAGAATTAATGTGCCCCGTCCCCTTTGAATTTATCCCCTTTGAATTTACCGATAAACGTAGGTGCCAGGCGCATCTTCCAGCGGCGGAAACTCGTCACTGCCGGCCTGTTGCGGGGCTTTGACCTGCCCGCCGGAACGCTGGCCCAACCATTCCACCCAATGCGGCCACCAGCTACCGGCCAGCTGCTGCGCGGTTTCGAGGTATTCAGCCGGCGTTGCAGGCGGTGACTCGTGCACCATGAAACTGGACTTGGGATTACCTGGCGGGTTGACCATGCACTGGATATGCCCGGAGTTGCTCAGCACGTAGGTCACCTCGCCGCCGAACAGCGGGGTATTGCGATACATCGCTTTCCACGGCGTGATGTGATCGGTAGTGCCGCCCACCAGGTATACGTCCGCTGCGATCATGCCGAGGTCGACTGGCATGCCCGCGAGGTCCGACAGGCCGGGTGTTCCCAGCGGGTTATCCACGTACAGGTCCAGAAAGTGGCTGTGCAAACGCGCCGGCAGGTTGGTGGTGTCGTTGTTCCAGTACAGCACGTCAAACGCGGGTGGGTCGTTGCCCAGCAGGTAGTTATTCACCCAGTAATTCCATACCAGGTCATTCGGCCGCAACCAGGAGAACAGGCGTGCTGTGTCTGATCCCTTGAGGACGCCGTCACGCGCAGACTGCATGCGTGCCTGCTCAATGGTCTCGGGTGTGATGAACAGGCCAAGTGTCGTGCCTTCTTCACCCACGTGCATGTCCAGCACCGTGACCAGCAGGCTCAGCGAGTTGATGAAGTCATCGCCTATGGCGCCAAAGTGACTCGCGGCAATCACCGTGGTGATGCCGCCGGCGCAGGCACCCAGCATGTTCAATTTGTCTTCACCGGTGATGCTCAACACTGCGTTGATGGCCTCGCGTATGGCCTGCACGTAATCGTCCATGCCTTGCCCGCTGTGTGCCGCAGTTGGATTGCGCCAACTGATGGCGAACACCCGGAAACCCTGAGCGACCAGGTAGCGCATCAGGCTTTTCTCCGGCGACAGGTCGAGCACGTAGTACTTGTTGATCTGCGGCGGGGCGAACAGCAAGGGCAAAGTATGCACTGTGGGCGTCTGCGGATCGTATTGCAGCAATTCCAGCAACTCATTGCGGAACACGACTTTGCCCGGGGTGCAGGCAAGGTTACCGCCCACCTGGAATTTTGACTTGTCGACCTGGGCCGGCATGAAGTTGTTGTGCCGCAGATCATTGATCAGGTTGCGCAGACCTTTGAGCCCGCTGCGCCCGCGCGTGTTGAGCAGTTTATGCAGCGCTTCCGGGTTGCCCAGCACACTGTTGGTGGGCGACAGGGCATCGGTCAGCAGGGATAGCATGAAGCGGGCACGCGCCGTGTTCCTGGCGTCAAGGTCCAGGTCATCGAGCCAGATGTTGAGCGATTTGACTGCCGCCAGGTAGGCCTGCATGGTGCGTCTGTAGAAGCGACCCGAGGTAAATCGCTCACTGCTGAATCGCTTGTCGCCTTTCTCCGGTTGCAGCGCGCTGCGGCCGATTAGAATGATCAACAGTTCCTTTATAAAACCAGCCGAATTGATTACTGCCGATGCGGGTTGATGAATGGCTTGGTCGATCACCTGCAGCCAGGCATCCAGCACATCCTGGCGGCTCAGGCCGATAAATGGATTAGGACCGAGCAGGCTGTCCGTGGTGTTTTGTGCCAGCTCGGCCTGCGCGGAGTGAAGTCGTTGTTCAGCCATGCCGGCTTGTGCAGCGCCCCATGAAGCGCTTGAGGCGCGGTGCGATCTGCTGCTGGTAGACGGAGCCGCTAAAAATGCCGTAGTGACCAACGCCCTCCTGCACATGGTGTTCGCGCAGACGCTCTGGCAAGCTACTGCAAATCGTGTGCGCCGCGCCCGTCACTCCGGTGCCGATCATGTCGTCGTTCTCACCTTCCAGCGTTAGCAAAGGAATATCGGTAATCGCAGTGCAGTCTATGGTCTCGCCCTGGAACTGCATCTTGCCCTTGGGCAGGTGCTGGTCGAGGAACACGCGTTCCATGGTTTCCACCCAGAACTCTTCGGTGGAATCCATCACCGCATAATACTCATCGTAGAACTCACGATGCTTGTCGGCCTGTTCATGGTTCGCAAACGTGACGTCCTTGACGAAACGCAGCTTGGACTTGATGTGGGTGGCGGGGTTCATCGACATGAACCCGGCAACCTGCTGCATACCCGGAAACACTCTGCGCCCGGCGCCCGGGTACGCCCTGGGGACGCGGTGGATCAGCAGTTTGCGCATCAGGGGCAGGTTGTAGTTTTTACACAGTTTGCTCATGGCATTGCGCGCAGCGGTGATGTCGATGGGGCCGGCCAGTAAGGTCAGGGACTGTGGTCGAGCAGCGTCTTCATCCGCCGCCATCACCCCTGCCGCCATCAATGCCGGCACCGCTGCCTGGCAAATACCGACGACATGCGTACCCGGGCCGATGAAGCGCAGGAACTCGATCAGGTACGCGGTGTACTCTTCCAGCCCAAAACGGCCTTCCTTGAGCGGCACCAGCCTGGCGTCGGTCCAGTCGGTGATGTAGACATCGTGGTCGGGCAGGAATTCCGCCAAGGCGGGGCGCGAGAGCGTTGCGTAGTGGCCCGACATGGCTGCCACGAACAGCACCTTGGGCGCTGCCGGCGCGCCATGGCGTTCGAAATGCAGCAGATCGCAGAACGGCTTGCGCAGCACCGTACGTTGATTGACCGGGCACTGTTTGCCGGCAATCTCCACCGGGCCGAAGTTAAATCCGCGCTTGGGGTAGGGCTGGGTCAGGCGTGTTGCGGTTTCCAGCAGCGCTCCATGAAACTTGCCCAACAGGCTGTGTGCATAGGGGTTGACCGGGTGGGTGACAAATGCGTGGCTGGCTTTGAGCGCAAGATTCATCGGGGCCATGGACTTGGCCGCCCAATCCGTCAATTGATATCGCATTAATCCGCTCCTGTTGCGCTGTCCGGCAGGTCCATCGCCGGATTGTGGTTGAAAAAGTTGAACGGGCGTAACTGGAAACTGCTCCACATGACGGGCATGACCGGCCAGTCTTCTGCTCGCACCAGGTGGTGCATGCCGATTGTATACCACAGCACGATATCGGTCTTGCCGATGCTGCGGTTTCCTGCGGTCCAGGCCGGCAGGCCCTGCCCCGGGATGCTGAGCGTTGGGTAATCACCAGCCGCGTAACGTTCCGTTGCCGCGTAGGGCGTGACCCACAGTTGGTGCTCAATGAAGCCGGCCCGGCGCCGCGGATAGTCGTCGGCGGTCAGGAGTGAACTCTCATTGTGTCCGGGCATGAGCTGGAAACTGGTGGGGTAGCCTACCTGGTTCTTGCGCCCGCTGCTGGTGACCATCCACAGCTCCGGACTGTCATGTCCCATGCTCAATTGGGCTTCGGTTTCGCGCTGCGCCAGTTGTTGCTTGCTGACCCACACCGAGCGCCGCGGATGATCCGCGGGCAACAACTTTGTCTCCAGCCGGTCGATGATGAGGCTGTTCTCCCGGCCATCGACGTCCATATCCAGACGGAAATTGAAGTAATGGTCGTGGTTGACCGCAACCATGTTCGCATCAACGAACCGTCCATAGGCATCTGCGGGTTCACCACTGGCCGAGTGGTCGGCAGCATCGCGCTGCGCCACGGCCTTGACGGCCACGATGCCCGTCGCGCCGACCGCGACAGTAATGGAACCGTCCTGCTGGAACACCCAGTCAAACACGTAATCGTAATTCCCCAGTACCGCCGCACTGCGCACCACCAGGTCACGCCGTTTGCGCCCTTCGGGCCCGCGGTCATAGTCCTCGGCAGCGTGACGCCAGGCCATGTCACCGGCTTCGCGCTCGAACAGGCAGATCATGTCCGGCCGGTTCAGCGGGCGGCCATCGTCACCGGTAACCAGTGCGGACTGATAGGAGGCGTAGTCCGGGCAATCAACACCGCGGATCAGGGGTTTGCTCAGGCCGCCGACACTGTACTCGCCGAGATCAAGGTAGTTTTTGGAAAACCAGGCGAAGGCCGGGTCCATGTAGGGCACGAATATTTCCGACAGGAAACCCTGGTACATCACCGGGCGAATCTCATCTCCGTCCCGCCAGGAAACCAGTGAAACCACCACGCCCACGCGTTGATCGGAGCGCAGACGGAAGCGCCAGTTTTGCCATTCGACTTCTTCGCCGTTCAGCGTAAAGCCCGGGCCCCCAGGCTGACTGACTTGCAGTGTGCCCGGCTGCGCGGGTCCGGCCCCCGGTGCGGCACTCGGCGCACCCAGTGCAGCGACATCAAACCCGACAGGTTCCGGCGGAACAGGCACCACGCCCTCATCCACCACCCGCAGAACTTCCCGGGTGTTCATGTCCACGACCACGGTGAGGTTTTCTATGCTGCGCGACCAGGTGTTGTGTGCTGCGCTGGCGAGGTGGCAGACAAAATTGGCAATGCGCCGGCCCTGTTGTTCTTCGGTGGCAAAATACCCGGGCGGGGAGGCGTCACAATTCAGTAGTGAAAAATCTTCTATGCCCCGGCGCTGCATCGCGGCAATGAAGTCGGGGTCTGCCATCACCACCTCATCCATGGAGCCAAACTCTTCTCCCAACCAACTGCTCTGGGCGCCAACGATTTCC
>JANLTO010000104.1:0-38747 GCA_031362985.1 Lysobacterales bacterium | reverse complement strand
GTGCGCGAAGCCATGGGCCTGGAAAACGTGTGGGCCATGATTCCGTTTGTGCGCACGCCCGAAGAAGGACGCAGTGTCATTGAAGTGATGAAAGGCTTCGGCCTGGAGCAAGGCAAGAACCACCTCAAGATCATCATGATGTGTGAGTTGCCGTCCAATGCCTTGCTGGCGGATGAGTTCCTCGACAGCTTTGACGGCTTCTCGATAGGTTCCAATGACCTTACCCAACTGACCCTGGGGCTGGACCGCGATTCCGGCCTGATTGCCCATTTGTTCGACGAGCGCAACGAAGCCGTGAAAATGCTTTTGAGCATGGCCATCAAGGCCTGCAAGCGGCGCGGGAAATACGTGGGCATCTGTGGGCAGGGACCGTCGGATCATCCCGATCTTGCCGAGTGGCTGATGGACCAGGGGATTGAGAGCATTTCGCTCAATCCCGATACCGTGGTCGATACCTGGATGAAGTTGGCAGCACACAAGCACTAAGAAAAAACCCGGCTTGCGCCGGGTTTTTCCGTTCAGTAGTTCCCTGAATCCCGGACCTGAATCCTAGAACGTATATTCCAGTTCCATTGCTGCGTAGCGGCCAATACCTGCACCCGGGTAAACATAAATGTTGTACCAGGGCTGGTCGAAGAAATCCATGGTGCCGTCTTTGGGCGGACCTTCATCGAACACATTAACCAGGCGCACGCGCGCCAGCCATTGGTCGGTCCAGTTGTACGAAGCGGTCCAGTTAAACGTCAGGTAGGAGTCCACCCACCAATTTTCTGTTGCGTAGAGGTCCTCACCGGTCACATTGTCGATACAACCGTTGGTGCCACTGGTGCAATTAAACACCGTCGTTTTACCACGGTAAATGCCTGTGAACGTGGTGCTGAAGTCTTCATAGGTCCAGGTGAGCGCTCCGACGAAGGAGGCGCGGAAATCCCAGCCGCCAACGATCGGGTCACTCTTGAGGTTTTGCGATTCCGAGTCCGGCGTCAGTTTAAGGCTATGGCTGATCACATTGTTGTAGTCAGCCTGGAATTGGAACAGGCCTTTTTCGGTGCTGAGGTTATAGGTTAGTCCTACATCCAGGAACTGGCCCTTTTCCTTGTACTGGTTGATCGAGGTGACATAGAAGTCCTGGATGTAGCTCACACCCGTAGCCGGACTGTCAACACGGACGATCTGCAGGTCAACATCATCACAGGGTGTATTGGTGGGTTCTTCTCCAATGTAACAGGCGTAGTCATCGTTCAAGAGGCCCTGGACGCTTTGCTGATTAACGCGCTGGTCCAGTTTCATGTTGGTGTAATCCACCGTCAGGTTCAGGTCATCCAGGATGTCCCAGGCAAAACCCACCCAGTAACTGTCACCGGTTTCCGCATCCAGGGGCTGACCACCAAAGGTTTGGGCGCCCACGCGCTGCGCGAACAGGGTGGCGCCTTCGCAGTCGTTTGGATCAAACCCGTCTAGTGTGCCGTTGGCAAATTCGTAGATTTCCTGGCAGTTGATGTAGTCCACTCCGGCCGTGTAGAACCCGGTTTCGACGAAGACCTGGGCCAGGTCCGGTGCGTCGAAACTTGAGGTGTAGCCCGCGCGGAACAGCAGGGTACTGATGGGCCGGTATTCAATATTTGCGGAGGGCGTGAAGTCTCCACCAAAGGAGGTGGATTGCGCATCATAGTGGTCATAGCGGCCAGCCAGGTTGACGGTCAGGTTAGCCAGCACTGGGATGCTGAATTCGCCACCAATCGACCAGCGCTGCCGATCACCATTACCGTTGTAACCCGTCAGGCGGTACCAGCCGGAACCGGTTAGTCCGGTCTCGATAGGATCGCCATAGGCGTCAGTGCTTGGCGGAGCCTGCTGCAATAAATCATCCGGTTTGTATTTCAAAGTTTCATCTTCGTACTCAACCACCAGTGCGTAGGACAGGGGGCCGGATTTCATTTCCATCAGGTCACCGCTCATGGTGAATTGCAGATACAGGTCCTCGCTCTTGTTGTTATAAGTAACCGTGCCAACAGAATCCCGGAAGCAGTCATTGGGTTTGCCATACAAGTTGTCAGGATTTCCCAGCCCAAAGCAGAGATCCTCTCCCGGCAAAGTGCCACCGGACCACCAGTCATCACCAAAGAAACTGGTTCCCAGCCAGGCACCCAGCATGTTGTCGATGGTTTCCTGCCATTTCAGCCAGGGCTGTGCGGATTTGTAGGTGGCCGTAGAGTAGTTGGCGGACACTTCCCAATCCTGGGTTTCGCCCCAGGTGCCGCGTGCACCGAGCACGGCCGTCCATGCCTGGTCATCGAACTTGGTCGCCAGGTCCAGACCTGTTTGCTGCTCATTCCAAAGCGCTTGCCCGAGAATCCAGTCATAGAATCCAAAACCAACCGAATCGTCTTTGGTCAGGTCCAACATGTCTTCGGACAGAAAGATCCACTGGTTGTTGGACTTGGAATTGCTGTTGTAATACAGGATATCGGTGAACAATTCCGTGCCCTTGTCACCCACTTCAAGCTGGCCGTTAAAGTAGGCGGAGAACGATTCTTTCTGGTTCTGGAAATTGGTGGCAGGCGCACCGGAGTTCGGGTCACTGCAGAAATACCCCGCACCGGGCCGGAACGCATATACCAGCCCACCTTCGGCCTGGTCACATGCGGCCTGTCCGGTGGTGTCCAGGATTTCGGCAGGGTCTCTGTAGCGCGGGTAAATTCCAAACGCAGATTTGAGCTGGTCCAGGGTCAGTAAAGTACGATCATAAACTCCAGGGTTGGTGTCCGTGGCATATGGATAATCGTCTTGCTGGTTATCGTACTTCTTGTAGTCACTGCCCAAAATGGCTTCGCGGTTGACGTACTCCGCAGTAAGGGTATAGCTGCCACGATCAAACGTTTTGCCGTTAACCAGCTGGAAGCGCATGTCACCCTGGGTGCCCTTGGATTCAGTCGGTGTACCCCACAAGGCGTCGAGGGTGGTGCCATCGATGTCCTGGCGCAGGATGATGTTGACCACGCCGGAAACGGCATCTGAACCGTAAATGGCCGAAGCGCCGGTAGACAGGATTTCAATACGTTCCACCGCGGCTACCGGGATTGAACCAAAACTGAATACGGTGGCATTGGACTGGTAGGCTGCCGGGTAATTGGCCAGGCGGCGTCCGTTGATCAGGGTAAGGGTCGTGCCAACACCAAAACCGCGCAGGTTGATGGTTTGCACGTCCGGGGTGAACAGTGCCGATTCGGCGCCTTCAAATTTATAGCCGTTGTTGATGGTCAGGTCCTGCAGCGCTTCATACACCGTGGTATAGCCGCGTTCTGCAAGTTCCACCTGGTCGATGACCATGACCGGCGCGGGCCCGTCGATGCCGACGCGCTTGATACGCGAGCCCGTGACCGCAACTTTTTCAATGTCTTTCTTCGCTGCGTCACTTTCGTCGGCATCTTCCTGCGCCATGGCCATGCTGGAAAAAACCAGCGCCAGCGCAAAAATTGAAACCTGCCAGAAATTCGTACTCTCGGATTTTCCCGTGCGAGTCATCTAGTTTCTCCCGAATGAACTATTTAGTTGTTTTGTCAGGTGGTTTCCGCCGCAACGGCACTACCTGGATTTTGACTGTTGATATTAAATTAGCGTTAAAGCGGCGTTATTAGTAACAGGAAAACGGCTGTTTTGCAACCAAAGCATGGCCTTGAAATGACCTATTTCAGGTACTTACACGGGGACTTCCTTGCAGCAGATCAGCTACTGGCGGGGATACTGGAGGGGCAGGCGAGCTGCCCCATGAATTGCCGGTAAAAACGCAATTCCTCAATGGATTCGCGGATGTCTGACAAGGCCTCGTGGCGGTTGTGCTTGGTGAACCCGGGCATGGTGGCCGGAGCCCAGCGTTTGAATAACTCCTTGACCGTGCTGACATCCAGGTTGCGGTAGTGGAACCAGGCCTCCAGACCAGGCATCAGCCGCGCCAGAAATCTGCGGTCCTGGCAAATGCTGTTGCCACACATGGGCGAACTGCCGGCCAGGCTGCACGTGGCGAGGAACTCCAGCGCAGTCTGCTCTGCCTGTTCCAGGTTGCAGGTGCTGCCAAGCACCCGCTGCCACAGTCCCGATGCCGAATGATGTTCGCGGTTCCAGTCGTCCATGGCGAGTAATTGCGCCTCGCTATGCCGGATGGCACGTACGGGGCCTTGCGCGATTTCATTCAGCTGACCATCCGTTACGATGATGGCAATCTCAAGTATCGAATCCGTGGCGGTATTCAGACCCGTCATTTCGAGATCGATCCACACCAGGCGCTGGCTAAAGTCATCACTCATGTGCATCACTCATGTACGGCGCTCGTATACCTTGCTTGTTTTATGGGCAGGCTTCTTTGTGCGGCATGATAGCACTGGCAACTCGCGCGGTTACAATGCGCAATGCCCCATACTGAACAAAGCAATGAACAGCCCCGGCGCAACTGAAACCACACAGACAGCAGTGGTCATGGCCTCGTATGGGGCCAGGGGCATTGCCGGCCTGGACGATGGTTCAAAACGTGAATGCCGCTACCAACGCTCTGTAGGGCGGCCTTTATGCGGTGATGTGGTGCAATTGCAGGCGCAAGACGATGACAGCTCGCTGGTGTGCGCCATTGTGCCCCGCCGGAATATTTTTGTGCGGGCCGACCGGCAACAGCGCCAGCAAGCCGTGGCCAGCAACCTTGACCAGGTGGTGATTGTTATTGCTCCCCAACCTGCTCCCAGCAAAGACCTGGTGGAGCGCTACCTGGTTGCGGTACATAGCCTTGGCATTGCGCCTGTCCTGCTGGTGAACAAGGCGGAACTGCTATCGGCGACAGACCGTGACTCACTGACCCCGTTCAGCCGGATCGAGGTGTATCGCAAACTCGGATACACCGTGATAGAAGCCTCGTGTAAAGACCTGCCAGGAGTTGCGACCCTGAAAACACAACTGCAGGGCGCCACCAGCATCGTGGTAGGGCAATCCGGTGTTGGCAAATCTTCTCTCGCCAATTGCCTGGTGCCTGATCTTGATTTGCAAACCGGGGCGTTGTCCCGCACCACGGGCAAAGGCACGCATACGACCACGACCACGATCATGTATTCACTGCCGGGTGGTGGTCGGCTGATCGATTCGCCCGGCGTGTGGGAGTACGGACTGTGGACCCTCACTGCCGACGAACTGGCGGGCGGGTTTCCCGAGATTTCACCGCTGCATCAAACCTGCCGCTTCGGTAACTGCCGCCACGCAGGAGAACCGGGATGCACCGTACAGGCTGCGGTCTCCGCGGGCGAGATCCAGCCCTGGCGCTACGAGTCCTACCGGCGTTTGTTGCAACAGAGCACCTGAGCAGTCCGGCGCGTATGTGCTATATTCAAAAACCCGGTAACACAGGAGGCAGCAACATGGCACGGATGGTTCTGATCCTGATTCTGCTGGCGTCCCCGGTACTTCTTTCCGCTGACGTCTTATTGATTGAGCAAGTGCGCCAGGTTGATGGCATGGCTGTACCGGTCAACGGGCAAAGCCAGGCCGAAGTCGAAGCTGCTTTTGGCCCCCCGCAAAGCCGCAGTGGCCCCGTGGGTGACCCCCCCATTACCCGCTGGACCTATGAGCACTGGAGTGTCTACTTCGAGTCTGACCGGGTGCTGTTCACTGTTCTGAATAGGGGCGAGGTCATTAGCTCCACACCGGCAGGCTCCTGACGCAGCTAAAAAACGCGCCGTTTTTGTGCGCTTTTTGACCCGCGGCGGAACCATCAGTATGTGTGGGTACCCGTTCTGCGGTATCCTTGCTCACTTTGTTCGCCGAACCAGGTCATGTCGCCCGAAACTATCCCAGAACCCAAGCCTGAGCTTGCCGCACAGGCCGAACCAACGCCGCAACCACAGCGCATTATCGAGCGCGATGGTACGCGCTACACGCTGATTGGAACTGCCCATGTGTCCCGCGCCAGTGCCGAAGCCGTGTGGAACATGGCCAGCAGCAATGACTACGATGTCATCGCCGTTGAATTGTGTCCTGCACGCTACGATGCCCTAACTGCCGAACGCACCTGGACAGACCTTGACCTGTACGACATTGTGCGCAAGGGCAAAGCCGGCCTGGTGATGGCCAACCTTGCCCTGAGCGCTTACCAGCGCCGCATCGCGGAGCAGTTTGGCATCGAGCCCGGCGCCGAGATGCGTGCTGCGGCAAAGGCTGCCAAACACCGCGATGTGCCCCTGCAACTGGTCGACCGCGACCTGGCCACAACCTTGCGGCGCAGTTACGCACGCGTGCCCTGGTACAAACGCATCTACCTCATGACTGGTTTGGCTTATGGCATGATCAGTTCAGACGAAATCGACGAAGAGGCCATCGAGCGACTGAAGGAAGGCGACATCCTGGAATCCACCTTTACCGAGTTCGCAGCGCAGTCACCGGAGTTGTTTGAATCACTGATTACAGAACGTGACCGCTACATGGCTGCACGTTTGCGCCAGGAAAACACTCGCAGCGACAGCGAGAAAATCCAAACCGGGAACGCCATGCACAACGTGCTGGTGGTGATTGGCGCCGGTCACCTTGAGGGCATGTCGCGGCAATTGCAGGAATCAACTGAAGACCCGGCACTGGTGCGTTCCGAACTGGATCAAATCCCACCGCGTGCAACCTGGCCGAGCATCATTCCATGGGCCATCATGTTGCTGGTGCTGGGCGGCTTTGCCCTGGGGTTTTACCGCAGCCCGGAATTGGGTTGGGACCTGGTGTTGCTGTGGTCGCTCATTACCGGCGGGCTGGCTGCTTTGGGCGCCCTGGTCGCCCGCGCCCATCCATTGACCATAGTCAGTGGATTCATTGCCGCGCCCATGACCACGCTGAACCCCGTGGTGGCAGCGGGCATGGTAACCGCCCTGGTGGAATCGTGGATACGCAAGCCCAAGGTTTCTGATCTCGAGAACCTGCGCTTTGACATTACCACGGTCAAGGGTTGGTTCCGCAACCCGGCCACGCGCATCCTGCTGGTGTTCTTTTTTACCAACCTTGGCGCAGCAATCGGGACCTGGGTGGCAGGCTTCAAGATTTATGGCGCGCTGAGTTAACTCGCTGCACGTCCATGAAAATCGGCAATTTCAGTATTGAGAATCCCCTCGCCCTTGCCCCTATGGTGGGTGTGACCGATCGCTTCTTCCGGCAACTGTGCCGCGAATTGGGAGCGGGTTACGTGGTGACGGAAATGCTCGCTGCAAACCCGCTTATGTGGGACACGGTCGAGTCGCGTCAACGTGGGGATTTCGTCGGCGAGCCGGCACCGTTTGCCGTGCAAATCGCCGGCAGCGAACCGGACTGGATGGCCGATGCAGCGCGCTATAACGTGGAACGTGGCGCGGGGATCATCGACATCAACATGGGTTGTCCGGCGAAGAAAGTGTGTAACAAGCTGGCCGGATCAGCATTGCTAACCAATCCGTGCAGGGTGAGGGAAATTCTCGATGCCGTGGTGGCCGCAGTTGATGTGCCGGTGACTTTGAAAATCCGCACCGGCCCTGAGCCGCGCAATCGCAACGGGGTGGAAATTGCCCAGATGGCGGAGCAGTGCGGCATCAGTGCTCTGTCCGTGCACGGGCGTACCCGCGCGGACCGGTTCAAGGGTCACGCAGAGTACGACACCATCCGTGCCATTTGCGCCAGCGTCACTATTCCGGTCTTTGCCAATGGCGATATCAGTTCGCCACAGCAGGCTGCAGACGTGTTGGCGCTAACCGGCGCTGCCGGCATTATGATCGGGCGCGCAGCACAAGGTAATCCATGGATTTTTCGCGAAGTGCGCCATTTCCTCGACACCGGCACAGAGCTGGCACCTCCCGGCCCAACTGAAATCCAGGACGTGATGCGACGGCATTTGCAGCAGTTGCACCTCGCCTACGGGGAGGACCTGGGTGTACGGGTCGCGCGCAAACACATCAGCTGGTACCTCGCCGACCGGCCCGGTGCAAGCCCCGTGCGCGACAAGCTCATGCTGTGCGCCACCGCCCGCGAACAATTTACCCTGCTCGATACCTGCTTCGAACAAATGGCGCAATTCCCGCACGAACAGCAGGCAGAACGGAATGCAGAATGGAATGTACAACTCTGGGCAGCATGAGCGCATCTCCATTTCACGCCCGCTTCCCGCTACCTGACCCGCTGCAGGCGCCGGAGCCTGCACTCTGGTCGGGATTGCAGGGCAGCAGCCGCGCTCTTGCATTGTTTGCTGCTGCACGCAGTAGCACATCCCTGACGCTGGTTGTGCTGCGTTCCAGCCACCAGGCGCACGTGCTGGCCCGCGATCTCCAACTGCTGCGCACCGGGCCCATGCCGGTCCTGCTGTTTCCGGACCACGAAACCCTGCCCTACGATCCGTTCTCACCCCATCCGGATATCGTATCGGAACGGCTGATGGCCTTGTCAGCTCTAGCGGGGATGAAGCAGGGCCTGCTGCTGACTTCGGTGTCTGCACTGGCGCAACGACTGCCTCCCGTGACCTACATACTGCAGCGCAGTTTCGATCTGTATCCTGGCCAGCCCATGGTCATCTCCGCATTCCGCGAGCGCCTGATGCATTCCGGCTACGAAGCGGTTGAGCAGGTTTATCAACCGGGGCAATTTGCCGTGCGCGGCTCGGTGGTCGACCTGTTCCCCGCCGGTCGACCCTCACCCATTCGGCTGGACCTGATGGATGAGGAAATCGACACCATTCGCGAGTTCGACCCGGACTCGCAACGATCCAGCGGGCAGATTGATCGTGTCACCATGTTACCTGCCAGGGAATATCCTGCAGATACACCGGCAATTGAAGAGTTCAGACGTGCTTTCCGCATGCGGTTTGACGTCGATGTGCGCAAAGTAACGCTATACCAGGACTTGCGCTCCGGCATGCATCCACAAGGCCTGGAGCAGTACCTGCCCCTGTTCTACAGCGCAACCTCCAGCCTGCTTGACTACATCACGGCCCCCTACTCCCTGGTGCTGCAGGATGGGGCGCTGGCAGCCGCCACGGACATGTTCCAGCGCACTACGGAACGCTGGGAACAACGGCGCTACGACGTCGAACGCCCGGTACTCGATCCCGCTGAATTGTTCTTCCCACCGGCAGAGCTTGAGCGCATGTTGCACGGGGTCACTGCCACCCTGGTGCCGGAAAGCCCGGAGAATCAAGTCGCGCCAGGCGGTTTCCACACGCAGGCTGCGCCGGATGTGCACATCCATGAGCGTGGTAAGGAGGCTGCGCTGGTCCTAAAGGACTTCATTGACGGTTTTCCCGGGCAGGTGCTGTTTGCCGCTGACACGGCTGGGCGTCGCGAAGTTTTGAGTTCAACCCTGGCTGCATTTGGCATTCGCCCGCAAACTTTTGATCACTTCGCCGGGTTTCATACTTCCGGTGCCCATGTCGGATTAGCCGTCCTGCCCGTGGAAGAGGGTTTTGTCATTCCGGGCGAGCTTGCCTTGCTCACCGAAGCGCAACTTTTTGGCGGACGAACGCGGCAGAAAGCCCGCCGCGAAAGGGAACAACGCGACCCCGAAGCAATCATCCGCAGTCTTGCTGATTTGTTCGAAGGCGCACCGGTCGTGCATGAAGATCACGGCGTGGGACGCTATCTTGGATTGCAAATGCTGGACATCGATCAGCGGCCGGCGGAATTCCTGGTATTGCAATACGCAGGCGACGACAAGCTGTACGTGCCGGTCTCCTACCTGCATCTGGTAAGCAGATACACCGGCAGCGACCCGGAGCACGCGCCCCTGCACCGGCTGGGAAGCAGGCAATGGGAGAATGCGCGGCGCAAAGCGGCTGAAAAAATCCGCGACGTTGCAGCCGAATTGCTGGAGCTGTATGCGCGGCGCAAATCCCGTGATGGTTTTGCTTTTCCGCTGGATGAAAAAATGTACGCGGAATTTGCCTCGGGATTCCCCTACGAAGAAACTCCCGATCAGCAAAGCGCTATCGATGCCGTCA
This sequence comes from Lysobacterales bacterium, assembly GCA_031362985.1. Classification (GTDB taxonomy): domain Bacteria; phylum Pseudomonadota; class Gammaproteobacteria; order Xanthomonadales; family SZUA-36; genus SHZL01. Next base: position 28,777 of record JANLTO010000104.1, on the reverse strand, counting down.
TCGGCGACCTCGTGTCCGGCCAACCCATGGACCGCGTGGTGTGCGGCGACGTGGGATTTGGCAAAACCGAAGTGGCTTTGCGCGCGGCGTTCGTGGCGGTGCAGGCGGGCAAACAGGTGGCCTTGCTGGTTCCAACCACCTTGCTGGCGCAGCAACATTTCGCCACGTTCAGTGATCGCCTCGCGGACTGGCCGGTGAAGGTCGAAGTGCTATCCCGCTTTCGCAATGCAGCACAGAACAAGCTGGTGCTGGAACAGGTCAAGTCCGGAGCCGTGGATATTGTCATCGGCACCCACCGCTTGATCCAGAAAGATGTTTCATTCGGCCGGCTGGGCCTGGTCATAATCGATGAAGAACACCGTTTTGGGGTGCAACAGAAGGAACGCCTGAAACAGCTGCGCGCAGAAGTAGATTTCCTGACCCTCACCGCCACCCCGATCCCGCGTACCCTGAACATGGCCATGTCCGGCCTGCGCGAGCTGTCCATAATTGCTTCCCCTCCCGCGCGACGCATGGCAGTAAAAACCCTGATTTCCGCCTGGGACAAAGGCGTGATCCGTGAAGCATTGCACCGGGAACTGCAGCGTGGAGGCCAGGTATTTTTTGTCCACAACGAAGTGCGCAGCATCGAGAAAATTGCCCGCGAAGTGCAGGAACTGGCGCCCGCTGCCCGCTTGGCCATTGCCCATGGGCAGATGGCAGAAAAGGAACTGGAAACCGTAATGCTGGATTTCTATCGCCAGCGCTACAACGTGCTGGTATGCACCACGATTATTGAAAGCGGCATTGATGTACCCACCGCCAATACCATCGTGATCAATCGTGCGGATCACTTTGGACTGGCGCAGCTGCACCAGCTACGTGGTCGCGTCGGGCGCTCACACCATCGTGCCTATGCCTATCTGCTGGTGCCCGATCGCAAGAGCATGACGACTGATGCCAGGTTACGCCTGGATGCAGTCGCTGCGCTGGAAGAACTCGGAGCGGGATTCACGCTGGCCACACATGATCTCGAAATTCGTGGAGCCGGTGAGTTGCTGGGCGCTGAACAAAGCGGACAAATTCACGAAATTGGGTTCAGTCTTTACAGCGATATGCTGGGGCGTGCGGTGGATGCATTACGTGCCGGCAAGGAACCGGATCTTGACCCGGCCACGCACCAAGGCGTAGATGTCGAACTGCATCTTCCGGCCCTGATACCCGCGACCTACCTGGCCGATGTCCCGGCCCGCCTGACGCTATACAAACGCATCGCCAGCGCTGTGGATGGTGCCGCGTTGCGCGAATTGCAGGTGGAGATGATTGACCGGTTCGGCTTGCTGCCACCCGCGGTGAAAAACCTGTTCGCGGTAGCAGAATTGCGCCAGCTTGCCCGCCGCATAGGAATTGCGCGGCTCGATCTTGGCCCGCAAGGCGGCCGGGTGGAATTCGCTACTGTCACGCAGGCCGACCCGGCCGTGGTGATTCGTTTGATCCAGACCCAGCCGCAACTCTACCGCATGGATGGACCACAGAAATTACGCATCCTGCTCAAGGAAGAGAACGCCGAACTGCGAATTAATGCAGCGCGTAAGCTGCTGGACGAACTTGTGGCGGGCGCCTGAAGCCGCACAGTACATTACACTTTGTGCCATGCTTAACGCGCAGCGCCAGTTTGTTGGCGCATATTCTGATTTTTAATATATATAATTCAATGCGATATATAACTTATCTAATATCATTTCTCATGCTACTGCTCAGCAGTCAAACTGCGCATGCGCAGGAACAGCGCTATCGCGTGGAGTTGCTGGTGTTACGCCATTTGGACGGGCACTCTGCTGCCCAGCCCGCAACCGGGTTGACGGATTTTTCGTCCGCGCTGGATTTGCTAGCGCCCCCCGATGCAGGCCTCCCGCAGGAGCCGGTGGAATTGCTGCCGGCTCAGCCAGGTGCTGGACCTCCGCCAGCTATCCTGCTCCGGCAAACACCCGGCGAAGTCATGCAGCAAGCCTGGCAGAGGCTGCGCAGCGCCAATGGCCTCAGGCCGGAGCTGTACTTTTCCTGGGAGCAGTCAATCAGTGCCGGCGCGCCCGAAATTCGTATCCACGACCAGGTCCTGGTAGCCGAACCAAGCCCTTACCTGGACGAGCAATCCGTCGCCGCCTTTAAGCCGGCAGGCAGCGCCGGTGCCGGGTTTGAGGCGAACGCAGAGTTTGCGGATGCAGGCCTGTTGCCGGGTTCCCCGCAGTATTACCGCCTGGATGGAACGGCCAGGCTGCGCGTAGCGCGCTTTTTACGCCTTGATCTCAACATAGAGTATCGGGAGCCCCTGGACGAGAGCCTGCAGCACGGCGCGCCCATGCCAGCTTCCAGCGCGCCTGGCCAGCTCGAACCGGCGGCCGGCTACACCGTGTACACCATTCGCCAGAGTCGCCAATTGCAGATTCAGGACCTGCAATATTTTGATGGTCCGGCGATCGCCGTGCTGGCGACAGTTACCCGCGTTGAACCCTTGCCGGAGCAAAACCAGTGAATCGAGGTTCCTATCTGCTGACCATCCTGGTCGTGTTCCTGTGCTGCATTGGAGAAGCGAGGTCCCAAGCCAGTCCCGATATTCAGCTACCTTTTGAAAAATTTGTTCTGCAAAACGGCCTGCGGGTTATTGTCCATGAAGATCGCAAAGCGCCGGTCATCGCTGTCAGTGTGTGGTACCACGTGGGGTCCAAAGACGAAGCGCCGGGACGCACTGGTTTTGCCCACCTGTTCGAACACATCATGTTCGAGGGTTCCGAAAACTACAACGACCGTTTCAGCAAACCCTTGGAGCAAGTAGGCGTCACCGACCTCAATGGCACCACGTGGTTTGATCGCACCAATTACTTTGAAACTGTGCCCACACCGGCCATCGAACTGGCTCTGTTCCTCGAATCGGACCGCATGGGCCACCTGTTGGGTGTGCTAAACCAGGAGAAACTGCATCAGGAACGCGGCGTGGTTCAAAACGAAAAGCGCCAGGGCGACAACGAACCCTATGGCACCACGTTCTACCGGATACTCGAGGGGGTCTTTCCGCAAGGCCATCCGTATCGGCACGAAACCATAGGTTCGATGGATGACCTCAACGCGGCCACTCTGGAGGACGTCACCTCCTGGTTTAACGGGTACTACGGCTCTGCAAATACTGTGCTGGTTCTGGCCGGCGATATTTCCCCGGCGCAAGGCAAGGCCCTGGCAGAAAAGTATTTTGCTGATATCCCACCCGGGCCGGCCATGAAAAAAATGCAGTCGTGGGTGCCGGATCGCGCCGCAAATACCTTCGAAATCATGTACGACCGCGTGCCGCAAACGCGCAGTTACCGGGTATGGGCAGTGCCTGGCCGCACTACCCGCGACCGTGTCTTGCTCGAACTTGCTGCCTATGTGTTGGGTGATGGCAAGAATTCCCGACTTTACCAGGCCCTGATTCACAAGACCCAGTACGCAGTTAGCCTGTCGGCCGAGCTTGAGCCACTGGAGTTGAGCTCCCTGTTCACCATTGACACCCTGCTCAATGCCGGGGCGTCCATGGACGACGTTAACGGCATAATCGATTTTGAAATGGCCCGGTTCATTGCCAACGGCCCGGGCGAAGAAGAACTCAAGCGTGCACGCGCGAAAATCAACGCTACCGTGATTCGCGGCCTGGAAGAAGTGGGAGGGTTTTCCGGTAAGGCAGCCATTCTTGCGGAGGGTGAATTATACGACGGCAACCCTGATTTCGTCCTCACCGTGCTGGACTGGATCAACAACGCGACGGCCAAAGATGTGCAACAAGCCGCAGCAACATGGTTGTCGGACGGGCGCTACCAACTGGATGTCTACCCTGAGCCGGAATTCTCCCCAGCAACGGCTGCACTGGATCGCAGTCTGGGCCTGCCGCAGGTAAGCGGATTGCCCGATATCACGTTTCCAAAGGTCGAACGCGCCACCCTGAAGAACGGCATGCCAGTGGTGCTGGCCAAACGCAATGCCGTGCCCATAGTCTCTGTTGCCATTCAGTTTGATGCTGGTTATGCCGCTGATGCAGGTCGTTTACCGGGCACTGCCAGCTTTACACTGGGTATGCTGGATGAGAGCACTGCCCACCGGTCGGCGCTGGAAATAGATGCCACCGCCGAATTACTGGGGGCAGATATAAGTAGCGGGTCCAATCTGGACATGTCTACGGTGTCCTTGTCTGCGCTCAAAGGCAGCCTGGCGCCATCCATTGAACTGTTTGCCGACATAGTGCGCAATCCCGCTTTTGCGGGTGAAGAAATGGAGCGCATGCGCATCCGGCGCATCGCCACTGTTGAGCAGGAGAAAAACCAGCCGATCGGCATCGCCTTGCGCACCCTGCCACCACTGATCTACGGATCCGATCACGCCTATGGAATACCCTTTACCGGCAGCGGCACTGAGGAGTCGAATCGAGCGATCACGGGTGATGACCTGGTCGGGTTCCAGCAAGACTGGTTGCGCCCGGATAATGCCACCCTTTTCGTGGTGGGGGATACCAGCATGAGTGAAATATTGCCCATGCTGGAAGACGCCTTTGGCAACTGGCAGGCGCCGGGTTCGGCAATCCCTGAAAAGAAAGTTGGTCACGTAGCTCTGCCTCAGGGCGGGCGCTTGTTACTGGTGGATAAACCCGGCTCGCCCCAATCATTGATCCTGGCAGCACACGTAGCGCCTCCCAGTAGCGCGCCCAACACCATTGAAATTGAAACCATGAACGACATCATCGGCGGCACTTACTCTGCCCGCGTCAACCAGAACCTGCGGGTAGACAAACACTGGTCTTATGGTGCGTTTACCCTGCTGCCGGAAGCTCGCGGACAAAGGCCCTGGCTGGTATATGCCCCGGTGCAAACCGATCGCACTGCAGATGCGATGCGCGAGCTTTTGGCCGAAATTGATCTTTTGCTGTCGACCGAACCTGCCACGGAGGATGAACTGGTGCGAACGGTCCACAGCAATTCGTTCAGCCTGCCCGGACAATATGAGACCAATAATGCGGTGTTGGGCGCATTGCTTTCCAATGACCGCTTTGACCGTCCGGATGATTACGTTGCCGGCCTGAAGACCCGGTACGAAAGTGTCACACTGGAAGATGTCCAGGAGGCAGCAGAAGAGGTGCTGCATCCCGCACAGTTGACCTGGGTGATCGTCGGCGACAGTAAACTGATTCGCGCCAGCCTGGAAGATCTTGACTTGCCAGCAGTTGAAATGATGGGCGCTGATGGAAAATTGGAGTAGATTTTCAACATCAGTCCAATTTTCGCATCCACCAAATTGATGTAAAAACTTAATTTATGTGACCACCGCAAAGGCCCTGCCATGAACCTGGAAAAAGTCATTTTCGCTTTCTTCATTGTGCTCGCACTGACACTCAACTTTGGCTTTTTCATGGGCGAGATGGACAATCCCAATGCACACCAGCCAGGCGAACTCGGTGCCGCACTGGCGGTCAGCCTGATTGCGACCATCATCAAATTCGGCGACCGCTCCCAACTCGGCGCAGTAATGCTGGCGACCAGCCTGGTGGCAGACCTGCAACTGGTGGTCGCTGCGCTGATATGGGCCTACGCCGCCTATGCAACTGAAATCGGCGTAACCTCGGAAATAATTTCCAGCGTCGTCGCGCTTTCCGGTGGCGCTCTGCTGGCCAACCTGGTTTCCGTGACGTTGCTGGTTGGGGAAACACTCAGCATCCGGCGCTAAACGCACGCCTGGCTGAACCCTGGCTTGCAAGAGTATCCACCATGAATGACATCGTCTGGCTCACCATGCGGCGCATGCGTACGCCGCTGGTCACCCTGATTCTCGTTTACTCTTTCTCGGTGCTGGGCATGGTGCTGATTCCAGGCCGGAACGCGCTGGGCGAGGCCATTACCGTTGGCTATCTCGACGCCGCTTATTTTGTCGCCATCCTGACCACGACCATCGGTTTTGGTGAAATACCTTCGACATTCACCGGCGCACAACGCTTGTATGTGCTCATCATCCTTTTGCCCAACGTGGTGGCCTGGCTGTACTCAATTGGCACCATACTTGCGCTGTTCATTGATCCACAGTTCCAGGCCGTACTGGACCGTGCGCGGTTTACCCGCCGGGTGCGCAGCATGCACGATGGCTTCTATATCGTTTGCGGATTTGGCAATACCGGCAGCGTGGTCGTGCATTCCCTGCTGCGCCGGGGATTCAAGGCAGTAGTTGTCGAACAGCGGGCGGACATCGTCCACCGCATGGCATTAAGCGATGAAGTCTCCTACGTGCCGGCGCTGGCGGGTGACGTGAGTCATCACACCGTGCTGGAACGCGCCGGGCTGCATCACGAAAAATGCCTGGGCATCATGGCGCTGACCAATGAGGATCATGTCAACCTGACCATTGCTATCACCAGCAAGCTTTTGCGCCCGGAATTAACCGTCCTGGCGCGCAGCGAAACACCCCGGATAACGGCCAATATGGCTTCATTCGGCACGGATTACATACTCGACCCCTATGCTATTTTTTGTGAGCGTCTGCTGCTGGCTATCGGATTTCCGGCAAAATACCTGGCGTTGGACTGGCTGATCAGCGTGCCTGGAAGTGCGTTACGTGAGCCCGTGCAGCCCCCGACAGGGCGTTGGTTAATATGCGGATTGGGCCGTTTAGGCAGCAAGATTGCAGCGCGGCTGGACGAAGCAGCCTTGCCCTATACCGTGATCGATGTACACCCGGAAAGAATCCGCGGCCGGCCCGGGGCGGTGCAAGGCAGGGGTACCGAGCCGCATACCTTAATGCAAGCGGGAGTGATGGATGCGGTCGGTATTATCGCCTGCACCGGGGACGATGTTGACAACCTCTCAATCGTTATGACCGCACGCGAGCTCAACCCCGATCTTTTTGTTGTGACGCGGCAGGAGCGCAATGAAAATGACCCTCTGTTCGATGCATCCAGAGCAGACGTAATCGCGCGACGCGGCCAGATCATGGCCCGGCGTGCGCTGTTAATTGCCACCACTCCCTTGCTGGAAACATTTCTGCAACATCTGGTTAGCCAGGATACGGACTTCGCCCAAAGGGTAACGGCCCGCCTGCAGCCGGCATTGAATGGAAAGGCCCCGGCAATCTGGTTGGTAGAACTCGATGACAACACGGCAACGGACCTGATCCACGCCCGGCAGCAAGGGATCCGCATCCAGCTCTCGCACCTGCTGCATCATTCGAGGAACCTTGCACAGGAACACTTGCCGTGTCTATGCCTGCTGCTCGAACGCGGTGCTTCCCGGACGTTCCTGCCCGAATCCACGCACGAGCTCCATTCTGGTGACCGCCTGTTATTTGCCGGCAGGGAATCGGCGCAACACGAAATTCGCTGGCTGCTGACCGAACCTGGCGCCCTGCTGGGCAATGCCATCGGTCGAAACATTCCCGCAGGTGCACTGGGGCGCTGGCTGGAACGGCGCAAGCTTAAGTAGGCCCCAGCACAAATGGGTCGGAATCGTTTTGGAATGGAAACGTTTCCCGAACGCGGGCAACTTCGCTACGATCCAGAGCAATCAGCCGCGCCTCTTCTTTTTCCGCAAGATCTGCAATCAAGCCTCCAAGCGGGTCGTACACCTGGCTGCGCCCGGGGTAACAAACCCCTTTGCCATCTTCGCCTACGCGGTTCACGCCGATCACCCAGGCCTGGTTTTCAATTGCCCGTGCCTGCAACAAAGCGGTCCAGTGCTGGATGCGCCCGCGTGGCCAGTTGGCCACAAACAGCAACAGATCATAGTCATTGCGATTGCGACACCAGACCGGGAAGCGCAAGTCGTAACATACTTGGGGACAGATACGCCATTGGCGGAATTCCCAGGTCACGCGAAGGTCACCAGCTGCGTAACGCTCGGTTTCGCCGCCGAATCCGAACAAGTGACGCTTGTCGTAGTGCTTCACCTCTCCGTCCGGAGTGGCGAAGAGCAACCGGTTGAATCGCTTGCCGCCAGCCGTAATGACTGCGCTGCCGGCAAGAGCGCTGTCGTACAACCGGGACTGGCGTCGCATCCAGTCAACCGTGGGACCATCCATGCCTTCAGACGGCAGGTCCGGATCGCCGAGAAATCCGGTGGTGAACGTTTCGGGAAATACCGCCAGGTCAAATGCGTGTTCGCATTGCGCCAATTGGTTTTCCAGGTGCTCCCGGTTTTCTGCCGGATTTTTCCAGTTCAGCCGGGCCTGGACCAACAGAGTGCGCAGCATCGGGGTCTCATTCATGATGGATCAGGCTTCCGCCCGCAGGTGAGGAAATAGCAAGACATCGCGGATGGAGGCGCAATTAGTCAACAACATGACCAGCCGATCAATGCCTATGCCTTCACCAGCCGTCGGGGGCATGCCGTACTCCAGTGCACGAACGTAGTCCGCATCATAGTGCATGGCCTCGAGATCCCCGGCATCCTTGCTTTGTGCCTGCTCCCGGAACCGCTCCGCCTGGTCCTCCGGGTCGTTCAGCTCCGAGAAGCCATTGGCAAGTTCCCGGCCTGCGATAAACAACTCGAATCGATCAGTGATCAGCGGGTTTTCGTCATTGCGGCGCGACAAGGGCGACACTTCGGTTGGATACGATGTGATGAACACCGGGTCGGAGAGTTTGGGCTCAGCCACGGCGTCGAATAATTCCATTAACAATCGCCCTGCCCCCCAGTTGGCCTCGGCGTGAATGGACCGCTCAGAACAGGCGGCGCGCAGCACGTGCGCATCATGCAAATCCGCGTTCGCCAGGGTGGTGTCATAGCGACGCACCGCCTGCTCCACTCCGAGCCGCTCGAAGGGACGCCCGAAATCAATTTCCAGGCCCTGGTAGTGCACTGTTGCTGAACCCGTGATGTGGATGGCCAGTTCGCGGAACATCTGTTCGGTCAGGTCCATGAGGTCCGTGTAATCCGCATAGGCCCAGTAGAATTCCAGCATGGTGAATTCCGGGTTATGCCGGGTGGATACTCCCTCGTTGCGGAAATTGCGGCTGATCTCGTACACCCGTTCCAGGCCACCGACCACCAGTCGCTTGAGGTAAAGTTCCGGTGCAATGCGCAGGTACATATCCATGTCCAGGGCATTGTGATGGGTTTTGAACGGGCGGGCGGCCGCACCGCCTGGTATCGGGTGCATCATCGGCGTTTCGACCTCGAGGAATTCCCGCGGCGCGGCTTCCATGAACGCGCGGATGAAGCTGATGATGCGCGAGCGACGGCGAAACACGTCGCGTGAATCCGGGTTCATCACGAGGTCGACATAGCGCCGGCGATACCGTTGTTCCATGTCGGTCAGGCCATGGAATTTTTCCGGCAGGGGCCGCAGGGATTTGGTCAGCAAGCGCAGGCTATCGAGCTTGATGGAGAGCTCTCCGGTTTGCGTGCGAAAAATATGACCGGTTCCAGCGACTATATCGCCTATATCCCAATGTTTGAATTGTTGAAACACCCCGTCTGGCAAGCGGTCGCGTTGCACCACCAGCTGTATGTCCCCGGCTCGGTCGCGCAGGCGTACAAAAGCAATTTTTCCCATGACGCGTTTGGCCATCATGCGTCCGGCTACCGCAAAAACTTCGTCGTGCTGTTCCAGCTCGGCCTGGTCCTGGCTGCCGAAGCGTTCATGCAGCTCGCCGGACGTTACGGAAATACGAAAATCATTCGGAAATGGATTGGGCACGGAATTGCCGGGGCCACCGCCCTCAACCCGCAAGGCATCCAGCTTGACCCGGCGTTCGGCGATCAGGCGATTTTCATCCTGCTCAACGCCCTGAACATCACCTTGACCAGTGCCTTGTTCAGTCTCTGGCTTGGTGCCACCATCTGTTTCTTTGTTCATCGTCATGTTCCGGTTTCCTGTCCTACAGACCCTGTTTTAAAGAGGCTTCAATAAATACGTCCAGGTCGCCGTCCAGGACGGCCTGGGTATTGCCGACTTCCACCAGTGTACGCAAATCCTTGATGCGTGACTGGTCCAGGACGTAGGACCGGATCTGGCTACCCCAGCCAATGTCCGATTTGCTGTCCTCCAGTTTCTGGCTGGCTTCATGGCGCTTTTGCATTTCAAACTCGTACAGCTTGGCGCGCAGTTGTTTCATGGCCTGGTCTTTGTTCTTGTGCTGCGAACGGTCGTTCTGGCATTGCACCACGATGCCGGTAGGTTCGTGTGTGATACGCACCGCAGAGTCCGTGGTATTTACATGCTGGCCGCCTGCGCCGGAGGAACGATAGACGTCGATGCGGATATCCGCGGGATTTATCTCGACCTCGATTTCGTCGTCAATTTCGGGCGAAACGAATACCGCAGCAAATGAAGTGTGACGGCGATTACCGGAATCAAAAGGGGACTTTCTCACCAAACGGTGCACGCCGGTTTCGGTGCGGGCCCAGCCATAGGCGTATTCGCCCTTGATGTGGATGGTGGCGCTCTTGATACCTGCCACGTCCCCGGCCGATACTTCGATCAGCTCGGCTTCCCAGCCGCGCCGCTCCGCCCAGCGCAAATACATGCGCAGCAGCATTTCCGCCCAGTCCTGGGCCTCGGTACCGCCTGAGCCAGACTGTACGTCCAGGTAACAGGAATTGGCATCCATTTCGCCCGCAAACATGCGCTCAAACTCCAGCCGGTCCACGTCCGCTTCCATCAGCGTCAAATCGGCGGCGACACTGGCCAAAACGCCTTCGTCCTGTTCCTCGATGGCCAGGCCCAGCATCTCCCCGGCATCCGCCAGGCCAGTGTGCAAGGTATCCAGTGTTGCAACTATGCCGTTGAGCCGGGCCCGCTCGCGGCCCAGCGATTGGGCACGTTCCTGGTTACTCCAAATGGCCGGGTTTTCCAGCTCACGGTTGACTTCTTCCAGCCGGTCACGCTTGCCGACATAGTCAAAGGTACCTCCTGAGCTCTTCCGAACGGCTCTGGAGGTCCTGGATCAGGTTGAGGTATTGGTTGGTTTCCACTGGATTTATCCGGCTCGGGCAAAGCGCAGCATATTACACCAAAGCCTGCAGTCAGTGACGGCGCGAACACATTTTACTTGACGAAACCCCGGATAAAATCGAGCATCAATTAAACGTTCCTCAGCACCAAAGGAGTAGGAGTTGCCAATACCGGTTTTAACCTATCATGCGGTCAATGTGTTGCAGAACACCTACGCTGACAATGATCACATAGCGCTTGCATCAGATCTGCATACCCTCGCGTCAAACGGGTGGAACATCGTTCCACTGCGAATGGTAGTGGACTGGCATCAAGGAAGCCCAGTCGAGTTTGAACGAAACAAGGTTGTAGCGCTGACCTTCGATGATGGAAGCTGGTTCGATTATTATGACCTTGATCATCCGACGTGCGGCTTGCAACGCAGCTTTTTGAACATATTAAGTGACTTTCAGGCTGCACTACCCGCTGACCAAAAAACTGTTTTCCAGGCGACCAGTTTTGTCATATGTTCGCCATCAGCACGCACTGAACTCGATCGCAAAGGATTGATTGGCAAAGGCTGGTGGGGCGACGAATGGTGGAAGCCCGCTCACGAATCCGGCTTGTTGCGCATTGAAAGCCATAGCTGGGACCACAATCACCCCGATCTGGATCAAGTTGCACAAATCAATCAGGTGAAAGGGGACTTCACTTCCATAAACACCTACGTGGATTGTGACATCCAGGTAGCCAGATCCGGCGACTACATCCAGGAACAACTGGAAGGCACCAGACCAACTCTGTTTGCCTATCCATGGGGCCAGGCGAGCGACTACATCATGCACATCTACTTTCCAACATTTCAGCAGCGTCATGGTTTTACCGCCGCATTCACGACAGAGCCAAAACCCGTGACAAAATCCGATGATATCTGGGCACTGCCCCGCTTTGTTTTCGGCAGGGACTGGAGTACACCAGCTGGCCTGGTCAGCCTTCTTTCGGCTTGCCGTTAGAAGGGTCCAATGGCATGAATTTCCCTGATTAGGACCTCTTTCCTGGCGGAGTCCGTCGGCTTGTGGAAATTCACAATCAAGTGTTCATATGCCGTGGGAACAAATCCCGCCTGCAGATCAACCTCGTAAGCCCGTTTGTCACCCGCGTGTCCAAAAAACGCGTCGCAGCGGTCCGCAAATAACTTAAAACCGTATTTTAGTAACTGAAAATAAGCTCCACCTTCCGCTCGTATCTGAGCTGAATGCGAGGCGTCCACATGTTTGAACGCCTTGCCGGCAGTGACCGCGCCCCCAACCAGAATCACACCTTTGTGCTCCAGAAAATTCACATAGGAAAGGGGTAAGAAAAAGTCGGGCTTCGTGCGATAGAAAAGCACCAGGTGATGACCCCATTCAGGCACAGTCTCTCCAAATGCGGACATGAAAAATTCATCCGCAAAATACGAACCAGAGGATACTTCTGTGCACAATGTCTCTTTCATGACGTGATCAGCCCTGTAGCATCACGGTCTCGATTCCTCTGCTGTTGGCTCAAGACGGGCAGGCGGGAGAATATAGCCGGGCGCTGGTTGAATGGAATAGTCAATAACCATAGTACCAAAACTTAGTGATTCAGAGGTGCAGATCGGGGTATATTGCTCCCTGGCATAGTGGCCGTGAAATATGGGCAAAACCTTACACATCGAGGGAATTCAAATGCATAGAAAAGCAACGTGTGTGTTGATCAGCCTTTTTGCGCTTCTCCTTGGCAGCTTGCCGGGGCTGGTGTTTGCGCAGGCCAACACCGGCAAGCTTGCGGAGGTCTGGGTTATGACCATAAAACGTGGCCAGCAGGCAAATTTTGAAGCTGCATTCAAGCAACAGGTCGCTGTCCGGGCCCAAAACAACGATCCGCGCCAGTGGAATGTTTATGTGCCGGTAACGGGTGACCAGTTGGGCCGCTACGGCCTGCGCACCTGTTGCTTCGCCTGGGCAGATCAGGACGCTTACACCGCCTGGACCAACAACACTCCTGCCGTGATGGGCGACTGGTTTGAACACGTCGACCAGTACGTAGAAAGTTATGAGCATTATTTCAGCGAAATGGACGTGGACAACAGCAACTGGGTTGCTGCTGATACGCCGGTCAAATACATAGGCGTGACCGATTACTCCATAGATCCCGCGAAGGGCCTGGACTTCACTTCTGCCCGTGTGGAACTCAGCCAGATTGCCCTCAACCAGGGATGGTCGGCCGGCGGCCGCCACTGGGTCTGGACCAGCCAGATCGGCGGAGCACCTACAGCATCACTCGCAGTTCCTTTTGGCAGCTTTGCCGGCATGGCACCGGAAGGGCCACAGTTCATGGAATTCCTGGCGGAACAAATGGGCGCTGAGGCGGCTGCGGCTCTGGTCGGTAAATTCTCGTCTGGCACCACCGGGTCAAATTACACCATTTGGGAACATCGCCCGGATCTTTCTTCCGGCGCTGGCAACTGATTGCCTATGCACCTGAAGACCCGCAGTACGGCCTGCGGGTCTTTTTGTTTGGCCTGACAAAAGGAACACCCCTTGACCGAACTTGAAGACTTTCGCGCTGCTGCGCGCACGTGGCTGGAAAACAAATGCCCTACCGGCATGCGTTCGCCATTGCAGACCGAAGCCGACTTGTGTTGGGGCGGTCGTCACTTTCGCTTCCAAAGCCCGGACCAGGAAACCTGGCTGAGAAACATGGCGGCAAAAGGCTGGACTGCTCCCGATTGGCCACGCGAGTATGGTGGTGGTGGCCTTGACCAGGCCCACCTGAAAGTCCTGCAGGAAGAGATGCAACACATCGGCGCCCGCCCGCCGCTCTACAGTTTCGGCCTCTCGATGATAGGCCCGGCCCTGTTGAAATACGGCAGTGAAAAACTCAAACAGCAGCATTTACCGCCTATAGTCCGGGGGGAAATCCGCTGGGCGCAGGGATATAGCGAACCCAATGCCGGCTCCGATCTTGCCAGCCTGCAGGCCAGGCTGGAAGGCCGGGGCGACCACTACGTGCTGAACGGTTCGAAAATCTGGACTTCCTACGGCGATCTGGGTGACTGGATGTTTTGCCTGGTGCGCAGCGACAGCGAAGGCGCCAAGCACGCTGGCATCAGCCTGGTCCTGTTCGACATGACCACACCGGGCGTCAGCACGCGGCCCATCAGGTTGATCAGCGGCAAGTCACCTTTTACCGAAACGTTTTTTGACCATGCCCGGGTCGAGAAAGACCAGGTGGTGGGTGAACTCAATAGCGGTTGGACCGTGGCCAAGTACCTGCTGACCCACGAGCGCGAAATGATTGGCGGGGCTGGCCTGCGTCCGACGGGTGAGGAACCCCTTGGGCGCATTGCTGCCCGGGTTCTTGGCCTGGAATCAGGGCAACTGGCCAATCCCATGTTGCGCGGTGACATTGCCCGCCTGGAAATCGACAGCGAAGCTCTTGGCCTGACCATGCAAAGGGCTCGCGATGAAGTCAAAGCCGGCGCCAGCCTGGGTGCAACATCCAGCGTCTTCAAATATCTTGGAACCGAAATCAACATGCGCCGACAGGAATTATTGATGGCCATTCACGGCTTGCAATCAGTGGACTGGTCCGGGCCGGACAGTGAGGACGGCAGGCTGCCACGGGCATGGTTGCGCTCGCGGGGCAATTCCATCGAAGGCGGCACCTCGGAAATTCAACTGAACATCATTGCCAAACATATTCTTGGCCTGCCGGGATGAGACGCTGACATGACGCTGGCACTGAACCAGGAACAAACCATGTTGCAGCAGTCCGCGCGTGACTTGCTGAGCCGCCGGGCACCCGTCAAGCATTTGCGCGCCTTGCGGGACGGGGGCGCAAACATGGGCTACTCCCGCGAGATGTGGGCGGAAATGAGCACCATGGGATGGCCCGCGATGACCATTCCTGAAAAATTCGGCGGCCTGGACTTTGGCTATACCGGCCTTGGCCTCGTATTGCAGGAAACCGGGCGCAGCCTCACGCCCTGCCCTCTGTTAAGCAGCGCCATGATGGCGGCAGCGGCGCTATCCTACGGTGGCACCGATGAACAAAAATCTGCGCTGCTGCCGGGCATAGCCAGCGGCGAGACCGTTGCCACCCTGGCTTTTGATGAACATGCGCAGCACCGGCCCGCGCAGGTTGCCGCTGTTGCTGAACGAACTTCAGACGGATTCTGCCTCAATGGTCAAAAGCGTTTCGTGCTGGACGGGGCGATGGCCGATCAACTGATCGTCAGCGCTCGCACCGACCAGCAAACCTCCGATGGTAAAATGCCCCGGGGCGGGGAAATTTCGTTGTTCCTGGTGCCGGCATTCACTGCAGGCCTTGGCATTACTCCCTGCCAGGCGCTGGACACCCATGTGCTGGCCCATGTCAGTCTGCAGAATGTGCGCTTGCCGTTCACTGCGTTGCTGGGAGCCGAGGGTGGTGGACTTGCTATCCTCGAGCATGCCCTCGATGCAGGACGCATAGGCCAGTGTGCAGAATTGTTGGGCCTTGCGCTGGAGGCATTTGAACGCAGCATCGCCTACCTCAAGGAGCGCAAGCAGTTTGGTGTGCCTATCGGCAGTTTCCAGGCGTTACAACATCGCGCCGCATCGCTGTTTGGCGAATTGGAACTATGCAAGTCACTGGTGCTCAATGCCCTGCAGCGCCTGGACTCGAATGACAGGGAGATTGCCGCCACCGCCAGCATGACCAAGGTAAAGCTGGTTGAGACCGCGAGCAAGGTAACAGCCGAGGCCATCCAGTGGCACGGCGGCATTGGCATGACCGATGAGTTTGACATCGGATTTTTTTACAAGCGGGCCCGTATTCTCGAAACCTTGCTGGGTGATCGCTACTTCCACCTTGATCGTTTTGCCCGCCAGCATGGCTATTGAGCGAAGGAGCCCTACCTGATGAATTCTGCGCAGATGAATTCCACGCGTGATTATCTGGCATCCCTCTTCAGCCTCGAAGGTAAGACTGCACTGGTAACCGGCGGTGGTGGCGGTATCGGGTTGATGATCACGCGTGCGCTGGTAGCGTCGGGGGCACGTGTACTGATCGCATCACGCAAGCTGGACACCTGCCAGCAAGCGGTGGAAAGCCTGAGTGGACTGCCGGGCTCCGCTGAAGCGCTGCAAGCCGATCTGCAAAATGAAGCAGGCGTGTATGGCCTTGCAGCAGATGTTGCACAGCGCTGTGACCAGCTGGATATCCTGGTGAACAATTCCGGGCGTAGTTGGGGCGCACCACTGGAGGAGTTCCCATGGAAGGCGTGGAGTGACGTGATGACACTAAACGTGACGGCGCCGTTTACCCTGACGCGCCAACTACTGCCCTTGTTGTCCCGCGCAGCGAGTCCTGAAAAGCCGGCCCGGGTGATTAATATTGGTTCCGTGATGGGCACCATGCCGCACGGGTTCCCGGCTTACTCCTATGCGGCGAGCAAAGCCGCTTTGCATCACCTGACGAGAATCCTGGCCAACGAACTGGCTGACCGGAACATAGCCGTCAACGCCATTGCTCCGGGTCCTTTCCCCAGCAACATGACAGCCTTTTTCGTCAACCATGAAGCTGCATCGCAGGCGGTACGTGACTCCGTGCCACTGCAACGCTTTGGCATGGAGCAGGATATTGCCGGCTTGATACTGTGCCTGTGTGCCGCAGGCGGGGCCTACATCAGCGGCGCCGTCATTCCACTGGATGGCGGCATGACTGCATTTCGCACGCCCGGTATTGAACAAGGCATGGAAGGAATGCATTGAGGAGAATGTTGCATGCGTAAAATCGTAAGTCTGGAAGAATTCGCACACCTGGCCGGCACGGAACTCGAACCCTCCAGCTGGATGGAAATTACCCAACAACGGGTAAACCAGTTTGCCGATGCCACGGAAGACCACCAGTTCATCCACCTGGACCCGGAAAGGGCAGCGCAAACATCATTTGGCGGAACCATTGCCCACGGCTATCTCACCCTGTCGCTGCTGGTCCATCTGAACGGTGAAAATGCCGTGACTCCGGAGGGCATGGCCATGGTGATCAACTACGGATCCGACAAGGTGCGCTTTCTCGCGCCGGTGCGCGTGGGCAGTCGCATTCGTTCAGTGCAGAAAATACTGGAGGTCAACGAGAAAAGCCCAGGCATGTGGCTGCTTAAAATATCCGTCACCGTGGAAATTGAGCACGCACCCAAGCCGGCCATGATGGCAGAAGTTCTGTACATGTACGTGGTGCAATAAGACTCACCGGGTCCCGACCAGACCCGGCGGCTCCCGAACGATTCGTTCTACCATGAGCTGGCAGGTCTCGCTGCCACGCCAGCGGTTAATGTCCAGTTTATAGAGTAAACGCACGGGCGCGCCGGGCGCTGGCAGATCTTCCGCCATGTGGTTGAACGCAATGCCTTCCACCTGGGTGCGTGAACCCTGTGGCCGCAGGGTCATGCGCAAGTGAGAACCACCCACGACTCGGTGTTGCACAACTTCGAACATTCCATCAAATAGAGGCTCCGCAAATCGCTGGCCCCAGGGCCCGAGATTTTGCAGCAGCACTGCGAGATCCATCTCGATGTCCGCAGCATCGAGGCTACCGTCGGTGAGAACTTCCGCTTCCAGCGTGGCGCCATTGAGAACCGTCAGGACTGCCTGCAACAGGCTTTCGCGAAAAAGATCCAGTTGGGCTGCTGGCAAGGTCAGGCCCGCAGCCATCGCGTGCCCGCCAAATGCAGACATCAGGCCGGGCTTGCGCGCTTCAACCAGGGCGAGTACGTCGCGGATGTGCAAGCCCTTGACCGAGCGCGCTGATCCTTTCAACATGCCTGAGCCATTTCCTTGCGGGGCAAAAGCCACCACCGGGCGATGCACCGCATCTTTTACCCGCGATGCAACCAGTCCGACTACGCCCTGGTGCCAGGAGTCGTTGTACAGGCACACTGCAGCCGGCAGTGCAGCGGAGCCGCGCAGGCGGGCAATCTCCTGTTTGACCTGCTGCAAGGCTTCATCCTGCATGTGTTCCTGCAGTTCGCGACGCTGCTGATTAAGACCATCGAGTTGCATAGCGAGTGCATCCGCCTCAGCACGGTCTTCGCTCAACAGGCAAAGAATGCCAATACTCATATCCTCCAGCCGACCCGCCGCATTCAGCCGCGGGCCAATGGCAAAGCCCAGGTCCGAAGCATTGGCGTAACGGTAATCACGGCTGCTGGCGCGCAACAGCGCAAGAATGCCCGGACGGGCCTGGCCACGACGTATGCGCTCCAACCCCTGCCGCACCAGCACGCGGTTGTTGCGATCCAGGGGTACCAGGTCTGCCACTGTGCCCAGGGCAACGAGATCCAGTAAAGCGGCAAGATTCGGCTCGGGGCGGCGAGTTGAAAACCAGTCACGCTCGCGCAACACCTGGCGCAGCATGCAGGCGAGGTAAAACATCACGCCCACTCCGGCTATGGCTTTGCTGGGAAAATCATCACCAGCGCAATTGGGGTTGACGATGGCGTCCGCTGCCGGAAGCTCTGTACCGGGCAAGTGGTGGTCGGTAATAATGACGCGGCAGCCCAGTTCGCGTGCGCGCACCACGCCCTTTACGCAGCTGATGCCGGAATCCACCGTCACCAGTACGTCCGGCGGGTCGTGCGCCAGGGTTTCAACCAGGGGTACGGTCAGGCCGTAGCCGAACTCAAACCGGTTGGGTACGCGGAATGTGACTTTGCTACCGCCCATCCAGCGCAAGGCCAGCACGGCAACGGCGGTTCCCGTGGCGCCATCGGCATCAAAGTCCCCTACCACCAGGATGCTCTGCCCCGCAGTGATTGCATCGGCGAGCAATTGGGCGGCAGTTGCGATACCGGCCAGGCCAGCGGGATCGAGCATGCTGCCAATATCGAGTTGCAGGGCTTCGGCTGTGCTTACCCCGCGGGCTAGCAGCACCCGCCGCACCACGGGGTGCAGTGCAGCCGGCAAACTATCCGGGCCTGCGGGGATATCCCTTTGGGTAATGGTGTAATCAGCAATCATAGGGTTGCGATCATGGGGTTGCACACATGGCGCGGCTATGGTGTGACGACCGCGGTATGACGGCCGACGTGTGACGGCTAGGGTGCAAGGTCTGCTGCCGGCCAGGTGGTGCCAAGCGCCCGGGGGCGCCGCCAAAAACGCCACGCAGAGTGACGTGTATATTCCCAAGCCATACCGGTTCCACTGTACAAACGCAGCATCCCTCTGCGTTGACCGGTGATACTTTGCCGAGTGGCTGACATTAATTTTTGCAACAGCTGCTCCAGCTGCATCAATTCGGAGACGGCAGCGGCCGGTTTGGGGATCCAGTCAATCAGTACGGTTGCGCGTGTTTCAGTATTCGCCAGAATTGTTTCCGGCCCGGCGTCAGCAACTGCGCAACCGGCCAGCAGGGCCAGCCCACGACTCACCGGATGGCTGGTATATACGAGCTCAAACGGGCAAGGAGTTGGTATTGCCGGAGCATATCCGCCGCCCCAGAACCACACTGCGTTGATTTCGCGCTTACCTGCAAGCCTGCGTTGCGCATTCACCTCGCAGGCATATAGAGCAACCTGGATTTCATTGTGTATGCGACGCCAGGTTCGCGCCTCCTCCACCGCAGGCATGACATCGGCCAAATTCACGCCCAGTGCTTCCTGTAGCGGCACGAACGAAAATGGCAACGCCGCCGGCAAAGGCAGGGTCCAGTGTTCCGCATGGTTGGCGCTCAATTCCAAACCCTCCAGGCGTAAGACACTGCGTACGCAATGATCCAGTTCCTGCTGCTCTTCCAGCTCAAACCCGGCGAATCCGCTGGAGGTCATCACCACGCGCCCCAGGTCCGCCCGCAGCGTTACGGGGTCAACACGCAGGCAGTAGTCAAGCGCATGGACATCGTGTTCGCCCTGCTCCAGGGAATTGCGGTCACTGCTACGGGTCAGTGCTCCGACCGGCATGTCCATGCCAGGGTCCAGTCCAAACAGGGCACCACGAATGAGGTCTGCATCCCTGGCCAGGGGTTCCAGCACCGTGCCACGAGCCATGAGGGTTTCAAGAGCCGGCAGGCGCAAGCCGGGAGTGGCAGCCGCCGTCAACCAGGCGAAATGCTCAACCAGTAAGGAAGTGCAGCCGGCTGGCAAAGGTTTGATCAGGTATATTCGACGCTGATGATTGAAAATTCCCGATCACCAGCCGGAGCACTGACCACTGCCGCATCGCCTTCAAACCGCCCGATCAGCGCACGGGCTATAGGCGAGCTCACAGCAATGCGCGAGTGCTTGATGTCTGCTTCGAGATCGCCCACGATCTGGTAGGTTGCTTGCTCACCGGTCTCTTCATCCACCACGGTAACCTTTGCCCCGAAAACGATCTTGCCCCCGGTATTCAGGGTACTCAGATCAATGATCTGGGCCGTGGACAGGCCAGCCTCCAACATCTGGATGCGCCCTTCGATAAAGCCCTGTTGTTCCCGTGCTGCGTGGTACTCAGCATTTTCTTTGAGGTCCCCATGCGCCCTCGCCTCCGCAATCGCAACGATAACCGCCGGCCGGTCGACCTTTTTCAGCCGGGCAAGCTCTGCACGCAGTCGTTCTGCGCCTTCCAGGGTAAGCGGGGTTCTGTTCATGTTTTTTCAGTTTGATACCTGGGGCAGTTTAAATTCCGGCTCTCGACAGCGGCGCTCAGGCTTCAAGACCACGATGCAATTGTTGCAGGCTCTGCACCGTGTAGTCTTCCTCGTGATCCAGTGCGCGCAGTGTAGCCTGTCCGCCCGCTATGGTCGTAGAGTAACTGACTTTGCGTTGCAAGGCTTCGCGGCGAATGGAAAACGAGTCAGAGATGGCTTGCCGGCCTTCAGTGGTGTTGACAATGAAATTGATCTCATTGTTCTTGATCAGGTCGACGATGTGGGGCCGCCCTTCCATCACCTTGTTCACCGTTTCGCACTCAATTGAGTGTTCAGCCAGGAACTCGCTGGTGCCGCGCGTTGCCACCAACTGAAAACCCCGCCCGATCAATTCACGGGCAATGGGTAACAACACCTTTTTGTCCGCATCACGCACACTCAAAAACGCCTTGCCTACCCGTGGCAATCCATAGCTGGCCGCCTTCATCGACTTAGCCCGGGCCCCGCCGAAACTCCAGCCTATGCCCATGACTTCGCCAGTGGAGCGCATTTCCGGACCGAGGATGGGATCCACGCCAGGGAACTTTATGAACGGGAAAACCGCTTCCTTGATTGCAAAGAAATTAGGTATTATTTCTTTTATATGCCCTTGTTCTTTAAGTGATTTACCTGCCATAACCTTAGCTGCAATTGCAGCGAGCGGAACTCCGGTGGCCTTGGATACAAAGGGCACGGTACGCGATGCCCTGGGATTGACCTCGAGCACATAAACCTCATCTTCGCGAATAGCAAACTGCGCGTTCATCAATCCAATAACGCCGAGCTCGAAGGCCATCAGGCGCATTTGGCGGCGCAGTTCATCCTGCATCGCCACGGAAAGTGAATAGGGGGGAATGGAACAGGCAGAGTCGCCGGAATGCACTCCGGCCTGCTCAATGTGCTCCATGATGCCGCCTATGAGCACATCCTCACCATCGCAAATGGCATCGACGTCGATTTCCTTAGCATGATCCAGGAATCGGTCAAGCAGCACGGGTGAGTCATTGGATACCTGCACCGCAACCTGCATATAGCGGTTCAGCTCTTCTTCGCTGTGCACTATGTCCATCGCCCTGCCACCCAGAACATAGGATGGCCGGACCACCAGCGGGTAACCAATTTCAGTTGCCTTGAGCACGGCTTCTGCCGGACTCGAAGCCGTGCGGTTGGGCGGTTGGCGTAATTTTATGCGCTGCAGCAATTGCTGGAAACGCGAACGGTCCTCCGCGAGGTCAATGGAATCAGGCGAGGTGCCGATTATTGGCACACCCGCAGCTTCCAGGGCCCGCGCCAGTTTTAGCGGAGTCTGGCCCCCAAACTGCACGATAACTCCGGCAGGCTGCTCCTTGCGCACAATTTCAAGTACGTCTTCCAGGGTCAGCGGTTCGAAATACAAGCGGTCGGAGGTATCAAAGTCGGTGGACACGGTTTCAGGATTGCAGTTAACCATGATGGTTTCGAACCCGTCCTCACGCAAAGCAAGGGCCGCATGCACGCAGCAATAATCAAATTCAATGCCCTGCCCGATGCGGTTTGGTCCGCCGCCCAGGACCATGATTTTTTCACGCTCACTGGGTTCGGCTTCGCACTCATCTTCGTAGGTGGAATACAGGTAAGCGGTCGCCGTGGCGAATTCAGCCGCACAGGTATCAACCCGCTTGTATACGGGGAAGATGCCGAGGCGGTGACGGTGCTGGCGCACTTTGTCTTCCTTTACGCCCAGCAAGGTGGCGATCCGGCTGTCGGAAAACCCTTTGCGTTTAAGCTGGTACATTTGGTCCTTCTGCACCGCATCCAGCAAGGATCCGCGGATCGAATTCTCGGTTTGCACCAGGTCCTCAATCTGCGCAAGAAACCAGGGATCGATGCGCGTACAGTCATGAATTTCCTGCAGGCTCATGCCGTCGCGAAACGCGTCGGCCACATACAACAGTCGCTCTGCACTTGCTTCGCGCAATTCGCGCTGCAGCACCGCAGTGCGTATTTTCGGGTCAGACTCCTGCACAATCTCATTCAGGCCGTCACGTCCGGTTTCCAGGCTGCGCAGTGCTTTCTGCAGGGATTCCTGGAAAGTGCGTCCAATGGCCATGGCTTCGCCCACGGATTTCATTTGCGTGGTCAAGCGCGCATTGGCAGCCGGAAATTTCTCAAAAGCAAACCGCGGCAACTTGGTCACCACGTAATCAATTGCCGGCTCGAAGGAAGCGGGCGTCGCGCCGCCGGTAATATCGTTACGCAATTCATCGAGGGTGAAGCCAACCGCCAACTTGGCCGCAACCTTGGCAATGGGAAATCCTGTCGCTTTTGAGGCCAGAGCCGAAGACCGCGATACGCGCGGGTTCATCTCAATGACCACGACTTTGCCATTTTCCGGATTAATGGCGAACTGCACGTTTGACCCGCCAGTCTCCACGCCGATTTTTCGCAGCACGGCAATGGAAGCATTGCGCAGGCGCTGGTATTCCTTGTCGGTCAGGGTCTGCGCCGGCGCCACCGTGATGGAATCGCCCGTGTGAATACCCATAGGGTCGAGGTTCTCGATGCAACAGATGATGATGCAATTGTCTTTCTGGTCGCGCACCACCTCCATTTCGAACTCTTTCCAACCCAGCACTGATTCTTCCAGCAACACTTCGTGCGTCGGTGAGAGCTCCAGCCCGCGGCTTACGATTTCCTCGAACTCTTCCATGTTGTAGGCAATCCCGCTGCCGGAACCACCCATGGTAAAAGATGGCCGGATGATGGTGGGAAAGCCAATAGCCACCTGGCGCTGCAAAGCTTCTTCCAGGCTGTGGGCAATGGAAGCCGCCGGTACGTCCAGCCCAATTTCTATCATGGCATTGCGGAATTGTTCGCGGTCTTCGGCCATGTCAATGGCCGCGCGAGTAGCACCGATCATTTCTACCCCGTGTTTTTCCAGGATGCCGTGGTGTGCCAGGTCCAGGGCGCAATTGAGCGCCGTCTGCCCGCCCATCGTGGGCAACAGGGCATCGGGTTTCTCATTGGCAATGATTTGCGCCACGGTGCGCCATTCAATGGGCTCGATGTAAATGGCATCAGCCATGTCCGGGTCAGTCATGATCGTGGCGGGATTGGAATTCACCAGGATGACGCGGAACCCCTCCTCGCGCAGCGCCTTGCAGGCCTGGGCGCCGGAATAGTCAAATTCACAGGCCTGGCCGATCACAATCGGACCGGCGCCGATGATGAGAATGCTCTTGATATCCGTTCTTTTGGGCATTTAGGGTCCTGTGCCGCCTGGTCTTACGTCGGCAGCGATGCGAGCAGCAGTTAATCGCCAGGACACTATCGTGCCTCTCGCAGCAAAGTGACATTGCCCTTCTCACTGGCCTCGTCCATGCTCTGGATAAAGAGGTCAAACAGGCCGGAAATGTCCTGCGGGCCGGGACTAGCTTCGGGATGTCCCTGGAAACCGAATGCCGGCGCATCGTTGAGCCGGACCCCCTGCAGCGAATTGTCAAACAGGGAGCGGTGCGTTGCACTCATGCGTGCGGGGAGGCTGTCCTCGTCAATGGCAAACCCGTGATTCTGGCTGGTGATCAGCACGCAGCCGGTCGCCAGGTCCTGCACCGGATGATTTGCGCCGTGATGACCAAACTTCATTTTGACGGTACGCGCTCCGGCAGCCAGGCCCAGCAACTGGTGCCCAAGGCAAATGCCAAAAACAGGAATCTTCTTTTTCAGCAGGCGGCGAATGGCCTTGATGGCGTAGTCGCACGGCTCCGGGTCACCCGGGCCGTTGGACAGAAATATTCCATCAGGTTTGAGTTCAAGCACCTGTTCTGCCGTCGTGGTCGCCGGCACCACGGTAATGCGGCAGGCCCGCTCGGCCAGCATGCGCAGGATATTGCGTTTGATGCCGAAATCGTAGGCCACGACATGCCGCACGGGCGCAGTGGCATTCCATTGCTGTGCATCCAGGCTCCAGCTTCCAGCCAGCCATTCGTAACTGCTCCGCGTGCTGACTTCACGCGCCAGGTCCAGACCCTTCATGCCGGGAAAAGACCGCGCCAGGATGAGGGCGGCAGCCGCCATAGCGACTCCATCGGTGGCCCCATCCGACGTCGCACCAGCGATAATCGCGCCATTCTGGGCGCCTTTCGTGCGCAGGATGCGCGTGAGCTTACGGGTATCAATGCCCGCAAGCGCGACCACGTTATGGCGCTGCAGGAATTCCGGGAGACTTTCATTCATGCGCCAATTGCTGGCCACGACCGGGCAGTCACGCACTATGAGTCCGCCTGCCATGACGCGGTCAGACTCGTTGTCCTGTTCGTTGCACCCGGTATTGCCAATGTGCGGATAGGTCAGAGTCACGAGTTGGCGCATGTACGAAGGGTCAGTCAGTATTTCCTGATATCCAGTCATGGCCGTATTGAATACGACCTCACCGCTGGATTCGCCGCGCGCTCCTATACTCTGCCCCTGGAACACGGTGCCGTCCGCCAGGGCCAGTACAGCCAACTCTGCCAAATTCATTTCTCCGGACATAAAAAACGGGAACGCCGACAGGCAATTCCCGCTTAGACAATCTTTATGTGAAAAAAAACCTCTAAGCGCACAGATTCTAGCGGAGCCCGGCGGCCCTGTCTAACGACTTGTAGGAGCGCCCTTTGGGCGCGATGGAGTTGGCGCAGCTGTTTCAGCGACCGGCCAGCCAGTCCGCGGCTGAATAAAAGCCTGGAGCTTGCGTACTTAGCCAGCGCGCGGCATCCAGTGCACCGTGGGCAAATAAGGCGCGGTCCATGGCTTCGTGCTGCAAAACGATTTTTTCGCCTGGCCATTCCAGGGTGATAGCGTGCAGCCCGATGACTTCCCCTTCCCGGACCGAACTATACGATACCTCTGGCACACTGCTGCTGCGGCCCGCGTCTATCGCCGCACCCAGCATCAAGGCCGTGCCGGATGGCGCGTCCTGCTTCCATTGGTGATGCGTGTCAGCAATGGACACCGTCGTTTCAGGCTTCATCAGGCCAGCCGCAACAGTGCACAAACGCGCCAGCAGGTTTACTCCGAGGCTGAGATTGGGCGACCAAAGGACGGCACTGCGTTTTGCCGCCAGCTCCAAAGCACCCATCTCAGCGCGGTGCAAACCGGTGACCCCGCTGAGCAGGGCAACTTCGTTGCGGGCGCACCAGGGCGCGGCAGCGGCGGTACCTTCCGGCAAGGAAAAATCGATGAGAACCTCAGGCTTTGCAGGCAATTGATCGAGCGCGGCGAAATACGGCACGGATTCTTCCCAATCGGGCCGGGCTGGTGCTACCACTGCCGCGATGTGGATGTCTGAATCCTGGGCTGCTGCCCGAACAATGGCTGCTGCCATGCGTCCGGCGCCGTGCAGTACGATGCGCGTCATCTGCTAGGAAGTCATGCGATCGAAAAACTCACGCACGCTGTTGAGCCAGGATTCGCCACGCGGATTGTGCTCGGTATCGTCTCCCTTATGGTCATTCTCAAATTCCTGCAGCAATTCTTTCTGGCGGCGGCTTAACTTTACCGGTGTTTCGAGCACAATACGGCACATGAGGTCCCCTTGCTTGTGACTGCGTACAGATTTCACCCCTTTCCCCTTGAGCCGGAACATTCGCCCGGTTTGGGTTTCCGCGGGAATTTTCAACTTCACCTGGCCTCCCAGGGTTGGGATTTCCAGCTCACCACCCAGTGCCGCCATGGTGAACGTGACAGGCACCTCGCAATGCAGATCATCCCCTTCACGCGCAAAAATCCGGTGTTCGCGAACCCGGACCTCGACATAAAGGTCTCCGTTTCCTGCGCCATTCGCACCCGCCTCGCCCTCACCGGACAAGCGGATGCGATCACCGTTATCTACGCCTGCCGGGATTTTTACTGACAATGTCCGGGTTTCACGTATACGGCCCTGGCCGTGGCAGTTGGTGCAGGGGTTACTGATTCTTTGCCCTTGCCCATGGCAGGTCGGGCAGGCTTGCTGTACCGAGAATATGCCTTGCTGCATGCGCACCTGGCCTACTCCGCCGCAGGTTGTACACTGTTCTTTCTTGCCGTCACGCGCACCGCTGCCATTGCAGGTCTTACAGGCTCCAAGGGTCGGCACCTTGATCTCACGGCTTACGCCTTGCACGGCTTCTTCGAGGTCGAGTTCCATGGCAAGGCGCAAGTCGGCCCCGCGCTGGCGTTGTTGCGTACGCCGCCCGCCGCCGAAAATATCGCCAAAAATATCTCCGAAAATATCCCCGACGTCACCGTGAAAACCTCCGGGGCTTCCGCCCCCACTGCCATCCACAGCGGCGTGGCCAAAGCGGTCGTAGGCCGAACGTTTATCCGGGTCGGTCAGGATTTCGTAGGCCTGTTTAGCTTCCTTGAATTGCTCCAGGGCACTCTCGTCCGGATTCCGGTCCGGATGGTATTTCATGGCCAGCCGCCGGTAGGCTTTTTTTAAATCTGCCTCGCTCGCGTCTTTCGCCACCCCCAGAATCTCGTAGTAATCGCGTTTTGCCATGCCCGGGTTTCCTTGTTATTAGCCCAGATTTAAGGCCTTGCGTGGCTAAATTCAAGGCGCTGCAAAACAAAACCCCGGCCAAGGCCGGGGTTTTGTGTAGCATCATTGCTGGTGTAATCAGTCCTTCTTATCGTTGTCCACTTCTTCAAACTCGGCATCCACTACATCCTCAGCCGAACCGTGTGGTTGTGACCCGCCACCGGCGGCAGCGGGATCCGCTGCCTGCGCAGCTTCTGCGGCCTTCTGTTGGATGACCTGTGCAGCTTCGCTCAGCCTGGCAACGTCCGCTTCAATTTCGTCTTTCTTGTCGCCCTTCATGGCCGCTTCCACCGCTTCAATGGCGGCTTCGACCTTCTTGCGTTCGTCTGCATCGACGGTGTCGCCCAATTCTGCCAGGCTGGAGCGGGTGGCATGTACCATCGCGTCTGCGGTATTGCGCGAGGTGACCAGTTCATGAAATTTCCGGTCTTCCTCGGCATGCGCTTCGGCGTCCTTCACCATGCGATCGATTTCATCCGGCGACAGCCCGGAACCAGCCTTGATCTCTATTCTTTGTTCCTTGCCGGTAGCCTTGTCCTTGGCGCTCACGTGCATGATGCCGTTGGCGTCAATATCAAAACTGACTTCGACCTGCGGCATGCCGCGACGCGCGGCTCCGATGCCAGTCAGGTCGAACCGGGCCAAGGACTTGTTGGCCGCAGCGATTTCACGTTCGCCCTGCAAGACATGCACAGTCACCGCCGTCTGGTTGTCTTCAGCCGTGGAGAATACCTGCGCAGCCTTGGTGGGAATCGTGGTGTTCTTGGAGATCAGCTTGGTCATTACCCCGCCCAGCGT
Source organism: Lysobacterales bacterium (assembly GCA_031362985.1). Classification (GTDB taxonomy): domain Bacteria; phylum Pseudomonadota; class Gammaproteobacteria; order Xanthomonadales; family SZUA-36; genus SHZL01. The sequence goes on along the minus strand of JANLTO010000104.1, from coordinate 855 downwards.
CTCAATACCGAGGGACAAGGGAGTAACGTCCAGTAACAGGACATCCTTTACTTCGCCGGACAGAACACCGGCCTGGATCGCTGCGCCCACCGCGACCGCTTCGTCCGGGTTCACGTCTTTACGCGGCTCCCGGCCAAAGAACGCGGCCACCGCTTCCTGCACCTTGGGCATGCGGGTCTGACCGCCAACCAGGATGACCACATCGATGTCGCTGATTTTCAGCCCGGAGTCATCCAGGGCTATGCGGCATGGCGCAATGGTACGAGTGACCAGGTCTTCCACCAATGACTCGAGCTTGGCCCGGGTCAGTTTGATGTTCAAATGCTTGGGTCCGCTGGCATCCGCCGTGATGTACGGCAGGTTTACCTCGGTCTGCTGACTCGATGACAGTTCGATCTTGGCGCGCTCTGCGCCTTCGCGCAGGCGTTGCAGGGCCAGTGGGTCGTTACGCAGGTCGAACCCCTGGTCTTTCTTGAATTCGGCCACCAGGTAGTCGATCACGCGTTTGTCGAAGTCCTCACCACCCAGGAAGGTATCCCCGTTGGTGGACAGAACTTCAAACTGGTGCTCGCCGTCCACATCGGCAATCTCGATGATGGAAACGTCAAACGTACCGCCGCCAAGGTCGTACACGGCAATTTTCTTTTCGCCGCCTTTCTTATCCAGGCCATAAGCCAATGCAGCGGCCGTGGGCTCGTTGATGATGCGCTTGACGTTGAGTCCGGCAATTCGTCCCGCGTCCTTGGTAGCCTGGCGTTGCGAATCGTTGAAATACGCCGGTACGGTAATGACCGCCTCGGTCACTTCCTCACCGAGATAGTCTTCTGCCGTTTTTTTCATTTTCATCAGCACCCG
>JANLTO010000078.1:0-18072 GCA_031362985.1 Lysobacterales bacterium | reverse complement strand
TACGCTCCTGGAAAGAGATCTCCGCCACATCTCGCTAGCAGTTGTAACATCGAGGAGTCGTTCAAACCCACGCTTCCCGACAGGACTGGGCCTCTGGACAATGCGTCGAGGACAGGGAGGGGGGAGTTCTTTCAGGACCGTCGCCAGCAGGGAAGCTGGCGAGGAGCCTACAGGGATGTATTCACGGCGTGTCCAGAAAGAACCCACCGCTCCCTGGCCCCTGCGACAAATCTATCGGGAAGCATCCACGGCGTCTCCCGGGTAAGCCTACCGGACGCAGATTGCGCCCCCAAGCTAACTACCGACTCGGGTTTCGCTCGACCTCACAATCAAACAAACCGAGTTAACTCTGCCGTCAGAAACACCGTGTTCTGTAAGCCAAACGCCAGACGTAGTACTCTCGCTATTCCGTGAACCACCTGTAAGCTGGATCGCAATTGCCCGAATTACCCGAAGTCGAAACCACCCTGCGCGGTCTTCAGCCCAGCCTGCAAGGGCGGGTGATCGAGCAGGTACGCGTCCGAAATGCAGCTTTGCGTTGGCCCATCACCAGGGATGTGCAACAAGCCTGCGGGCAAACGGTCCAGGGCTTGAGGAGGCGGGCCAAATACCTGCTGATTGAATGTGCAACCGGTGGTTTGATGTGCCACCTCGGCATGTCAGGTTCACTGCGGGTTTGCCGGGACGGTGATCCGCCACGCAAACATGATCACTTCGACCTGGTACTCGATTCCGGAGACTGCGTGCGATTTCATGACCCGCGGCGCTTCGGCGCCCTGCTGTGGTGGAACCCGCCCTGGGAAAAGCACGTGCTGTTGCGCGAACTTGGGCCGGAACCGCTTACTGCAGAGTTTGATGGCACTTACCTCTGGCAGCGATCCCGCGGATTACAGGTGGCCGTGAAAAACTTCATCATGAACGGCAAGGTCGTAGTTGGCGTTGGCAACATATATGCTGCGGAGGCCTTGTTCATGGCCGGCATCCATCCATCCCGGGCAGCCGGGCGTATTGCGCTGGAGCGCTATAGCGGCCTTGCCACCACCATCAAGGACGTGTTGTCCCATGCGATTCGCCGTGGCGGCACTACGCTGCGCGATTTCCACGACGCCTCCGACGAGCCGGGCTACTTTGCGCAGGAGTTGCTGGTTTACGACCGTGAAGGAAACGGATGTTTTCAGTGCCAAGCACCCATACGCCGCAGGGTTATCGGGCAGCGTTCAAGTTATTACTGCCCTCAATGTCAACGTTAGGGTTAACGTTGGGGCCAGTGCGGGGAAAAATGTCGGGCCGGGAATCCAAAAAATGAAAAAATCGACTAAAGCGGTGCATGCAGGAGGCAAACGCGAGCTCAACTTCGGCGGCATCAATACACCGATGTTTTCATCCAGCGCCATCGAATACCTGGATGACTCGGAAGTACGCTATCCGCGCTACTTCAATACCCTTAACAGTCTCGTAGTGGCGGAGAAAATTGCCGCCCTGGAAAACGCCGAAGCCGCCCTCGTCACCAGTTCAGGCATGGCCGCCATCAGCACGGTACTGTTTGGCCTCCTGCAACCGGGTGATCACGCCATCGTGCTGGAAGGCCTGTATGGTGGCACCCACGCCATGGTCACGAATGAATTCATCCGCTTCGGCATCCGCTTTTCCTTCGTCCCGGCCGACCCCTCTGCCATTGAAGCGGCGGTGGAAGCGGATACGCGACTGGTATTTATTGAGTCACCCACCAACCCTTTGCTTGCCGTCCTGGAGCTCGATGCAGTGGCTGCTATCGCCAAGCGCCGCGGCCTGTGGTCCGTCATCGATGGCACATTCGCTACTCCTATCCTGCAGAACCCGATCGACCATGGGTTCGACCTCGTGGTGCATAGCGGCACCAAGTATCTCGGGGGTCACAGCGACCTGTGCTGCGGGGCCATAGCCGGCTCTGCGGAGATGATCGAACGGCTGCGGCAGCATGCATTGATGTATGGCGGCAGCCTCAATGCCCAGGACTGCCACTTACTGGAGCGCAGCCTGAAAACCCTGGACCTGCGGGTGCGCCAGCAAAGCCATAATGCACTGGCCGTGGCACGTGCACTGGAGAAACAGCCCCAGGTTGCGCGCATTCACTATCCGGGGCTCGCGCAACACCCGCAGCACAGCATTGCCGCGAGGCAAATGCAGGATTTCGGGGGCATGCTCAGCTTCGAACTGGATAACGCCTCCGACCCTTTGCGATTTCTGCGCGCATTGCAGCTGGTGCGCTGCGCAGTCAGCCTGGGAGGCGTGGAAACCACCATCTGTCAGCCGGTGGCAACCTCGCATGTAAAAATGGCGGCAGCAGAACGGGAACGCCTGGGCATCTTCCCCTCACTGCTGCGCCTGTCGGTGGGCATTGAGGACCCGGAGGACATCATTGCTGATCTTACCCAGGCCTTACAGCGCGCCGCTATTGACTGATTGCCTCAGGTTTACTGAGTTGGGTTTACTGAGGTGGGTTTACCGGGTTGGGGTTTACATGATATCGGCATTACTGGTCTTGCTTATCCAGCTCGGCCTGGTGCTTGTCCAGCTCTTTGATGTACTTGTCATCCTTGAAATCCCTGGCCTTGGTCAGCGGCGCAAGCAGATGCTCTTCAATCAAGCCTCCTTCGGTATCAGGCTCAACTACCGGCTGCGCTTCGGCGAGTGGTTGGGCCGGCTCCTGTTCATTCCAAACGTAGTACGCAACTGCGGCGAGAAGCACGATGGCAATAATGAGGCGCATGGCAGACTCTCCTACCTGGTGTTGCTTTCATGACCAGAGGCGTGTGATTGCCCATCCTGCATTGAATCTTCTGGAGCCGGTTCCTGCGCATTGACCGTGCGCACTGCTGCACCGCCAAAGAATACGTCCTTGAACACTTTGCGACTGACTGAAACATAGCGCTCATTGCCGCCAATCTCAACTTGCGAGCCTTCCTTGAGCGCTCGCCCGTCCGCGTCCAGTCGCACTACCATGGTGGCCTTGCGTCCAGAGTGGCAGATGGTTTTAATCTCTTCAAGTTGGTCACTCCAGGCCAGGAGGTAGCTGCTGCCTTCAAACAGTTCTCCCTGGAAATCCGTACGCAAACCGAAACACAGCACGGGGATTTCCAGCCGGTCAACCACTTCGCTGAGCTGGAATACCTGGTCCCTGGTCAGGAACTGGGCCTCGTCAACCAGCGCGCAATGCACCTCGCCTTGCTCCAATTCCTGCAGTAGACGGGCAAAAAGGTCGGTATCGTGATCGAATACCAGCGCCTTTGCCTCAAGGCCGATACGTGAGCGAATGACGCCCTCCCCGCAACGGTCCGCCACTGCGGGGGTGAACAACAGGGGGTGCATACCCCGCTCCCGGTAGTTGTGCGCGGCCTGCAGCAGAGCGGTGGTCTTGCCGGCATTCATCGCCGAGTAATAAAAATGCAGCTTAGCCATCAACAGGCTCGTGTGCCAGGTGCAAACAGGTGGCCCAAAACTCAGACATCGGCATAGGTGGATTCCCAGCCTGATTTGAGCCATGTTATTGGCAACACCATCGGGAGGCAACAATGTTCGATAAACCGCATGGCAAGACAGCACGCTGCTGTCCTGACATTGTAGACCTTCGAGCTGGGCTGTCCTGGTTAAACCCGGCATCGTTGCCAATACCTGCGTGGAAAAAAGCCGAAGTACTTGCCAGGATGTGGCACAATGTCGGTCGCATTTTCGCAGTGTTGTTCGGTAACGCATCCCAATATAGCCAGTGTGAGGTCACATCAAACACAGGGAGGAGATCATTTGTGCCTTGTGTTATCCGGTGCGGGAAAAATCACTATTTCGTTGGCATTCAGCTTTGTTGTAGAGCTGCAGCTTTGATCAGGAATTAGCATGGAACAGATAAATCCGACCAATTACAAAGACACCTGGAACGATCGGGCCATATCCAGGGACGCTGCCATCGCCGCTGTGGATGGCAGCACGGATGAGACGATTGTTCAACACACCGGCCGATGGGCAGCTGAACAGATCAGGGTCGCTTTGGATGTAAAGAAGGATGACCGCGTGTTGGAACTGGGTTGCGGTGTTGGCCGCATTGGGCGCGAGCTGGCTCCATACTGCCGACACTGGACGGGTGTCGATATTTCGGAAAACATGATCACACACGCCGCTCAACGGCTGGCAGATAGGGCGAACGTCAGCTTTCACCAACTGACCCGCACCAGCCTGGATATGTTGGAAGACAATAGCTTCGACAAAGCGTATTCCATAGCTGTTTTTTGCCACATGGACAAGGAGGACCTGTACCTCTACCTGCAGGAATTGAACCGGGTGATCAGGCCCGGCGGTATGATTTTTGTCGAGACCTGGAACCTTGCTAGCGACATCGGTTGGCGGCGATGGGAATATGAACCATTGGTTTGGAAGGACAGCGACCACAGCAAGCGCAAGGATGTAGCCAGGAACCAGTTTTGCACCCCGGAGGAGTTCGGGTTGTATGTCCGCAAAGCCGGGTTCCAGCCGCTGGCGAACTTCCACGAATCGCAATCGATTCAGATTTGTGCCGGTAATGCATTGTCTGAAGAACGGATCAGGGATGAGCAAGCTCGAATCTCGACGTACTCCGCCGATATTGCCTACTCTGAACTCTATGCCGAATTATTCGGACAGTTTGTGGACGTCATTTTTGGTAGGCTCCATCCCCGTGAAATGCTTGCTTTCATCGATGAGCGAGCCGACACCAGCGAAGCAAGGCTCTTCCGGCCTTACCTGGTTTCGCTATGGAAAAAGTCCGCAAAAATCTGGGGCGTGTCGCCGGACTGAAATCAAAGCTTGACGCCAACACCTGCGGGTACCAAACATGCCCAACGTTCCCATTCTCACCTATCATTCACAAAATATCAGCGGCAATCACTATGCATGCAATGACCACGTCGCATTGCTGGAAGATCTGCGCGCGCTGCGCCAGGCAGGCCGGCAGGTCGTGCCGCTGGACTGGCTACTCGACGTCTTCGACGGATCTCGCATGGCTGCGGACCTCGCACAGGCGGTCGTGCTGACGTTTGATGACGGCTGCGATTTCGACGTGCGCGATCTGCACTACCCCGGCCACGGCCTGCAGCGGAGTTTCGCCGGCATTCTCGCTGATCATATTGAGGCCAGCGGTGACCCGGCCCTGCGTCTGCACGCCACAACTTTCGTTATCGCCAATCGCGAGGCACGCCGGATCATTGATGCCGGCTCGCTGTTTGGGCAAGGTTGGATCGACGATGACTGGTGGCGTGAAACTGATCTGGGCGGAGCGATTGCCATCGAAAACCACGGCTGGGATCACAATCACCCCGACCTCGGTGGCGGGCAACGCGGCGATTTCCACTCCGTGGACACACAGGAAAAATGCCTGCAACAAGTGGTCCGCGCTGCCAGCGCAATTGAAGCCGTGACCGGCCGTTGGCCGCGCTACTTTGCCTACCCATTTGGCCAGTCCAGCGCCTACATACGCGCAGAATTTTTCCCCCGCCACACCGAAGTACACGGCTGCCGTGCCGCTTTGGGCACTGATCCAGGGTCCGTTACCACCTCATCCGATCGCTGGAACCTGCCGCGCTACGTCTGCGGGCGCGACTGGAAATCCTCGCAGGAGCTGCTCGCACTGATAGGCGCTTAGGAGATTGGCAGGCTGCGCCACGCCCGTCTCCACGACGGTTGGCACACTTCACGGAGGCGGTTGGCAGACTTTGTCTGTAGACCTAAAGGATGCCGAGCGCCGCAGGAGCGACTGATCGGCTGAACAGGGATGTTCAGCCAGGCCCGCATGGGGCAGGATGCCCCTTCGGGCCGTGTTCACCAAGCGACGAGAAGTGAGGGTAGCCGCAGGCCATCCGTCCGGCTACAGACAGAGTCTGCCAACCGCCGGTCTCCAGGGGCAACATGCCCCGTCAAGCCGTGTTCACCAAGCGACGAGAAGCGAGGGCAGCCGCAGGCCATCCGGCCGGCTACAGACAGAGTCTGCCAACCGCCGGTCTCCCCCCAAGACGTTTGAGGCGCGCTTTCAGCCCAATTTGTAACAATCGTGATACAAGCTGATGGCAGTCCCGGGGCCGCGCAGATCATGCCCGCGAAGCTCGACTTGTGCACTGGTTTGGAATGAAACCCGCTCGGCGCGAAATCCGTTTTCTGCGGCCAGTCGGGCAAATGTTTCAGCATCGTAGAGGAAGGTGTGGCCGGCAAACCGCATACCCACATTGAGGATTTCTGCTGCGGTACCGTAGCGCAGAGCAATGCCTACATGGTCCCGCCAAAGCGCCTTGAGCGCTTCCGGTTCATGCAGGTACAGGTGGGCGAGTTGCTCCACGTCGGGAGTGAGTACGCGGATCACGCCACCGGGCTTGAGGATGCGCTGACACTCACGCAGAAAACGAGCGGCCTGTTCCAGGTCCAGCTGGTCGATGAAATCCTCGGTGTGCATGTAGTCCGCACAGGCATCCCGCAGAGGCAAGCCAGCTGCAAGATTGGCGCACACATCCGGCCGGCTGCCAAGGTCGAGATCAATATTTACCCAGCCTTTGATCTTCCAGTGCCCGGAGCCGAGATTGATCCTGATCATGTTGGAGATATCATGTTGGAAATCTTGTTCGACTGGTTCACCATGAATTACGCCAAGCCTCGTTGTGGTCCGCTCACCGGGCAAGGCCGTGCACACGCACCCAGCCTTCCTGATCAAGCACCCGCAGTTCCTTGCATCCCGCACGGTAAGCGTCAGCCACCCACTGCGCCTGCTCCAGCAAGATTCCGGACAGCACGATATCACCTTCTGCCTGCAGGCTGCCCATCAGGAGGGGCTGCAGCTCAATAAGCGGCCCGGCAAGGATATTGGCCAGGACCACAGCGGCCTTCCCTGTGCCCATGCTGAGGGAAAAGGCTTCCGGTGCGAGGCAAATGAGGCGTTCTGTCACGCAGTTGCGTGCTGCATTGGCGCCTGTAGCCTCCAGCGCCTGCGGATCATTGTCTACACAAAATACCCGCCTTGCACCTTTGAGGGCAGCGGCAACAGCCAACACTCCCGAACCGCAACCGTAGTCCACCACGGTTTGACCGGTGAAATCATGTTGGTCTATCCACTGCAGGCACAGCGCTGTGGTCGGATGCGTACCTGTGCCAAACGCCAGGCCGGGATCCAGCCGCAACACGAGGGCATTCTCATCCTCCGGATCTTTCATGCCGCTGGGAACTATCCACAGGTGCTCGCCGAATTTCATCGGCTGGAAGCTATCCATCCAGGCCCGCACCCAATCCTGGTCCGCCACCTCGCGCCATGCCAGGGCCTCCCCGCGCTCAATCCCCGGCAAGCCCAGCAGCGACCGCGAAACCTCACTGCGATTGACGTCCTGCGAAAACAGGCCACGCAACTGCAGATGAGGCCACAGCGGCGCAGTGCCAGGCGCAGGCTCAAGCACAGGATCATCGGCGCTGTCCTGCAGGGTTATGGCCAGGGCGCCCAGTTCCTCCAGCGCCAATTCGGCTTCTGCGACCAGTTCACGGGGAATGTTGAGGCTTACTTCGACCCAGCCCACTAGGAGAAACCCATCCACGCAAGCCCCATGATGCGAGACCTGTGCAATCAGCTGGCGCTGGCCCGTTCAGCAAGGCGCTTTTCCAGATAATGAATATTAAATCCGCCTTCGAGGAACCCGGGATCCCAAAACAGCCACTTGTGCAGGGGAACATTGGTTTTGATGCCATTGAGCACTATTTCGTCCAGTGCCACGCGCATGCGCGCGATGGCCATGTTCCGGTCCTGCGCGTGCGCAATCACTTTGGCGATCATGGAATCGTAGTTTGGGGGCACGCGATAGCCATCGTAAATATGCGATTCGACGCGGATTCCGGGCCCACCTGGCGCGTGAAAACCCTGGATCAGCCCCGGGCAAGGCATGAAACTTTCCGGATCTTCGGCATTGATGCGACACTCGATGGCATGGCCGCGGAAGCTGATGTCCTGTTGGCGATAGGACAATTTTGCACCGGAGGCCACCAGTATCTGCTCGCGCACCAGGTCCACGCCTGTGATGCATTCGGTTACGCCGTGTTCAACCTGGATGCGGGTGTTCATTTCGATGAAATAGAACCGCCCGGCGTCGTAGAGGAATTCGAAGGTTCCTGCACCGCGGTAGCCAATGCGTTGACAGGCTTCAACGCACACCTGGCCGATGTCTTCGCGCTGTTGCGCGGTAATGCCTGGCGCCGGCGCTTCTTCGACTACTTTCTGGTGGCGGCGCTGGGTGGAACAGTCGCGCTCGCCGAAATGCACGGCATTGCCATGCTGGTCAGCCATCACCTGGATTTCAATGTGGCGGGGGTTTTCGAGGTATTTTTCCAGGTACACCGTGGCATCGCCAAAGGCGCTTTGTGCTTCCTGCCGGGTCAGTTGCAGGGCGTTACTGAGGTGAGCCTCCGTGTGCACTACCCGCATGCCGCGTCCACCGCCTCCGGCAGCAGCCTTGATGATGACCGGGTAACCCACTTTGCGGGCGATTTCCAGGCACTCACGGGCATCAGCTGACAGAGGCCCATCTGAACCGGGCACACAGGGCACACCCGCTTCCTTCATGGCCTTGATGGCGGAGACTTTATCGCCCATCAGGCGGATGGTTTCGGGGCGTGGACCAATGAAAATGAAACCGCTTTGTTCCACGCGTTCGGCAAAATCCGCATTCTCGGCCAGGAAACCATAGCCGGGGTGAATGGCCACCGCATCCGTGACTTCGGTTGCAGCGATGATGGCAGGGATGTTGAGGTAGCTCTCGCGTGATGGCGCCGGCCCGATGCAGACGGATTCATCCGCCATGGCAACATGCTTGAGATTGCGGTCGACGGTCGAGTGCACGGCCACCGTCTTGATGCCCATAGCCTGGCAGGCGCGCAGGATTCGCAACGCGATCTCGCCGCGATTGGCAATAACGATTTTTTCCAGCGCAGCCACGGCTCAGTTCAACGAATGACGAACAAGGGCTGGTCAAACTCCACCGGCTGGCCACTCTCGGCCAGGATGGCAACTACCGTGCCTGAGACCTCGGCTTCGATCTGGTTGAACATCTTCATGGCCTCGATGACGCACAGGGTCTCGCCCTCGGTGACTTTCTGCCCCAGCGACACAAACGGATCAGCCTCGGGGCTGGGCGAAGCATAGAAGGTCCCCACCATCGGTGAGCGCAACATCTCGCCCTCGGGGACTTCGTCTTTCACAGCTACGGGTTCGGCTCCCCCGGCGGCAAGGGGTGCGGCAGGGAAGGACGGCGCGGCAAGCGGCTGGCTTGCAGGCGCCTGCATCACGAACTGCGGGGCCTGTTGCGGCATCATGTAGCCACCACCGCCCCGGCTCAGGCGCACAGACTCCTCGCCTTCAACGATTTCAATTTCGGTGAGATTGGACTCTTCGAGCATCTCGATGAGTTTCTTTACCTTTCTGATATCCATGCGCTCTGTGCTCCTGTCTTGTGGCATTGAAAACCGGCCCAAAAGTTTTAATGGGGGCTTTCAGGTGGTGCTTTCAGGGGTCGATGCGATTGATGATGGCCTGCAGGGCAAGCATGTAGCTCTCGCCCTTGAATCCGCTGATCACGCCCAGGGCAATGTCAGAGAAGTAGGATTTATGCCGGAATTCCTCCCGCGCGTGCACTGCGGATAAGTGAACTTCCACAAACGGTATGCCCACGGCCAGCAGCGCATCCCGCAGAACCACGCTGGTGTGGGTATAACCGGCCGGGTTGATGATGATGTAATCCACCTTGTCCACTGCGGCCTGGTGCACAATATCAACCAGCGCACCTTCGCCATTGCGTTGCTCGTGGCGCAGTTCGTGCCCGCAAGCCCCGGCGAAGCGGTCCAGCTCTTCCATGATTTCCTGCAGGCTGCGGTAACCGTACTGATCCGGCTCCCGCCCGCCGAGCAAATTCAGGTTGGGGCCGTTGATGACTAAAATTCTGGCCACGATGAGCCTCTGACGCAAGGGAGGGGAAGTCTGCACGACATTATCGACTTTGTCTACAATTCGCCACCGTATTGCAGCAGATCGAAGCGGGTTGCCGACAGGATTCCGGACGATCTCCGAAGTTACGTTCTGCTCAGGTTGCGACTCTTTCCACAACCCTCACCAGAAACGCATCTAAGTCGATGCGCTACCAATCATGTCGTCTAGGAACTCTGAGGCCGGTTCCAACCCAGATACTATCAGATGGTCGCGTGCCCGCGTACAGGCAACGTAAAGCAGGTGACGTTCGGTGTTGTATACCTCCTCCAGATCGGAATCGTCCACCACCATTGCGATACGTTCCTGCAGCGGAATGACCTCATCATCACACGCCATTACGGCCACGGCACGAAACTCCAGGCCCTTAGCCAAGTGCATCGTGCTGATGGATGCATAACCGCTGGTGGTAGATGCGTTGTCGTCCAGTATTTTGAATGGAATTCCCGCATCATCGACCGCAGCGCGGGCCCGATCAATCTGAGCTGCAGAACGGACAAACACGCCAATTTCGTGTGGCTGAAGCCCTTGACCGACCAAATCCGAAAGCCAAGCGCCGACAGATTTGCTTTCCTCTGCGGCAGACTCAAAAACACGAATAGTGGGCTTAGGCCCATTGAATACCGAGACGGTTCCGCGACGGTCCTCCTTATTCCCGTCTACGTCAGAGACTTCTGGCCCGAGCAATCGGTCTGCCTGCATGCGAATCTGGTGAGATGTTCGATAATTGATTCGCAGCGTCTGCGACCGTCCCCGAATGTCCACGCCCAGTGCTTTCCAGGAAAAAGGCTGCTGAAAAATGCGCTGTCCCAAATCCCCGGCAAAAAAGAGCCCATTTGCTCGCCCGACGCCAAGCGCTGCCAAGAACTTTAGTTGTGCAACACTTACATCCTGCGCCTCGTCAATCACAACAAACTCAAATGGTGGGCGTTTCTTTCCAGCCACTTTTGATGCCAGCTGATTGAATAACTCTGGTAGTGTTATCAAACCTTTTGCTTTAAGTCGCTTCCGGACGTGTTCGAAAATTGACCAGAGCAACGTTCGTTGGTTTTCGTTCAATCTCGTCTTACGGCCGAGTCGCAAAACATCCCGATATTCTTCCCAGGTCTGCAGCTGCCAGGCATCAACGACCTGCTCCCACTCATTGAGCAAAAAGTGCAGGCTGAATTTGTGGTCAATCGCTTGCGCCGATGCTTCACGCAGGATGTCGCGAATCACATCCTGCGAAGCGATATCTGGCCTGCCAAGGTTCCACTCATAAAGCCGACGACCAATGTCATTCATCGAATGAACTTCCAAGCGCTCAGCAATGCGCGGTTCGTTGCTGATCAATCGCCGCAGTTTGGTTCTCAATGAATTGGCCAGAGTGTTAGAGAACGTGGTGAGTAAAACACGCGCATCGGGGTGGCTTCGTGCGAGAAAAACTGCGCGATGCAGGGCGACGATTGTTTTTCCGGTGCCTGCCGATCCCGATACACGGGCCGGGCCGCTGTAGTCTTTTTCAACCCACTGCCGCTGTGCCGGATGGAGAAAAATGGTCCATTTTTCCCAGGGATACTCCAAAGCACGTTCCAGCTCCTCGACATTACTCATCACCCTGAATCGGCGCTGCGCATCTGGGTGCTCAAACGGATCAGCGGCAGTAGCTATTGGCTGGGTGACGCGAGGAATACCGCCTGTAGCAATTTCCAGCAGTGCCTCTGCGGCCTCAGCCGGTAAATGGTCAGCCAGGTCAAGTACGCTATCTTCGTCGGCAGCACGCACATCCTCCAGCCATTCTTTAGGTACACCGAAACCAAGCAGTTCATCGTCTGAAGTTGCTGCAAACAATAGGGGCAAAGCGGGTTGAAGTAGTTCCTGACTTACATATTTCGGGATGATAATTTCCGTTACGGTCTCGCGAATCTCCACAAGCTGCGCGGCGCCCGTTTTCGGGTGAGTTTCGAGCTTCCGCCGTTCGGCCCAGTTATAGGCTTTGTCGTGGTGATCGACGTAGCAGAGCAGAAGGCTGGCTTCGGTTTTGTGAACGATGAGGCGAATGTCCCGACTCACTCGGACTGACCAGAAGTTGGGGTCCTTTGCTCGATCAAGTTTATGGAAGCTCAGCCCCGGATTTTCTGGATTGAGTTGCAGGTCAAACGCTGTTGTTTTTACGGACTTTTGTTCATCGCCCGTTAGCTTAGCGAGGCTGTCGGTAAAGGTGTCGGCGATACGAAAGTTCACTGCGCACAGAGCAATGGGCGACCAGCAGCTCGACATAACGACAGGGCAAGCTCTTTTTGCTTTGCTTTCTGCAACTCTGGATCATCATTGACCCATGGCCAATTACTAATTACTGCATGTCGGGGCGGTGGCTCATCAGCGACAATCGCCAACTGAACAGCACGGGCAGCTTGCGCAGTAAATATCCCAGCGCCGTAAAGTTTTCTTCCTTCCGCGGCTACGCGACCAAGTGCCCAAAGACTGTCTTCTGGCTCTTGCCCATGGCGCGAAACGGAAGTTTCCTGATCTCTGGGATTTGGCAAGAACGCCGCAGGCTTAACAACAAACTTATTAAAGTGACTGCTTTGGGTGAGAAACCGTGCCAGTTGCTCGAAATCATCAACGTCGCTAGGCAGCCCTGACGGTAGCACTTTCATCACGCAGCGTGGCCTGGATACCATCCAGGATTCTCATGGGAATAATGCGCTGGTCAAAACGGGCCACGGCGTGCCCACTGTCTGTACCGTCCAACCACGCAAACGCTATTCGATCGCTTGGCCCTATGCTCAACGAGAACATCAAGTGTTTAGACTTTATCCAGTCCAGTGAAATCGATCCGTCGGGTTCAACCCCAAACTCTGGTATCGGAATACTATCAGGTAACGCTCGAACAAAGTTTTCAGTGTTTTGCCGGGCAAGAGGGTTCATTCCCGATGAGCCATAGCCATCCCAATTTTGCTCTTCGGATTCACATGCTAGTAAATTCAGTTGCGATAGTGCTGCGGCTTTGTTCCCGAACAGCGCTTGCGAGCCTTCAGCTGATTTGATGACGCCCTTTACAGCGCGATTCAAGCTAAGTGCATCATCGGAAACCGCACTTCCGGCCTCTGCAAAAGCATTTAGTGCAGCGTACCCTATGCAGCACACGCCTAGTGTTGTTGAAACAGGTCTAAACATCTTCCAGTCAAGGCCTCTTTAAATATGCGATTTTTGAGCTCTCTAAGCATGCTAATTGTAGCTAATACGAAAGTCCAATCACCTGGTTCGCCGGATCTCTGGGCGACTACCGTATTATCAAAGATCACTGGCAGTTTATCACCATCATCAGGCTGAGTAGCAAGGATGATATTGACTTGGTTGCCGGTGCCCTTCTCCACTGCCGCATGCTGATTCAGAAACCCGACGAAATCCAAACTATCTTCTTCCGGTAAATGAGGTGCGGTTCTAAAAAAATCATCCAAGTTAACGCGCCCCTCTTCCATTGGCAGTAAGATGCGGTTGATGTACCGCAAGCGAATCAAACGAACCTGAACGGGATGTACAAGCTTGACATACAAGCGCCAGGTTCGTTCAATCTCGGGTAAATAGTCATCTAAACCCGAATACGGAGCTAATCGGTTGAATGAATAGCCCTGCCGCCTGACCTGGATAAGCTGCTTCTCGTCGTTGTTCAAGAACTGAAGTGCCTGTAGACCTTGGCGGGACAAGACCTCTAGCGGCGCATCCTGCTTCTGCTCAATTTGGTGCTCATGGAAAAAGTTCTGGCGAAATTTGGGATAGCTTTCTCGAAAAATCTCACGAGCAGGACCTTCAAGATCGGCCAATTGTTGGCCGGGCTTCAGGTCGCATTCAATATCCAATACCGCTTCGACGATAGGGGCATTTGGCAGTTTGAAGTTGGGTTTATCCATGGAGTCTGGAATCTTAACAGTTCACACGAAATACTTTCATCACTTCATCGCCAAGGTAGTTGCTGACCTTAGCTGCGATGTGCCAGTAAACATCTCTGTAATTCTGAATTCCCATCAATCTCTACAATACTTCTCGCTCTCGCGTTGTCTTATGAGGCAATCTCTGCTTTAGCTGCGAACAAAACCACTTCTTCCTGTGGAACGATAGCGTCGAGGGTCTTCAACTTCTTCGGATCCACGATTTTTTTCGAATCGATCGCTTGCTTTAATGCTTTCGACGATACCCATTTGCTGTTCCAAATCGGCTCGTCCTGTCCACACACCAACCGGCATAACGGCTCATCAAAATCAATTTCTGGCGCAAACGGATAGCTAACCCTTTGCAGCCATATTTCCATATGCCCCGTATTTGGCAACTGAGAGAACTTTCTTCTCGCCTTTGCAACTACCTGTCGTTTGTCTTCCTCTGACTTAAGAAAACTGATGAGCTTACTCAGGATGGCCGCACAGATGGCATAAGTTCTTGGATTGCGATACGCAATATCTACAACGATGCTGATCAAAGGCCACGGCTCGGCACAGGTGTTTATTCCGCGTGCCCGGCGGTAGAAATCCTTCAAGGCAACGGCCAAACTGCCCGCATTTGGGTGGTCAGTGCTATGGTTATGAATAATCAAAAGATGTTTCTGAATGCTCTTGTCGCTTTGCCTGCGGCTGATCCAACTGAACTTATCTTCTTTAATGGACGCTCTGACAACATGATTGCTGATTTTCGTCTTTGCAGGATTTAGTCTCAATCCGAGACCAATCATGACTTCAGTTAGGCTTTTGAGGATTCGCTCACCATTCTGCGAACTATTCACAAAGATTCGGTAATCATCCCGGTAACGCAGAATGTGGTAGTCATCAATATTCTGGTCCACAATTTTTTGTGTCAGCTCGATATCTGAATAGCCAAGAACCATTTCGGCAATAAAATCCATCAACACAGAGCCTTGCGGAATGCCGTTGGTCTGCCCGTGACGCATGTCCTGAATATGCTTATCGATGGCAACTCCAACTAGTTTGGGATCGTTCTTATTCTCCTTTTTCTTAGCCTCGGCCTTGGTGTGTAACGCCCATGCGATCGAGTGCGTATAAATGGCTCCGTAGCAGTCGACAATATCGGTATGAATGATGAACTGATAATCGAGCGCGAGCGCTATTGAGGCCTGCTCAACTTGGTGCCACCAGTAATTGATTTGTGCTTCTTGGTCTTCTTCATCGGACAACGACTCTCGTGGAAGACTTAAGCACTTGATGCGTTGGTTCTGCGAAAACTCCTCAAACCGGTCACGAATCAGTTTCCAGTTATCTTTTTCTGTCATTCGGTTGACAAGAGATACGTACAGGGCCGGGTGTATCAGCTGCAACGGCCGCCATGCGTACCGTCCATCTTTGTTGTCCAGGATCAAGTGGTTGACGCCTTCGAAATCGCTCGGCTTTTGGTCGCAAAGCTCTGTGAGCTGCTTTCCCTTGAGCACCTTGCTAATCCCGCTTATCAGCCTATCGAACCGAATGTACGCGGGTAAATCGACAGTGCTGTAGCTTTTCTCCTTGATCAGAAACGCACGGGCCTTTGCCGCAGACAGGTCAATAATCCGGCGGCTTTGCTGTTTTGCCATCAGCGTGCCAGGAGCGGGGTTCGCCATTCTCTGTGCACCCTCATACTCGAAACACCTTCATCACCTCGTCGCCTAGGTGGTTAATGACTTTGACGGCAATACGACCTGACTTCGGCTTGTCGAATGGCCGGGAAGTATCGCTGTTAAGGGTGTCCCAGGCATCTTTGTTGATTTCAGCTTTTAGTGTTGTTTTTAGTGATTTGTATGGGTCGTTCGCGCCGAGGAAGTAGGCGTGCCGGACGAAGAAGCTTTCTTCGTTGTAGTCGGTGTCGATAAACCAGCACGCTATCCCTTCAGCGCCGTCGCTGCGGACTTCGCCGGTGTTCGGGTGGAACACATCTACGCCGTTAATCTTGACCTGGATTTGTCCATCTTTGGTGTCGGTGATGTCGATGTCGGGTTCGCCGAAGATGACGAAGAGATTGCCTTTGCCGGTGTTCTTCAGGTCATCCGCCATGTGCAGATCGGCGTTCATCCGCGCCTTGAGCACCGGAATGCGGCCGAGTTTGTCGAAATCTGCGGAGTGGGCGTCGTAATTGAAAGCACAGGCGATCAATACATCGAAATCTGCATCACCGGCTTCACGGGCTGCGGCTACGAGGTCGGGACGGGAAACTGTGCCGAACTCAGGGCCGATGAATATTGCCGCTCTTTTCTCTGCGGCGCCGCTTTGGTCCGGATCGCCCTCAACATACCGTCCCTCGGCGCAGATTAAATAGCCTGGCCATGGAGTTAGAGACTTAAAGTTGATCTTGTCAGCCTTCTGCGCCTGCTGGACACCTGCGGTCTTCAGATTTTCCAGGATCATGTGGACGAAATTTCCCTCTTCGCCGTATCCCCGAGAGGAATCGGCTATGCGGTCAATAAGTTCATCATTTTCATCCACTCCCAGGACCCGGTGGGGTGAAAGGCTCTCCACGGTAAATGGGCCAGCAACACGCACGGTTTTCTTATCTTCGTAGGGCTTGTCATAGAGAAATTCATACTCGGCCTTGGCGGCGATGGACTTATCGATTTCTTGCTGCCGGGCGATGCGGGCCTGCCACCAGTCGGCGTGCAGTTTTTCCACTTCCTTTGTCAGCCCAGCGGTGGCGGTGGTTTGGCCTTTGGATTTCTCCTGGATTCCGGCCTTCGCCGGAATGACGTCGGAAAGTTCGCGTGGAATCTCCCACTCCTGCCAGGTCTTCTTGAGCGCTGCGTTCAGCTTCTCGCGCAAGGGCTCCAGCTTCGCCTGCCACTGGTCCCAGATGACATCGATCTCTGTGTTGTTGGCGATAGACTTGAGTGTGACGTGCGGCACACGCTCGTAAACGAATCCATGGCGGATGTTCCCCCGCACGGGTTGTGAACTTGGCGCAGTGCGGGAGACTTCGGCTTCCTTGATCTGGCCCTCGCGGGAATCGGCCAGCAGGTAAAAGGGATAACGTGCCCCCATGATGCGGGCACGGGCCAGAGCCAGTGCAACGCGCGAGGTGTCAATCGTGATCCAGCGGCGGCCCCATTGCTCGGCCACGGTGGCGGTGGTTCCGGAACCGCAGGTCGGGTCGAGCACGAGGTCGCCTGGGTCTGTGGCCATCAAAAGACAGCGTTGGATAACTTTCGTCGCGGTCTGAACGACATAGACTTTCGGGTCGAGCGTGCTCGCGCCACTGCTCGTGTCATGCCAGTAGTTCACAAAGGGGATGGCCGCGAAGTCATCGAGGAATCGCTTATACATCATGCCTTGTCCAGATGGTGTGATGCGGCCGGCTTTAATCAGTCGGGCCATCCCTATCTGCCCCGTCTTCCAGTAGCCCGTTCGCGGGCGAATTTCTCGCCCCTGAAAATCAACTGGGAAATCGCCAGGTGGCCGTTGTGAAACGAGAGTGTCGATAGCAAGCGGACGACCGAACTCTGCAACTCTTTCGGCGTCCCACTCTGGTACAATCCTCGTGCGGTCTCCCGCAGTATTTTCAGCGTGTTGGTATTTCTCTGCACCAGCGCCGCCTAGTTCCTTTTCGGAGAAGATTTGTCGATACTTTGTCTGCTCAGGATTCTTGGCGTAGTGCAGGATGTAATCGAGGGTTCCAGACAAGCCCAGCCCTAGTGACGACTGGCCCGCTGTTTTTCTGAAAGCGATTTGGGACATCAGCGACGTAGGCCCGAACACCTCATCCATCATCGCCCTGACTAAGTGGACATTTTCGTCGCCAATCTGCACGAAGATGGAACCGGAATCGGTGAGGAGATCGCGGGCGACGGTGAGGCGGTCGCGCAGGTAGGTGAGGTAGCTGTGGATGCCGTCGCGCCAGGTGTCGCGGAAGGCTTTGACCTGCTCGGGCTCGCGGGTGATGTGGTCGGCCTTTCCATCCTTCACGTCGCGGCTGGTGGTGGACCACTGGAAATTGCTGTTGAATTTGATGCCGTAGGGTGGATCGAAATAGATGCACTGGACCTTGCCACGCAAGCCTTCCCGCTCAGCCAGTGAGGCCATCACTTGCAGACTGTCCCCCAGAATCATTCGGTTGGT
>JANLTO010000017.1:0-144882 GCA_031362985.1 Lysobacterales bacterium | reverse complement strand
GGCTTTGAGCGCCGGCGGGTTACGCATGGCCATCTGGATGGAGTTAAAACCACCCCAGGAAATGCCAAACATGCCGACCTTGCCGCTGGACCAGCTTTGCTTAGCCAGCCAGTCGATGACGACCTCGCCATCCGCCTGCTCCTGCTCGGTATATTCATACCCGATCAACTTACCTTCGCTTTCCCCGGTGCCGCGAATATCCACCCGCGCCACCACGTAGCCCTGCGCAACAAAATACGAGTAAAAACCAAAGCGGCCACTGCGCGATTCCATCTTGCGGTAGGGCAGGTATTCCAGCAAAACGGGGTAGTGTTTGTCAGCGTGCATGTCCTGTGGGACGTAGAGATCGACCGAGAGACGCACGTCATCGGGTAGGGTGATCCACTCAGTGCGGATGACCGGGCTGGCTGAGTAGGGAAGAGTATCCGGCGCAGCGGCCGGCGCACTCTCTGCTGTGACGTCTGCCCGAATTTCCAGGCCATGCCATGCAAGGCTGGTTGTCAGCAGCAATAAAACCAGCAGGCCATGTATGTGCTGGCGAGGCAAGGACCTGCGGGGCAATGTGTGTGTTCGCGTAGTCATATCAGGCTCCAATGGGAAAAGCACATGGCCGGGCTTTACACCGTGACCAGCGCTGAGATCAACATCGTGGTAATGGCAACGGGGCAGACATAGCGCAACAGCCAGATGCAGACCCGGCGTGCAAAGGGAGTGGTTTCGGCAAGTTCCTCGTTTACGATCGCGCGTGAAAGGCGCCAGCCCACGAATACGCTGGTCAGCAGTGCGCCTATCGGCGGCAGGATGTTCGCGGACACATAATCCAAAACAGCAAAAAAGGTCTTGTCCGCAAATGCCGGCACGAAACCCAGGGGGTGCCAGCCGGACCAGGCATTGAACGACAACACGGTCCCGATTCCCAATACCCAGCTGAGGCTGATGGTGACCACTACCGCTTTGGCGCGCGCCAGTTTTCGATGCTGTTGCAGCCAGGCCACCACCGGTTCCATGCCCGCAAGCGACGGGGTTAAGGCCGCAAATACCAGCAACACGAAAAACAGCGTGCCAAACAAGCGGCCACCCGGCATCTCGGAGAACACCGTGGCCAACACATCAAACACCAGCTCCGGCCCCTGTGCCGGATCCATCGCGTACTGAAAGACCAGCGGAAAAATGGTCAGGGTTGCGAGCAGCGACACCAGCAGGATAGAACCGGTGACCGCCAGCGCGGAGCGCACCAGGGAGGTCCCCTTGGCCACGTAAGCCCCATAGGCCAGCATCATGGCCAGGCCGACCCCGGTGGCGAAAAACGCCTGTCCAACTGCCGCCAGCACCACCTGTGGGGTGATGGCCTTGAAGTCGGGAGTAAACGCAAAGCTCAGACCTTGCCGCACGTCCCCGGTGATCAGGGCATAGGTCGCCAGGATCATCAACAACACCAGCAGCACCGGCGCGCGTATGCGGGTGGCGACTTCGATACCACGGCCAACGCCGCGCGCCGAAATAAAAGCCACCATCAACAGAAACGCCAGGTGCCAGGCGCCGATCTCGATAGGGTTGGCCAGGAATCCCTGCCATAGGGCCGCAATATCGGCCCGCGACTGACCGGCCAGGGCGCCGCTGGCACACTTCCAGGTGTAGGCCAGCACCCAGCCAGCCACCACCGTGTAGTAGGACATGATGGCAAAAACTGCAACCGTGCCTATGACCCCAATCGTGTTCCATCCTGTACCCAATCCGGACTCGCGGGCCACGATGCCAGCAGCATCCGCAGGGCAGCGCTGGGACCTGCGCCCAATGGCAAACTCTGCCACCAGCAAGGGTGTAGCAATCAGCAGGCAGGCAAGCACGAAGACCACGAGGAAGGCGCTGCCACCGCTGGAGCCGACCAGGTAGGGCAGGCGCCAGATGCTGCCCAGGCCCACGGCAGCGCCGATGCTGGCAAGATAAAATGCCGGTCGCGAAGACCATGAGGGGCTGGCAGGTTTATCGGCTGGCATGGAACTCTCCGGGTCGCTTTTCCGGCCTCATGATATACGAGTCTCGCAGCGCTGCCTCCGCCGGCGGCTCTGGCCCGCAGCCCTGGCGTATTATTCCAACTGCTCCTCCCGCACCCCAAACCAGGCGGCATAGAGTGCGGGGAAAAACAGCAAGGTCAATCCGGTGGCAACAATCAAGCCACCCATGATGGCCACCGCCATGGGTCCGAAGAACACGCTGCGTGACAGCGGGATCATCGCCAGCACCGCCGCCATGGCGGTCAGGACGATGGGCCGGAAACGCCGCACCGTCGCGTCGATCAAGGCCTTGTAGGGTGTGCTCCCGGCTGCTATGTCCTGCGCAATCTGGTCAGCCAGGATAATCGAGTTGCGCATGATCATGCCGGACAACGCGATGGCGCCCAGCATCGCCACGAAACCAAAAGGCACCTGGAACACCAGCAGGAACAGGGTGACGCCGATCAGGCCCAGCGGCGCAGTCAGGAACACCATCAGGCTGAGCGAAATGCTGCGTAACTGGAGCATCAACAAACTGAAAGCCACCAGCAGGAATAGCGGCACGCCAGCTATCACTGAACGAGAGCCCCGGCCGGAGTCCTCGACGGTTCCGCCAAGCTCCAGCAGGTAACCAGCGGGCATGGCCGCGCGCATTTCATCCAATGCCGGCACAATCTGCGCAACCACCGTAGCCGGCTGTTCCTTGCCGTAGATGTCGGCCCGCACCGTCACGGTGGGCAGGCGGTTGCGGTGCCAGACGATGCCCTCCTCGAAACCGTACTCCAGGGTGGCCACCTGAGACAGTGGTACGCTGCGGCCATTGGTAGTGGGTATGACCAGGCTGGACAGCAGCGACAGCCGGCTGCGCTCCTCCTGCGGGCCGCGCAGCAATATCTCTATCAGTTCGTTGTCCTCGCGGTAGTAGCTCACGCGCGAACCGGACAGCGAGCCACGCAAAAACTCCGCCAGCTGGGATGAATTTATCCCCAGTGCACGGGCACGATCCTGGTCGAGGCTCAGCCGCACCACTTTGCTTGGTTCCTGCCAGTCGAAATTGACGTTGCTGACATGCGGGTTGGCGCGTACCGCTGCAGCCACTTTCGCGGCCCATCGATGCACGTCCTCGATGCGCTCTCCGGATACCCGAAACTGCAGCGGATAACCCACCGGCGGACCGTTCTCCAGACGCGAAACGCGGCTGGTGATGTCCGGGAACCCGGTGTTCAGATAGGTGATCAGCCATGCGCGAACGTTTTCACGCGCCTCAATATTGGGCATGAGCAAAACAAACTGAGCAAAATTCGGGTTCGGCAGCTGCTGGTCCAGTGGCAGGTAAAACCGTGGCGAGCCAGTACCGACATAGGCCACGTAATTCTCGATGTCATCCCGGTTCTTGAGCGCATCTTCAAGCTTTCGGACCTGTGCTTCGGTAGCCAGCAAGGAGGAGCCTTCGGCCAGTTTCAGGTCGACCATCAGTTCCAGACGGGTCGAAGCCGGGAAGAACTGCTGCGGCACATAGCGAAACAGCAGCAGGGAGGCAACAAAGGCGGCCACCGTAAGGAAGATGACGGTGCGCCAGTGCTGTACGCACCAAACCACCATGCCGCGAAAGAACACATAAAACCGGCTTGCATAGGGGTCGTGGCCGGCATGGCCGGAGCCCTCGCCCTTGCGCTTGATGTCAGGCAGCAGCTTGTTGCCGAGGTAGGGCACAAACAGCACGGCAGCCAGCCAGGACAGCAGCAGCGCCAGGGTTACGACCTGGAAGATGGATCGGGTGTATTCACCCGTGCCGGACTGCGCGGTGGCAATGGGCAGGAAACCCGCTGCTGTCACCAGTGTGCCGCTGAGCATGGGAAAAGCCGTGGCCTTCCACATATAGCTCGCTGCCTTGAGGCGGTCCCAGCCCTGCTCCATTTTCACCGCCATCATTTCCACTGCAATAATGGCATCATCGACCAACAAGCCCAGGGCCAGCAACAGGGCGCCGAGGGAAATCTTGTGCAAACCGATGCCTAAGTAATACATGGCGGCAAACGTCATCGCCAGCACCAGCGGAATCGACAGAGCTACCACCAGTCCCGTGCGCAGTCCCAGTGACAGGAAGCACACCAGCAGCACGATAGCCACGGCCTCCCCCAGCACCCGCACGAACTCGCCCACACCGGCACGCACTGCTTGAGGTTGGTCGGCAACCTTGGCCAGTTCCATGCCCAGAGGCAGGTCCAGCTGGATGCGCTGGAATTCAGCCTCCAGGCGATGCCCCAGATCGACAATATTCCCACCCGACTTCATCGCCACCGCAATGCCGATGGCGTCTGCGCCGAGGAAGCGCATGCGCGGGGCCGGGGGGTCACTGAAGCCGCGGCGGACAGTGGCGACATCGTCAATGCGGAACGTTCGTTCACCGACGCGGATGGGAAAATCACGGATGGCCTCCACCGAATCGAATCGGCCCGACACGCGCAGTTGCACGCGATCACTGGGCGTTTCGAAAAATCCGGTCGGGGTTACTGCATTTTGTGCTTCCAGCGTCTGCTGCACCTCGAACAGGGACACTCCGAGGGTGGCGAGCTTGGTATTGCTGAGCTCAATGAAGATTTTTTCGTCCTGCAGGCCGATCAGGTTTACCTTACCGACGGCGGGAACCCGCTGCAGCTCGAGTTCGATACGCTCGGCGTAATCCTTGAGCGTGGCATAGTCAAAACCCTCGCCGGTGAGGGCGTAGATATTGCCAAAGGTATCGCCAAATTCGTCATTGAAGAACGGCCCTATCACATCCTCCGGCAAATCGGCACGGACATCTCCAACTTTTTTGCGCACCTGGTACCACAAGGGCTGAATTTCCGCAGAATGCATTGAATCGCGGGCCATGAAAATTACCTGCGATTCACCTGGCCGGGAGAACGAGCGGATGAATTCGTAGTTGCCCGTCTCCATCAGTTTCTTTTCAATCCGGTCGGTGACCTGGCGGCCGACCTCTTCGGCAGTAGCGCCCGGCCAGAATGTGTGGACCACCATGGCTTTGAAGGTAAAGGGCGGGTCTTCGGACTGGCCAAGATGGGTATAGGACCAGGCACCCACCACCGACAGTACGATGATGGCGTACAGCACGAGCGGGCGATTGTGCAGTGCCCAGGCAGAGAGGTTGAAGTCGATCATGCGATCAGCTCAGCGCGCAGGCAGTTCATTGGGCCGGCGGTTCATGGAGGTAGCAGATCAGCGAACACCAGGCTCAGGTACAGCCGCAGGTCCGGACAGCACCACGGGCCGGTTCTGCTTGTCGATGGGCTTGATCAGCTGGCCGTCCCGCAGCAGGTGCACGCCGGTAGAGACCACCCAATCCCCGGGCGAAACGCCTTCAATCAACGGCACTTCGGTTTCACCGAACGGGCCGACCCGGACCGGCGTCAGTCGTACCCGGGAACTTTCCGGATCGACTTTCCAAACCGCCGGTTGCCCCGCGCTGGAGTAAAGAGCCGAGAGCGGCAGGACCGGGCCGGGTACATCCGTCTCGATGGCAAAAACGCGGGCGCTCTGACCCAGTTCCACTGGGACATCCGTCTGGCTGAGGCTAACGCGAGCGGCATAGGTGCGCGATGCGGCATCGGCCGCGGGCGATATTTCCCGCAGGCGCCCAGGAATGGATTGACCCGGCGAGGACCACAGCTCCACCTGCAGTTTCCGGCCGGGCGCGAACTCCGCGACAGTCTGTTCAGGCACGCTGATGACCACTTCGCGCTCACCCTCAAGCGCCAGCAAAAAAATGCTCTGGCCAGCCGTCACGACCTGTCCAGCCTCGGCAAAACGCTGCGTAATCACACCCGCATCGGGTGCAAGCAGCTGGGCATAACCCAATTGATTGCTGGCGTTCTTTGCCTGGGCGCGGGCCTGGCGCAGGCCGGCCCTGGCAACCTCGAAAGCGGCATCCTGGGCTTCATACTGTGAACGACTGATGAGTTTGCGATCCAGCAGGCTGCGCTGCCGCTCAAGTTCTGCCTTGGCCAGCGCGAGGTCAGCTTCGGCTGAAGCTTGCCGGGCACTTGCAGCCTCAAGCTGCAGCTCAAGATCAACCGGTTCAAGGCTGGCCAATACCTGCCCGGCCTTGACCTGGTCACCGACATCAACGTCACGCCGGATTATCTTGCCACCAAAGCGAAAAGCCAGCGCCGGTTCGTAACGCGCCCGGACCTCACCGGCGAACAGCGTGCCGACCGGCATGCCGGCGCTGACCTGCACGACCATGGCCGGCCGGGTGGGCTCTTCAGTCGGGCCCTGATCGGTGCACGCCGCAAGAAGAAGCGCCAGGGCCACAACTGCTACGCAAGTTGATCGAAATGCATTCATGCAGGATAACGACCAGGCAAATAAGCAAGGACCCACGAAGGGTCCAACGAAGAGAAATGGAAGTGTAGGGTAATTCAGCTGGAGCCTCAACAGCAGGCGTTGGCCTTTTGAGTCCCGCAGAGGAATGAACAAGGGTTTTTCGTGCTACTATTTTTGCCCGTCCAGGAAGCTGTGCATGGCCATTTCACGCTTGATTCTTCGCTCTGTGTCGTTTGCCTTGTCCTGGCTGCTGCTGGCCTCGCCGGCCCTGGCCGAACGCCAGACCGTATTGCAACAGATTGCCCTGCCGCACAATTATTACTTTCGCGAAATGTACCTGCCGCAATTAACCAGCGGACCTTCGTCCCTGGCCTGGTCACCGGACGGCAGCAGTCTGGTGTATTCCATGCAGGGCAGCCTGTGGCTGCAGGCGCTGCACTCAAGCGCCGCCCGGCAAGTCACCGCCGGCCCCGGCTACGACTACCAGCCCGACTGGTCGCCGGATGGCAAGACCATCGTGTTTACCCGCTACCTGCATGATGCAATGGAGCTGCAATTACTGGACATGGCCAGCGGCGAGGTAAGGCCCCTGACGGAAACGGGCGCGGTCGACGTCGAGCCGCGCTGGTCGCCGGATGGTCTGAAAATCGCATGGGTGAGTACGGCAGGCACGGGCCGCTTTCACATCGAGGTGGGCGCTTTCGGGCCTGGCCTGCTGAGCGGAGAGAGCTTGCAAGCGGTGCGCCAGAGCACCAAGCCACGCATTTACTACAGCGAGTTCGACCATGAACTCAGCCCGGCCTGGTCACCCGATGGCAGTGAGCTGATTTTTGTCAGCAACCCGGAAATCTCTTACGGCACCGGTGGCTTGTGGCGGCGCAACCTGGATACCAGTGCCACTCCCGTCCTGGTTCACGCTGAGGAAACCACCTGGAAAGCCCGTCCCGACTGGTCGCCGGATGGCAAGCGCATCATCTGGTCTTCCTACCAGGGGCGCCAGTGGCACCAGTTGTGGCTGACCAGCAGCGCCGGCGGTGGCGACCCCCTGCCCCTGAGCTACGGAGAATTTGATATCACTGCGGCACGCTGGGCACCGGATGGGCGCAACATCGCTTACATATCCAACGAGTCCGGCGATACGCAACTGTGGGTGCAGGAATTGCCGGGAGGACGGAAGTACCGCATCGAGGTACAACAGCGCGAGTATCTGCAGCCCATGGGCAATCTCGCGCTGCAGGTGGTGGATGAAACCGGCGCTGCCGTTGCCGCGCGAGTGTCCATCACGGGCAGCGATGGCCGCAGTTACGCCCCGGTCGAAGCCTGGATCCATGCCGATGACGCCTTTGACCGCAGCAACCGCAAGTTTGAGACCCACTACTTCCACCTGGCAGGTGCAGCCACGGTGCAACTACCGGCAGGGAAAACGGAAGTTACTGTGTGGCGCGGGCTGGAACATGCCATCGCACGGCGCACGGTTGAGGTCCGCTCCGGCCGGGATAACAACCTCACGGTGCAGTCTGTGCCCCTGGCCATACCGCAGGACTGGAAGAATCAATGGCACAGCGGCGATGTGCACGTCCACATGAACTACGCCGGGACCTACCGCAATACGCCCTCACGCCTGGTGGCGCAGGCTACTGCGGAAGACCTGGACCTGGTATTCAACCTGATCGTGAACAAGGAACAGCGCATACCGGACATTGCCTATTTCTCCACGGCTCCCGATGACTCCAGCACCACCGCGGTGCTGTTGCTGCACGCACAGGAATTCCACACCGGCTACTGGGGCCACCTCGGCCTGCTGGGCCTGCAGGATCATTTTCTGCTGCCCGGCTACTCAGCCTACCCCACTACGGGCCTGGCCAGTCCTTACCCGGACAACAGCACCGTGGCCGACCTCGCCCACCAGCAGGGCGCCCTGGTGGGTTACGTGCATCCCTTCGACGCCATGCCCGACCCGGACCATGACGCCAGCCTGACCAATGGGCTGCCCATTGACGTGGCGCTGGGCAAAGTGGATTACTACGAGGTCAGCGGTTTTGCCGACTACCGCCCTACCCAGGAGATCTGGTATCGCTTGCTCAACTGCGGATTCAGGTTGACCGCCGCGGGTGGCACGGATGCGATGGCCAACTTTGCCTCCCTGCGCGGCCCGGTCGGTCTCAACCGCACGTACGTGCAGACCGCAGCGGGACCGGATGATCCTGCCTCACGCCGTGATCGCTGGCTGAGCGGCCTCAAGGCTGGCCATACCATGGCCAGCAATGGGCCGATCCTGTCTTTTACTCTTGCCGGCCAGCCACCGGGCGGCGAACTCAGCCTGCCTGCAGGTGAACATCTGCTGGAATTCAGCGGCTTCATGCAATCGCTGGTGGCCATCGACCACCTTGAAGTCGTGCAAAACGGCAAGGTAGTGCAAACCCTGGAGATGAACAAGGCACGCAATGCGGCACAGTTTACCGGGCAGCTGAAGCTGTCCGCCAGCGGCTGGGTGGTGCTGCGCGCCTGGAACGAAGACAGCAGCCCGGACATTTTCGACCGTTTCCCCTTTGCCACCACCAACCCGGTGTTCGTCGAAGTGGACGGGCAAGCACTGCTCTCGGCGGAGGATGCAAACTACTTCCTGCGCTGGATTGCCCGCGTGCGCGAGCAGACCGTGGCCGACACCTCCTACAACACTGCGGCCGAGCGGGAGGACGTGCTTTCCTCCATCGACGCCGCTGCCGCGATTTTCGAGCAACGAAAGTGACCTGTTACAGGCCACTAGTGATGGCTGCTGCGGCATTGCGCATAAAACGATTTGCCTGCCTCTGCGGGACTTTGTTTGCCGGTCTGATGCTGGTGCCGCTGACGGCGATCGCGTGGCTGGACCTCGCTGCAGCACGGGTTGAGAGCCTGCCAAACGGCATGACGCTGATCGTGCTGGAGGACCACAGCCTGCCGGTAGTAAGTGTGCAAATGCTCTACCGGGTGGGTGCTCGCAACGAGACGGCGGGCGCGACTGGCCTGGCCCATTTCCTCGAACACATGGCGTTTCGCGATTCGGCCAATTTCCCGGACACACAGTTAGTCAGCTCCATCTACGCGGCCGGCGGCGAATGGCATGGCTATACCTGGCTGGACCAGACCACGTATTTCGCCACGGCTCCCAAAGAGAGCCTGGATTTGCTTCTGCGCATCGAAGCGGACCGTATGACGCGGCTGGAGATTTCAGCAGCGGATGTGGACGTGGAGCGCGGCGCAGTCCTGACCGAAATGCACAGCTACGAAAATGATCCGGCTTCGGTACTGCAGGATAACGTGATGTACCTGGTTTTTCTTGCCCACCCCTACCGCAACAACACCATAGGCTGGGAAAGCGATGTCGCCGCGATCAGCCGCGATGATATCGTGGCTTTTTACCAGCAGAACTACCACCCGGGGAACGCCGTCCTGGCCGTGGTGGGCGATGTGAACAGCAAAGCCGTGGTGCAGCAGGTAAATGCCCTGTTCGCCGAAATTCCGGGCAGGCCTGCAACGCCGCTGCCGCACACCATCGAGCCAGCGCAGAACGGCGAACGACGCATTCGCCTGCAAGGCGAGTTGGACGGGAAATACCTCAAGATCGTCTACCGCGCACCAGCAGCCAACAGCCCTGACTATGCCGCCTTCCTGCTCGCGCAGGACATCCTGGCCGGTGGTTCGGGCGTCAGTTTCCTGCAGAACGACTGGGGTACACCAGTGCGCGCTGATGCGCCGCTGAGCCAAATTGCCAATAGCGTGAATCCGGGGGCTGGCAATGGCGGTGAAGTCAGCACATGGTTTCCTCCCTCAGCACAGGACTACGTGTTTGTCATCAATGGCTTGTTCGGGCCGGACGCCGACGAAACCGCCATTGAATCCGCCATTGAGCAGCAGATTCGCGCCACGCAGCAGTGGATGCAAGCCGGTGATGAAAGCGCACAGAGTGCACTGGACCTTGCCAGGCAACGGGTGCTGCGTGAACTCGTTTTTGATGTAGAAACTACCGAAGATGCAGCCCATCAACTGGCATTTTTTGCCGGACTGGATGCGCTGAGCCCTTTGCAGACTTTGCCACAGACCGTGGCCACCATCAGCACGCTGGATGTCGCCCGCGTCATGGCCAAGTACCTGCGCAGCGATAGCAGGAACATTGCCTGGTACGTGCCGCACGAAACCTCTGAGCTGGCCACCACCGAGGCCCCGGTCACAGATTCCAAAGTCCTGGCAGCCGAAGCCACAAAACCCAAAGACGTAAAACCTGAAGATTCACAGCCTCAGGTTGCAAAATCCAGGGGCGCAAAATCCGCACGCTCAATCGCCGCGACAAACAGCGAGCCGGAGCTGCAGCAGTTAAGCAATGGTCTGCCGGTCCTGCTGCAGCACTCTACCCTGTCGACTACGCTTAGCCTCAGAGTCATCACAGCAGGGGCCGATTTTTCCGCATACAACGCGACTGAAGGCCCGGCCCAGGCAGCCATAGGGTCCAACCAGCCGGGCTGGGGTTTGTCCTCCCTGGGGTTTGATGTGTTACCGGATGAACTCGGGGTAGCCATTGGCGAGGCGCGCGGGGTGCTGGACTCAGCGGCCAATGCGGAAAATGCGGCCGCTGCTGGCTCAACAACAAGCCCGCCCGCCAGCAACCGTGACCCGGCCGAGGTCCTGCAAGCGTACTTTAGCGAGATCCTCGGACTGAGTCCTGGCGCGGTGGACGGTGCATCGGTGGGTAAAGCTCCCGTTGCCCCGCTGCTGCTGGTGCTCAGTGGTGATTTCTCTGCAGGGGCCGCGTTAAGGCAACTCGAAAAAGGCTTTGGCGATTTCGCTACCGCGTCGTTCATCGCCCCGGCGCAACGTTCTGGCACGCATGCTGAAAACACCCCAGCCATGGACATCGAGTCCACCCTGCCGCTGCCGGTGGCGCAGGTGCAACTGGGTTACGTGGTGCGGGCGCCTGCTCCCGGCGATCCAATTGCCGCCGCGTGGCAAATGGCCTTGTACATTTTCAGCCACCAGTACGAAGGACGGCTGGGACAGGAAGCCATCGCCAACCGGGGCTTGATTTATTACGTCGACAGCGCCTACCAAACCGATGGCCGCACCGGCTGGATCACGCTGAACATGGGGGTGGACCCCGACAAGCTTCCGGCGATGCAGCAATTGTTCCGCACCACCCTGCACGAACTGGCAGATCGCCCGCCGTCACAGCAGGAGCTGGACGAGGCGCGCCAGCATCTGCTGGGCCGCTACCGCAGTGCGGCCCAGAGCAACCTCGAACTGGCGGACCGCCTTGCGCGTGACTGGTTATGGTATGGCCAGCCTCTCACTTATAAAGATTTACAACACCGGCTGGACGCAGTGCGGCGCCAGGACATCATCGACTTGCTGCCGGCCTTCATAGCGGGAACCACGGTTTCGATTCTTAACCCCCGCCCTGAATCAACACCTTAAGCGCCAGGGTCATCCCGTCCATTACGGGTCATCGCCGACGTCATTCATTTCGTCGGTCATTCAGTACTCCACCCGACATGGCATCTTTTTGGAGCGATCCCTCTGGGCCCTAACGCATCTGCCACTTGATGGCGGAAATGGCTGACTCGGGTGAGATACCCAGCGCATCGAGAATTTCGTCAGTGACAGACTGCAGATGTAAAGAACCCAGGTTATGGCAGCTGTCTGCCTGCATCGCCTGACGCTCGTACTTAATGTTCTGGTCATTGTCCAGGAAACACAAGCCGGTGAACCCGCCCAGCCGCGCTTTGAAGTTGGACAACTGGAACAAAACATCGAGCTGGAAGTCGGCGAAATCAAACCGATGCCAGGCTCCAAAAGCGTTTTGGCCCTTGGGCAACCAGTCCTTGAATTCCAACTCATGCAGTTGCAGGATTTTTACCGACTGCAGTGAGTCCTGTGCTTCCTCCAGGTAGTACGGCCACACCTGTGGGACGTATCTTTGCACATCCACAGCGAAACTGGTGCAGTCAAATGCCAGGGTGTTCAGGTGTTCGGCAAAATTATGATGTACAAATACATTCAGGGCGGCGCGCATCAGTGCGTAGGAATACCGGGCAACCGGTTTCTTAACGAGTTCCACTGTCTTGTCCTGGTCAAAATTACGTTGCAGGTCACCGATATTGAAATCCTGGTAACTGTCCATCAGCGCTTCCAGCCCCCTTGCCATGCCCATCTCTGTTTCTCCCTTAAGGTGTTCCTTGTGATTGAAGTACTTTACTCAGCAACTGCCTGCCTTGATCACGATATTGGCGACAGACGTTGCGCTGCTGGGAAGTTCAAAACGTGTCCAGCCGGACGCGCCCGTTTGATTGCCGTTGGTGGTTAATACCGTGCTGCAACCAAGCCGGGTCTGGTTGATCTTGTAGTAATTGGTAACGGTCAGGCGGGGATTGTTGGTGCCGGTTTCCAGCAGGCAGGTATAACCCGTGTTGGTGCGGTTGCACTGTGAGTCAGTAAAGCTGATCTCCACATCAGAGGCCTTGAAGCCATTGATGGTTGAAGAAATTGTGCCCGAGATCAGGTACTCGTTCAAAGCCGGTGGAGCATTGGTATTTTGCACCTGCAGGTACAGGTTTTTGTTCTTCAGCGCCGCGGTGTAGCCCAGATCGATGGGGTCCGTCGCGGTCAAACCCAGGTTCGCGGGATGAATCTTGGCGTCCACCGTGCTTAGCCCGGTGCCTGCGGTACGCACCGCATTACCCCGGCTGTGCGTGTTGTTGTCGGCAATGGCCTGGTTGGTGACATCTGCCGGATTGTTCACCGGTGATTCGTTCCAGCGACTCAGCCAGGTCAGTTGCACATCGTAAAACGGAATGATTTCCAAGGAGACGCGGCAGAAGTTATCCCCAGCCCGTCGCCCACGTGGGCTTCGGCAAACGCTGCG
Organism: Lysobacterales bacterium; assembly: GCA_031362985.1. Classification (GTDB taxonomy): domain Bacteria; phylum Pseudomonadota; class Gammaproteobacteria; order Xanthomonadales; family SZUA-36; genus SHZL01. The sequence goes on along the minus strand of JANLTO010000017.1, from coordinate 131,667 downwards.
TTGAGTATGTCCGGCAGGGTGTCCAGGTAACCGGCTTGTTTTGCAACGTAGTCAGATGCCCCCAGTCGCAACGCCTTCACCACCAATTCTTCGTTACCCAGGCCCGTTACCATGATCGTTGGTATGCGAATTTCCCGCGCAACCAATGTTTTCAGTACCTCCAGGCCCTCCATGTCGGGTAAGCGAAAGTCGAGCAAGAGCACATCGTGCGCACCTGCCTGCAACCGGGCCAGGCACTCTTTGCCGGTGCCTGCGATGTGTAGTTCCAGATGGGGTGCAAACTCGGCGAAATGGGATCGCGTCAGATCTGCGTCCTGGGGATTATCTTCTGCGTAGAGGATGCGTAAGGTGTCTTTCATGGCATGTTCTCTCCCCGTTCGCCCCCAATGCGGTAAGCGGCGAGCAAGCGACAAACCATTATGTTTTTCAGCACGTTGGGTTTTGCGGTGTTCAGCGTCCTGAAAAAAAAGAGTGCGGGTCAGTATAGGCCTCTATTGGCGAAACAACTAATGCATAGTCAGCTATTGATTTAGACTTGCCAGCTTGATGTTGCGCCTCATCGGCTGCACAGCAGAAACCACGGCCAGGGGGTAGGCCTCTGCATCTGCTTCGCCAAGTCATTGGCTTGCCCGCCGGGAGGCCAGAGATTCCAGGGAATGATCATGCATAAAACACTCCTGCTGATAGCAGTACTCGAACTGGCCGGGTGCGCATCCACCCGCGTTGAGCAGTCCAGTGCCACCGCCTGCGATGGCAGCCCCATGACCGAGACCGAGTTGTTTTTTGGCATGAGCCGGCCGGGGGGCGGAACGGTCAGTGAGAACGACTGGAGTGAATTTCTGCAGACACAAGTGATTCCCCGTTTTGCCCAGGGGTTCAGCGTGATTGAAAGCACCGGGTTCTGGCTGGACGGTCAGAGTAAACAGACGATTACGGAAACGAGCAGGATTATTTCCCGTCTGCTTCGACCCGGCGATGCCGAGGCCATACCGCTGATGATTGACGCCTACCGGAAAAGGTTCGACCAGGAATCCGTACTGCGCGTTGATACGCCGGTGTGCGCAACGTTCTAGGCACTGCCTGATCCATGCAGCCCGAAAATTCGCCGGGAAAGCGCGTATCAGAAATCTTTTGATCCCGGTTTCAACTGCGGTTATTCTGCAGGACGATCACCCCGGAGCCCGCACAGCATGATTCCCAGGATTCTTGTCACCACGTTTTCGCTCTGTTTGTCACACACCGCGTATTGTGGAGTAGACCTTAATGCCTGCGTGGGCACCGCGGCGGAGCTGGAAGCAGCCCTGGTTACGTCCATTGGCAATGGCAACACAGTCGACACCATCAAGATTCGCGCTGGCACGTACAAGCCGGCCACCAACCCCTTTGGCGCCAGCGGGGCATTTGCCAGTGGCGACTCAATCACGATCGATGGGGGCTGGATTAGCACGATGGCCGTCCCCTGCCAGACACAGTCCACCGACCCCGCGCTAACCGTAATCGATGGTGAGGGCGTCCGCGGCGGCATGCAGTTGTGGCACGCGGCGGGTGCGGGATCGATCACCGTGCGCAATCTGAGCTTTCAGAACGGCTACCGCGAATACGTGGATTTCGCCAATGACCGTGGCGGCGGCCTGTACATCCTCGCCTCGGCCGGAGCCACCTTTGATGTGCTGGTAGAGCGTTGCATCTTTCGCAACAATTACGCCTCGACCCTGGGTGGTGGTTTGGTGGCTTCAAGCTCCGGCGGCACCATTACCGTGCGCAACAACCTGTTTGTCGGCAACACGGCGCCCCAAGGTGCGGCCATGCACGTATTTGGCAACAACAACCTCAGCTACGTCGCCAACAACACCGTGACCGGCAACATATCGCCCCAGGATGGCACCTCTTATGCAGCCTTCCTGCCGGCCGGTACCAACACCTTGACGCTCACCAACAACATATTCTGGAATAACACCAGCGGGACACAAAGCGATCTGTACGGGCCGGATCTGCTGTTGGTCAGCAACGACATCCAGGGGATCTCCGGGACCCCTGCTGCCGGCAGCAGTGGCAACCTCAGCGTCGATCCGAAATTCTTTGGTGCCAACGATTTTCGCCTTCTCTCGTGGTCACCCTTGATTGACATCGGCACGAACAGCCCGCTCGGCGGCCTGAGTTCGCTCGATCTTGACGGCCTGACGCGGGTACAATCGGGCACGGTAGACCTGGGAGCCTACGAGTACTCCTTCCTGTTCCGTAACGGTTTCGAATAACCCTGGCTCACATCTTGTGCTAGTGCGCCACCCCCGATGCCGCCCCTTCATCGATCAGCCGCCCGGTGGTGAATCGTTCTAACTGGAATGGTCGCAACAGGGAATGGGGTTCATCGTGCGCAATGGTGTAGGCCAGCGTGTCACCGCCTGCCGGAATGGCCTTGTAGCCCCCGGTACCCCAGCCGGTTGAGACGTACAGGTTTTCCAGCGGTGTTTTGCCCACGATGGGACTGACATCGGACGCCATGTCGCAGATACCCGCCCACTGACGCATCATGCGCAAGCGCCCCAGGGCGGGCAGTAATTCCAGTAGCGCCTGCATGGTCTCCTCTTGTACCAGCAAGCCGCCTCTTTGGGCGTAAGAGTTATACAGGTCAGCGCCGCCGCCAATCACCAGTTCTCCCCGATCCGACTGACTGACATACACATGGATGCGCCCGGACATGAGGCCCACATCGAGCATAGGCTTGACTGGTTCGGTGACCATCGCCTGCAGTGCCACACTGGTGATGGGCAGACGCAGGCCGGCCATGGCCGCCAAATGCCCGCTGTGGCCGGCCACGCACAGTGCAAAGCGGTCGGCTGTTATCGTCCCGCGGGTGGTTTCCAATGCAGTGACGCGACTGTCCGAGGTGTTCATGCCCGTGACTTCACATTGCTGCACGATATCCACGCCCGCTGCCGATGCAGCACGGGCATAACCCCATACCACGGCGTCGTGACGGGCAATGCCCCCGCGTTTCTGGATAAAGCCACCGTACACCGGGAAGCGGCAATCCAGGTTGATGTGTGGTATGTATTTTTTGATTTCTTCCCGCGACAGCATCTCTGAATCTATGCCATTCATATGAATGGCATTGACCCAGCGGCGACACAGGTCCATTTCGTGCGGACTGTTGCACAGCACCAGGATGCCGCGCTGGCTGAACATGATATTCATGTTGAGTTCGCCGGCGAGGTTTTCGTACAGTTTTAGCGAGTGTTCGTAGAAAGCGCCACTTTCCGGGTAGAAATAATTGGAGCGGCACACCTGCGTATTGCGCCCCGAATTGCCGCTGCCAAGATGGCCTTTTTCCAGCACGGCAACGCGCTTAACGCCCTGGTATTTCGCCAGGTAGTAGGCGGTTGCCAGGCCATGCCCGCCGGCGCCCACAATGACTACGTCGTAGTGTTTCTGCGGCGCTGCATTGCGCCACGCCCGCGGCCAGTGCCCGCCCAGGGCGCCGCGCAGCAATGAAAAACCGGAATACGTTCGCATAGGCCTCCTGACCGAATGGTCGGCGGCTCAGCCGTTGACGAAAATAGCGTAATAAATCAAGTAAAACCAGCCGAACAGACCGTGCAGGATGGCCCACCCCAGCGAGTGGTTGACGTTGAAAGACACCGCCATGGCCAGCGCGGAACCGAACCCTACGCCGTGCCAACCCACCTGATTTACGCTGATCTGGCCCATGTTTGACTCCTGTTATTAATGCGAGACCTCAATTTACCCGCCGGGCAGGCAGAAGTCACCCGCGTGAAACCCAACCAGATACTTCCCCGACTGACGCAGCCATGAAAATGTCGCCCAGCCTGTTGCCGGAGTGATGCTGTGTGCTACCATATTCTTACCATGTAAGAGGGGAATACTGCCATGCCAACCGTCACCGTATCCGATAAAGGTCAAGTCGTCATTCCGGTGGAAATCCGTCGCCGCCTGGGCATCAACCCCGGCTGTCAACTCGATTTCAGTCTGGCAGGTCATGTCATCCACGCCGAGGTAAAGCGCCAGGTGGTTCAAACCAATGCCGAAGGCGGTTTTGGCATGCTGGTCTGCAAGCGCCCGGGCAAACGCCGGCTTGCAGATTTTGATGTCGCCCTCGCCATGCGGGAAGCGCAAGATGATCGCCCTTGATACCAACATCCTGGCGCGTTTCTATGTGGATGACCCGGCTGATCCTGAGGCTGCCAGACAACGTCCAATCGCCAATCGACTTCTGCGCGAATCCCCCCAGGTGTTTGTACCCCTGACGGTGATCCTTGAGCTCGAATGGGTCCTGCGCGCATTTTATGGGTTCGCGGCCGAGGACTTCGTGCGGGTCGTCAACCATCTGCTTGGGCTGCCCAATGTCAGCGTTGAGCAATGGTCGCGCATCGCCGATGCCCTGGCTTGGCATACAGAGGGTTTGGATTTCGCCGATGCGCTACATCTGCTGGCCAGCAGCCACTGCACGGAACTCATGAGCTTCGATAACCGTCGATTCGCGCGCCGGGCCAAACGTTTGGGAGTTACGCCCGCAGTCGTTGTACCTGGCGAATAGCTGTCGCCATTTCTGACGAGTAGCAAAACTCTGGATGACGAGGACACGCTCATCGTTGTGATACGCAGTATTGTTGTGGACGACGGCCTGATCACCCCCGCTGCGCTCGAAAGCCTGCCGACGCAATCCCTGGTGAGTGGGCTGTTATGGACGGAAGGGTTGCTGGAAAGTCCCGTACCGAAAGTACGGTACCGCTTGATGCTTCGCGGCAAATGGCATAAAGTAAGGATTCCTTACTTTATGCATCGGAGGCGATCGTGCTTGCCAAAATGACCTCGAAAAATCAACTCACCCTCCCCAAGAGCGTGACCGCCGCTGTTGGTCCTGCGGAATATTTTGACGTCGAAGCCCGCAATGGCCAAATCGTGCTGACCCCAGTGCGCATACAGCGTGGCGATGCCGTGCGCGCCAAACTGGCGGAGCTGGGCTTGCAGGAACAAGACATTGTCGCTGCCGTAGCGTGGGCGCGGAAGGCGCCAGACATCAAAGCAACGCGTAGAAAATGAGCCGCTCTGCGCGTCCTCCACGCGTTGTGATTGATACCAACCTGGTGCTGTCAGCGCTGGTATTCGCTCAAGGGAGATTAGCGCCGTTGCGCCATGCCTGGCAGGGCCAGCGCATCCAGCCCCTGATTTCCCGGGATACGGCGGCGGAACTCATGCGGGTGCTTGCCTACCCAAAATTCAAACTCACGGCTGATGATCAGCAGGAACTGTTGTCCGACTATTTGCCTTGCTGCAAGACCGTCATTATTCCCAATCCGCCCCCCCAAACGCCACCTTGCCGCGACCGTCTCGACGTGCCATTTCTACAGCTTGCGGTGGCGGGAAAGGCCAATATTTTGGTGACGGGTGACCAGAATTTGCTGAGCCTTGCCGGCACGTTTTTTTGCCCTATTGTCACCGCCGATCAATTCATCCAAGCGGTGAACAAATGACCACCTCCCTGAGCCGCCTGGAACACTCCCCAGTTGGATACTAAGCGGTCATGAACGTCTTTCAAACCCACGCAGATCTGGTGCAGGGTGATCAATCGATCTCATGATAGGAGTAGCAAGCGCGGGTGCCCCAACTATTTTTTGGGAAACAAGCGCTCGATGGTTTCCAGAAACAGCTGTCCTTTGGAGTAGTGCAAGGTGCCCTGCCCCTCATTGGGTCGCCCTGGGAAAATACCGGCGCCAGGGCCAGGCGTTGCGCATCAGAAAAACTCCTGCTGGAAAATAGTGCGGAAACCCTATAATCCCACGATGTCCGGCAGCAACACAATTTCGCACTGGCAAGAGCTTTCGCCAGAACCCGTGCCCGTATCCCAACGGCGCGAGCATGTGCGCTACTGCAGTCCCTTCGCTGCCGGTTTGTTGGACCGCTTTCCCCATTGGGAGCAGGGGCTGGATGAACATCAGGCGCCCCGCCAGGCTGCCCTGGATGGAGAGATAAGGGAACTTGGGCTGGATGCCGGACTGCGGCGCTTTCGCAATCTGCGGATGTTGCGCATCATCTGGCGCGACCTGTGTGGCCTGGCGGTGCTGGATGAAACGTTTGCCGACCTCACCGCGCTGGCTGAGCTGTGCCTGTCAGCAGCACTGCAACACCACCACCAGTCGCTGCTGGATAAATTCGGCACTCCGCTCGACGCCGACGGCGCGCCACAAGGCCTGGCGGTAATCGGCCTGGGCAAGCTCGGCGGCGGCGAACTGAACCTGTCGTCCGACATCGACATCATTTTCTGCTTCCGCAGCACAGGCGAGTGTAGCGCGGGTGGCCGGCGGGGCCTGTCCAGCGAGGAGTTTTTTATCCGGCTGGCGCGCGCCGTGATCAACAGCCTGGCGGAGGTGACGGCCGACGGTTTCTGCTTTCGGGTAGATACCCGTTTACGCCCTTTTGGCGATTCCGGGCCGCTGTGTTCCAGCCTCGCCGCATTGGACCAGTACTATCAGCGCGAGGGCCGCGATTGGGAACGCTACGCCCTGATCAAGGCACGACCGGTCGCCGGTGACCTGCTGCTCGGCAGCGAACTGCTGCGCCAGGTCCATCCCTTCATTTACCGCCGCTATATCGATTTCACTGCCATTGAAGCTTTGCAGGACATGCATGCCGCGGTCATCGAAGACGCGCGCCGGCGTGATCGCCTGGATGACATCAAGCGCGGGCCAGGGGGAATCCGGGAGATTGAGTTCCTCGCCCAGTGTTTCCAGTTGCTGCGCGGTGGACGCGAGCCGGTATTGCAAACCCCTTCACTGGTGCAGGCACTGTCAGGCATAGCGGAACTGGGCCTGCTCAATGCTGCAACACTGGCCGATATCCGCGCCGACTACGTCTACCTGCGCCGCCTGGAAAACCGCATCCAGGCCCAGCGCGACCAGCAAACGCACAGTATTCCAACCGGCGATGATTTGCAGTGCCTCGCCCGCGCCTGCGGCGTTGGCGATGTATCCACCCTGGCGGACCAGGTCGCAGCGGTACGCCAACGCGTCACCCAACGCTTCCATGAGATGTTTCCCTCGCAAGCTGCACCCACTGCCGAGCCAAAATGGGTCGAAGTCTGGCGGCGCGTGCAAACCGATCGGCAGGCTTCCGCCACCTCTGGTATGCGGGATGATGACCAGCCACTTGCAGCCTTTTTGCGCAGCCTGGACCGCCTGGCCCTGAGCCAACGCGCACGGCGACGGCTGGACCAGTTCATGCCGGTCCTGCTGCACCGGCTTGACCGGCTATCGCTGGAAAATCGCACCCTGCATCGGGTATACGACCTGGTGCTGGCCATCTGCCAACGCAGCCCCTACCTCGTGTTGCTGATGCAACATGGGGCGGCGCTGGACCGCATGGTTGAGCTGTTTGCGCGCAGCGAGTGGATCGCCACCAGTGTGATTCGTTTTCCAGCCTTGCTGGACGAACTGATTGATCCGTCCCTGGGTAACCAGATTCCGGCCGGCACAGACCTGCTGCAGAGTGTCGCGCGCCTGTTGCGAGCGGGACAGGAAACCGAAAGCGTGTTGGCGGGCCTGAACTACTTCAAGCTGGCCACCTCGCTGCGCATCGCAGTCGCCCAGTTGGCTGGAACCATTGATAGCCCGGAGGTGCAGGCCGGTTTGTCCAGCCTGGCGGCTGCGGCCCTGCATGGGGTGCTGGAGCTGGCCACCCGGGAGATCGAAGCTCGGCACGGCCGCATGCAGCAGAACGAGGAGACCACGACCGGCTCGCCCTATATTCAAAGCAATGCTTCAGGCCATGCTCCGGGCCATTTCCCAGGCAATGTACCGGGCCATTCATCGGGCAACACTCTTGCCATCATTGCATACGGCAGCCTGGGTGCCAGTGAACCCGGGTATGACTCTGACCTCGATCTCGTCTTCCTGTTCTCGTCTCCGCAGAGCATGTCCAGCGGCACACCCGCCGGCAAGGGCCGTCTTCCTGCCGAGCGCTATTACGCACGGCTGGCGCAGCGCGTGCTCAGCCTGCTGACAGCCATGACCCCCTCGGGCCGGCTATACCCGGTGGATACCCGCTTGCGACCGAACGGGAGGGCCGGTTCGCTGGTGAGCAGCCTGGATGCGTTTGCCGAGTACCAGCTCAACCAGGCCTGGACCTGGGAGCTGCAGGCGCTGACCCGGGCCCGCTTCATTGCCGGAGCAAGCTCAACCGCAGAGCGCTTCGGGCGCATCCGCCGCAAAGCCCTGCTGCGACCGAGGCTGGAGGCGGAGTTGTGCGTGCAGCTGGCCGACATGCGCCACAGAATGATGGTGGAACTGGCCGGGGCAGAGGGCGCTGCCGGCCCCAAGCACCAGGCCGGTGGCCTGGTCGATATTGAGTGGGTGGTGCAGCTTGGGGTCCTCGCCAACGCATCAGACTCGCTGCCACTGGTGCAGGAAACCAGCATATCCGGGCAGTTGCGCGTGCTGGTTGAAATCGGTTGGCTGGCGGCTGCGGACGCGCAGACGCTGCACGTGACGGCGCAGGCCCTGCATCGACAGCGCATTTTTCAAACCCTGGTCCCGGGCGAGCAACACAGTGCCGTTGATACGCGTGCTTCAGCCGGGATATTTGCCCGCCTGTTGCGGCGAAACCTGCGCACGGCTCCTGTGCCGCAAGACTGATGCCGCTGCACCGCTCCCGCTACAATGGCCTGACCTTCACCAGGGTCCGTACCGTAGAATAGGCCTTGAATGTGGCCTGACCCAAAACCAGCACTGCCGTTCCTGGAGATTCGATCGTGACCAACAGCACCGATGCAGCCGACCCAAACCTGCACAACGCCAATACCCAGAATGTCTACCAGGTGAGCCGTGGCGACCTGCCCCTGTCCTGCCCCACGCATGAGCAGAAGCTGTGGAATTCACACCCGCGTGTGTATCTCCCTATTGAGGAAACCGGTAAGGCTACCTGCCCCTATTGCAGCGCCCGCTACGAGCTGCTCGACTAGCACACTGCTGATCGCCCATTGCCATGCATGTTGTCCAAGCCCTGGTATCACTGAATCTGGGCGGCTCAGAGCTGGTCGCTACCGAGCTGTCGGAGCATCTGCTCCGATGCGGCCACCGCGTTACCATGATTTCCGCCGGCGGGCCCTTGCAACACCGCATCGATGCCTGCGGTGCGGCGCACCTGCCGTGGGCAATTGGCAAAAAAAGCCTTGCTACGCTGAGGTACATCAAGCACTTGGCAGCCTGGCTGGAACGCGAGCAGCCCGACGTGCTGCACGTACATTCCAGGCTGCCCGCCTGGATCTGCCGTCTCGCCCTGCGCCGGCTTGATCCCTCCCGGCGACCGGCTTTCATCACCAGCATGCACGGCCACTACTCAGTCAACCGCTACAGCGCCGTGATGGCCCGGGGTGATCGCGTAGTGGCGGTATCGGAACACATTCGGCAATACGCCCTGTACAACTACGCGGTGGCCGACCCGGCGCGGGTGGTCACCATCCATGGCGGCACCAGCCCGGAAGCTTTTCCCTACGGCTACCGCCCTGAGCCACAGTGGTTCACGCGCACTTTTAGCGAATTTCCACAACTGCGTGGCAAACGCCTGCTGTGCCTGCCGGGCCGCCTGTCACGCTACAAGGGCCACAGTGTTTTCCTCGAGCTGATCGCTGCCCTGGCCAGCGAATTCCCCAACATTCACGGGGTGGTTGTGGGTATGGCCAAGCCCGGTTCGCGCTTTCGCAGCGAGCTCGAAGGCCTGGCCGAGCGCAGCGGCATTCCGGACCGGATCACGTTTGTCGGCGCGCGACTGGATATGCGCGACTGGATGTCGGCCGCGGACCTTGTTTTCAGCCTGTGCAGCGACCCGCCGGAGGCTTTTGGCCGCACCGTGCCCGAGGCCCTGCGCCTTGGCGTCCCGGTTATAGCGTGGAACCATGGCGGAGTGCAGGAAGTGCTGGCAGAAATGTTTCCCGCCGGCGCAGTCACACCCGACCTGCCAACCGAACTGTTGCTGCGCACCCGGTCATTTCTGCACGACCCGCCGGCAGTTTCACGCAGCGCGGCATTCCTGCTGGAGGATTCGATGAATCAGACCTTACGCCTGTATGAGGAAGTCGTCCGGGAAGTCACCCGGGAACGCGCCACGGAGCTCAATCCATGAAGTTGCTCATCCGCCGCCTGCACGCGGAATGGCCCAGTTGGGCCGCCGTGTCTTTTATTGCCCTGCTGCCTTTTCATCGCCTGGCTGAAATTCCCCTGTCCTCGTTTGCGCTGGCCCTGCCGTTTTTGCTGACCAAAGAGCAGTATCGCCCGGCATTGCGCAAGGCTGCGCAGTTCCTGGTCCCACTGTTCCTGTGTTATTGGGTGCCAATGGTGCTATCCAGCCTGGACTCCATGGCGGCCCGGATCAGTTGGCTGCACTGTCTTGGGGATTTGCGCTATCTTGCCGCAGCTCTGTCCATGGCTGCGCTGTTGCACTCATCCTCGGCGCGCTGGCGCGTGCTCCGCTGGACATCGTTCCTGCTGCTCTTCTGGGCGGCGGACGGCTTCGTGCAACTGCTGTTTGGCAGCGACGTCTTCGGCATAAGCATGCACGCCGACCGGCTCAATGCCTTGTTCAAAGAAAAATACCAGTTCTACGGTCCGACCCTGGCCATGCTCTCACCCTTATTGCTTGAATACGCCCGGCGTGAATGGCGACCCTGGGCCTGGGCCGCCTCTTTCACCCTGGTGCTGGGCGCCGTGATGATTTCCGGCATGCGTTCTGGCTGGCTGAGCATGGCCATCGTGCTGGCCACCTATTTTGTGCTGATGCTCAAGCGGGAAAACCTTGAGCTCAGGCGCACCATGCTGATAGTGCCCGTCCTGGCTGTACTCATCGCCGCAGGCAGCTACTTCGCCTCGCCCATGTTTCAGCAGCGGGTGGAGCTGACCCGAGCCGTGTGGACCGGCACCGGGGAATCCCTGGACTATGTTTCATCCTATCGTTTGCCGATATTCCTCACGGCCCTGGAGATGTACCGGCAACATCCGGTCAATGGCGTTGGGGTGCGGGCTTTCCCGGTGGCCTACATGCAGTATGCGCGCGAGGACGACATCCACATTGTGAGATCCGGTGGTGCGACCGGCGCCTCGCATGCGCACAACGTGGTGCTGGAAATCATGTCTGATACCGGCAGCATTGGCTTGCTCGGACTGGTGTTTGCGTTTGTATTGGCCGTGCGTAGCTGGAAGCAGACCCGTCCGGCGCAGCGCCAGGACGCTTATCCCTTCGTGCTGGCGATCGCGCTCATTCTGTTCCCGCTGAACTCGCACTTTTCGGTTTACGGCACCTACATTTCGTCCCTGGTGTGGTTCCTGGTGGGCTTGTGGGCTGCAAGCCTGCGCGACAGCATGGCAACGTCGGGTTCACAGTGATGAGCGCAGTAAAGCGGCCGTGATCAGCGCGACCGTGAGAGCGAAAAAAAGCCGGAGCAATGTCCTCGCGATGTGGTTCATGGCCTGTTCCTCCGAATCCTTTGTATGCCCCTGCCTCAGTTGTAAAATCCTGCCTCGCCCTCAGGCCGCGTCTTGAAGCGGCGATGAATCCACCAGTATTGCTGCGGGGCCGTGCGAATGTGCTGCTCCATCATGGCATTTATCCGCGCCAGGTCGGCAGCGGCATCCGGCCCCGGAAACGCCTCCAGCGCAGGCAAAAACCTGATGGTATAGAGCCTGGTCGTTTCATCATAAACCGGAAACATGGGAACGACTGCACAGCCGGTCATGTGTGGCAGACGGTGCGTCGCCAACAAGGTAGCGGTCTGGATACCGAAGAACGGCACAAACTCGCTTTGCTCACGGCCAAAGTCCTGGTCAGGCGCATACCACACCAATCCACCATTGCTTAACAAGCGGATGGCGCCGCGCATTTCCCGCTTGCTGATCATGGATGCTCCATACCGCCGTCCGCGATTCTGGTACCACTCCAGCACCGGGTTGCGCAGCGGCCGGTAGATTCCGCTGACCGGTATGCCCGCGCCCAGCACCATCATGCGCGCGCCAATCTCCAGGCAACTGAGGTGGGCGGTTATGAGCAAAACGCCGCGTCCTCCTGCCCGCGCTGCCAGCAGATTCTCCAGGCCCTCGACCCGGCTCATGCGGCGCATGCAGTCATCCGAAGCCGACCATGCCCAGGCAATTTCAAACACGGCACGAGCCAGGGCCCGGAAACTGTTGCGCATCAGGGCGTCTCTTGCGGCTTGATCCAGTGCAGGAAAACAGCGTTGAATATTACGCTGCGCGATTTTGCTTCTGCGCCTCAGGGCCATGCGCATCAGCGCCGCCACAGGCACGGCCAGTGCCAGCGCCAGCCACTGGGGAGTTTTCCCCAGCACGAAGAGCAGCCCCACGACCAGCCACGCAGGCAGGTGGCGCAGAGCGAAAGAAGGCCGTGACAACGCTGATGGTGACGGAGACCTGGCTGGCGACATGGTTGGCATTGGCCTATTGTCCTTGCTTACGCTGCTGAGTCCAAGCTCTGGCCGGCAACGCCCGGTGCTATACTTTTCGCCGCATCAGCGGGACAAGGCCCAGACCAAACGTGTACACGCTGTATCGACTCGCCAGCTACCTCCTCGCACCTTTGCTGCTATTGCACCTCGGGTGGCGCAGCCTGCGCGAACCGGAGTACCGTTGTCGCTGGCGCGAGCGTTTTGGCCTGTCCCCGCAGCCACTGAAGCCCGGGGGCATAGTAGTGCATGCCGCATCCGTGGGCGAAGTCAATGCGGTGGCCCCCCTGATCCGCGCTTTGCTGTCACGCTATCCCGGTCTACCGGTGTGCGTGACCTGCTTTACCCCGACCGGCTCGGCCCGGATCAAGGCCTTGTTCGGAGCGCAGGTGCAGCATGCGTACGTCTCGCTGGATTTGCCCGGTTGTGTGCAACGCTTTTTCCGCCACACGCAGCCCCGCCTGCTGATCATCACGGAAACCGAAATCTGGCCCAGCCTTTATCATGTCGCGGCCCGGCGCAACATACCAATCGTGCTGGCCAATGCCCGCATTTCCGCAAAATCCTTAACCCGCTTTCAGCGCGTGCGCACGCTTATACGCGAGACTTTGCAACAGGTCAGTTGCATTGCGGCGCAAAGCGCCAGCGACGCACAGCGCTTTTGCGCTCTGGGGGCCGACCCTGCCCGGGTCGTGGTCAGCGGCAACCTCAAGTTTGAACTCAGTTTGCCACCCGCAGTACACATGCAGGGACAGGCTTTGCGCGAGTCCTGGGGGAAGCAGCGGCCGGTATTCCTCGCAGCCAGCACCCGCGAAGGCGAGGAGAGCCCGGTGTTGGACGCATTCCGGGACGTACTGAAAAGGTTTCCTGCCGCCCTGCTGGTTCTCGTGCCGCGGCATCCGCAGCGTTTCCCGGGCGCCGCCCAACTCGCCCGTGAAAGCGGGCTGTCAGTGCAGCTTTTCAGCGCAGGGCTGACTTGCCCGGCAGCGGTGCAGTGCCTGGTGGTAGATGCCATGGGGGAGTTACTGCGTTTTTATGCCGCTTGCGACCTGACATTTGTGGGCGGCAGCCTGGTGGCAACCGGCGGGCATAATATGCTGGAGCCTGCTGCCTTGTCGGTACCCGTGCTGCTGGGCCCGCATACCTTCAATTTCGCTGACGTAAGCCGCGAATTAGTGGCCACGGGAGGCGCCAAAGTGGTGCATGATGCGGCCGGGCTCGCACAATCGGTATGCCTGCTGCTGGGTGATGCCGGGTTGCGCCAACAGATGGGTGCCGCCGGCCTGGCCCTGGTTTCACGTGGCCAGGGTGCGCTGGCACGAACCTTGGAGATTCTCGACCGCGTGCTGGCGAAAGACCGTAGCTGTGAGCTTACTGCAGCAGCTGATTGACTACCCGCAGATCTTCTTCGGTGAGCAAGCCGGCAACCAGTTTCAGCCTGAGGTGATTGAGGATATACGCATGGCGCGCCAGTGAATTGTCCCGCTGGGCCTGGTAAAAGTGCTGCTGGGCAATGAGTACATCGACGATCGTACGCGTACCCACTTCGAAACCGGCCTGGGTGGCTTCAACTGCGCTTTGGGCAGAAACCACTGCCTGACCGTAGGCCCCGACCTCCTCAATGCCACCCAAGATACCCCGATACGCGTTGCGGGTTTGGCGCACCGTCGCCCGTTGCACGTCTTCCAGGTCCTGTGACCGGGCGTCGAACAAGTCGCTGGCCTGGCGCGTGCGCGAACTGATGGCGCCGCCCGAGTAAATGGGCACTTCCAGTAATAATTGTACGGTGGTGTCGTCAACTCCCAGTGAGGTAGTGCCAATGGGCTCCTGGAAGTCGTTCCGTACCTGGTATTTGTTGTTGGTGTAGTCGTTGTACCGTGCAACCAAATCCAGTGTCGGAAAGTGGCCGGCACGCTGCAGGCGTACGTCGCCTTCAGCGACTTCCACACTGGCCTGCACGGCCCGGATGGAAGGACTGCTGGTAAGGGCCATCTTCACCCATTCTTCGGCATTGGCCGGAGACGGCTCAACCAGCGGCAGTACGGTCTGGAGATTGTCGTAATCCTCAAAGTAGGTGCCGGTCAGTTCCCGCAAGGCTTCCTTGGCATCGGCCAGGTTGTTACGAGCCACGATGGCGCGGGCGCGGGCGGTGTCGTAGCTTGCTTTAGCTTCGTGTACATCGGTTACCGCCGTCAATCCAACTTCGAAGCGCTGCTCGGCCTGCTCGTATTGACGCTGGAAAGCCGTTTCCTCGGCCTCGGCGAAGGTAACACCATCCGTCAGAGTCAATACCAGGAAGTAGCGTTCGGCTACCCGTACCAGGAAATCCAGGTAGGCAACCTGGTACAGCGCATCGGCCTCGGAAATTTGCGCACGCGCGATATCCAGGGATTCGTAATTGGCCTGGCGATACAAACTTTGTCGCAGCCACACGCCATACGTGTCATTGCTTACATCACTGTCTGAAAGCTTGGTGTCCGCAATGGTTAATTGGGAGTTGCCGCGATCGTAGGAAGCGCTTGCTCCGAGATGCGGCAGCAGGTTGGCCACGGCTTGCGTCTTGTTCTCAGCAACTGCGTCGCGGCGGTACGCGGCTGCCCGCAGGCGCGGATCATTTTTAAGGGCAAGGTCCAATACACCATCAAGATTAACCGCAAATGCCGGTGATGCTCCTACCAGGCAGTAAACCGCAAACCACAACGACCCCGACCAAAACGACCCCGGCCACAACGACCAATTTCTATTTAGCATGTTCCACTCCCTAAACATTCAGGCTGCACCCCGGATATGCAGGTCAATTCGGGGTATGGGCCGCTTGTCACGCTTGCGCTGGTTCAAAAATCAAAACGCGCCGCCGGCGTCGCATTGACCAATACGGGCAAATCTGTTTCGAACAGGCTTTCCTCATGCCAGTCGCTGAATCCCACGCGGGTCAACAACCGGGCTTCCATGACGGGTGATTCACCCACCACCACGAACATTCGCCCGCCGGGATTGACCCAGTCGCGAAATACCTGCGGAACCGCCGGCACCGACCCGGTAACCACGACAACGTCATGCGCCTGCTGCGGTTGCCAGCCCGTCATGACATCGCCAACATAGAACTCTACGTTCTGCATCTGCTTGTCGTGCAGGCGGGCTTCGGCTTCCAGGTATAACTCTTCGAACAACTCCACGCTGATCACGCGACGGGCAATGGCAGATAAGCACGCGGTAACAAACCCGCTGCCTGTTCCTATCTCCAATACGGAATCGTCTGGCTTGAGGTCCAGCGACTGCAACATGCGCCCTTCTATCCTGGGGCACATCATGCTCTGACCCATCATGAGCGGAATCGACAGGTCGGCAAAAGCCAGCTTGCGGTAGCACACCGGCACAAAATCCTCGCGGTGCACACTCTCCATCAAACCGAGGACGGTGCTGTCCAGCACTTCCCAGGTTCGCACCTGCTGCTCCACCATGTTGAAACGGGCGCGTTCAAAATTCATGTTCAAGTTCCTGATCTCCGGCCTGTTTCGACCCTGTTTTGACTTGCTTGCAAGCTCGCTAGGTTAAGGCTTCAAGTGGCCTGCAGCAACTCAAGCCTGCGGTCTTGCTGCGCGCCAATTAAGTGCCATTAGTCATTTCCGGGCGGCGAATGTTCACCCAGCTGCCTGCCGCCCATCGGCGAACCGGGGGCGAGCTGGGCGCGACCTGCCAGCAACCCGGCATTATACAGTGGCAATATTAGTCAAATCGAAGTCCCGGCTATATCATGCTAGGGAAACTCTGAATAATTCATCCATGGACGATCAGAGCACGCCAGGCAAAAAGTGTGATTTTTGTTTGGTTTCATTTTCAATGATTCAAAATCATCGAAAATGGCGGCACATCCCTGTGCCGCGGAAACTCTGAATAGATCAGAGTTTTCCCAGCTTGAGGAAACGAGCCGGCGTTTTTTGCATATGGCCAGAGGAATCCAGATGAACGCAGTCCCAGAAGACCTGCTACAACAAACCACGCGCCTGAGCAGCGAGGTCACCAAACCTTTCCCGGCATCGAGCAAGGTGTACGTACAGGGCAGCCGCGACGACGTGCGCGTCGGCATGAGGGAAGTCGAGCAGCAGGACACCCCCGCCATGTTCGGAGTAGAGAAGAACCCCCCGGTTCTGCTGTACGATAATTCCGGTCCATACACCGACCCGGCCGCCAGCATCGATTTGCTGCAGGGCCTGCCTGCGCTCCGCGCAAGCTGGATCAGGGAGCGCAATGACACCCGCTCCATGAGTGGGCCCAGTTCGGAATTCGGAGCTGCCCGCCTGGCCGACGAGCGCACCCGTCATTTGCGCTTTCAGCATCAACGCCTGCCGCGCCAGGCAGTCTCCGGCGCAAACGTTACACAGATGCACTATGCCCGCAGAGGGATCATTACTCCGGAAATGGAATATGTTGCCATTCGCGAGAACCTGCGACGCGAGGCACGCAAGGATTCAGCGGCGGAGCAAAAACTTTACTTCCAACACCCCGGCCAGTCCTTTGGCGCGTGCGTGCCTGAAGTAGTTACTGCCGAGTTCGTGCGCTCGGAAATCGCCCGCGGACGCGCGATTCTGCCGAACAATATCAACCACCCTGAATCCGAGCCAATGATTATCGGGCGCAATTTCCTGGTCAAGATCAATGCCAACATCGGCAACTCAGCGGTCACCTCGAGCATCGCCGAAGAAGTCGAGAAAATGGTCTGGGCATTACGCTGGGGCGCAGATACCGTCATGGACCTCTCCACCGGCCGACACATTCACGAAACGCGCGAATGGATCATTCGTAATTCACCGGTGCCCATTGGCACAGTCCCCATCTACCAGGCCCTGGAGAAAGTCGATGGCCGCGCCGAAGAACTGACCTGGGAAATGTTTCGCGATACCCTGGTGGAACAGGCCGAGCAAGGCGTGGATTATTTTACGATTCATGCCGGAGTGCGACTGCCGTGGATTCCACTGACTGCCAACCGCGTGACCGGCATCGTGTCGCGTGGTGGCTCCATCATGGCCAAATGGTGCCTGGCCCACCACCAGGAAAGTTTCCTGTACACGCGCTTCGCCGAGATTTGCGAAATCATGCAGGTGTATGACGTCAGCTTTTCACTGGGCGACGGATTGCGCCCCGGTTCCATCGCCGACGCGAATGACCGGGCGCAGTTCGCTGAACTGGAAACACTGGGTGAGTTGACGCGCATCGCCTGGGAGCACGATGTGCAGGTGATGATTGAAGGGCCGGGACATGTACCGATGCAACTGATCCGGGAAAATATGCAGAAGGAATTGAAGGACTGCCACGAAGCCCCCTTCTACACACTTGGGCCCCTGACAACAGATATCGCCCCCGGTTACGACCATATCACCTCGGCTATTGGCGCCGCACAAATTGGCTGGTATGGCACTGCCATGCTGTGTTACGTCACGCCCAAAGAGCATCTTGGCCTGCCGGACAAAAACGATGTTCGCGAAGGCATTATCACTTACCGCATCGCTGCCCATGCCGCGGACCTGGCCAAAGGGCATCCGGGCGCGCAGATTCGCGACAACGCCTTGTCCAAGGCGCGCTTCGAATTCCGTTGGGAGGACCAGTTCAACCTGAGCCTCGACCCGGAACGGGCACGCGAGTTTCATGACAAGACCATGCCTAAGGACGCGCACAAGCTGGCGCATTTTTGTTCCATGTGCGGGCCGCACTTTTGCTCCATGAAAATTACCCAGGACGTGCGTGATTACGCCAGGGATAAGGGCTTGCAGGAAGACTCTGCGCTGCAACTGGGTATGGCGGAAAAAGCTGCAGAATTTGTCAAGCAAGGCGCCGAAGTTTACCGGCGAGCATGATTCATGCGGTTCCAGCCAAACCAGGCTTTTGCAATGATATCAGCGGCATTCCGGTCATGAGCAATGAGTCACGGCGCACGCAGCGCTTCAATGCCCTGGCTGAGGCGTACGGCGCCGACCTGTATCGCTATGCGATGTGGATTTGCGCTAATGATGCGCTGGCCAAGGACCTGGTGCAGGAAACGTATCTGCGCGCCTGGAAAGCGCTGGACCGATTGAACGATGACGCGGCCGGGAAGAGTTGGCTAATAACGATCTTGCGCCGGGAATTTGCCCGAACTTTTGAGCGCAAAGTACCGAAATTTACCGACGTCGACACGATAGATGTGCCGGAAGACACTGAGCTCGAACCAGACGACCGGCTGGAAATTCAGTTATTGAGAAGGAATATACAAAAGCTGCCCCCCAGGTATCGTGAGCCCCTGCTGCTGCAGGTCGTGATGGGCTATAGCTGCGATGAGATTGCGCAGCAACTGGCCATTAGCAAGAGCGCAGTGATGACACAACTTTTTCGGGCCCGCGCACAACTGACCCAGCGGCTGCAACAAGACGGAGTAGCAGGAAATGTCCATGAACTTGTCTGAGTTCATTCACCAGTTGGGCACGGATCCCAACAGCCGGGATGCGGAGTTCCTGCGCGCCCGCGATTCTGCCCCGGAGTTCACCCAGGCAGCCAACGAGTCCGACCTATTTGAACGCAGGCTGGGGCGCGCAGTGGCAGTGCCCATACCGGTAAATTTTCTCGCCGATTTGCAGGAAAAAGCCCGAACCGCAGCACGCGTGCCGACACAGTGGAGCTATTACGCCATGGCAGCCAGCCTGTTACTGGTGGTCGCAGCAGCAGGCATGGTGTGGCGCATGAACTCCATGAAATTTGACTCGGTCGAACAGTACGTGGCCTATCACTATCAGCACGATGGCGAAGATGTTCTTAGCCGCGCTGAGGGCCAGCAGGCAGGCAACATCGAGGAAATCCTGGCCGGCCTAAACGTGAAACTGACGCCCGGACTCGCCGGGATGGTAAGCCTGATAAAGTTCTGTCCGACACCGGCGGGCAAGGGCGCTCATCTGGTGATCACGACCCCCAGTGGCCCGGTAACCATTATTTTCATGCCCGACACACTCGTTACCGATGGCGAAATGCTGGCATTTGATGGCATGCAGGCCCAATTGGTTGGCCTGCCCGGGGGTTCCGCTGCCGTGATCGGAAGCCCCGGCCAGGATATTGCCCAATGGCACTCCCTGGTGCAAAGTTCCTTCATCTCCCCGGCCAGCGAAGCCTGAGCGGCCAGCTCCGCCACCGAGCACTGTTGCCTGTGCCTATCGCCGCGCTGTTCAACACACCTCGTGCCCGCACCGTTTGGGCTGTCTGCTGCGGATTATTGCTCTTGTCCTGGGCCATCATGATGTTCTGGCTGGATAACGAACCTGCCCTGTTTGACCCGGTTGAGAGCAGCACCCGCCATGCCGAGGCTCATGCCCATAAGGTAGTCACCGGCTACACCACCACGGCAACTCTGATCGAAGCCGTCGATGCACTGCTGAACAAGCGCGGCGGCTACCTCTCCAACGACATCATGCCTCCATGGGTGTTTCTGGATAATGGACCCAATTGGGAGTTCGGCGTACTGACCCAGGTACGCGACCTGGCACGGGCGTTGCGCAATGATTTCAGCCGCTCGCAAACCCAGTCCACGGAAGATACTGACCTGTCTGCGGCGGACCCCTTGTTCCATTACGACAATGCGCGCTGGTTTCCGCCGGACACCGAAGGCCGTTACCGCAAGGCCAATGCCGCGCTGGAAGCTTATCTGATCAAACTGTCTGCAGCAGACCAGCCTGCGGCACAGTTCTATGCCCGCGCCGACAACCTGGCGGACTGGCTGGCCGTGGTGGAAAAACGCCTCGGCTCGCTGTCGCAAAGACTCTCTGCCAGCGTGGGGCAAATGCGACTGAACACGGATCTGTCGGGTGACAGCAGCGCCCGCCAATCCACCAGTTCGCCGGGAGAAGTCGAGGTCAAAACCCCCTGGACCGAAGTGGATGATGTGTTTTACGAAGCGCGGGGAACCGCCTGGGCGCTGGTGATGATTCTGCGCGCCATGGAAACCGATTTTGATGACGTGCTGGAGAAAAAGAATGCCCAGGTCAGTTTCAGGCAAATTATCCGGGAACTCGAATCGGCCCTGGGCCCGTTGCAGGCGCCCATGGTATTAAACGGCGGGCAATTTGGTTTGTTCGCCAACCACTCCCTGATAATGGCCAATTACATCTCGCGTGCCAACGCAGCTATTATCGATTTGCGCAATTTGCTGCAACAGGGTTGATGAAAGGACTGATTTGGGGGCTATTGCAGTATAGTCTGTGCGCATAAGTATCCCCGGTCATATCCTCCCGGTTATTTCCCTCGGTGATATCCCTAGGCAAATGCCCTGCACTGCAGGTGGAATCCATGAAGAGAAACACAGGCCTACTGCTCCCGGATAAGTCCATGCGTGCCCACTGCGGGCATGGTTCGCGTGCAATGATGTGGCGCTCCATCTGTTTGGTATGCATGAGTTGTTTGCTATCGGCATTGGTTTCTTGCGCCTCGGACTCGGTCAACGATCGCCGCGTGGGCCAGTTGATTGTGTGCCACAAGGGCAAGAGCACCATGGCGGTTTCGAATGCCGACAGTTTCTTGCACCTGGATCACGGCGACACGCTGGGTCCTTGCGTGGAATCGAAATAATTTCCGGCCGGTGCGTGTGAACAAGCCACACATTCATCACTGCCCTCTCGCCTACGCCCCAGTCCTCGCAACGCGCCCGCAGTCCGCCATTGACCTGGTCGTCGTGCATTGCACCGAATTACCCGACCTGGCAACAGCACGTCGTTTCGGGGAACGCGTTCTTTATCCCGAATCAGGCAGCGGCAACTGCGGACATTTCTATATCGACCGCGACGGCCACGTCGAGCAGTGGGCGGAACTGAACCAGATCGCCCATCACGTGCGCGGCTACAATGAACGCAGCCTGGGTATCGAATTGGTAAACCGTGGTCGCTACCCGGACTGGTTGGGCGCGACACAGCAGCAAATGCAAGAACCGTACACCGAGTTGCAGATCCTCAGCCTTGCAGACCTGCTGGTTTTTCTGTGCGATACGCTACCCTCCCTCCGCTGGCTGGCCGGCCATGAAGAACTGGACTGCGAGCTGGTCCCGGCTTCAGACGATCCCGCTGTGCGGGTCCGGCGCAAGCTGGATCCCGGGCCGCTGTTTCCATGGGAACGCATCCGCGGTGTGTGCTCCCTGCTGCCGTGGCCGCAAAAGGGCTTGGGGAAGCTCTGAATAATTCAGAGTTTCCTTTGGCAATTCGCCCTTTCAGCAGCGCGCAATCAGCAAAGCCCGGGTTGGCGCAGGGTAACCTTCCAGCGTCCGGCCGGCATCATCGGGGTGCAGCGCCTGTGCCAGCGAATCGAAACGCATCCACTCCGTGCTGCGCTGCTCTTGCGTAGAAGTCGTGGTGATATCCACGAGTCGCGGTTTTTTGAAACCGGCTTGTTTAACCCAGGTAAGCAAGTAATCGACCGTGGGTATCGCCCATACATTGCGCATGCGTGCATAACGTGGCTGCGGAACCAGCACCGGGCCAGGCGATCCATCCGGTAGCACCAGCGTTTCAAGAATCAGGGTCCCATCTTGCCGCAACAGCTCCCGAATGTGCTGCAGGTGCCCCAGGGGATCACGGCGGTGGTAGAGCACCCCCATGGAAAACACGCTGTCAAAGCCGACCGGGCCTTGAGGCAAGTCTTCAATGGCTAATGGCAGGACAAAATTGCCTGCATCGCCGGCGAAATGCCTGCACGCCAGCCACTGCATGACAAAAACCAGGGTGGGATCAACCCCCACCACCAGGCGCGCTCCGGCAGCCAGCATGCGCCAACCGAAATAGCCATTGCCACAGCCAATATCGAGTACCCGCTGAGCTTCAAGATCCAGGTAGGGTCGTAGGCGTTGCCATTTCCAGTCCGAGCGCCATTCGGTGTCGATCAGCACTCCGCCGAGTTCAAGCGGCCCTTTGCGCCACGGGTGCAAGCGCATGAGCGCCTGGCGCAGGTGTTGCTGGTCAGCTGCGGTTCGGCCCAGTTGCGGCGCCGCTCGATCTGCATCCATGGAGCGCTGCGCAGGCGGCAGGGATTTCAGTGCTTCGCGCCATGCGGGTAAATCACCGTGGGGGTGACGGTCGAGGACGAGTTGAGCCTTGGCAGCCAGGTCCTGTAGCCAGGACTTTCCATCCCACGCCTGGGGTAGCGCAGCGTATGCCTGCGCGATCGGGTCTGCGCAATGCGCCGTGTCAACGAATGGCGAGGTAGGTGACAAAGTTGAACGCCTGGAAGCAGCGCACTGTAGTGCGCCAGCCTGCTGCCAGCAACCGCTCGCGGTGAGCCGCGTCGGTATCGGGCGTGAGCACCCGCTCAAGAGCGTTGCGTTTGCGCGCTATTTCCAGCTCCGAATAACCCTGGGCGCGCTTGAAGTCATGGTGCAGTTGCGTCTGCAATTCCTGCTCCACCGGATCCTCAAAGCAAATTTTTTCTGACACCATCAGCACCCCGCCGGGGCGCGTGCCCGCAGCTATGCGACTGATGAGCAGCAGGCGCTGTTCCGGCTCGATGAACTGGAGGGTGTAGTTGAGCACCGTCATGGATGCATTGGCCAGGTTCAACCGGCACACGTCTTCGTGCACGCACTCCACAAGTGCCTGGCCGTCTTCCGGGCCCAGGCGCTCGCGACACCTGGCAATCATTTCGGCAGAGCTATCGGCCGCGATGAAACGAACCCCCGGAGCGCTGACTACCTGGCGCATGGCCAATGTGGCGGCTCCCAGTGAACAACCCAAGTCGTACACACTGCTGTTGGCCTGAACATAGCGTCGCGCCAGCAAGCCCAACAGGTTTAGTGCCAGGCCGTAACCCGGCACCGACCGGCGGATCATGTCGGGAAAGACCCGTACTACCCGTTCATCGAACCTGAAATCGCCCGCATTGCCAGGCAGCTCTTCGAACAGCGTGTCTTTTTCACTCATCTGCGCAATTCCGTCCGGTCCACAATACTCAATTGCCTCGTTCCAGGACTCAAGCAATCTATCCCGACAAACTACCCGGGAAAACTACTTGGGCAAATTACTAATGGCGCATCCGTTCGACCGCGCATTCTGCTAACGTAACACTGGTAAAACGCCTGGCGCCGATTCATGCTCGCTTATGTTACAGGATGTGTTCTGTAACAAATTCTGGAGACCTGGAATTATGGAAAGTAACTTCTTTGGCAATCCTCTGATTTGGGCGATGGTCATCGCCGTTTTAGGTGTGACCGTGGTGCGCAAGGCCGTCATCATCGTCACCCAGGGCTATGAGTTCACCCTGGAGAGGTTTGGTCGCTACAGCGAAACCCTGCGTCCGGGTTTTCATTTCATTATCCCGTTCATGAACCGTGTGGGTCACCGCATCAACATGATGGAACGGGTGGCCGATGTGCCATCGCAAGAAGTTATTTCACGCGATAACGCCATGCTGACCGTGGACGGTATCGTGTTCTTCCAGATTCTCGATGCCGCCAAGGCAGCCTATGAAATACACCAGTTGGAACACGCCATTCTCAACCTGGTGATGACCAATATCCGCACCGTGCTGGGTGCGCTGGACCTGGATGAAGCCTTGTCCAAGCGCGATGTCATCAACACCCGCCTTTTAAACGTGGTGGATGAAGCCACCACACCCTGGGGGGTCAAGATTACCCGCATCGAGATCAAGGACATCAGTCCACCCATGGATTTGGTTGATTCCATGGCCCGGCAAATGAAGGCGGAGCGCGAGAAGCGCGCCAATATTCTCGAAGCCGAGGGTTTTCGACAGGCGCAGATTCTGCGCTCTGAAGGCGAAAAACAAGCTGCAGTGCTGCAGGCAGAAGGTCGTAAAGAGGCTGCCTTCCGGGACGCCGAAGCGCGTGAACGCCTGGCTGAAGCCGAGGCGCGCGCCACCACCATGGTGTCCCAGGCCATTGCTGCAGGCAATATCCAGGCGATCAACTATTTCGTCGCACAAAAATATGTCGAAGCTTTACACGCCTTTGCCACCGGCCCCAACAACAAAACTCTGCTCCTGCCCATGGAAGCAACCAGCATCCTGTCCAGTCTCGCCGGCATCGGCGAGGTGGCAAAGCAGGCCTTCAGCAAGGATGCGGGAGACCGCTGAGGAGACTTTCATGCACTGGACCGAACAGGTAGTTTTTTGGCATTGGTGGGTGCTGGCAGGTGTGTTGCTAATCCTGGAATTGACCAGCCCGGTGTTTTTCTTTCTTTGGCTTGGTTTCGCCGCAGCAGCGGTAGGTTTGCTGCTGCTGGTTATTCCTGTCTTGACCATAGAAATGCAATTGGTGCTGTTTGGTATACTTTCGATCGTGGCCGTGCTCGCCTGGCGCAAGTATCGGGAAACCCGCCCGCGGGTTTCCGATCAGCCCTTGTTGAACCAGCGCGGCCTGCAATACGCCAATCGTGTCTTTACGCTGGATCACCCCATTGTCAATGGCATAGGAAAGGTCGTGGTAGACGACTCCACCTGGCGCGTGAAAGGTCCCGACCTGCCATCGGGCAGACGCGTTCGGGTGGTTGGCGTTGAGGGAGTGATTTTCGTAGTGGAGCCAGTTGAGCAATGACGTTCCAGGAATTCCCATGACATTCCAGGATTTTATTGGGCAGCTAAGCAACTTTTGGTCTGAGCAAGGGTGCGTTCTGATCCAGCCTTTGGACCTGGAGGTTGGGGCGGGCACGTTTCATCCTGCCACTTTTCTGCGATCCATAGGACCCGAGCCCTGGAATGCCGCTTATGTGCAGCCGTGTCGCCGTCCCACCGACGGACGTTATGGCCAAAATCCCAATCGCATGCAGCATTACTACCAGTTCCAGGTGGTGATGAAGCCTGCGCCGGAAAATATCCAGGAACTATACCTGGACTCGCTGGCAGCGGTTCATATCGATCCAAGAGTGCATGATATCCGCTTTGTCGAAGACAACTGGGAATCGCCCACGCTGGGGGCCTGGGGCCTGGGTTGGGAAGTCTGGCTCAATGGCATGGAGGTGACCCAATTCACCTATTTCCAACAGACCGGGGGCCTTGAGTGTCGGCCGGTACTCGGTGAGATTACCTACGGAACCGAGCGTTTGGCGATGTACCTGCAGGGCGTAGACACTGTCTTCGACCTGGTGTGGACCAAGGTCGGTGGGCGCAATGTCACGTATGGTGAAGTCTTTCTGCAAAATGAGATCGAGCAGTCGCACTACAATTTCGAGCATGCCAATGTTACTGCCCTGTTCGCCTGGTTCGACACCTGTGAGCAGGAAGCCCGAAAATTGGTGGATCTCGGTCTGCCACTGCCGGCATACGAACAGGTACTGAAGGCGTCACATACCTTTAACCTGCTGGATGCACGCCGCGCAATCTCGGTAACCGAGCGCCAGCGTTACATTCTGCGGGTGCGTGAATTAGCCAAGCGCGTTGCGGAAACCTACTACCAGCGCCGCGAGGCTATGGGGTTTCCCGGTCTCGGAACTTCCCAGCATGGCTAGAGCCAGCCGTATGGCGAGTCCGGGGCATAGCGCGGAGCAGCAAGCCACGGCTGCCGGCGCCGACTTATTGATTGAAATCGGTTGCGAAGAACTCCCGCCCAAGAGCCTCGATGAGTTGCGCGAAGCGTTGTTCGCAGCGGTACGCGCCGGGCTGGAAAAGGAAAGCCTGGCATTCGATGCCAGCTCCAGCCGCTCTTTCTCTACGCCACGCCGGCTCGCCGTGGTGTTCGGGTCCGTGCCGACGGTTCAAGCCGATCAAAATCAAGTGCGCCGCGGCCCGGCTGTCGCTGCCGCATACACTGCGGACGGGAAACCGACCGGGGCCGCAACCGGGTTTGCACGCTCGGTTGGTTTGGCAGTGGAGCAGCTCGAAACCCTTGAAACCGACGCCGGCAACTGGTTGTTTGCGCGGGTTCACACCCCGGGTAAGTCGCTCGCTGAGCTAATTTTTCCCATTCTTGAGCAGGCTGTGCGACAACTGCCGGTAGCGCGGCCCATGCGTTGGGCCAGCCACGACTTCAGTTTCGTCCGGCCGGTGCATTGGCTGATTGTCATGCACGGTGACGTGGTTCTTCCGGGCGCGCTGCTGGGGCAAACGGCAGGCAACGCTACGCGAGGCCATCGCATTCACGCTCCAGGACCACACGAGCTTGCGCACGCAGGCGATTATTTGCCGGTGCTGGAGCAGGCCCGGGTCCTGGCAGACCAGGACCGGCGCAAGGAGCATATCCGGCAGTTGCTGCTGGCCGCCAACCCGGCCACACACATAGATCCTGCCCTGCTAGATGAAGTCAATAACCTGGTTGAGTGGCCCGTGGCGATTGCCTGCACATTTGACGCAGAGTTCCTTTCCGTGCCCCACGAAGCCTTGGTTGCCAGCATGCAGGATCACCAGAAATTTTTCCCGGTCGAAGCCCCGGGCAGGGCGCACGCGGTCGATAATCGCTTTATCGCGGTGAGTAACCTTGAGTCACTGGATGTGGAGCAGCTGCGCAAAGGGTTTGAACGCGTCATTCGCCCACGGCTGGCCGACGCGCGTTTTTTCCTCGAGCAGGACCAAAGACTGCCGCTGGAGCGCAATCTGGCATTCCTCGATCAGGTAGTTTTTCAGCAGAAAATAGGCTCTCTTGGTGATAAATCGAGACGAATAGCGGCTATTTCCAAGAAATTAGCCGAATTTTTGCAACTTGACTCGGCCACCTGTTCGCGCGCCGCACTTTTGGCTAAATGCGACCTCATGACCCAGATGGTGGGAGAGTTTCCCGAACTGCAAGGAATCATGGGCCGCTACTACGCACTGCATGCGGGTGAATCGGTTGAAGTCGCGGATGCCATTGAACAGCACTACCTGCCACGATTTGCTGGTGATGCCCTGCCGGCATCCGGCGCGGGCCAGGTAGTGGGGCTGGCGGATCGCGTCGATACCCTGGTCGCCATATTTGCCGCCGGCGTGAAGCCGACCGGCAACAAAGACCCGTTCGCCCTGCGCCGATGTGCATTGGGCCTGGTGCGAATACTGCTGGAGGGCCGCCTTGAGCTGTCCCTCGAGCGCATTCTGGCGCTGGCCGCGAATGAACTCTCCGCCCAGGGGGTTGAGGTCAAGCCCGCGCTGCTGGTCGAACTGCGTGACTTCATTGCCGAGCGCACGCGCAATTACTTCCGCGAGGCGGGGCACAGCGCCGAAGTAATAAACGCCACAATGGCGTCTTCGTGGGCAACTTTGACCGACCTTAATGCGCGGATCGAAGCGCTGAGCCTGTTTCTTGGACATGAGACCGGGCTTAGCCTCGCAGCAGCGAACAAGCGCATAGGCAATATATTGCGCAAAGCAGCAGCGGGTTCTGGTGGCACGATCCATCAGGGCTTGCTGCATTTGGCCGAAGAACAGGACCTTTTTGTGCACATTGAGGAATCCGCCAAAGAATTGCAGCCCCTGCTGCAGCGCGGCGACTATGCCGCCAGCCTGCAGTTGTTGGCCCGATTGCGACCCGCGGTTGACCGGTTTTTTGGTGCCGTCATGGTGATGGATGATGATCCTGCCCTGCGCAACAATCGCCTGGCCCTGCTCGGCCGGCTTAAAAGCCAGTTTGACCAGATCGCCGACCTGTCGGTGCTCGCCTGATCATGCAAGGCAACCGTCTGCTACTCATCAGCCGCGACGACCTGCTGGACATCATGCGTAGCGACGTCGGAGACCGTGCGTTCAGGCTGCTCGCGACTCTCACGCGGCATGGGTTTCACCTGCTGGCCACAGCCCCGCAGCCCGATCAATGGACCGGCGAGCATGGCAGCCCGGATGATGCCCTGCTCGGCCCCAACAGCGTGCGTAAACGGCTGTCTGATGCGGGTGGCGTCCTGGGTGGGGTGTACTACGTCCGGCGCTCCATGCTGACCCAAAAGCGCAACCGTGCCGATGCGCTGGAGGACATTCTCAAACGCTACAACGCCGAGCCCGCCGAAACGGTGCTATTGAACTCCAAACGCAACTGGGTGAAAGCGGCAAAAAAAATGGGCTTGCAGGCCAGCTTGCTGCACGGTGAAACCGATCTGCTGGAACAACTGATTGAACTGGTTGAGACGCGTCTGGAAACGGAGTGAGGCCGGGCAGTTGGGATTGACCGTCAGGCTCCTACACATCGAGATTGGTCACGTCCAGCGCATGGCGCTCGATAAAGGCGCGGCGCGGCTCAACTTCATCCCCCATTAAAGTAGTGAAAATCTCGTCGGCCGCCACCGCGTCCTGGATGGTAACTTGCAATAGCCGCCGCGTTTCCGGGTTGACCGTGGTATCCCACAACTGTTCAGGGTTCATCTCACCCAGGCCTTTGAAGCGCTGAATCGTGCGTCCTTTCCTGCTTTCCGCCATCAGCCAGTCATAGGCTTCGCGAAAGTTGGCGATCGCCTCTTCCGCTTTGCCACGAACAACCCTGGCGCCGGGCTGAACCAAACCGAACAACGTATCGGCCAGCCGCCCTATCATGCGATATTCGGGACCGAGGAAGAAATCCTGTCGAATGCGCTTGCTGCGGGTTACCCCATGGGTGAACTTACTCAGGTTCAGGTCAAAACCTTCCTCACCTTTTTCCACTTCTATTTCAAAATGCACACTGTCCGGCGAGTCCTGGTTCAACCGGGCACACAAGGCCGCACACCACTGCTCAATTCTCTGTCTGTCCCAATCCGTACTATATCTTTCAGAATCAATTAGATAACTCAAAAATGCAGCATCGAACCGCTGCGAGAGTCGCACGTTGGTGAGGTTCACTGCCATGAAATCACGCAGCAGTTGCTCGAGTGCCCCGCCCCGCAACGCCGGTGCATCCGGGTCAAATTCAAAAGCCGCATCGTCCAGCGCGCGCGCCAGCAGGTAATCATTGAGCTCGGCGTCGTCTTTGAGGTATTGCTCCTGCTTGCCCTGCTTGATCTTGTACAGCGGTGGCTGGCCAATGTAAATGTGGCCGCGCTCAATCAGTTGGGGCATCTGGCGATAGAAAAACGTCAGCAACAAGGTGCGGATGTGCGAGCCGTCGACGTCCGCGTCGGTCATGATGATTACGCGATGATAGCGCAACTTGTCCGGGTCAAACTCATCACGGCCTATGCCGCACCCCAGGGCTGTAATCAGCGTGCCCACTTCGGCCGAGGAAATCATTTTGTCAAAGCGCGCTTTTTCAACATTCAGAATCTTGCCTTTAAGCGGCAAAATGGCCTGGAATTTTCGATTGCGCCCCTGCTTGGCTGATCCACCGGCAGAATCTCCTTCCACCAGGAAAATCTCCGATAGCGCGGGATCTTTTTCCTGGCAATCGGCCAGTTTTCCCGGCAGGCCGGCTATGTCCAAAACCCCTTTCCGGCGCGTCATTTCCCGTGCCTTTCGCGCCGCTTCACGCGCACGTGCGGCCTCCACGACCTTGGCCGTAATGGTCTTGGCCTCACCGGGATTTTCCAGCAGAAAGTCGCGCAAACAGGCGCTGATGACCGACTCCACCACGGGTTTTACATCGGAGGAAACCAATTTGTCCTTGGTCTGCGAGGAAAACTTGGGATCGGAGATCTTGACCGAAAGTACCGCGATCAAACCCTCGCGCGTGTCATCCCCCGCAGTAGTTATCTTGTCGCGCTTGGCGATGCCGGATTCTTCTATGTACTGGTTCAGGGTGCGGGTCAGGGCTGCGCGAAACCCGGCAAGATGAGACCCACCGTCTTTCTGCGGAATGTTGTTAGTAAAACAAAATACCGCTTCCTGGTAGGCATCGGTCCATTGCATCGCAGCTTCCACAACCACGCCGCTGGAGTCCGCGTGAAAATACATCACGGTGGGGTGCAACGGGTTCTTGTTGCGCCCCAGATGCTCCACGAAAGACTTAATTCCTCCTTTATATTCAAAGACATCCGATTTGTTCGTGCGCTCGTCTTTGATCTCAATGCGTACACCCGAATTGAGAAAACTGAGCTCACGCAGGCGTTTGGCCAGTATTTCATAGTGAAATACCGGGTTGCCAAAAATTTCGTGACTGGGCCTAAAGTAAATTTTTGTGCCGGTCTTACCACTGTCTCCAGTGGCTTTGAGTGGTTCCAGCGGCACACCCATGTGATACGTTTGCCGCCACACATGACCATTACGACGGACTCGCAGCAATAACTCTTCGGACAAGGCATTGACCACGGACACACCCACCCCGTGCAAGCCGCCGGATACCTTGTATGAGTCGTCATCAAATTTACCACCGGCGTGCAATACGGTCATGATGACTTCGGCAGCGGAACGGCCCTCCTCGGCATGCATGTCAACCGGTATGCCGCGGCCGTTATCCGAGACGCTGACTGCATCGTCAGCGTGAATGGTTACGTTGATGTAATCGCAGTGCCCGGCCAGTGCTTCGTCAATCGAGTTGTCAACGACCTCAAACACCATGTGATGCAAACCGGTACCGTCATCGGTGTCGCCGATGTACATTCCGGGGCGCTTGCGTACAGCATCGAGACCTTTAAGAACCTTGATATTCTTGGAGCTATATTCTGTATCAGTCATGATCGAGTCCCGTCCCGGCTAAAGCGGGGAGCAACAGTTTTTGGGTGTGAACCCGGGCAGTTAACCGGCCTTCAAGTTTGCCGTTTTGCGACATTAGCACGGAGTTATCAAGAGCCGGAATTATAGCAGCTCCTGAACGCTCCCGTGTTTCACGTGGAACACCTTGTGTTGCAGCGCAAATCCGGTTGCAGACGTACCAGTGACCCATACCTGTCCCGCGCACGCCAGGGCCCGCTGCAACACCGATGCGAAGTGCTGTTGGTCAAATTCCGAAGCCAGATCGTCCAGCAGGACCAGAGGGGGTTCGCCCAGGGCCGCCAGCAACTCGGCCTGCTTCAGCAGGAGACTGGCGACGAGGCTTTTTTGCTCCCCACGGGAGAATATCGCGCGCACGGCTTTTTCTTCTTTGGTAAAAAGTACATCCGCGCGGTGCGGGCCCTGGCTGGTGGCACCGCTCTCTGCGTCCCGTTTCCGCGTACGCATCAGCGCTTCAAGCAAAGACTCGCCTTTCCAGCCTGGTTGAAACTCCAGCGCGACATCCTTGAGCTCCGGCGCACCTTCTACGTCGTCGCCCTGGCAAAACGCGGCCGCCAGTTGCGAAAAATACGCCAGTCGATACGTGTTAAGTTGTTCTCCCAAGCGCGCGCAAAGATGATCAAGACTGTCGAGTACGCGCGTTTGATTGGAGCGTAATGCAGCATTGCGCTGCTTGAGTGCACGCGCATAGCGCCGCCAACAATCCAGAAATAAGGGTTCCACGTGGAACACACCCCAGTCCAGAAATCTCCGGCGACCGTCAGGCGATCCGCTGATCAATAAGTGACTGTTCGGCTCCATCAACACCATGGGAAGGTGCCGTGTCAGCACGCTCAGCAGGTTTACGTCTTGACCGTCCAGGCGGGCTTTCCAGATTTTCCCGCCGCGTTCCACACCTATTTTATGGTCCTGTCCAGCAAATCGGGACTCCAGGAACACGCGGAAGGGCCCGTCATCCGCACCGCTGAGTTCTTCAACACGGGCTGTCTTGAAGGATTTACCTCGAGAAACAACCACCAGCGCTTCCAGCAAACTGGTCTTACCCGCCCCATTGTCGCCAAAGTAAAAATTCAACCGCGGGTGAGGTTCAATGCTCACGCTCTTGAGATTTCGGAAGTTTTCGATGCGCAGGGACTTAATGTACATAAACCGTGACCGTCAGTCGTAAGGGCAAGCGTGTGACGGGAAACGGGAAGTGCTGCCGGGCTGAAACATGCGCTCAGCCCCTTGTTCAGCCGCGCTTAGAGTTTTAATGGCATAACGACATGCCGGTCGTTTCCGCCAGCGCCGGCTGTGATCAGGCAACTGCTGTTGGCATCACGCATTTCCAGAGAAACGACTTCGGATGCAATGGCATTGAGCGCGTCGAGGAGATACAAAACATTGAATCCAATGGATATTTGATCAAAATTCAGCCTGGCTTCCAGGGTCTCCTCCGCCTCTTCCTGCTGTGGATTGTGCGCCACTATTTTCATCGACTTACCGGAGGCCTCCAGGCGCACGCCCTTGTATTTTTCATTGGAAAGGATTGCCGCCCTTTGCAGCGCCTGAATGAACGAACCGCGATCAACCTCAATTCTTCGATCAGCCCCAACCGGAATAACCGCCTGGTAATCCGGAAACCGGCCATCAATCAGCTTGGAGGTCAGCGCCGAACTGCCTTTTTGCAGGCGCACATGATTCTTGCCGAGGCCCAGCAACACGATGTCCTTGCTGTCGGTCAGTATTCGCGCCAGTTCCAGAACGCCCTTTCTCGGAACAATGATTTGCCGGTCCTGCTTGGCGCTGACAGACCCATCCAGATCACATACAGCGAGACGATGCCCGTCTGTCGCTACGGTACGCAACGCACCGTCCTTGAACTCAAACAGCAAACCATTGAGGTAGTAGCGAACATCCTGATTGGCCATGGCGAAGGACGTTTTGTCCAGCAGGTGCTTAAGCTTATCTTCTTGAATCTCAACGTTTTCTATGGTTTCGAACTGGTCCGTTGCCGGAAAATCCGTGGCCGGTAAAGTTGCCAGCGTGTAACGGCTGCGCGCTGAAGAAAGCGTAAGCTTGTCGCCGTCGAGTACGACGCCGATGTCCACCCCATCGGGGAGCATGCGCACAATATCCAGCAATTTTCTCGCGGGGACCGTAATTTCCCCGGCGCGATCAACCTTGGCGCTGACCAGGGCGATCAGCTCGACTTCCATGTCTGTACCTGTGATGGAAAACGTACCATCAGCCTGGGCCTGAAACAGGAAGTTAGCCAAGACGGGTAAGGTCTGCCGACGCTCCACCACACCGATGACCTGACTCAATGGTTGCAGGAATACTTCTCTCTTGATGCTGAATTTCATGACTGAATTCCTATCAGTAATTAATTATTAGTAATAAGAGTTTAATAAAACAGTAGTAATAATAGGCCTTGTGCGTAAGCCGTAAAATCAGAATTTATCCTTAAATATCATAATTATACGAAACTTAAACCCTGTCAGTAAACACGCTTGAACGCTGTGCGTGAACTGTGGATAAGTGTAGCAAGTAATCTGACCCGGGTTTTATCCACAAGCTATACAACACCGGCTAACAACTTCCACACAATCACGCGGTAAGTAGCCGCAACAGGTGCGCCTTCTCGTCGCGCAGACGGCCATCTGTAGCGCACAGACTCTCAATTCTACGGCAGGCGTGCAGCACCGTGGTATGGTCGCGGCCTCCAAAAGCCACGCCGATTTCCGGCAGGCTGTGTTCCGTGAGCTCCTTGCACAAAGCCATGGCCATTTGCCGGGGCCGCGCCAGCGTGCGGATACGGCGCGTGGACAGCATATCGGATAGTTTCAGCTTGTAGTATTCCGCAACCGTTTTTTGTACGTTTTCAATAGTGATCATACGTTCATGCACTGCCAGGAGATCTCGCAGTACTTCCTGTGCAAATGCCTCGGTGATCGGCCTGCCGGAGAAACGGGCATTGGCGGACAGGGTATTGAGCGCGCTCTCCAGGTCACGCACGTTTGAACGCAACCGCTTGGCGATCAGGAAGGCAATGGACTCATCCAGCAAAATGCCTCGTTCCTGGGCTTTGTTCATCAGGATGGCAACCCGTGTTTCAAAATCCGGTGGCTCGATGGCTACTGTCAGACCCCAGCCAAAACGGGAACGAAGCCTGGCTTCCAGACCAATCACCTCCTTGGGGTAGCGGTCACAGGTAAGAATGATTTGCTGTTTGCTATCAAGCAGGGCGTTGAAGGTGTGAAAAAATTCCTCCTGCGTGCGGTCCTTGCCGGCAAAAAACTGAATATCATCAATGAGCAGTGCGCCAGCGGTTCGATAATGCTGCTTGAAGGCCTCAATGCTGTTATGCCGTAGCGCCTGGATCATCTCGCTGACAAATTTCTCTGAATGCAAATACAACACCCTGGCATGGCGATTCTGTTCGTAAATCAGGTTTCCGGCCGCGTGCAACAAATGCGTCTTGCCCAATCCGGTTCCACCGTAGAGCAACAGTGGGTTGTACGTCGTTCCAGGCTTTTGCGCTACTTGCTGGGCTGCGGCAAAGGCCAACTCATTGGACTTTCCCTGCACAAAATTGTCGAAGCGATAGCGCGTATCAAGGCCGGTGTTGTGTTGTTTTGGGGTGGCGCTATCCCGCGATCGCCCCGGCTCCCGGCCAGCCGAGACATCAACCGTTACAGACTCGCGCGTCACTCCCAGGTGCTCGAAGATATCGCGGATCCGCTCAAGGTGGTTTAGCGCGATGTAGTCCCGCACATAGGTGTTGGGCGCTAACAGCACCGTTTGTCCTTTTGCGCCGCGCGGCTGTAGCGGCCGGATCCAGGTGTTGAAATCCTCCGCCGGGAGCTCGCGCTCGAGATAGGTCAGGCAGGTTTGCCAAAGCTTTTGCGGCATCGTGAAGGGGTATGGCCTGTATTTATTGCTGCTGTAAGGGACGTCACGCTGACCTCGGACAGCTCCGTACTACGAAGGCATCGCTGAACTCAAACGGGACAGCCTAAGTCTAGCGCGCTGTGGATAACTTGGCCACAGCAGAATCAAAACGGCGCGCTTTCACCCCGCAGCTTGTCGAGTCTGCGCACAAAAGATACAATTCGCCTCTTGTGTCGATCGCCCGGGGCTTCTGCGGGGACGGGTTAATTGACCGCTCCCGGTTTTTAGCTGAGGAAGCTCTGAATAATTCATCCATGAACGATTAGAGCACGCCAGGCAAATAGTATGATTTTTGTTTGGCCTCATTTTCAATGATTTGCAATCATCGAAAAGGGCGGCGCATCGACCTCCATGGATGGAGGGAATGCAGGCGGGTTGTCGGGAACAACCCGTGCCCTGTACCACGGAAACTTTGATCTAATCAGAGTTTCCATAAATCAGTCTCGGAAAGGATTAAAGCCATGAAACGTACTTTTCAACCAAGCCTCCTGAAGCGCGCCCGTCGGCACGGATTTCGTGCACGCATGGCAACCAGCGGTGGCAGGGCGGTACTTTCTGCCCGTCGCGCCAAAGGCCGCAAGCGCCTTTCTGCCTGATTTTTCCATATGGGCTGGCCACACGCTGCTGGTGAGCGGATGCGGGCAGTTCTCAAGGGATAGCAAGCGGCATGTCACTTTCACGTCAGTCGCGCTTGTGCGGACCCAAAGAATTTTCCCGGGTGTTCGAACAGGCCGTGGTATCTGCCGATGGAGGCTTCAAAGTGCTCGCGCGTCTGGCCGAGCAGCGGAACTCCCGTCTGGGCATGGCTGTTTCCCGCGAAGTGGACAAAAGGGCGGTGCAGCGTAATCGCCTGAAGCGGGTTATCAGGGAAAGTTTCAGAACACATTACTTGTCTGACCCCCCCCAGGGCCCGGTTGCGGATATTGTAGTTTTACCCCGACGCCAGGCAGTTGCCGCATCCAACGAACAACTATTCGATCAATTGGCCAGCCATTGGCTGCGAATTGATGGGAGGCTGCGCAAGACGATGGACCAGGCTAGCCTCAGTCCATCGGCTGAACTAGCCTGAATATTGGCCTGAATCTGGACTGGCCATAATTCAGGGGCGCCTTCGCGCTAGAAACAAAGCAAAGCCTTAACCGGCACAGGATCTGGAACACATGGGAAATCTTCGACCGGTATTGCTCATCAGCCTGGGTTTGCTAGGTTACATGTTGTGGATCGAGTGGCAAAAGGATTACCACGCGCCGCCACCGCCGAGTACCGTGGAAACGGTATCCAAACCGCTCGCATCCGGCACCGACTCTACGACGGACGTGCCCGGGGCTGACGGCCGGCAACAGGCACCGGATGCTCCGGACCTGCCCCAACCGCAGCAACCGGCGCAGGCCGCAGCTCAGCAGCTGCAAGGCGATGCAGCAGTACAGGGCCAGCAGACCGCACCAGCGGCAAGCGCGACCATTTCAGTTACAACCGATCTCTTAAACCTTCAGATCGCGCTTCAGGGCGGCACGGTGGTCGCTGCGCAGTTGTTGGATTATCCTGCTGTTGCTACCGATCCTGCAGTGAAGGTAACCCTGCTGGAGCCCCAGGGTGAGCATATGTTTATTGCTCAGTCCGGCCTGCTTTCACACCAGAGCGCACCCAACCACACTGCCTCGTATGAGTCCGGGCAAACTGAATATAAGCTGGCGGTCGGAGCCGAAGAGTTGGTGGTGCCACTAACCTGGATGTCCGCAGATGGCATCAAGGTCGCCAAGACCTTCGTGTTCAAACGCGGCCATTACGATATCGAAGTCCGCCACCAGTTGGAAAACGCCAGCTCGCAAACATGGTCGGGCAGCCGTTATGATCAACTGCAACGCTCCGTAACCAAAGACCAGGGTAAAAGCTCGTTCACCAACCCCTCCTCTTACAGCTTTCGCGGCATTGGTTTCTACAGCCCGCAGGACAAGTTTGAAAAGATTGCCTTCAACAAGGTTGCCGAAGAACCTGTCAACAAGACTTTCAGCGGTGGCTGGTTGGCAATGATCGAGCACTATTTCTTTGCAGCCTGGATTCCGTCGGCTGAAGAGCAGGCCATTTACTCAACTCAGGTTATCAACCCCGCTGGTGGCGGATTGCCGCGGTACATAGCGCGGGATGTTTCGCCGGTCCAAAGCATTGCTCCTGGTGGGCGGCTTGAATTCAGCAGCCGCCTCTACCTCGGACCCAAGTTGCAGGAGCATTTGAGCGCGGTAGCTCCAGGCCTGGAGCACACCGTCAACTACGGTATTTTTACTGTATTTTCCAAACCTCTGTTCTGGCTGCTGTCGCACATCCACGCGATCGTGGGCAATTGGGGTTGGGCAATAGTTCTGCTCACCATCCTGGTCAAGGCCGTCTTCTTCAAGCTTACGGAAGCACAGTACAAGTCCATGGCGCGCATGCGCAAACTGCAGCCGCGCATCGAGCAACTCAAAGAACGCTATGGCGATGACCGGCAGCGCATGAGCCAGGCCATGATGGAACTGTATAAAACCGAAAAGGCCAACCCGCTCAGTGGCTGTTTGCCCATGCTGGTGCAGATTCCGGTGTTCATTGCCCTATACTGGGTGTTGCTGGAATCGGTAGAGTTGCGCCAGGCACCCTTTATTCTGTGGATTACCAACCTGTCCGTGCGCGATCCGTATTTTGTTCTGCCTCTGCTCAACGCCAGCTTCATGATCGCCACCCAGAGGCTGACGCCGACGGCCGGCATGGACCCCCTGCAGGCCAAGATGATGAGCCTGATGCCCGTGGTTTTTGCCGTTATGTTTGCGTTTTTCCCGGCAGGCCTGGTGTTGTACTGGGCAACCAACGCGGGCCTATCCCTGGCGCAGCAGGTGTATATAACGCGCAAAATCGCTGCTGGAGCGAAGTGAGAAAAGCGCAGGCGGATACAATCTGCGCCATCGCGACGCCGCCCGGAACCGGCGGCGTGGGTATCATTCGCGTGAGCGGCCCGGCCGCACCTGGTATTGCAAGCGCTATTTGCGATCGCTTGCCCGTGCAGCGGCTTGCCACACACGCAGCGTTTCGCGATGCCGATGGCAGCAGTATCGACCACGGTATTGCGCTCTATTTCCCCGCACCGCATTCATTCACGGGCGAGGACGTGCTGGAACTTCACGGACACGGCGGGCCGGTGGTATTGCAGATGGTGCTGCGGCGCGTGATGTCCCTGGGTGCCCGGCCAGCTCGCGCAGGCGAATTTTCCGAACGCGCATTTCTCAATGACAAACTGGACCTGGCGCAGGCAGAGGCCATTGCCGACCTGATCAGTTCCGGTACCGAGTCGGCCGCTCGTGCTGCACACCGATCGCTGTCGGGCGTCTTTTCACGGCGCATCAACCTTCTGCAGGAACTGCTGACTGGCCTGCGGGTTTATGTCGAAGCAGCCATCGACTTTCCCCAGGAAGAAATCGACTTCCTTGCCGACAGCGCGCTGTTGCAGCGTTTGCGTGCAGCACAGCAGTGCCTGCGCGACCTGCTGAACGAAGCGCGGCAGGGCCGGTTACTGCGTGACGGTGTGGTGCTGGCCATCATCGGCCGGCCCAATGCCGGCAAGTCCAGCCTGCTCAATGCCCTTTCGGGTGAGGACAGCGCCATTGTCACCGACATTCCCGGCACCACGCGCGACGTAGTGCGCGAATGGGTAGATCTGGACGGCATACCGGTGCACGTGGCCGATACCGCCGGAATTCGCAATACCGCTGACGTGATTGAAGCGGAGGGAGTCAGGCGCGCTCGGCAGGCGCTGTTGTCTGCCGATATCGTCCTGCTGATCGCGGATGTCACTGCCGATATGGATGAACAGCTTGAATTGCTGACAGAGTTACCGGACCCGGAAAGATGCATCCTCGTTTACAATAAGATGGACCTGCTCGGGCAGTCGTCGGGCGCCTGGCCCGATCCGACGCAGGGGCAGCGCTTTCCGGCCGGCATCGCCCTTTCAGCGCATACCGGCGAAGGGCTGGACTCGCTCAAGTCAAGAATTCGCCAAGCTTTAGGCGCGACCGAACAGGCTGAAGGCGGGTTTTCCGCTCGCCAGCGCCATGTTGATGCATTGAAACGGGCTGAACACCACCTGCTCGAGGGTGAATTGCGTTTGACCCAGGATCAGGCGGGAGAACTGCTGGCAGAAGAGCTGCGCCTGGCACAGCGCGAGCTTGGCGAAATTACCGGCGAAGTGCTGCCGGATGATTTGCTGGGTGCGATTTTTTCAAGCTTTTGTATCGGCAAATAGAACGGCTCACACGTCACACGGGGCAGTAAATATCGTGTAGCAGGTTGATAATTTGCAGCGCGGGCGTTTCAGACAGGCGATAGTAAATGGTTTGGCTTTCGCGCCGGGTCTGCACCAGGCCCTGTTCGCGCAGTACCGCCAGGTGTTGTGACAGCGCGGACTGGCTAAGATCAACCCGCTCGTTCAGCTGTCCCACCGAGCATTCACCTTCAGCCAGCACACACAGGATGATCAGACGGCTCTCGTTGGCCAGGCCCTTGAGCAGGTTGGTAGCGTCGCTGGCGCTGCGGCGCATGGCGCCCCAGTCCAGCGTGTTCAACTTTTTCTTTGCCGGATAGTTTTTTGCCTGGTTGTTTTTTGTTGAAGTATGCATCAGGCTTTGAATATTATTTGCAAGCAAGCTAAATTACAATTGTCTATATAAGGAAACTCTGATTTATTCAGAGCTTCCATAAATTATTTTAAAGGTACACCGGGGAGCTTGCCCTTGAGCGTGGAAATTACCCCCAGCTATGAACCTGAGTCAGGCACCTGGAGTTATTTGCTTGCCGACCCGATTCGGTCCGTTGCAGCCATCATTGACCCAGTGTGGGTGTTCGACCCCGCCTCAGGACGGGCGAGCACGCGGTTGATTGACGCCCTGCTCAGCATGGCGCAGCAGCGCAACTACCGTATCGAGTGGGTGCTGGAAACGCATGCCCACGCTGACCACCTCTCGTCCGCCGGGCACATTCGTGAAAAGACCGGCGCCAGAATTGCCATAGGCCGTGGCATCTGCACGGTGCAGAAGACTTTTACCCGGGTTTTCAATCTCCAGGATGTGGCCACCGATGGCAGCCAGTTTGATCGTTTGCTCGATGAGGGTGACACCATCCCGCTGGGGTCGCTGGACATTCGTGTTATGAGCACACCAGGGCATACGGCGGACAGTGTTACCTACGTGGTCGGGGACGCAGCATTTATCGGCGATACCTTGTTCGCGCCACGCTTTGGAACGGCGCGGTGTGATTTCCCGGGCGGTAATGCCTACGACCTGTTTGATTCCATCCAACGGATTCATGGCTTGCCGGACACGACCCGCTTGTTGCTCTGCCACGACTACCCTAAAGCGGGCGCTGCACCGGTCAACATGGTCCCAGTCAGCGAATCCCGCCAGAACAACATTCATGTCAACCAGGTAACAGACCGGGAAGCGTTTATAGCCATGCGTACCGAGCGGGACGCCGGGCTGGCCTTGCCACGACTGCTCCTGCCTGCGCTGCAGATCAATATCCGCGCCGGCAGCGGACCCGTCGCGGACGATAACGGCGTGCCCTACTTGCGCCTGCCTTTCGACCGCACGATTGCACAAATACTTGCCAGGGAGCGGAGTTGAACACCATAGCCTGCGACTGCAGGCAGCTCTGCTAATTTGGTTTCGGGACCAGCAGTTCACCTGCTTCCAGGCCGGCAACGACCTCCACCTGCTCGAGTCCCATCTGTCGCCCCAACCGGATGAAGCGGCGTTCCGTCTGTGTGTCGCGTTTTACCCAAACCACGTCCAGCTGGCCAAAGCTGGAAACCAGGCTGGCCGGTATGATGACCAGCATTTCCCCACCGGCCGGGATCAACAGGCGGGCATACATGCCCGGGAGCAGGTCTGCCTGGTATTCAATCCGGGCCTTGACCAGGAAGCTGCGGGATCCGGAGTCTGCAGCCGGCACCAACTCCTCAATCTGGGCTGCCAACGTTCGTCCCTGCGCCGGAATTTCAACCTGAACTTCCTGGCCCAGCTTTAACGGCAAGGCCAGGCTTTCCCGCACCGCGGCTTCAACCCGTAAAGACAGGGGATTGTACAGCGACAGCAACCGCTCCCCGGGGGACGCCGTATCGCCAGGCTCTGCAAAGCGATCGACCACCCGGCCATCAATAGGGGAGCGTATTTCGGTATAGCTGATCGCCACCTCAGCTTCTTCTATCGAACGTTGTGCGGTGGCGAGGTCCGCCTGCAGGGCATCATGCGTGGCGCGGGCTTCGTCCAGCGCGGCCTTGGCCACCAGGCCACGTTTTTGCAGGTCCTGCGCCCGCTCCAGGCTGAGGCGGGCCTCCGTAAGCCGGGCATTAACCGCCACCGCACGCTGTTTCAATTGGGACAGTCTGGATTCGAGATCCGAGCGCTCGAGCTCGAGCAGCAACTGGCCCTGGCTGACCGAATCACCGGCTCGCACCAGTACGCGTGTTATGCGCGAGAGGACACGCGAGGAAATGGTCGTGGCTTGTTTCGCCCCGATGGTTGCCGGAACCGACTCATTGGTGGCCACGTAGACCCGTTCAACCACAAATGGCTGGGTGCCCGGTTGCGGCTGCCCGGTCACAGGCAGGACACCGGGCCTGACCTTCGCGTGAAAGGCCCCTGCCATCCAGGCAATCATCAGCAGCAAAAGCGCCACTGCAAGCACAGCAAACAACCATTTTTTCAATTCAGGTTTCACGGGTTCAGACCTTGATTGAGACTTTCGTTAATGTGTTTTTGACCGGTTGGTTTATCAAATACCAGCAGGTATACCACCGGCACCACTATCAGAGTAAACAGGGTAGAGGCTATGACACCGAACATGATGGCCAGCGCCAGCCCGCTGAAAACCGGGTCCAGCGTGATGATCAGGTTGCCCAGCATGGTGGTTCCGGCAGTCAGCAGTACAGGCCGTGTGCGCGCCGCTCCGGCCTGCAACAGGGCTTCCTTCAGCTCCATCCCGCTGGCCAGTGCCTGGGTAATGAAGTCGATCAGGATCAGGGAGTTGCGTATGACGATACCGGCCAGGGCAATCATCCCGATCATGGCTGTGGCGGTAAACAGGACCGGGTCTGGGGCATCGGCGATGACCCGCTCGCCAAACAGATTCATCAACCAGAACCCGGGCATGATGCCAATAATGGTCAGTGGTATCGATGACATGATGATCAGGGACAGGCTGGTCGAGGCGGTTTGGATTCTCAGCACCAAGAAAATGGCTGACAGCGCGAACACGAACGCCAGTCCCATATCGCGAAAAACCTCGAGCGTAATAAGCCACTCACCCTCTCCGGACCACGACACTTCAATACCTTGCGGCAAGGACCAGGCGTCACCGCCACCCGGGTTCAGGTAGCTGCGACTTTGCCATGGACGAATGCTGCCTTCTTCCCCGGGCACTGCGTTCAGGTCTGCGCCCACATCCATAATGACCTCAGCTGGCGTACGCCCCGAAATTTCAGCGCTTACGTAAACCACCGGCCGCAGGTCCTTGCGATAGACCGCGCGGTCAGCCCAACCGGCGTCGAAGGTACCGAGTTCTCCCAGGGCCACGAGGGGCTGGGCTGCACTGTCCAAACCTTTGGCGGAGCTTTTCTGCACGATGCCCGGCCGGGCCTTGACATGGATGCGCAGAAAATCTGTGGTAGAGGCCCGGTCGGCCCGCGGCATGCGTAACTCGATAGGCAGGGGCGTGGCCTCGCGTGGCAGCTGCAGGTAGCCGACAACCAGACCCTCGTTGGCCATGCCAAGCGTGGCATTGATATCCTCCGTCGCCACACCGGACAAGGCGGCTTTTTGTTTGTCAGTGACAAAGCGCAAGCGTTTCCTGGGCGCTTCCACCGTTGAGTCCACCTCCACAACATGGGGTTCGCGCCGCAGCCGGCCCATGACTGCAATAGCAGCCTCTCGCTGCTGGTCGTAAGGCACCAGGGTATTGGCATAAATTTCCGCTACCAGTGTGGCCAGCACGGGCGGGCCGGGGGGTACCTCGACGACCTTGATACTGATGCCGTCACGCTGCAGGGGTGCAAGAAGTTGCCGCAGACGCAGCACAATAGCGTGGGACTGGTGACTGCGCTCGATCTTGTCTACGAGGGTAATGCGCAGGTCCGCCATATTGGTGCCGAAGCGCTGGTAGTAACGCCGCACCATGCCGTTAAAATCAATGGGCGATGGCAGCCCGACAAAAGCCGCCACGGCACTGATTTCCGGAAGTTGTTGCGCGATGGCGCTCACCTCCTGTGTTATGGCTGCGGTTCTCTCCAGGCTGCTGCTTTCCGGCATATCGATGACGACCTGGATTTCATTTTTGTTATCGAAGGGAAGAAGCTTCAGTGGCACCAGTCGAAACATGGGCAGAATGGCCGCTGCCAGGAACAGTGCCAGTACGCCCCACAGTACCCACTTGACCCTGCGCCGGCTGTTCAGGATGGGGCCCAGGAACCGCCGGTAATGGCGCAACAGGCCCGTATCGGCTTCCTCGGCCTCCGCCGCTGTGGCGCCAGAATGTGTCGTTGCTGCCGGCCGCTTGAGAATCTTGCTGGCCAGCCAGGGGGTAACCACAAATGCCACCAGGGTTGAAACTGTGACGCTGACCGGCACATTAAATGCCATGGGAGCCATATAGGGCCCCATCATGCCCGTGATGAAACCCAGCGGAATGAAGGCCAACACGATGGTCACCGTGGACATCACCAGCGGGGCGCGGATTTCCGTTATGGCAGCAACAATAAGGCTGCGGAAATCGCCGCGTTTGCGGCGCAAATAGCGCTCGATGTTATCTACCCCGGTGATGGGGTCATCGACCAGCAAGCCCAGCGACAGGATCAGGGCGAACAGCGTCACCCGGTTTATGGTGTAGCCAAAGGCCAGGTCAAGGGCGAGGGTAAATCCATAACAAATGGGCACGGCCAGGCTGACCACCAGGGCTTCTCTCAGGCCAAGGAAGACACTGATGAACACCACCACCGTGATGATGGCCAAGGCCAGACTGGAACTCAGGTCATTGAC
Source organism: Lysobacterales bacterium (assembly GCA_031362985.1). GTDB lineage: Bacteria > Pseudomonadota > Gammaproteobacteria > Xanthomonadales > SZUA-36 > SHZL01. The sequence goes on along the minus strand of JANLTO010000017.1, from coordinate 87,699 downwards.
CTTTTCATTGGCTGTCTGGCCATAGTCGCGCAGCACCTCGACGTGGACTTCGGGCGGGAGCAGGCCGGACTGCAGCTCGGCGACTTTGGCGTGGATATCGCGCGCCACGCTCACCGCATTACTGCCACGCTGCTTGGCTACGCTAAGCGTTACCATGGGATAGTCGTCACCGGCACTACTGGACAGCGGATGCGCCGGTCCAAAGCTTAGCCAGGTGAAGTGGTCGGCTTCGGCCGGACCATCGACCACGGTCGCGACATCCCGCAGGAACACTGGCAAACCATTGATCACGTTCACCGTGATACTTTCAAGATCCGTCTTACTGCGCACGACATCACCGCTTTCCAGCGCAATGGATGTATCGCCGTAGGACCAGTCACCGGCGTTTTGCAGCAGGTTGGATAGCTGCAGGGCCCGGGCTACTTCGATGGCCGTGGTCTTGCGCGCAGCCATTGCTTCGGCATCGAGCTCGACGCGGATGACGCGGGGACGTCCTCCGCTGATGTTGACCTCGCCGGTTTGGTCGACGCCTTTGAGCACGGTCGAAAGCTCGTCGGCCATGCGCCTGAGTTCAAAGTCGCCATAGCGCGCCGGGTCGGCGCTCCAAAGTGCCAACACCAGTATCGGCACATCATCGACTTCGACCGGCCGCACCAGCCACTCGGTGACTACGTCTGGAACCCGGTCCTGGTTGGAATACAGCTTGTTGTAGGTATTGAGGATGGATACTTCACGGTCTTCACCAACAAAAAAGCGCAGCGTCACAGCCGACTTGCCAGTGGAGCTTGAGGAGTAGATGTGTTCCAGCCCTGGAATCTGCGACAGAAGTTTCTCCACCGGCTCGGTAACCTGGCGCGCGACCTGGTCGGCGCTGAGTCCTGGCGCTGAAATCAGCACATCGAGCATGGGCACCACGATCTGCGGTTCTTCCTCGCGCGGTGTATAGATCAATGCCAACGTGCCGGCCACCAGCGCCGTCAGGAACAGGAACAGCGGAATACCGCCTTGTAGCGACCTCGCCACCAGGCGATCAGTAAAATGTGCGTAGGGTTGACTCAAGGGTAAAGACTATCCACGGGCAGGGTGGCGTTTAAAAGGCCGTTAGTGTTTTTGGGCGGTTATGGCCTGGTTTTTTCGGCTTCCGCCAGCGCGACTTCCAGCCCGCCGACATTCACCACCCCGGTATAGCCCAACGCTTCCAAAGATTCTTTGGCAAGGCCGGATCTTCGGCCGGTACGGCAATACAGATAGATCACAGAATCTTTTCCCAGGCGCAGGTCAGCGATCCCGGCATCGATTTCTTCATAGGGAATGTTCACCGCCCCGGCCACATGCTGCTGCCTGAATTCATCGGCGGTGCGCACATCGATCCAGGTGATGGCCCCTGCGAGGGCGGTAGTTGCCGTTGCTGCGGCCAGCAGGAGCGACACAGTGATAAGTACTGTACTGAACTTCATGGGTTATTCTCCCTGGGTCTGGATTAAATAAACAGTTTCTAATGTATAGTACTCTAATATAACCCGCTATGGGAAAGGCTCCGTTGAGGATCGATGCTCTGATGAACATTTTTCCCGGCTTGATCCTGGCGCTGATACTTGCCTTCGGAGGCGGGTACCTCGCAGACCTGATCGGCGTGGGGTGGATGGGGCTAAGCAAAAGCCCAGTCAGCCCCATCATGATGGCCATCCTGCTGGGCGTCCTGTTGCGTAACACCCTGGGTGTGTCACAAAAGTTTGAACCGGGCGTGCGTTTCGGCGTGGAGCGCATTCTGCGGCTGGGTATTGTGTTGCTGGGCATTCGGATCAGCCTGGGCGAGGCGGGGGAAATCGGCCTCAGGGCCCTGCCGGTCGTCATCGTTTGCGTGGCGGTTGCGTTGCTGGTGGTCACCTGGTTGAGCCGTCGGCTTGGCCTGTCAGCGCGCCTGGGCACCCTTATCGCGGCCGGTACTGCAATCTGCGGGGCAACAGCGATCGTGGCCCTGGCGCCCGGTATTAACGCCAAAGACGATGAAACCGCCTATGCGGTAACCTGCATTGCCCTGTTTGGCATCGTGGCGATGCTCCTGTACCCTTTTGCAGCGCACTGGCTGTTTGCCGGCGACGCATTTCGCGCCGGTCTGTTCCTGGGTACATCTGTGCATGATACGTCGCAGGTTGCAGGAGCCGGCCTGGTATATCAGGAATACTTTGGTGATGCCGATGTACTCAACGTGGCGACGGTGACCAAACTGGTGCGCAACTTGGGCATGTTGGTCGTTATACCCTTGCTCAGCATTCTGTATCATCGCACCTCCGACACAGGGGAAGCCCGCCCCAGTGTGTGGTCCATGGTGCCGCTGTTCGTGATTGGGTTTATGTTGATGAGTTTGTTACGAACCGTGGGTGATATGGGTGACCGGCCCTTTGGGTTGCTCGACCCGGCCCACTGGAAATTCATGGTGACCAGCTGCAGTAAAGCCGCTGAATATTGCCTCGCCATTGCCATGGCGGCGGTCGGCCTGGGCACCAGCCTCGCGGGGCTGCAAGCCATCGGGCTAAAGCCACTGGGTGTTGGCCTGTTTTCGGCCGCGCTGGTGGGTGGGGTAAGCTATGGCATGATCAGCCTGCTGTATTAACGGCAGGTTTACCGTGACCGCAGGGAGTATCGGCCGATGGCATTTATCGAAGTGATCCGCCCTGACCAGGCAGAAGGGAAGCTGGCAGATACCTATCAGCGCGTCTGCGGCGCGGGTGGCCAGGTGGACAATGTGCTGCAGATTCACAGCTTGCGGCCGCACACCCTGGTCGGCCACATGGGTCTGTACAAGGCAGTTTTGCACCACTCCGGCAACTGCTTGCCCGGTTGGTTTCTCGAGTCCATGGGAGTGCTGGTCAGCCTGCTCAACGGCTGCAGCTACTGCGCACGCCACCACAGCGAGGGGTTGAAACGGTTGCTGCAAGCTGAACCGGGTCGCTACGAAGCCTGTTTTGAACAACTGCAAACCATTGACCCGGCGCACCCATTCACTCCTGCGCAAAGCGCCGCTCTCGCCTACGTGCGCAAGTTGACCCTGTCTCCTCGGGCGATGGTGCAACAGGATGCTGCTGCCCTGCGGGGTGCCGGATTCAGTGACGGGGAAATTCTTGAAATCAACCAGGTGGCCAGCTATTTCGCTTATGCCAACCGCACCGTATCGGGCTTGGGCGTAAACACCGAAGGAGAAACGCTGGGCCTGTCACCCGCCGATTCCAGCGACCCGGATAACTGGAATCACGGCTGAGCTCAAGGAACCGTGCCTGCTGCCCAGGCGGTCACAGTCGTTTCCTGACGCGAAAGGAGAAGGTTTTTCTGAACGCACATGGACTGGACTTCACAGGAAAAACGCGTTTTTAGCCGTTTATCGAATCCCGGCAAAATTCAGGATTTCCTGGACGGGCTGGCGTACAACGCATCTGACAGGACCATCTCTGCCCGGGAAGTCCTGAAAAGAAGGCAAGTGCGCAACCGCGACCCTGTCTATCGCTAGTTACGTGAGCTGGCCCTGTCCTATTTCCCGGTGTACTTCAACAGCGCGGGGGATATGAGCCTGCGTGAATATTCGCGCTCGTTCTCCCTATGCGGTTCGGACCGGAATGGCCTCTATAAAGCTCTCTAGGGCCACGGCCATTCAGGCTGTTTTTTTGAGCACAAAGCGATAAACCCCGCCCTGTTCCCCGTGTTCCAGCAACTCGTTACCGGTAATCCGGCAAAAGGCCTGGAAATCCGCCACCGAACCAGGATCGGTCGCGAGGATTTCCAAAGTGCCCCCCGGTGGCACGTCTTTCAGCGCTTTCTTGGCCTTGAGGATGGGCAGCGGACAGTTCAGTCCTGTCGCGTCCAGCAGTTGGTCAGCCATGACTTCTCCTATCCGCCTAGATAAACAGATTGATATCGGACTGGGTCGCCACTTCGATATACGTGGCCGCGCCACCCAGCTCCGGGCCCTCGATCATGTCATCAAGAGTGTATTCAAATAAATCCATGGTCATCTGGCAGGCGATCATGCGCACATCCGCCTCGATCGCCAGTGCGCGCAATTCAGGGATGCTGGCCACGCCTTTCTTCGCCATCAGGTTTTTCATCATTTTAGAAGCGGCGGCCTCGACTCCGGGAATAAGCGACACCAGGTTGGGCATGCCCATCTGGGCGCCCATCACCGGCATTTTCATCGCCGGGTTGCCCAGTGGTGACAGCTTCAGATCAAGATCCTTGAGCAGCAGGGGCAGGCCGTAGAAGGTGAAAAACATGCTTACATTCAATCCCATCGCGGCCGCGGTGGTTGCCAGGATGAAGGGCGGGTAGGCCCAGTCCAGCGTGCCCTTGGTGACAATGAGGGACATGCTCTTCGCGCCGCCAGTGAGGCTAACTTGACTCACCATATTGTGCTCAATCTCCCATGGGGACTTGCGGGTGATGAACGGCGGCCGCAGCAGGCAGGGTGAAAAACTTCAACTCGTCAAGTTCGCGCTCCAGCACCGTCTCGGGACCTTGCTCCTGTTTTGCGAGTGCCGCCGCCAATTCGCGCGCCTCGCGCAGATATTCCGCATAGCAACGTGCGCGCTCGACTGCATCACGTGCCGTGGGTTTCGGGCCACAGCATTCCAGTGCGGCATCCAGTGAGAACGGTTCAAGGCAAACACAATCGCGTTTGTGCAGCCAGGTTCCGGTGCACAGGTCGAAAGCGTACTCGCGCAGGAACTCGTGTCCGTGCTCCGCGACAAATTCTACCGCGTCCATGATGAACCCCGCTTCAATATCATCCATCACGTAGTGCAGGCTGATACGGCACCAGCCGGGCTTTATGCCTGAAAAACCGCGGGTTATCCATTTGCGATACAGCTCGGACTGTTCCAGCCCAATGCCCAGCAAGCGGTGCCCGTATGGACCCGCACAAGAACAACCAGCCCGGGACTGGATGCCGAACAGATCGTTGAGCAAGGTTGTGACAAACTTCGGGTGCAGGTATTTACCGTGTTGGTCTTTCAGATTGAACGAAATGATACTGAGGCGCAGATCCGGATCCGGGTTGCCCAGTATCTCGATGTCCGGGTTGGCCTGCCAGCGCGCAAACACGCGCTGCAATAATTCCCTTTCGCGCCGTTCGATGGCCGTAACGCCGATCCGGTCCTTGATTTCAAAGGCCAGTCCGGCCTTGAGGATTTGCAGTACTCCGGGAGTTCCGGGCTTTTCACGCTCCTCAATGTCATGAATAAAGTCCTGGCTGGTGGGCCCTACATAATCGACGGTCCCTCCTGCGCTGACACTGGGCGGTAACTCGCTGTGATACAGGTTTTCGTTAAATACCAGCACACCGCTTGAACCGGGGCCGCCAAGGAACTTGTGCGGAGAAACAAAAATCGCATCCAGCGTGGCATCGCCCGCATAGCGACCCGGAGCGGGGTTCATATTGACTTCTACGTACGGAGCGCTGGCCGCAAAGTCAAAACAGGCTATGGCATCGTGTCGATGCAGCAGCGCAGCAATTTCGTGCACCGGAGCACGCATACCGGTCACGTTTGAAGCGGCGGAGAAAGACCCGATGCGCATGCGGCCGTAGTAGGCGGGGTCCTGCAACAATTGTTCGAGGTGGCCGACATCGATATTGCCGGCACGGTCCAGCCTCACTTCAACCACGGTTGCGAGGCCTTCCCGCCAGGATATTTCGTTGGAATGGTGCTCGTAGGGTCCTACGAAGACTACCGGCTGACGGGTGCGGACGTAGTTCTCAAACGTTTTCCGGGCCGGGTGGCCCAAAGCGCCATCCAGCAAGTGGTTCAAGCTCAATCGGGTTGCCGGCGGCAGCATCACACCAATGATTTGCTGGAATTTGTCGATAGCGCCGGTAGCCCCGCTGCCCACGGGCACAATGCGGCCTTTTGGCCCGGCATTGACTGATCTCTTGATGGCGCTCTGCGCTTCCTCCAGCAGGCGGGTCATGGAGCGACCGCTGATGTCGTCTTCGGTGTGCGAATTGGCGTAAATGCGCTGCAGGTTTTGCAGGTAACGCTCCACCAGCGTAAGGCAACGCCCCGATGCCGTGTAATCGGCATACACCATCAGCCGCTCCCCATAGGGTGTGGTTATCGGCGCATCTGCTCCAACCACCTGGTTGCGCAGGTATTCAAAATTCAGTTGTGGAATCTGGCTCATGGCGTATTGGCCTATACAAAATCGCGGGATTCATTTTGATCTGCCCGTTTTGAGCCCCATTCTAACCGGCTTCAGCAGGCAAAACGCTGCTACATAAGAACGGCGCGGATTGACTTTTCCTGCCGGAGACTCCAGTTTGTACTCTTCACAGCCAACGTCTACTTCACAATAGCGAAAATTCGCAGGATTCCATCATGCTGGACAAGATCAAAACTGCCTTGAAACTGAAAAACCGCGACCTGCTGCGTGAGCAATCTTATATCAACGGTGAATGGGTTTCTGCCGCTGACGCGGGCACTTTTGCTGTGACCAACCCGGCCGATGGCAGCCTCTTGGCCAACGTGGCCCAGCTGGGTGTAGCCGAAACCCGGCAGGCTATAGCCGCCGCCAGTGCCGCCTGGCCGGCGTGGCGCAAGCGCACGGCCAAGGACCGGGCGGCGATTTTACGCCGCTGGTACGAACTGATCCTCGCCAACAAGGACGACCTGGCCATGCTGATGACTGCCGAACAGGGCAAACCACTGGCGGAATCCGCCGGTGAAGTCATGTACGGCGCCTCGTTTATCGAGTGGTTTGCCGAGGAAGGTAAACGCATTTACGGCGACATGATCCCCACCCACCTGCCCGACCGGCGCATCATGGTCATCAAGCAGTCCGTGGGGGTGGTGGCCGCCATTACACCGTGGAACTTCCCCAATGCCATGATCACGCGCAAGGCGGCGCCCGCCCTGGCCGCGGGCTGCCCGATCGTGATCAAACCAGCGTCTGAGACGCCTTTATCGGCCCTGGCCCTGGCTGAATTGGCACACCAGGCAGGTATTCCGGCCGGGGTATTCAACGTGGTCACCACCACGCATTCACGTGCAGTCGGTAAGGAAATGACCGAGAGCCCGCTGGTGCGCAAGTTTTCCTTCACCGGCTCGACCGGCGTTGGCAAAATCCTGATCCAGCAGTGCGCCAGCACAGTGAAAAAGGTTTCCATGGAGCTCGGCGGCAATGCCCCCTTCATTGTGTTTGATGATGCCGACATTGAATCAGCTGTCAAAGGCGCAATCATTTCCAAGTACCGTAATGCCGGCCAGACCTGCGTATGCGCCAATCGCATTTACGTGCAGGCAGGGGTATATGACGAATTCGTGGAGAAGTTCACCAGCGCCGTACGTGCGCTCAAGATTGGCCGCGGCGATGAAGCCGGGGTCAACATAGGACCAATGATTTCGCCCAGTGCGATTCAGAAAGTGGAAGAGTTACTCGCTGATGCCGTAAAAAAAGGTGGTGCGGTGGTTGAAGGTGGCGCTCGGCATGCCCTCGGCGGCCTGTTCTTTGAGCCCACAGTGGTTAGCAACGCCACCGCAGACATGGACTTTGCCACCGAAGAAATTTTCGGCCCGGTCGCCCCTATATTCAAATTTTCCACCGAACAGGAAGCCATCGATCTGGCCAATGCCACCGAGTATGGCCTCGCGTCCTATTTTTATGCCCGCGACCTCGGTCGCGTGTTTCGTGTGGCCGAGGAACTGGAATACGGAATGGTGTGCATCAACGACGGCATCCTCTCCACCGAAGTGGCGCCGTTTGGCGGTGTAAAGGAATCCGGTTCCGGCCGGGAAGGCTCCAAGTACGGTATCGATGAATACATCGAGATCAAGTACATCACTCTCGCGGGACTAAACAGTTAAACGGGCTTCGTCATTCCGGAAGCGGTTAAACAGGTTTCGTCATCCCGGGAACGGCTAAACGCTTTTCGTCATCCCGGGCTTGACCCGGGATCCACAGGCAGACCTGAGTGGCAAGAACCATGAACCTGGCCCGCACTAGCAATAGAGCCAAACCCAATTGAACCAGGATGACCGGATGAAGTTCGCGCTCTCCCCATCTCCCCGATTGACCCATTTGCAACGGCTTGAAGCCGAGAGCATCCATATCATGCGGGAGGTGGTGGCGGAAACCGAAAAGCCCGTCATGCTCTATTCGGTGGGCAAGGATTCCGCCGTCATGCTGCACCTCGCCAAAAAGGCTTTTTATCCCTCGTCGCCGCCTTTTCCCCTGTTGCACGTGGACACCACGTGGAAGTTTCGGGCCATGTACGAATTGCGCGGCAAGGCGGCGCAGGACGCGGGGATGGATTTGCTGATTTATCAAAATCCTGAAGCCCTGGCGCAAGGCATCAACCCGTTTGACCACGGCAGTTTGCACACCGACCTGTGGAAGACCGAGGGCCTCAAGCAAGCGCTGGACAAATATGGGTTTGACGCGGCCTTTGGTGGCGCGCGGCGGGACGAGGAGAAAAGCCGGGCGAAAGAACGTGTGTTCAGCTTCCGTTCCGCCAGTCATCGCTGGGATGCGCGGAACCAGAGGCCGGAATTGTGGCGGCTCTACAATGCGCGTAAAGCCAGGGGCGAATCGATGCGCGTGTTCCCCATCAGCAACTGGACCGAGCTCGACATCTGGCAATACATTCATTTAGAGGGCATCGAAATCGTACCGCTGTATTTGTCCGCACCACGGCCGACCGTGCTGCGTGATGGCCTGATCCTGATGGTGGATGATGAGCGCTTTCGCTTGCGGGACGGCGAGACTCCGGTCGAGCGGTCCATCCGTTTTCGCACCCTGGGCTGCTATCCGCTCACCGGGGCGGTGGAAAGCAAGGCAGTCACCTTGCCGCAAGTCATCCAGGAAATGTTGTTGACCACCACCTCGGAGCGCCAGGGCCGCGCCATTGATCACGATCAGGCCACCTCCATGGAAAAGAAAAAGCAGGAAGGGTATTTCTGATGAGTACGAGCCGCAGTGGCAAGGACTACCAAGCGGACGCGTTGATTGCCGAGGACATTGAAGCTTATCTCGAGGCGCATCAGAACAAGAGCTTGTTGCGTTTTATTACCTGCGGGTCGGTAGACGATGGTAAATCAACACTGATCGGTCGCCTGCTCTATGACAGCAAGATGATCTTCGAAGACCAACTGGCCAGTCTTGAAGAAGACAGCAAGCGCATGGGCACCCAGGGGCAGGAGATCGATTTTGCCTTGCTGGTCGATGGCCTGGCCGCCGAGCGTGAGCAGGGCATCACCATCGACGTGGCCTACCGGTTCTTTACCACCGAACGGCGCAAGTTTATCGTCGCCGATACGCCCGGGCATGAGCAGTACACCCGCAACATGGTCACCGGCGCTTCCACCGCTGACCTTGCCGTTATCCTGGTGGACGCACGCCAGGGCGTGCTGACACAAACCCGTCGTCACAGCTACCTGGTGCACCTGATTGGCATCCGCAACGTCGTGCTCGCCATCAATAAGATGGACCTGGTGGAGTACAGCCAGCCGCGCTTCGACGAGATTGTCGCGAACTTCCGGGATTTTGCCGACAGCCTCGGCATGGAGCGCTTCCTGCCCATTCCGATCTCAGGGCTAAAGGGGGACAACATTACCAGCCTGAGTGAGCAAACTCCCTGGTATGCCGGCCCCAGCCTGTTGGCTCATCTGGAAACCGTGGAACTCGACACCGAGCGCATGGCAGAACGTGACTTCCGCATGGCGGTGCAGTGGGTCAACCGGCGCAACCTGGATTTCCGGGGTTTTTCCGGCCTGGTCAGTTCCGGCCGCATTAAACCCGGGGATGCCATCCGCATCCAGCCTTCGGGCAAGACCTCGACGGTCAAGGCCATCGTGACCTACGATGGCGATCTTGATGAAGCGGTGGCGGGTCAGTCGGTAACGTTGAGCTTCAGTAGCGAGATTGATTGCGCACGCGGCGACGTCATCACGATGGCAGATGCACCGGTCGAGGTGGCCGACCAGTTCGAGGCGACGCTGGTGTGGATGGACGAGCAGGAAATGCTGCCCGGCCGTCCCTATTGGTTGAAAATTGGTACCTCAATGGTGTTGGCCAGCATCACCAGGCCGAAATACGAAGTCGACATCAATACGATGGCGCACCAGGCGGCTGACACGCTGGCGCTGAACGCCATTGGTATCTGCAATATTTCCCTCGACCGGGCCGTGCCATTCGAAGCCTATGTGGATAATCCAGATCTGGGCGGCTTCATCCTGGTTGACCGCATGAACAACCGCACGGTTGCAGCAGGCATGATTCATTTTGCGCTGCGCCGCTCGCAGAACATCCACTGGCAGTCACTGGAGATCTCGCGTGAAGCGCACGCCGCGCAGAAAAATCAGCAGCCAAAGCTGCTTTGGTTTACCGGCTTGTCGGGCTCGGGTAAGTCGACCATTGCCAACCTGGTAGAGAAGAAACTGCATGCCCTGGGTAAGCACACGTTCCTGCTCGATGGCGACAATATTCGCCATGGCCTTAACCGCGACCTGGGATTTACCGATGCTGACCGGGTAGAGAATATCCGCCGCGTAGGCGAGGTCGCCCGCCTGATGACGGATGCCGGCCTGATTGTTCTTAGCGCTTTTATCTCGCCATTCAGCAGCGAGCGACGCCTGGTGCGCCAGATGTTGCCGCCCGGTGAGTTCATTGAAATCCATGTGGACGCACCGCTGCAGCTGGCAGAGAGTCGTGATGTCAAAGGGCTGTACAAAAAAGCGCGCGCGGGGCAGCTCAAGAACTTTACCGGCATTGATTCCCCTTATGAGGTTCCTGAGAATCCGGAAATTCATATCGATACAACTTCGTGCACGGCTGAAGCAGCGGCCGAAGAGATTGTCGCCTTCCTGCTGGGTTAAAGGGGACGATCCGCCGCGACCGGTTGTCAGGCAGCTTCCAGGATCGAGATACCAGCGCCCGTGTCAATCTCACGTTTGAATGAGAAACCGGCCGCATCAAACAGCGCCTCGTATTCCCGCCGCGTGCGTTGCTTCCCCCCGATCAGGGCGAGCATATGGATGTCCAGCATCTTCGACCAGGCCGGGCCAGGGTCGTCGGGGACTATTTCTTCAATCAGCAGGAGCCTGGCATGCGACGGCGCCGCCCGCCGGATCGCTTGCAGGATTGAAATGGACTCGGCGTCGCTCCAGTCGTGGATGACTTCCATCACCAGGTAAGCGTCGCAGACTGGCAGCGTGTCCTTGAAAAAATCGCCGGCCTGCCGGGTAAGCCGCGGCGACGTCGCGCCAGCCGCATCCTTGACCACGTGCGGTAAATCGAACAGCACTCCTTTTGCGCTCGGCACGCGCGCCAGCACGGCGCTCAACAGGTGGCCGCGCCCTCCACCGATGTCGCCAATCAGCTTGAACTCCGAGAAGTCGTAGGCGGCAAGAACGCCGGCGATTTGGGTGTGCGCTTTGGTCACCATGGTCGCGTTGAATATGGCGTTCGCTTCCGGGTGCTGTGCTAGATAAGCCCAGAAGCCGCCGGAGGTGACGGTGTTCCCAGCCGCAAGGCCAGTGCGTACGGACTGTTCCAGCTCCCCGAAGGTCGCCCAGAAGGGCGGCAAGCCGAACATTCGCACGTAATCGCGCATGGACCTTGGATGGTCGGTACGCAACATCCGGGACGCCGGCGAGTGGCGGAACTTGCCAGCGCAAGATTCGAACACCCCGTGCGCGGCAAGAAGCCGCAGGACGCGGCCCAGCGCTTCAGGATGGGCGCCAACCGACACTGCCAGCTCGGCGGCTGTTTGAGGGGTCTCGTCCAGCCTGTCGGCGACTGCAAGATTGGCGACAACGTGCAGGCCCCGCGACAAACAGTAACCACCCGCGATCTGTCGCAAGGTTTCGAACGGATTGGGCTCAATCATGGGAACTTCTCCTTATCCCTGCTGGCAAAGACGTTCTGTGTCCTGACTACTTAATGGACGCCTGACACGAAGTAAACCCCAGGTTCGGGGAGCAGCACTGCATCGTCCCGCTGGGCATCCCCTGCGTCAAGCAAGTTTCCCGCGCATGATCAGTTACCCTGGCCGGCACTTATCCTGCGCGGGCTGCTATCATCGCCACTGGTTTCCCGGAGCGATTCAATGGCTGAGCTTGACCTCGATTTTGTTCGTAGTCTTTTTCCCGCGTTTATGGAACCCTCGCTGCAGGGTTTTGCGCATTTCGAAAATGCCGGAGGTTCTTATGCCTGCGAGCCCGTCATCGACCAGATGCACCGCTTCTATCGTGAAACCAAGGTGCAACCCTATCACGATTTCCCGGCTTCACGGGAAGCCGGACACCAGATGGATTCCGCGCGTAGCCGTATGGCGGCCTGGCTGAACGTGGCCACCGAGGAAGTGCATTTTGGGCCTTCGACTTCGCAGAACACCTATGTCATTGCCCAGGCCCTGCGCCAGCATCTCAAGCCAGGTGATGAGATCATTGTTACTAACCAGGACCATGAAGCCAACATCGGCGCCTGGCACCGGCTGGAAGCCGCAGGCATCGTGCTGCGCGAATGGAAGATTGATCCGGACAGTGGTGAGCTTGATCCCGATGAACTGGACACGTGGCTGGGGCCGCGCACTCGTGTTGTTGCCTTTACCCATTGTTCCAACGTGGTGGCCAGCATCAACCCGGTGCGTGAACTCACCGACCGCATCCATGCAGCCGGGGCGATCGCCATTGTCGACGGCGTATCGTACTGTCCGCATGGGCTACCGGACATCCCGGCGCTGGGTGCCGACATTTACCTGTTCTCACTTTACAAGGTGTACGGCCCGCACCTCGGCGTGATGTTCATGAGCAGCAAACTCAATACAGAACTGCCCAACCAGGGTCATTTCTTCAATGCCGGTAAGCCCACTTCGCGCTTCATTCCCGCGGGCCCCGACCACGCCCAGATTGCCGCGACCAACGGCGTCATCGACTACTTTGAAGCGGTGTATCAGCATCATTTTGGCCAGCCAGCCTCTGCCACGGAACAAGCCGGCGCGGTGCGAAAGTTGCTGCGCGGTCAGGAAACCCTGTTGTTGCAGCCCTTACTGGATTTCATGGACGGTCATCCGCGCATTCGCCTGATCGGCCGCCGTGACGCCGCGCAGCGCGCCCCAACCGTGGCCTTTACCGTCGATGGAATTTCATCCGCCGAGCTCGCTACGCGCCTGGCCGGTAAAAAGCTGGGCGTCGGAGCAGGAGATTACTACGCTAACCGTCTGCTGGAAGCCTTGGGCGTTGACCCAAAGAAAGGCGCCCTGCGTGCGTCCTTCGTGCATTACACGTCCGCGGGAGAAGTGTCACGACTGATCGAAGCGTTGGATGCCTTGATCTAAGGACTGGCACTGCGGCGGGTAGGAGCGTCTTCTGACTCCCTTCGCAGCGCCGAGCAGGCAAGCTGTTAGGTGACAAATGGGCAGGAGCCCATTTGAGGCCTCTCCCGGCCATCCCTGGCCTTCGCGGCACCTGTACTTCCTTGTACATTGGCCATCCAGGGCGGGATGCCCTGTATGGCCGGCGCCGTTAAGACAGCTTGAATGTGAAGGTAGTCCCGGATGGTAATCCGGGACCGCGGAGCCGGGGAGTCAGAAGACGCTCCTACCCGCTGCAAATCCCAACTACCCGACTTAAATCATCAACACATGCCAGGCGATGCACATGGTTCCACCCCAGGCCACCGCGAACGTCAGCGTGCGTAACCAGGGTATGGCCAGGGTGTAGCACACAGCGTAGGCAATGCGTGCCCAGAAAAAAGCGGCTGCAGCTGCAGCAGTGGCTGCGTTGGATACGCTCGCTGCATGGGCTACCAGCACAATGGCGGCAAACGGAACCAGGTTTTCTATGGAATTGTAGTGCGCCTTCTTCAACCGCTCGGCCCAGGGCGACCTCTCAAGCGGGTTTGCTGGATAGCCGACCGCATCGGCTATCTTGTTGCGCGCTATGACGTCAAGGATGTAGGGAATCCACATAAGGACCGTGAACGTGGCGCTCAGGGCGAGGTATTTGAGCTCGGGGGTCATGGGTGTTCTCCTTGGATTGAAGCCATCGGTTATGGGGCAGGAGTTGTTTTTGTGCGGTTTAAGTATATGCGACTTCTGACGCCGCGACAGTCTCCAAGGGCGGGTAGGAATCGGTCTCACAGCTCCTTTGGCCGCCGAGCGAAAATTTCAGTCCGGGACCATTTTCAGGACGAAAATCGAGGGCTGAATGGGCACGATGCCCATCCAGACCGGTCCCGATCAGACTGAAATATTCACGAGGGAAGCACGAAGTGCCGGACAAGACGGGCTGTGAGACCGATTCCTGCTCGCCCTCACAGGCCGGTGAGCACCGCCGCATAGATTTCGATCGCATCCCACAGGTTTTGCAGCCGCAGGTTCTCGTCCTTGCCGTGCTGGTTATTGTCGTGGTTGGCAATTGGCAGGATCAGGATGGGCGCGCCAACGGCTTCATCGACCAGGTACAGCGGCAAGCTGCCGCCGCCGGTCGGTAGCTGGATCAGGCTGCCGTCGGCCAGTTCATTGACGATGGCGGCAACCCTTTGTGCGATGGGCAGGTTCATGGCCGCACGGTAGGCCGGATAGCCGGAGTTTTCCCACTCCAGCCGCGCAATGCGGTCATGACCGGCACGCTCCTGTGCCGTTGGGTCCTGGTACACGATGAAATAACCCTGCCCGCGAATATGCTGCTCAATAACGCCGTGCAGGAAGTCGGGAGTCTGGTCCGGCACCAGCCGCAGGTCGATTGAGGCCGTGGCTGAGGTCTGGAGGGTGTTGCTGGCCTGCTCGCCCACATCGCCGGAGCGAATACCACGCACATTGAGGGCGGGGCGCATGATGGCCAGCTCCAGGCGGTCAGCAGTTTCGGGCCGAACGATGCCCAGCTCCTTTATCAGCTCACTTTCCACATCGGGAGCAGCAGCGATGGCCTCGAGTTCGGCCAGGTTGGGGGGCACTATCTGCTCGTAGTAGTTGGCGATCAGGATGTTGCCGGCCGGGTCACGCATGGACGTGAGCAGTTCCGCCAGGCGCATGATGGGGTTGGGCGCCCAGTTACCGTAATGCCCGCTGTGCAGTGGCCGGTTAGGGCCGTAAACGGTCAGATTGAAACCGTAACTGCCGCGCACGCCATAGCTGAGTTGCCATCGCCGGCTCTGATGCACCGGCCCATCGCAGAACAACCACAGGTCAGCTCCCAGCAGGTCCCGGTGGTGAGCCAAAATCTCCGCCAAATGCGGCGAGCCGGCTTCCTCTTCACCTTCGAGAAACACCTTTAGATTAACCGCCAACGGGATACCGTTTGCATCCAGCGCATCCAGCGCAGCCAACAGTGCAGCAATGGGCGCCTTGTCGTCACCGGCGGAGCGGGCAAAAAGGCGGGATTCGGGGTTGAACGGCGCGGTCAGCGGGATGACTTTGCCGCCCTGTTCGACCGGCGCATCGCGCAGCAACGGTGTCCACGGGTCAGAAGCCCAGTCCGCGGCATTAACCGGCTGGCCATCGTAATGCACATAAATCATCAGGGTGGTGGCAGATCCGGGCGTCAGCCGCTCGGCCAGGACGGCCGGGGGACTGCCGCTCACTTCCAGCAGGCGCACCGCGAAATTGCGTGACTCGAACAGGCCGCTGATGTAATCAGCATTGCGGCGAATGTTTACCGTGTCGCTGGCTATGTTCGGGATACTCAGCAATTGCGCAAATCCGTCCACTATGGCCTGTTCGTTTTGCGCCCGCCATTGCTGCACCAAAGCAGCGGGATCGGCGTTAGCTCTCACCGGAAGCAGCAATGCCAGGCAGAGCACGAGCTGTGCGGTGCAGCAGCAGAAGGAAGAAGCGAATTGAAACTGGTAGATCGGTCGTTGCATGATGTGCCCGGCAGCCGTGGGTGATGATGTTCAACACTAGGACTCAAGCCGCACGACTGCAAGTAGTTCGATCGTGGCGGGCGTTCGGATCGAAACACGGTGGGCGAGGCCGCGCGGGGCACGCGGACGATTTGCACATTAATTAATGCACCCCCCGAACAAAAACGTTATCCTTGCGCCGAACCCCGCGTGGCTTACCACTTTTGGCAGGTTTTCAGCAGCTTATGAAAAGAACCGACACTTCGGATCCGGATTATTACCATAAGGTCGTGGACTGCCAGTGGGGTTGCCCCGCGCACACTGATGTCCCTGAATATATTCGCCTGATCGCCCAGGGTCGCTTCAGCGATGCCTACATGGTCAATCGCGAGAGCAACGTATTTCCCGGCATCCTTGGGCGGGTTTGCGATCGCCCGTGTGAACCGGCCTGCCGGCGGGGGCGAATGGATGAAAAGCCCGTTGCGATTTGTCGTCTCAAACGCGTTGCCGCCGACCACAAAGATGATATCACCGGGCAGTTACCGCTGATCCCCAAGCTGAAAAATGGTAAAAAAATTGCATTGGTCGGCGCGGGCTGCGCATCGCTGACAGTGGCCAATGACCTCATGCCGCTGGGTTATGAATGTACGATTTTCGAGGCCCAGGCGGTTGCGGGCGGATTGATGCGCTATAACATTCCTTCCTTTCGCCTGCCGGCCGAGGTGTTGCAGGAAGAAATCGACTACATCGTCGACATGGGCGTCGACATGAAATACAACCACCGCATCGGGAGCCTCAGGAATTTGCTCGATGAAGGCTACGATGCCGTTTTTATCGGCACCGGCGCGCCCCGCGGCAAGGAGCTCAAACTACCCGGCCGTTATGACACGGAAAACATTTACATCGGCATAGACTGGCTGGAGTCCGTGGCCTTCAAGCACATTGAATCCATCGGCGAGCGAGTGCTGATCATCGGCGTGGGTAATACCGCCATGGACTGTTGCCGTACCTCTCTGCGTCTTGGCGCCAAAAGCGTGAAGGTGATGGCGCGCAAGCCGCGGGAATTCTTCAAGGCTTCCGCATGGGAACTCGAAGACGCGGAGGAAGAAAACGTAGAAATCATCGTCAACCACTCGCCCAAGGAATTCGTGGTGGAGAACGGCAAGCTTAAGGGCATGACGTTTGAGTTGATGGAATATGCAATCGACAAGGGTCGCATTACCAGTGAGAAAATCACCGGGGACGTTTTCATACCCTGCGATGATGTGATATTGGCCATCGGCCAGGAAAATGCGTTTCCCTGGATCGAGCGCGATCTTGGCATCGAGCTCAACAAGTGGGAAGAGCCAACGGTTGACAGAGTCACGTTCGAATCCACCCGCAAAGGCGTGTTTTTTGGGGGCGATTCGGCGTTTGGTCCCAAGAACATCATCTGGGCAGTGGAGCAGGGACACCAGGCCGCAATTTCCATGCACAAGTATTGCCACGGCGAGGAGCTCAGTGATCGCTTGCCGGACACGCTCAACCTGGGCAGCCGCAAGATGGGCATGCACGAGTGGAGCTATTCCAACGACTTTGATCCCTCAGCGCGGCGCAAGATGAACCACGTTGCCCTGCAGGCCCGTTTCGAGGAGCTGGGCCGTGAAGTCGAATTGGGCTTTGACGCAGAGCAAACGGCAAAAGAAGTCGAACGCTGCCTGAACTGCGATATCCAGACGGTATTTTTCGATTCCCTGTGCATTGAATGTGATGCCTGCCTGGACATCTGCCCGACCCAATGCCTGACCATCACTTACGACGGTGAGCAGGAAGACCTGGAGCAGCGGCTCAAAGCCCCGCGACTCGAAGCCGAGCAACCGTTATTCGTTTCCGACGCACTCAAGCAGACCGGGCGCGTCATGGTCAAGGATGAAAACTTCTGCATTCACTGCGGCCTGTGCGCCGAACGCTGCCCCACGGCCGCCTGGGACATGCAGAAGTCCTACCTTCAATTTCCCCAGGCCGCCGACTATCGCGCTGGCCGCAACAGTGGTGAGACCCCATGTCAGCAACGCAAAGCCGGGTAAACGACTTTGTCCTGAAGATCGGCACGGTAAACGGAACGGGCTCAGCCAGCGCCAACGGGCTGTTGATGAAGGCCTTGTTCCGCATGGGCATTCCGGTCACCGGCAAGAATATGTTTCCGTCCAATATCCAGGGACTGCCCACCTGGTATGAGATTCGTGCCAGCCACAAAGGCTACAGGTCGCGCTCGGGCCGTGTGGACATCATGGTGGCGATGAATTCGCAAACCTATAAACGCGACCTCGCCGAAGTCAGCCCCGGCGGTTTCCTGGTGTACGATTCGACCTGGCCACGTGAGCGCTCACTGCACCGCGACGACATCACCGTGCTGGGAGTGCCGCTGGCGAAACTGTGCAACGAACACTTTCCGGTAGCCCGCGTGCGCATCCTGATGAAAAACGTTGCCTACGTTGGCGTACTGGCAGCATTGCTCGATGTCGACCTCGCTGTTGTGCGAACACTGCTGGAGGAAACCTTTGCCGCCAAGCCCAAGCTGGTCGAAGGTAATCTGCAGGCCATCATGTTGGGCTATGACTATGCAGTTGCCAATTTCACTTGTCCTTTGCCCGTGCGGGTTGAAAAAATGGGCGACAATGCCGGTAACATCCTAATCGAGGGCAACGCAGCGCTCGGACTGGGTTGTGTCTACGCCGGCGCCACCGTTGGGGCCTGGTATCCCATCACACCATCCACCTCGGTGATGGATGCATTCACCAAATACTGCCAGCGTTTTCGTACCGACCCGGAAACGGGCGAAAATCGTTTCTGCATTATCCAGGCCGAGGACGAGCTTGCCGCTGCCGGAATGGTGCTCGGCGCGAATTGGGTGGGCGCCCGTGCGTTCACGCCAACCTCCGGCCCCGGCATTTCCCTGATGAGCGAATTCATCGGCTTTGCCTACTACGCCGAGATTCCTTCGGTGTTCATCGACATCCAGCGTGTCGGACCGTCAACCGGCATGCCCACGCGCACGCAACAATGCGATCTGATGCTGTGCGCCTACGCCTCGCACGGCGACACGCGCCATCCGATCGTGCTGCCGTCCAATCCGGCGGAGTGCTTTGAGATGGCGGTCACGGCGTTTGACCTCGCGGACCGCCTGCAGACCCCGGTCTTTATTCTGTCTGACCTGGACATCGGCATGAACGACTGGATGATCCCCGAGCTGGATTGGGACGATAGCTACCGGCCGGACCGCGGCAAGGTCCTCGGTGCGGCGGACCTGGACAGAATTGAGCGCTTCGTGCGCTATACGGATACGGACGGGGACGGAATTACCTACCGTACCCTGCCTGGTGAAGATTCCAGGGGCGCTTACTTCGTGCGTGGATCCGGCCACAACAGCCAGGGTGGTTATACCGAGGATGCCACTGAGTATCAGGCCGTGATGGACCGCTTGCTGGTCAAGTGGGAGACGATTAAGAAAACAGTGCCAAAGGCGATACTCACGCGTGCGGCGAAACCGACCCGCCTTGGCGTAGTGGCGTTTGGCAGCTCAGATGGCGCGGTGATTGAAGCGCGGGACCGCTTGGTCGAGCTGGGTATCCACGCGGACTACCTGCGCCTGCGGGCCTTTCCATTTGGCGCCGAAGTGGAGGAGTTCCTCAATGCCCACGATACGGTGTTCGTAGTGGAACAAAACCGGGATGCACAAATGAAGTCCCTGCTCAAACTGGAAACAGATAGCGCGGGAGGCAAATTAATTTCCATCCTGCACTACAATGGCTTGCCGATTTCCAGCGAATGCGTCGTAGACGGCGTTTCCCAACACATGGCTACCGAGGCTGCCGCATGACTTTTATCACCAAACCAAAGATTGATCTGCCCGGTCAGAAGCGCAATGCGCTGGGTTTGTTGCCCAGGGACTACGAAGGCGCCACCTCGACCCTGTGTGCCGGTTGTGGCCACGATTCCATTACCGCCGCGCTGGTACAGGCTTTTTGGGAGATGTCCATCGCTCCGGAAAAGCTCATCAAGCTGTCCGGTATCGGCTGTTCGTCCAAAACTCCGGCCTATTTTGTGAAGGGCGCACATGGTTTTAATTCGGTACATGGCCGCATGCCTTCGGTAGCAACTGGCGCACACGCCGGCAATCGCGACCTGATCTGCGTGGGTGTATCGGGTGACGGCGACTCCCTGTCCATTGGCTTCGGCCAGTTTGGCCATGCCATTCGGCGCAACCTGAACATGCTGTACCTGATCGAGAATAATGGGGTGTATGGCCTGACCAAGGGGCAGTTCTCCGCCTCTGCCGACCCCGGCAGCACCGCCAAGAAAGGCGCACCCAACCAAATGCAGAGCATCAATCCGGTGGCCACGGCCATTGCCATGGGCGCCAGTTTTGTCGCGCGCAGTTTTTCCGGTGACCGCGAACAACTGGTGTCGCTGATCAAAGCCGGCATTGCCCACCCCGGCTGTGCTTTGCTCGACGTGATTTCGCCTTGCGTGACCTTTAACGACCACGAAGGCTCTACCAAGAGTTACGCGTATACGCGTGAACACAAGCACGAAGCCACGGCGACCGATTTTGTGCCATTTGCGAGTGAAATCACCACGCAGTATGCCGAAGGCGAAGTGGTAAAGGTCAAACTGCACGATGGTTCTTCCATCGTGTTGAAAAAAGCCGAGGCCGATTTCGATCCCACCAGTCGCAGCGCAGCCTTGGGCTACCTCGAACAGCACCGTGGCCGCGGAGAAATTCCCACTGGCTTGTTGTTCATCGATGAAAACTGGCCGGAAATGCACTCCATTTCGGGCACCGCGAAAAAGCCGCTCAAAGAGTTTACGTTCGAGGAACTCAACCCCGGCCGCGCAGCTTTGCAGAAATTGCAGCGGGGAATGCGCTAGGGTCGAAGTCACCTTACTCGTCGTAGCTTTCGTCTTCAGTGCCGTTACACTCATCCTGCGGCATCAGGCTGGCCGTCTCCTGAAATTCGGCCGCATGGTCCTGGTAGAAGTTCACGTTGGCCATCGAAACGCCGGGCGGCAAGGCGCCACCAGGCTGATCCAGGGACCAAACGGCAACCCCGGCCTGGAACGTCGCGAACATGAAAAGCACATAGTTCCGCACGGACATACCGGTGGATTCGATTGCTTCTGCCGCGCCGGGGATGTCCCGAATGCGCGCGACCATTCCATCCAGGGAGTTGTCGCCCTCCTCATCGTCACAGTTACCCGCGACACTTTCTGCGAACTCGCCGAGCTTGATCGCAGCCTGCCTGAATTGGTTCAAGCCGGTTGTGGTCAGCACGTAAGCGTTGACCTCGCGGCCATCTGCGTCGAAATCGTCCTGGGAGAACGCCAGGCTGGGGTTGCATAGCACAAGCGCGTAAGCGAAATAAAGCGCCATCCTGAAACGGCTAAAAATGGGTGCCGAATTAAGCAGACTGAATGGAAACGAACTCATTTCAATATTACACCTGTGCCCCAGGGGCGATAAACACGCTCGCATATGAATGTCCCTAACGCGGATTGGTGCAGGTATCGATGCGCTTGCCACTCAGCGCGATAACCATGGTGCCTTCCGCCATGGCGTAACGGAGTACACCGCTGTAGGCGTCTTCGCTCTCGAATACGATTTCACCGCTGCCGGTCATGGCCGGCGGGCCGGTGCAGACCGAGGTCCAGGTCACGGTGTCATTATCGCGCTGGAAACTTGAGTTAACGCAGCCGCGTTCATCGTTGGCGCTACCGGGCGGCTCAGTCGCATCTGCTTTGGCGCACACCTTGAGTGTTTGTGCCGGTATGAAGCCGGGCATACCCTCCATCGTGGGCTGGGAAGTCACTTCCCAAAGCACACCGGCAGGAGGGTTAGAATCGGATTGGGCCAGTGTCAGCAAAGGCGCCAGCAAGCAGACGATCCACAGCAGATACACAAGACTACTTCGGCGGGTAAAACGGTTCATCGTGACCTCCGGCTCAAACCAAAAGGACGTGCCAGCAGACCTGAAGCTGACACACAGTCAGAAACAGCTCCCAGGGAAGCTCTGATTTATTCGGAGTTTCCGTGGAATTTCGCGGTGGCCCGGGAAATCGGGCTTGGTACGCCGGCCCTCACCGATGGCCCTGATCCTGAGCCGCAACCGGCCGGTGGATTCGACGAAATCATGCTACGCCGGGTTGCCGGAAGTGGTCAATAGGGAGCGAGCGCTGTCACTGGGCTCATTCGGCAGCTGTGTGATTTGGACTGTCCCTTGGTCCGGAAACGGCCCCGATTTCCGATGGACATGATTCTGGTGCTTGGCTCGTTGCTCGTAAGCCCTTAGTATTGCCGGTTCGGGTTGGTTTTTTCCGCGTGCGTAAAGGACCATCCGAAGTGATGTAGAGGCACTACCAAGTATAGGCTCCAAAGAGAACCTGCCTCCCTGATAACCCGACTACTGAACGAGGACGCCCCATGTGCGCGATATTCGGCGTGTTAGAGCTACGCCAGGACGTATCAACCGTCCGTAAAATGGCTCTGCAACAGTCCCGCTTGCTGCGGCACCGCGGTCCCGACTGGAGTGGCAGTTACACTGCCCCACGGGCCGTGCTGGCGCACGAACGACTGGCCATAGTGGACGTCAATACCGGCGCCCAGCCTTTGCTCAGCCCGGATGGCAAGCAAGCCCTGGCAGTCAATGGCGAGATCTACAATCACCAGGAAATTCGCCACGCGCTGCAAGACTCCTATGCTTTTCGCACCGAGTCCGATTGTGAAGTCATCCTGCCGCTTTACCTCAAGCACGGCGCCCACTTCCTCGACCAGTTGCGCGGCATGTTCGCCTTTGTGTTGTACGACGAAACTGCCGATGTGTGGATGATGGCCCGCGACCCCATCGGCATCATGCCGCTGTACTACGGCCACGATCAGCACGGCCAGTTGTTCGTCGCATCCGAGATGAAGGCCTTGATGGATGTGTGCAACCAGGTGCACGAATTTCCGCCAGGCCATTACTGGACCAGCGGCCAGGCCGAGCCACAGCGCTGGTACCAGCGTAACTGGGAGCACTACGAAAACGTTGCACACGCCGTCACCGACCGGGCCGCTTTGCGCGCTGCGCTGGAGGACTCGGTCATCAGTCACCTGATGACGGACGTTCCCTATGGTGTATTGCTCTCCGGCGGGCTGGATTCATCCATCACCGCTGCACTCGCTGCGCGTCATGCCGCCATGCGCGTGGAAGATGACGAGCAAAGCCCGGCCTGGTGGCCACGTTTGCACTCTTTTGCCATTGGCCTGGAAGGCTCGCCCGACCTCAAGGCTGCGCGCAAGGCAGCCGACCACATCGGCACCGTGCACCACGGTTTTACCTTTACCATCCAGGAGGGTCTTGATGCGCTGGACGAGGTGATCTACCACCTCGAGACCTATGACGTCACCAGCATACGCGCAGCGACCCCGATGTACCTGATGGCGCGTAAAATTCACGCCATGGGCATCAAGATGGTGCTCTCCGGCGAAGGCGCGGACGAAATTTTCGGTGGCTACCTGTATTTCCACAAAGCGCCAAACCCCCAGGCGTTCCACGAAGAAACCGTGCGCAAACTCTCACGCCTGCACAGCTATGATTGCCTGCGCGCCAACAAGGCCATGGCGGCCTGGGGCGTGGAGGCGCGCGTGCCGTTTCTCGATACCCGCTTCCTCGATGTCGCCATGAGCATCAACCCGGCCGACAAGATGATAACGGCTGGCAAGATCGAAAAGCAGATCCTGCGGGAAGCATTTGAGCATCTGCTGCCGGCAGAGATTGCCTGGCGGCAGAAAGAGCAGTTTTCCGACGGCGTGGGTTATGGCTGGATCGACGCCGTGAAGGAGCACGCGGGCAAGCAGGTCAGCGATGCCGAAATGAGCCGCGCAGCCGGGCGCTTCCCGTTCAATACGCCAGTGTCCAAGGAAGCGTATTACTTCCGCAGCATTTTCGAGCAGCATTTCCCGCTGGCCTCGGCAGCCCAAACCGTGCCTGGCGGCCCCACCGTGGCGTGCAGCACGCCGGAAGCCATCCTGTGGGATAAATCCCTGGCGGAAATGAATGATCCGTCGGGACGCGCCATGCGCTCCGTCCACGTTGATGCCTATGCCAGGCCCAGTGTCGGGGAGCACAAGCCGTGAGCATCAGCACTTCATTGGTGGTGCAGAAATTTGGCGGCACCTCGCTGGCGGATTACGCCGGGTTTCGCGCCAGCGCTGATGTCATTGAGCAATACGGCGGGGATGGCCAGGTCATCGTGGTTCTGTCTGCAGTCAAAAGCGTAACGGACCTGCTGGTTGCCGCCATCGACAAGGCGGTGCAGGGCGAGAGCGCTCAGGCGGAAATGGACGAAGCGCTCAAGCGCGAACGCGACATCATTGCAGCCATGACCGCAGACGGCATTGCAACTCCGCTGGGTAGCGCATTCCTGCAAGAACAAACCCAACTGCTGGCGCAGCGCATCGAAGGCGTGCGCATGCTGGGCCAGTGTCCGGACCGGATCCGAGCGCGGGTGCTGGCGACCGGCGAAGGATTTTGCAGCCGCCTGATGGCGGACTACCTGCAGCATCGGGGTGTGGCTGCCGCCTGGTCGGACGCCGATGTATTGCCTCTGGCCAACGACAATTGGCTGGATTCCTTGGTGGACATCGAGGCCGCTGCGCCTCTGTTGAAAAAGCGCCTGACCAAAGACATCAAGGTATTGGTGCTGCCGGGATTCTACGGCTGCAATGCCGGCGGCGAGATCCAGTTGCTGGGCCGCAACGGTACCGATTATTCTGCCGCCGCCATCGCTGCTGCGGTTGGCGCCGGACGTTGCCAGATCTGGAAAGACGTGGACGGGTTTTTCACGGCGGACCCGCGCATCGTGTCCAATGCCCGGTGCCTGGATGAAGTGAGTTACGAAGAAGCCATGGAGTTGAGCTATTTTGGCGCCAAGGTTATTTCAGCCAAGGCTTTGACGCCGCTGGCGGCCAATAACATTCTGTGCGAAATCCGCAATACCTACGAACCTGCAGCGCCTGGCACGCTCATTCACCGCGATGCGCAACGCAGCCATGTGGTGCGTGGCATTTCCCACCTCGACAACATCGCCTCCATCACCCTGCAGGGTGGCGGTTTGCGTGGCCGCATCGGCATCGCACGGCGGGTCATGGACGCGCTGGCCAGCCAGTCGATTTCCATCCTGTTGATTGTGCAGTCTTCTTCCGAATACAGCATCACCTTGTGTGTGCGCCAGGCGGATGCGGAGAATGCCCGCAAGGCGCTGGAAGAGGAGTTTCATTTTGAACGGCTGCACAGCCTCATCGGCGAAATAACGGTGCAGGACAGACGTGCAGTTATCTCGCTGGTGGGCGAAGGCATGAAGCATTACCGGGGCATTGCGGCCCGCTTCCTGATGGCTATTTCCTCCGCCGGCGTGAACGTGGAAGTCATTGCCCAGGGTTCCACTGAATGCGCCATCGCGGTGGTGGTAAAAAGTGAGGATGCGCAATCTGCCACGCGCGCCTGCCATACCGCGTTTTTCAGCCACACAGCCCATGTTGACGTGGTCCTGCTCGGTTGCGGCAATGTGGGCGGGGAGTTGCTGCGCCAGTTCCAGCGTCAGGCCACCAGCCTGTTGAAACACGGCACCGAACTGAGAGTGCGGGCCATTGCCAACAGTCGCAAGCTGTACGTTGCCGATAATGTGGTAGATCTGGATCAATGGGCCGAACTGCTGGATAAGGAGGGCAAGGCCTGGACCATTGACGACGTCATCGCGATTCGCGAGCGCCTGGGCCTGCTCAATTCCACGGTGGTCGATTGCAGCACCAATGCTGCGCTGGCTGGGGAATACGTGCGTTTCCTGGAAAATGGTTTTAACGTGGTCGCGGCCAACAAGAAAGCCAATACCGCATCTCTGGAGTACTACCGCGCCATGCGTTTGGCGGCGGGCCGTAACTTCCGCAAATTTCTGTACGAGACTAACGTGGGGGCCGGCCTGCCGGTGATCGATACCCTGCAGGCGCTGATTCGTTCCGGGGATGAACTCAAGTCGTTTGATGGCATCCTGTCCGGATCGCTGTCCATGATTTTTGGCTTGCTGGAAGATGGTATGCCCATGTCGGCAGCCGTCGGTAAAGCCATGGAACTCGGATACACCGAACCGGATCCGCGCGATGACCTCTCGGGCATGGACGTGGCGCGCAAGCTGCTGATTGTCGCTCGCGAGGTTGGCTTGGAGCTTGAACTCGGTGACGTGGACGTTGAACCCGCTGTGCCCATGGCGGAAATTGCCGAGGTCGATAAGTCAGAGCTGATAGCAGCGCTCAAAGGCCTGGATGCAAGCATCGCAGAACGCGTCAGGAAGGCTGCGGCTGCGGGCCAGGTGTTGCGTTATGTTGGTCGAATTGCTGAGGGTAGGTGCCGGGTATCTGTTGAGGCGGTACCCAAAGACAAGCCGCTGGGCGCTGTGCGCGACGGTGAAAATGCATTGGTATTACACACCCGCTACTACCAGCCTATACCCATGGTGCTGCGTGGTTACGGTGCGGGTGCGCAGGTGACTGCGGCCGGGGTATTCGCTGACCTGTTGCGCACGGTGTGGCAACCGCTGGACCAGCGTGCATGAGTCCGGAATCCAATAGTCGCGAACCCGGCTTGCATCGTCAGTCGCTGGCGGTATTCGCGCCCGCTTCAATAGGCAACGTTTCGGTGGGCTTTGATGCACTCGGTCTGGCGCTGGCACCCGTGGACGGCACCTTGTTGGGCGACATCGTGCAGCTGGTACCGGGTTCGACCCGGGAATGGAAGCTGAGCGCCACCGGGCCCTTTGCGCACAAGCTACCCGAGGACGTGGAAAAAAACATTGTGCTGCAGTGCTGCCGCCTGTATCAGCGGGTCCTGGCGCAGCGTGGTATCGCGGTAGCGCCAATGGAAATCGTGCTGGAAAAGCGTCTGCCCATCGGCAGCGGTCTTGGTTCCAGCGCGAGTTCTGTGGTCGCAGCGCTGGAAGTGCTTAACCGCTGGCACGACAACCCACTCAGCTCGCGCGAACTGTTTCGCCTGATGGCTGAAGTTGAAGGAGGCATCAGCGGTGAAATCCATCTCGATAATATCGCTCCCTGCCGCTATGGCGGCTTGCGCCTGTGTCCCCCCGGTAATGAGTCGGAGTACGCACTGCCCTGGCCCGTCCGCTGGCAGGCCGTGGTGTGTTGGCCGGGTACCGAATTAAACACACGCGATGCCCGCGCCGTGCTGCCGGGCCAACTGCCGCGCGCAACTGCGGTGCATCACGGCGCGCAGTTTGCACAATTCGTGTATGCCCTCTACACCGGCAAGACCGAACTGGCAGCCGCCTCGATGGTGGACCTGATTGCCGAGCCCTGGCGCCGCAGCCTGTTGCCGGGGTTTGAGCGGGCGCGCGAAGCGCTAAAGGCACTGGGAGCCTTGGCCGTTGGCATTTCCGGCTCTGGGCCAACGGTTTTTGCCCTGGCGGATAAGCCCGATGTAGCGCAACAGCTGCGCAGCTGGATGGAGGAACATTACCAGCAGGACGATAGCGGTTTTGCCCACATCTGCCGTGCTGACCTGGGTGGCGCCCGCAGCCTTAGCGCCGGTTACTGACAGGGGTGTGGAGGAATCTTGGAACTGATCAATATCAAGGTCCCGACAGAGCAGGCGAGTTTTCGCCAGGCGGTTTTGACCGGCCTCGGGAGCCAGCAAGGACTGTATTTCCCCCGGAATTTTGATGTTTTGCCCGACGTGCCGGGTCTGCTTGGCCTCGGGTTCGTGCCCCGCAGCGTAGCCATTTTGCAGCACCTTACCCAGGGCGAAATAGCGCTGCCCGTCATGCAGCGCATGGTGGAATCCGCGTTCAATTTTCCCGTCAGGACAGCGCGCGTAGAGCCGGTGGGTGAGTATTCCATAGGTGCGCTGGAGCTGTTTCACGGCCCCTCGCTGGCATTCAAGGATTTTGGCGCACGTTTCATGGCCCGCTGCCTGGCTGAGTTCCACGACGGCGGACCCATGACCATACTCACCGCCACCTCCGGCGATACCGGCGCGGCCGTGGCACACGCCTATTACGGCCAGCCGGGCATTGAGGTGGTAGTGCTCTACCCCAAGGGCCGGATTTCGACACTGCAGGAAAAGCTGTTTTGTGCGCTGGGCGGCAATGTGCGCACTGTGGCGATAGAGGCTGATTTCGACACCTGCCAGCGCCTGGTGAAGCAAGCTTTTGATACCCCATCGCTGGTTCGCTCATTCGGCCTGAACTCGGCCAATTCCATCAACATCGCCCGCCTGCTGGCGCAGGTATGCTACTACTTTGAAGCAGCGGCGCAGGCGCACGCGGTAGATAAACTGGTGCTCAGCGTTCCCAGTGGTAATTTTGGCAACGTCACCGCCGGCCTGATCGCCCGCACTATTGGCCTGCCTTATCGCCGCATCATTGCTGCCACCAATGCCAACGACACGGTGCCGCGTTTTCTCGCCAGCGGCCAATGGGATCCCCACGCCACAGTGGCAACCATCACCAATGCGATGGATGTGTCACTACCGAATAACTTTCCCCGGGTGCTGGAGCTGTCCAGCCGTCATCGACTGGACCTGCAAGTCTTACTGCACTCAGTAGCCTTGGATGACGCACAGACCCGCGCCGCCATGCGTGCTTTGTGGCAAAACGGCTACCTGGCGGATCCGCATAGCGCCCTGGCCTGGGCGGCCCTGCAGCAGTCTCTGGCCGGCGATGAAGAGGGAATGTTCCTGTGCACCGCGCACCCTGCCAAGTTCAAGGAAGTGATCGAGGAAACACTTGGTATAGACGTTGCGTTACCTCCTGAATTAGAAGCAGTGCGTAATAAGAAAATTCTATCCAGTACGATATCCGGTGAATTTAGTTCATTACAAACGTTCTTATTAGAAGGAACGACTGTGTATCGGGGGTGCTAAAAAGGTCATGCACTTAGGGCGATGAACTAAAGGCAGCCGAAGAAAGCAGCCCAGGTCAACCCGACTGCCCCCAGCCGAGTTGAATGATGAAGATCCCTATCATCAAAAAAGCAATGGCGAGTTTGATAGCGGTGGCAAACAGCATACCCAGCCAGGCTCCCAGCCCGGCCCGGCTGGACTGACGCCAACCCGAACCACTGCTGAGTTCACCCACGACGGCGCCAGCGAACGGGCCCAATACCAGGCCCGGGATCCCAAAAAAAATCCCCACAATCGCGCCCAGGGTGGCGCCCCAGAAAGCGCGCACACCGGCGCCGCTATAACGAACACCGAATGCGCTGGCGAGGAAGTCCACCACCTGGGCAAACACTGTCAGCAAGGCAAGAATACCCAGCGTCACCCAGCCGACGATCGCAAAATGGTTGATCCACGCGCCGACAAAAAGGCCGGCCATAACCAGGGGCACGCCGGGCAGTGCGGGGATCACGGTGCCAGCCAATCCGGCAGTGACCAACAGGGTCGCAACCACCCACCACAATATCATCCAGTCCATCCAACACCCGGCGCTTGATTGATTTAGCGGAATAATAGCCTTTAGACGCGGTTCCAGGGTAAGCCGGACTAGCCTAACGCGGGGTGCACGAGCACCCCCGCCGGGCATGCCGCCTTAAAACAGACCGGCGATCTGTTCCAGCTGCCTGCTGGCCTGTTCGCGGTCCCGGGCGCTGATCCCGTCGAATTGCGTTTTCAGCTTTTCGAGGTAGCGCGGATACTCCCGTTTAAACAGTCGGTCGCCGGCGCGGGTCAAAGCCACGATGATGATGCGGCCATCATCGGCATCGCCCCAGCGCTTCACCAGTCCTTTTTCTTCCAAACGATCAATGACGCCGGTCAGGGTTCCCTTGGTAATCAGTGTTACGTCGGTGATTTCACTGCAGGTCAGCCCATCCGTATTGCCCAGGCAAAAAAGAACTTTGGCTTGTGGGGCAGTAAGCCCGGAGCCGGACAGACGATGGATTTCCGCGTCGAAAAGTGAAAATCGATGATGGGCCCGCGCCAACTCATTCGCTAGTACGATGAAATCCTGCTGTTGTGCGCTGCGGGTAGTAATTCGGGCCATTAAATGAGTCTCCTGAAAAGCATCAATTGTAATTGGAACTATTATAGTTCGTGTCAGAACATCAGTGCAAATGAACCGGTGTTATTCCGGCAAATTGCTGCGCAAAAGTTTCAGGCGACCGCGCCTTACCTTTCCATCCAGGCGGCGTTCCGTGGAAGAACGGCTGGGGCGAGTGGCAATTCGATTCCTGGGCTCAACCAGGGACTGCTGAATTAACACTCGAAGCCGCGCCAGGGCATCATTGGTGTTTTGCTCCAGGGTACGGAATCGCTGAGCCTTGATAACCATGATGCCCTGGTCATTGACGCGGCGGTCCGGCATGGCCAACAAGCGCTGCTTGCAGATTTCCGGCAGGGAGGACGCGGGAATGTCAAAGCGTAAATGCACAGCGCTTGAAACCTTGTTGACGTTCTGGCCACCGGCACCCTGTGCGCGAATGGCGCTCAGGTGCACTTCATCATCCTGCAAGGAGAGTGTTTCGGTAATCTTGATCATCATGGGTCAACTAAAGAAGGGTCAATGAGAAAGCGGCCTTATTCTAACACCTCGCGGTGGCACACAGGTTTTATCAAGCCCGCCGCAGTTGTGGCTGTTGCATCTGCAGGTGCTGGATGATGGATTTGGCCGCCGCGCGGGCGTCGGCAATGGCGGTGACCACCAGGTCGGAGCCGCGTACCATGTCGCCGGCCGCAAAAATTAGCGGATTGGAGGTTTGGCCGGACAGTTGCGGGCCGGTCTGCACCAGGCCACCGGTGTGGGTTGTAACGGATAAATGCTGTAGCCAGTCGGGTGGGCTGGGGCGATAGCCGAAAGCGAAAATAACCGCATCGGCCGGCAGGACTTGCTCGCTGCCTTCGATCAACTCAGGGCGGGGTCGTCCACTGTCATTGGCGTCTTGCACCAGCCGGGTACGGGCAATGCGCAGCCCGCTCAATAACCGGTTCGCGTGCACGAGGCCAAGTGGCAGGGTGTTAAAGGCAAACTGCACCCCTTCTTTCATCGCATGGTCTACTTCCCGCTGCGAGCCTGGCATGTTCTCGCGATCACGACGATAAATGCAGTGCACGGACTGAGCGCCTTGCCGAATCGCCGTACGCACACAGTCCATGGCGGTATCGCCACCACCCAGCACCAGTACACGTTGACCTGCCAGGCTGATGTGGGGGTAGTCCGGCAAGTCCAGGTTGTACAAATGCCCGGTCTGGCCAATCAGGAATGGCAGGGCGGGAACGATACCACCGTTCTCCATGCCGGGCAGCTGCGCTTCCACCGGAGTATACGTGCCGGTGCCCAAAAACAATGCATCGTGCATCCCCAGTAATTCGTGCGCTTTTATATCGCGCCCGATTTCGCAGTTCAGGCGAAAGCGGATACCTGCATCTTCCAGCACTTCCCGTCGCGTGCGTATGACCTTGAGCTCCAGCTTGAAATCCGGGATGCCGAAACTCAACAGGCCGCCAATCTCGGGATAGCGGTCGTACACCGTCACGCTGATACCATTGCGCGACAAAACATCAGCGCACGATAGCCCGGCCGGGCCGGCGCCAACCACACCCACGCTCCAGGGTGTGGGCCGAACCCGTGAGAGGTCAGGCCGCCAGCCCAGTCTGAAGGCTTCATCAACGATGTAGCGCTCCATCGCGCCAATGGTTACGGCGCCAAACCCGGTTTGCAGGGTGCAGGCTTGTTCACACAAGCGGTCGTGTGGGCAGATACGGCCACAAACTTCCGGCAGGCTGTTGGTTTCGTGGCACAGGGATGCGGCTTCCAGGATGCGGCCTTCGGATGCCAGTTTCAGCCAGTCGGGAATGTAGTTGTGCACCGGGCACTTCCACTCGCAATACGGGTTACCGCAATCCAGGCAACGCTCGCCCTGGTCAGCCGCTTCCTCGGCCGCAAATGGTTTGTAAATTTCGCGAAATTCACTGCGGCGGATTTCCAGAGGGTAGACGTCCGGGTCGCTGCGAGCGCGATCCAGAAAGGCAAAATCGTCGTGCCGTCTTTTTATCACTTCATCTTTCATGGATTCAGGCCTTCATGGACTCAGGCCTTCACCAGGCGCAGTGGAACATCCTGCTGCGAAATGTCTTTGCTGGCTTGCAGGTTTCGCGGCTTGATGTATACCCAGTGCGGCAGCATCAATTCAAACTGATCCAACACCTTGCGGCCCCAATCGCTGCCCGTATGGTTGACGTGCGCGGTGATCAGGCTGTGCAAATGCCTGCGGGGCGCAGCAAAGCGTTGTTCTTCCAACAGGCTGGATTCGACGAACTCGGGATTGAGCAGTTGATCGACCTGGTGGTTGGGGTCAAGTACAAACAACTCACCTCCGGTCATGCCCGCCGCAAGATTCGGCCCCACCGGCCCGAGAATAACCACGGTTCCACCGGTCATATACTCACAGGCGTGGTGGCCTGCTCCTTCAATTACGGCTGAAGCGCCGGAATTGCGCACGGCAAACCGTTCACCGGCCTGGCCGTGGGCAAACAGTTCTCCCCCCGTGGCTCCGTACAAACAGGCGTTGCCGCAAATGACATTACGCCGCGCCCGCTGGCGATCGGAGTCTGCGGTGGTGATGACGATACGTCCCCCGGACATGCCTTTGCCGACATAATCATTGGCGTCACCGGTCAGATACAGGCTGATACCGTGCGTGTTCCACGCCCCCAGGCTTTGGCCGGCGGTTCCGGTCAGACGCACCTGCAGGGTATCGGCTGGCAGGCCTGCACGGCCATGTTGCCGCGCTACTTCACCTGCCAGCATGGCGCCGATGGAGCGGTCGTAGTTATGACTTACAAAATCACCTGACCAGCTCCCACCCTGCGCAATGGCGGTGGCTGCGGCCGCAAGAATTTCCTGGTTGAGCCGTCCCTGGTCGAAGGGCGGGTTGCGCTCCACGGTACAGAACACCGGCTCGCTCTTGCGCGTGGCTGCAGAGCGCAGAATGGGTGACAGGTCCAGCGTGCGCTGCTTGGTGGTGATACCGGGCAACTGCAGCAGCAAATCGCTGCGGCCGATGAGGTCGGTAAATTGCTCAATACCCAACTCAGCCATGATTTCGCGCACATCGCGGGCCAGGAAGCCGAAATAAGCCATGACGCGCTCGGGCAAGCCGTGGAAATGCCCATCGCGCAGCCGTTTGTCCTGGGTAGCGACGCCGGTGGCGCAGTTGTTGAGGTGGCAGATGCGCAGATACTTACAGCCCAGCGCCACCATTGGCCCGGTACCAAAGCCGAAGCTTTCTGCGCCCAGTATGGCGCCCTTGATCACGTCGAGGCCGGTCTTGAGGCCGCCGTCAACCTGCAGGCGTATTTTGTGACGCAAACCGTTTTCCACCAGGGCCTGGTGGGTTTCAGCCAGGCCGAGCTCCCACGGCGCACCGGCATATTTGACTGAGCTCAAGGCGCTGGCCCCCGTGCCGCCGTCGTAGCCGGCTATCGTGATCAGGTCAGCATAGGCCTTGGCCACGCCCACCGCGATGGTGCCCACCCCGGAACTGGACACCAGCTTGACCGAGATCAGCGCTGCAGGGTTGACCATCTTCAAGTCGAAAATGAGTTGCGACAAGTCCTCTATGGAGTAAATGTCGTGATGTGGTGGTGGTGATATCAGGGTGACGCCGGGGGTCGAGCACCGCAGCGCAGCAATTTCTGCACTGACCTTATGGCCCGGCAACTGCCCGCCCTCGCCCGGCTTGGCGCCCTGGGCGATCTTGATCTGCAGCACGTCGGCGTTGACCAGGTAGTGAGCATTGACGCCAAAGCGACCGGAGGCCACTTGCTTGATGCGTGAATTTCGTTCGGTGTTGAATCGCGCCGAATCTTCCCCGCCTTCGCCGGAGTTGGAGCGTCCGCCCAGGCGGTTCATGGCTATGGCCAGCGCCTGGTGAGCTTCGGGCGAGAGGGCGCCAATCGACATTCCGGCAGAATCGAAGCGCGGAAAGATTTTTTCTGCGCTTTCCACCTGCTCAATGGGCACAGCGCCTGTTGTGGACTTCAATGCCCACAAATCGCGCAGAGTCAGTGGCGGCCGCTGGTTAACCGTATCGGCGTAGCTGCGGTAATCGGCCCAATCACCACTGGCCACCGCCTTTTGCAGACTCATGACCACGCCGGGGTTGTAGGCATGCTGCTCGCCGCCATGCACGTAGCGGTAGATTCCGTCACGGGTGGGCGGCGACTGATCATCCCATGCCAGTTCGTGCACCTTGCGTATATCGTCCTCGAGTTCGGCAAAGCCAGCCCCGGCGATCATGGATTTTACTTTCGGGCAGCACAGGCTGGTTATTTCGCTGGAAATGCCGATGACTTCGAACAGCTGCGAACCGCGGTAGCTGGCCATGGTACAGATGCCCATTTTGGACAGGATTTTCAACAGGCCTTTGCGGATGCCACGGCGATAGCTTTTGCGCAATTCGATTGGGTCGCCAGTCAAAGCGCCGCTTTCTATCTGTTGGTTGATGCTTTGGAAGGCCAGGTAGGGGTAGATGGCCGTGGCCCCCAGGCCGAGCAGCACGGCGTACTGGTGGGGGTCACGCACCGACCCGGTTTCTATCACCAGGTTGGCGCGGGTGCGCTCATGGGCCCGCATCAGGGCCTGGTGCACCGCCCCTACCGCCAGCGGCGCCGGGATGGTCAGCCGTTCGTAGCTGATGTCGCGATCGCTGAGCACGAGGATAGTGACGCCATTTTTGACTGATGCCAGGCAGTCAGCTACCAGCGCTTCGATGGCGCTGCGCAGACTAAATTGCACGGGATCGTAGTTGAGGCTGTAGCGCTGGTTGCGGTAGTGCCGCTGATCCAGTCCGAGCAGGGTTTGGTACTTGACGTAGTTGAGCACCGGCCAGGGCAGCACCACGCGATGCGCGTGCGAGGCGGTTTCATGGAACACGTTATGTTCCCGCCCGATGCTGGTTTGCAGCGACATCACGGCCGATTCCCGCAAAGGGTCGATTGGCGGGTTGGTCACCTGGGCGAAACCCTGACGGAAATAATCATAAATGGAGCGATTGCGTAACGACAGCACGGCCATTGGCGTGTCATCGCCCATCGAACCCACGGGTTCTTGTGACTGCAAAGCGGTTGGATTGATAACGGCTTCGCACTCTTCTGCGCTGAGGCCAAACAATTTCTGGAAAGTAGGCAACAAGCCAGCCGACTCACGCATGAACTTGTTGGCTGGCTTGCGTTCCTGATCGTCGTTATTCCATATCTTCACGACGTTCTCGGTCATCCACTCGCGGTAGGCGTGGCGGGCCTTGAGGTTGTCGTCGATAGCGCCGGATTTCCACAATTTGCCGGTGGTTGTGTCCACTGCGATTATTTCACCCGGGCCAAGGCGGCCGCGTCGCTTGATGCGATCGGGCGGACAGTCCCAGACGCCGGTCTCGGAAGCTGCAGTAAATACGCCGTCGTGGGTAATGCTGTAGCGCGCCGGACGCAGGCCGTTGCGATCCAGGGTGCAGCAGGCTATTTCGCCGTTGGTGGTGACCACGCCGGCCGGTCCGTCCCAGGGTTCCTGGTGCATGGTATTGAACTGCAGGAAGGCGCTCAGGTCCGGATCCATGTCTTCGCGCACGGCAGGCGGGATCAGCAAGCGCAAGGCGCGGAACAAGTCCATGCCGCCGGCCAGGAAAACCTCCAGCAAATTGTCCAGCGATGATGAGTCCGAGCCGACTTCGTTCACCAGGTGGGACAGGGATTCCAATGCAGGCAATAGCGGGGACTGCAGAATTCCGGCACGCGCGTTGGCCCAATCGCGATTGCTGTTCACACTGTTGATTTCGCCGTTATGCGCCAGGTAACGGAATGGCTGGGCGTAATTCCAGCGTGGCAGCGTGTTGGTAGAAAAACGCTGGTGGCAAACACCAATAGCGGAGGTCATGCGCGGATCGCGCAAATCGAGGAAAAAATCGCGCAAATGCGCGGCCTGGATCAGGCCCTTGTACACCATGGTCAGGTTGGACAGGGTCACCACGTAATACAGTGGATCCGGATCGGGCAGGGCACGGTGTTCTTCAAACGCAAAGCGCCGCGCGGCAAACAATTGGCGCTCGATGTCATGCCTGCGCCAGCCAGGTGGCGCGTTGACAAACACCTGGTAAATGGCAGGCATGCTGGCCAGGGCCTGGGTTCCAACAACGGCGGGATTGGTCGGTACTTCACGCCAGCCAATAACTTCCAGCGAACGGCGGCCCAGGTGATCGGTAAGTATCTGTTTGCCGCGTTCAATCAGTACGGTGTCGGGGGAGAAGAACACCAGGCCTGCGGCGAAATTTTCCGCCAGGCGAAAACCACAATCGGCGGCCACTGCGCGCAGGAAGGGTTCGGGAAACTGCAGCATGATGCCGCAACCGTCACCTGACTTGCCATCAGCGGCAACCGCGCCGCGGTGGCTCAGCCGCGCCAATGATTCCAGCGTCGTTTCCACCAGCCAGTGGCTTTTTTGCCCGTCCATGTGGGCCAGCAGGGCAAAACCACAACTATCCTTGAAGTCGCGCTCAGGATCGTGAAGTTTGTGCAAATCGCTTGGGTAAGATGGCAACAGTACGGTACTCCGTGATGGCGTGCGTTACTCCAAAGGTTTAATCACCGGCAGCCAAGGAAACTCTGAATAAATCAGAGCTTCCCTAATTTAGTTCACGGGCCATCATTGTGGAAGTTAATATTTTGAATGAATAGATTCTAAAAAGTTATAAAAGCCCAGATCGGGTTTCTATCCCGAAAGGTCAGCGCAACAGGCCAGCGCGCCAGGGATGCGTTGACATGCCGAAATAATCTCGGTACGGTGACATTCGGACTGGACCGCTGCGGGAAGATGCGGTCCAGGCCAGGGATGGACCATCAGCTCAGGATGAGCGCACTCTAATGCGTTTTTAATTACCGGCCTGATGCCATCGCGACGTTTTTAGGGCCCCCGGGGAATGGGCCCGGAAGGCGCTTTTCAACCCCAGGAACACGCAACCCGATCCGGGATGGCCATGAGCTTCCAAGGCCATGAGCTTCCAAGGATGTGGTCGGGCGGAAAAACCATGCGTGGTGGTGGAATTGGCGATGTTCGGAACGAGGGAGGTGGCCCTGTCCATCCCCCGCTTTTCCCGGGGGCCGTTTTGGTTGTTAGAGGCTACTAGTGGCCTGTTTTGCGCGGAAAGAGCCGCTGTCGTTGCGGCTGGCCAACTCCTGCTCCAACCGGTGGATGCGCTCGTGCAGGTGATCAACATTGTCGTCGAGCAGGTGGGCCAGGATTACGCCCGATTCCTCGTTGAACCCGTCGTTTGCCAGGAACAGGCTGATCAGTGACCAGGCTGTGGCAAACAGCAGCGCAAAACTCCA
This sequence comes from Lysobacterales bacterium, assembly GCA_031362985.1. Lineage (GTDB taxonomy): Bacteria > Pseudomonadota > Gammaproteobacteria > Xanthomonadales > SZUA-36 > SHZL01. Next base: position 50,476 of record JANLTO010000017.1, on the reverse strand, counting down.
TTCTGCCAGCCCTGCCTGCCACAACTGGGAAGAAGTAAAAACCAGTGCGCTCAGCCCGGTTGCAATCATCAGGCTGTCGCGCCACGGGTTCTTGAGCTTGAGTTTCATCATGGTGTTCACCCGCGGCATGTCCGTCCCGGCAAAAGCAGGGAGAACAATACGGGCTGGGGGTAATGCGCACTTGTCCCGGGCAGACAAGATGTTGACTTAAAGAGATGCTTTAGCCGGCGGGTATCTCGCCAGCAAATGTTCCCAGGTCAGCCAGCAGCCTGGCGTGAATTTTTTCGCCCTTGCGGCTCAGGTGCAGGCGGCGCACCCGCCGATCGGCCGGGTCGGATTCCTGTCTTATCCAGCCGCGACCCTGCCCGGTTTCTCCCAAGAGGGAAATTACCCGGGAAACGGTTTTGGCGGAAAGCCCTGTAAGATCAGCAACTTCCACCTGCGTGCTTCCGGCATGATAGGCCACGCACCAAAAGACAGCGTAGCTGGAAAGAGACGCCTCACTTTGCCCCAGAAGCTTAAGGGGCTGGGAAAAGGCGCGGCTGAACAGCCCGGTCATGGCTCGCTCCGTCATGAGCTCTGTGGCGCTTTTTCTGGCGATATCCGAACTCACAACCCTCTCCTGTCAGCGAATGAAACCTGAGGAAACTCTGATTTATTCAGAGATTGCCTGAGCAATATTATCCACAAATGACCATGATTACGACAAAAGTATTACACAGCAGACACTTTCCTGCTCGCATTTGGGTGATTTCTGACCCGGGCCGGCGCAGGTGGTACAAAGTTCCTTGAAGTGCCCCTGCGAGGTTCGTAGACTCAAGCCATGGCCCAACGAAAGCACCCCCGCGCACAGCGCTCATCTCCCAATAAAATTACTACTCCTGGCCTGCGGCCCATCAACCGGGCAGGGGTGAGTAATGGCATCGCCTGCCTGGTGCTCGTGCTGTTCACCCTGCTTGCCTATGCCAATGCCTGGCCCGACAACATCACCTTCGATGACCGGGTTTTTGTAGACAGCAGCCGATTCTCCGGATTGAGCATAGCTGACGTGCTGCGCTTTTTTAGCGAAGATCTCTGGGCTGCCAGTGGCACCGATTCCAAACTCTATCGTCCACTGCTGCTGCTCTTCATCGCTGCGGAGTCACAGTTGTTTGGCGAATGGATGGCAGGATATCACCTCGTTAACATTGTCTTGCACGTGCTTGCAACCCTGCTTGTTTATGGTTTCCTCAGGCAGTTGTTGGAGCTTTGCGGACATGAGCGGAGCGAATCCAGGGCGTTGGCGCTTCTGGTAGCCTTGCTGTTTGGCGTTCACCCCATCCATGCCGAAGTGGTGAATTCGGTTTTTAACGGGTCCGAAATCCTTGTCACCATAGGGGTGGTTGGTGGCTTGAAGTGGTTCCTCGATTGCCGGCAAAAGCAACCGGGAAAAGCGTGGTTGGGACTAAACATGGTCTATGTGCTGGTGCTGTTTTGCCGTGAAAGCAGCGCTGCGCTCCCCCTGCTGGCAGTAGCCGTATTGTGGTTGACCCGCTCCGATTCCTGGCAGCAACGGCTGCGGGCCTGCGCTCCGGTGCTCAGCCTGCTACTGCCGTTGGGCATTTACCTGGTCCTGCGTTCGCATGCCCTGGCAACCGCAGTGGTGCAAGGTTCCGGCGCGGAGCCCGGGTTACAGCCCCCCGGTGCAGCGGGCCAGGTTTTCTCGTCTTTGCAGCACGGCTTGGGCTTCAACCCGGCTCGGGTGCAGCCGGCGATTGGTATGTGGTTCGAAGGATTAAAGATTCAATTGTGGCCGCACCCGCTGCAGATTTATTACGATGCCCCGGGAATAAACACCCGGTTGGCGCTTGCAGCCCAACTGGCCGTGCTGGTTGGCGCAGTTGTGGCGTATGTGCGCAAGCGGCCTTTATTCCTGATCGGCCTGGCTTTTTTCTACATTGCAATTCTGCCGTCGAGCGGCTTAATGGGCGAATCGGGCAGCTACCCGGGCCTGGCGGACCGCATTCTTTATCTGCCATCGGTCGGTTTTGCCATCATGCTGGCATTTGGTCTCTGGCTGTTTGCACGGAAGTTCAGCCTGAATGCCGCCGTGATCGCCACCCTGATCATCTGCGCTGTCCTGATGCCACTGACCTGGTCGCGCAACGCCGATTGGGCCAGCGACATTCTGTTGTTTGAAACCGATTACCAAAAGTTGCGCAATAAAAGCCCTATTCTTAACACCCTGCTGGCCGCCCAACTGCGGGAAAAAAATAACGCCCGCGCCGTGGAGTTGTGTGATGCACATCTGCAACGCGATGGTTCTTTGAATGACCTGGGCACTCACTGCGGATCGGCTTATGGACAGGTTGGCCGCTACAAGGATGCCGAGCGGGCCTTTCTGTCTGTCGGGCGCAGACCGCTCGCGACATCCTTCGCGCACTTTAACCTAGCCATGATGTACCTTCACCTCGGCCGCAGAATTGAAGCCGAGGAGCAAGTGGGGCTGGCCATCAAGGGGGAAGCAAAAACCTTTCTCAGAAAGTACTTCGAGGCAGTGGCTCTGATCCAGATGCATCCCACGGAACGCAGCAGCCTGCTCGCCGCCCGGACATTGCTAATGGAAGCCCTGGAGTTGCAACCGCAGCATGCCGAGTCGCGCGAGGAGTTGGAAGCGCTCAATCGGAAATTGAGCGAGGCACCCGCCGCTCACTGAATGCCAGCGTCCGGTCCTCTCCCATCTCGTGGTATTCGGCGTCCTGGTTTACCCGCCAGACATCCCAGAGTTTCTGTCCGGCGAGGATATTTTCCGCTGTGAGCAATGCGGTCATCATGGCGTGGTCCTGGTTGTTGTACTTGTGCATGCCGTTGCGTCCGACAAGGTGCAATTCCGGCATGTGCTTATCCAACCAACTGCGAAAAAGCGCAACCCGCTCTTCATAGCTATCGTCGTACACCGGGTAGGCCTTGGGTTGGCGAATCACCGTGCCATCCATGACATGTCCCGGGGTCACCAGTCCCAACTGGATCAGCTCTTCATCCGCCAGCCGCACCAGGTCTTCATCCTTCGCATCCCACAGGCCGTCTCCCTTGAAGCAGAAATACTCCAGGCCCAGGCAGTTCAGGTCCGGATCCGGCACCAGGTGGGGAGACCACGACTTGAAGTTCTGAATGCGGCCTACTTTAACCATTGAATCGTGAATGTAGATCCAGTTGTCGTCGAAGCAATCCACGTCTTTGACGATCAGCGCCACGGTAATAAAGTCGCGGTAGTGCAAGGCCCGGGCGGCCGCGAGCACCGGCTCAGGCAAGCGGGGTTCGAGGTATTCCGCCAGATCCGAAATCGCTGCGGACGAAATGACGTGATCGGCGTGAAATTCGTGCCGTCCGCCCTCCGGGTCCAAGGCGAAAACGGTCCATTCGCCACTCACGGGATTGCGCACCAGGCGGTGTACTTCCATTCCCAGCAACACTTCCCCACCCCTCTGGCTCACTTTTTCTGCACAGGCCTCCCACATTTGGCCTGGGCCAAGTCGCGGGTAGCGAAATTGCTCGACCAGGGTTTTGGGCTTTTTACTTGCGCGCTGTAGCCAGGAAGGAATCAGTGCGTTTTTCACTGCGCCTCCCAGAGACAGGCCCTTGATTCTCTGTGCCGCCCAATCTGCGGAGATTTCCTTGCATTTCATACCCCAGACTTTTTCGGTATACGACTCAAAAAAAATGCTGAATAAACGTCGCCCGAACTGGTTGGTGACCCAGTCTTCGAAAGTTTGCGGATTGCGCATGGGAACCAGCCGCGCTTTGAAATAAGAAACCATACACCAGGCGGATTCAAAAAAGCCCAGCTTGGTCAAGGCGTCCAGGGCGCGCAGGGGATAGTCGAACAGCTTGCCCTTGTAGAAAATGCGTGATTTGCGCGGACGGTTGATCAGCTGGTCGCCGAGGATCTCGTCCCACAGCGCCTCAATTTCCTTAGAGCGGGAAAAAAACCGGTGTCCACCGACGTCGAAGCGGAATCCTTTGTACTTCTCCGTGCGGGATATTCCGCCCACATGCACCGGGTCGCGCTCCAGCACTGTGACATTTGCCCTGGCCGCAGTCAGGCGATAGGCTGCGGTCAGTCCGGCTGGACCCGCGCCAATGCAAATCACCCTCGGTTGCTTCTGTGACAGGTCAGGCACCCGGCGCCCTCCTCGTACCAGCCATCATGGGCTTGAGCATTACGTTAAATGATCCGGCGTGCAAGTACCGGTCGCGCTGATTGCCGGAAGCGCTTTCTCGCAATGGATTTTTGACTTGAGTATCATGAACGCATGCCTCATCAAGTGGAGACAGGCCGGCACATCCGACCTTGCCAATGGTTGCTCAAGCGAAAATTCTTATCCTCACCCCGGTAAAAAACGCCAGCACGTGCCTGAAGAGCTATTTTGCGGGTTTGCGCAGCCTGGACTACCCGCGCGAGCTCTTGTCCGTGGGATTGCTGGAAAGTGACAGCACCGACGGCACGTTTGAAAAATTTCAGGCTGAATTGCATGCGTGTGCCGGCCATTTTGCCTCTGCGCGTATATGGAAAAGGGATTTTGACTTCCAGCTTCCAACGGGCAAGAAGCGCTGGGACCGAAGCATACAGAAAAACCGTCGCTGCGTGCTGGCCAAGAGTCGAAATTTCCTGTTGTTTAACGCCTTACAGGAACATGATTGGGTGTTGTGGCTCGACGTCGACATCATTGAATACCCGCCAGACCTGATTCAGCGCGTGCTCGCAACCGGCAAGGACATAGTTCAGCCACACTGCGTGAAGGAATATGGTGGGCCCACGTTCGACTGCAATGCCTGGCGCGATCATGGCAGGCTGCACATGGATGGCATGCGCCAGGAAGGTGACCTGGTGGAGCTCGACACGGTGGGTGGCACGGTGCTGCTGGTGCGCGCTGACATCCATCGCGAGGGCTTGATTTTCCCCACTTTTTTTCTCGGCCGCCCGATTGCCCGTGTGCGACAGGATAACCAGTGCCACTCCCGTTTCGATTTCCTGCGCGCCTGGCGTGGTGACTATCGCGGAGAGATCGAAACCGAAGGCCTTGGCATCATGGCGCATGAGATGGGTTACCGCTGCCACGGAATGCCAAATTTTGAGGTCCTCCATCGTGATGCCTGAACGCAAGGACCCGCATCCAGCCGCGTCAGTCTCTGCTTTCCAGTGAAAATCCTGTTCATTACCTACGGTCTGCCGGTCCCACCATGCAGTGGCGCGAGAATCCGGGATTTCAACCTGATATCGCGCGTGGCGCAGCAGCACGAGGTGTCAGTCCTCTCTCTGCTGGAATTTCCCGCAGAGAAAGAACACATGCAGTCGATGCGGGCGTATTGCCGGCATGTCGATGGCGTTGTTGCTGATCGAAGCTGGCTGGCAACATTAGGCATGGCAGTGCGCGGCCTGCCAGCTGGTCGGCCTTGTGCAACCACGCCTTTTTATTACCCCGCACTGGCCCGACGCATCAGGCAGCTTACGGCGGAGCAGGCCTTTGATATTGTGCAAATCGAGCACTCTTTCCTGGCGCCATATCGCGCGGATCTGGCGCCCGGCTTTCGTGGGGCTTGCGTGCTGTCATTGCACAACATCGGGGCGCAGCAGTACCGCAGCATGCTGGACATGAGTTCGGGTGCGGGGCGAGTGCCTGCCGCGCTGAAATGGCTGTCGTTGCGGGGTTGGGAGGCGCGGGTTGCACGACAGTTTGACCTTTCGATCGTGGTATCCGCACAGGACCGCGCCCGGCTGGAAAACCTTGCCCGGAACCTTGACGTCAATGCAGCAAAACCATTGGCGGGGCGAATCAGCATTGTCCAGAACGGAGTGGACTGCACGCAGCTCTTGCCCCTGCCCGAACCCTGGTCAGATGCTGCGGCCAGTGATGCTACAAGCGGTGGCGAACTGGTATTCGTCGGTACCATGGGTTACCTGCCCAACCGCGATGCCATGCAGACATTTTGCCGCGACGTACTGCCGCTGGTGCAGCGTCAACGCCCTCGCTGCCGCCTGACCATAATTGGCTCGGGCGGGCAGAAATTTCTTGCGCACCTGGCACAACCTGGGCAGGTGGAAATCACCGACCGGGTGGATGACCTCACACCCTTTTACCAGCGCGCACACGTGGCCATTGCACCGCTGCGCAGTGGCGGCGGCTCGCGCCTGAAAATACTTGAAGCCATGGCGCTGGGCCGACCGGTGGTGTCAAGCCGCGTGGGCTGCGAGGGCCTGGTACTGAAAGAGGGTAAGGACCTGTTCATTGCCGATGAGCCTGGAGATTTTGCCCGGCAGATCCTGCATTTACTGGACAACCGGGAAAGCTGGCGCAGCATGGTAAATACCGCGCGGCAAACCGTGGCAAGCAGCTATGACTGGAACCTGGTGGTGCAAGGCTTGCTGGATGCCTACGGCCGCATAGTCCCGGCTGGCGCTGAGCCGGAATTGCGTGAACCCGGCACTGCAGTATCTGCGCTGCCGCGTGTGTCGGTCATCATCCCCGTGTACAACGCGATCGGATCCCTGGGCCAATGCCTGGACGCACTGCAGCGCTCGCATCTGACCGATTACGAACTTATAGTCGTTGATGACCACTCCACTGATGGCAGCGACCAAATCGCGCGGGAGCGCTGTGGCCGCTTTGTGCGGCTCGATCGAAATCGTGGTGCGGCCACGGCGCGCAACCGTGGCGTGCAACTGGCGCAGGCGGAACTGTTGTTTTTTCTCGACGCCGATGTGCTCATTGAGCCCGATACACTGGACCGGATCATGCATGTGTTTACGCAGCAGCCTGATGTGGCAGCCACCTTTTGTTCCTACCAGGACGACACGCCGGCGCAGAACTTTGCATCCCAGTATAAAAACCTGTTGCACCACTATACCCACCAGGTTTCGGGACGGGAAGCTGCAACCTTCTGCGGCGGCTATGGCGCCATCAGGCGGGAAGTTTTCACCCAGGCGGGCGGATTCGACGAGCGCTACCGGGCAATGGAAGACGTCGAGCTGGGCTATCGCCTGCACCAGGCGGGGCACCGCATTTTACTAAGCTCTGCAATCCAGCTAACCCACACCAAACGTTACACCCTGGCCAGCCTGGTGCGCGCAGATGTGTTCCAGCGCGCAATTCCCTGGACGAAAATCATGCTGCAACGCCGGATATTTCACCGCGATCTTAATCTGCGCACCAACAACATCACGAGTATGGTGACGGTCGGCCTGATGTTCCTTGCGCCGCTGCTGCATGATTCCGTGGTGGCCGCAGAAGCGGGACTGCTGCTGGTGCTCGTGCTACTCAATGCTCAGTTTCTTACATTCCTGTGGCGATCGCGGGGTGCCTGGTTTGCGCTTCGTGCCGTCCCGATGATCTGGCTGCAGTACTGCTATAGCGCCGTAGGCCTTGCGCTTGGCGTACTCAGCTTTCTTAAAGACAGATTATTGGGGAAATACCCTGCCGGCCCGGGAAGAACACAGTGACCGCAGTCGGCCCCGGCACCAGGGGTAAGTTGCTTTTTTGTTCGGTCAATCTGAATCCGCCGGGTGGGGGGCAATGTGTCGGCGCATGGGCACTACAGGGCCTGCGGCAGGATTGGGACGTAACCGTACTGTGTGCCCGGCGACCGAACTTTGCGGCATTGAACCGGCACTTTGGCACCAGCCTGGAGGAACGCGACTTCCGCTTTGTACAAATACCCTGGCTGGTGCGGCACAGCCACCGCATTGATCCAGACCAGCACAGCTTTCAGCGTGCTGCGTGGCTGATGCGCAAAGCGCGCCAGACGGGCGGAGAATTCGACGTCACGATGGCGGTTGACAATGAAATGGATTTTGGCCGACCGGGTATCCAGTATGTGCATTATCCATACTTGGCCAGGCACCGGGAACGGGTCGATGCCGTGCGTCGCCTATCGCCCGCCGGGCGCCTGGGCGCATTTTTTAGGGGACAGTACCGGCCATGGATGCTTTCATCGGGAATTTCCTTCGAGCGTATAGTGCGCAACCTGACGCTGGTGAATTCGCATTGGACTGCCAGTCTCGTGGGAAGCATTTACGGCGTACAAGCCCAGGTGTTGCACCCACCGGTGGGCTGGTCAGCGCCCCCCGTTGCCTGGGAACAGCGCAAACACTCCTTTGTCTCGCTGGGCCGCATTGAGCCGGGGAAACGACAGCTTGAAGCTATAGACATTATTGAACGAGTGCGCCGGCGCGGCCTTGACGTCCGCCTGGAAATTATCGGCGATATCCAGGACCCGGCGTACGCATACCTGCTGCGTGAACGCGCACAGGCAGCAGGGCCCTGGGTGCGATTGCACCATGGCATCAGCCGCAATGAACTTGAACAACGGGTGGGGGCCTGCCGTTACGGCTTGCATACCATGCTGGATGAGCATTTCGGTATTGCCGTGGCAGAATTGGTCCGCGCCGGTTGCCTGGTCTTCGTGCCGGGTAACGGCGGGCAGGTTGAAATCATCGGAAATGAGCCCGGGCTGATGTATGGTTCCGACGATCAGGCGGTCGAGCGCATTTGCTGTGCGCTTGAAAGCGACGAGTTGCAGTCACGACTGCGGCAAGTGCTGGCAGCGCGCATGCTGGACTTCACCGAGGAACAGTTCATGCGGCAGCTACGCAGCATCGTGCAGGAGTTTGTGCGGGAGCGCTCGAAGGAGTATGGGCCGGGGCATGGGGTATGAATACCCAGCCGGCGAACGGCGAATGCGTACTGAGCATTCTCATCGCTACGATGGAATCCCGGCTGCCGTTGTATACGCGTTTGCGTGAGGAACTGGCGCGCCAGAGCGCAGCGCCCGGAGCCGGGGCAGCCGTCGAGATTCGCGCCCTGAGTGACGATGGTATCGAGGCACTGGGAGCAAAACGCAACCAGCTCATGGACAGGGCCCGCGGACGGTTCCTGGTATTCGTTGATGATGATGACCGCGTCAGCCCTGACTATGTTCGGATCATCCTTGCTGCGATTCGCGAAAACCCTGCGGCCGATTGTATTTCCCATGCAGGCGAAATTACTTTTTGCGGACGCCACCCGCGAAAGCTGGTGCACTCCATCAGGTACACCGACTGGTATGAGTGCCGGGGGGAATACGTCCGGCCGCCCTGCCACATCACCCCGATTCGCAGTGAAATTGCCCGACATTACCGCTTTGCGGACGTGGACTATGCAGAAGACATGGATTGGGCTCTGCGTATGAGCCGGGACGGGGCCTTGCGCCAGGAGGTGCTGCTTGACACGGTCCTCTACCACTACGACTCGCGCCGCCACTATGCCTGGCAGTGGTTGCTTGACAAGACCCAGTCCGCCCGCCACGCTTTGGGCCTTCGGCTGGTAAACCGGCTGGCCCTGAGCCGGTGGTTGCGGGCGTTGATCAGGCATCCAAAGGCATGAAGTTCGACACCAATAAGCTGCCCACGAGGCGCATTGAGCCGCATGCGGGCTGGATGCCGTTGAACCTGCAGGAGGTATACGAGTACCGCCGCCTGCTGGCCATTTTTGTGTGGCGGGATGTGAAGGCCCGGTACAAGCAAACCCTGGCCGGTGTCACCTGGGTCATTGTCCAGCCAGTGGTTTCCATGGTGGTGTTCAGTGTATTTTTTGGGCGCTGGCTGAACGTATCCTCGGGCGATGTTCCCTATCCGGTGTTTGCGTTCTGCGCCCTGGTTCCGTGGACCTATTTCGTGCACGCCCTGACCGTAGCGAGTACCAGCGTGGTGGGGCAACAGTCGGTAATTTCAAAAGCGTACTTTCCACGCTTATTACTGCCGCTGGCTGCAGTCCTGGGTGGTTTGGTCGACCTGTTAACCTCCATGGTGGTGCTCATTCCATTGATGTTCTACTACGGCATCATCCCCGGGCCACAAATTCTCGCGCTGCCCTTGTTGGTGCTGCTGGCGGCTTTGACTGCCTTGGGTGTAGGTCTGTGGCTGGCCGCCATCAATGTCCGGTTTCGCGACGTGAACCACGCCATGCCATTCATCACGCAACTATGGCTTTTTGCCACCCCGGTGGCTTACCCGATCACCGTCGTCCCGGAAGCCTGGCGACTGCTGTACGAACTCAATCCGATGGCCGCCGTGGTGGAAGGATTTCGCTGGGCGCTGACGGGTGAAACAGAGCTGCCCCTGCGCATGTTGCTCGTGTCAGGGGGCGTTGCCATGACCATTCTGGTGTCCGGCCTGTACTGGTTCCGGCGCGAAGAAATCACGTTTTCGGACGTGGTTTAAATCATGGGTGAATACGCAATTGAAGTCAGTCAGCTCGGCAAACGCTTTGTGCTGGGCACGCGCGGCCTGTCCCGGGGTTTGCACCAGGTATATGAAAATGCCGTGCGCCGCACCATCGCCAAGCTGAAGCACGGCCCGCAGCAGGATAGTAATGCAGCGCAAGTGTTGTGGGCACTGCGCAACGTCGACCTGAAAATTCGTCACGGCGAGATCGTTGGCCTCATCGGACACAACGGCGCGGGCAAGTCGGTCCTGCTCAAGATACTTTCGCGCATCACCTGGCCCACGGAAGGCTATGCGCTGATCCAGGGCAAAGTGGGCTCCATGCTGGAGGTCGGGGCGGGTTTTCATCCCGAGTTCACCGGGCGGGAAAACCTGTTTCTGGTGGGCGCCACCCTGGGCATGGAGCTACACGAGATTCGCGCCAAGTTTGACAACATCGTGGCATTCGCCGAGGTAGAAGGCATGCTCGATACCCCGGTAAAGCGTTATTCCAGCGGCATGTATGTGCGCCTGGCTTTCTCCGTTGCCGCCCATCTGGACGCAAACATCATGTTGTTCGACGAAGTCATTGCGGTGGGGGACGTCAATTTTCGCGGCAAATGCCTGCAACGAATCAAGGAAATGTCCGCCGAGGGTCGCACCGTCATTTTCGTCAGCCACAATCTGGAAACGCTACGTGAATTGTGCCCACGTACCATCGTCATGAGCCATGGACATATCCAGTATGACGGGCCCACCAGGGAAGTGCTGGAGCAGTACCAGCACCACCCCTGACGAGTCCGGGCTCAGTGCTTCAGCGAACGCGACGCACTACCACGCGGGCAACCGGGTTGTTCCAGTCGTACTCGGCTTCATCAAGGTCACCGATACCGCGGATGCCGTTGCCGATATAGACATAACCTTCACCAGTTCCGCCGGAATTATCCATATCGCCGCAATCCGGTCCGGGAATGTTGCTGCACAATTCGTCATTCAGTTCCGAACCCGCATCGTAGGCTGGCACCACCACTTCAACCACGTTCTTGGGTAGCTCCAGTGAATTCAAAGCTACAAAGGCGTCGTTGGTGGGGATCAGCATGGCGGCAAAACTCACCCGGTCTGCACTGCCACCGGTCGAAATGGTCAGGGTGAGGCTGTTCCCGGGAAACAATAAACCTGACGAGGTATTGGTATCCGCCACCAGGTCCGGTAAGCCATCCAGCAGGTTCTGCAGGGGTGCGGTATTGCCTGATTCAGCAAGGGTAGCCAATTCATCCAGCGCCGGCTCGCCAGTGGTGAACAAACTGATGTCGGACTTGTGGGTGACAAGCAGTGTCGGAGTGAAGGTCTGTCCCTTCGTTATGTTGGTTATGGTGACCTCGTAATCCCGCGTGGGGCCCATGGCGAAAACAGAGGCTGATACGGTCAGGCCCAACAGGCCCAGTGCAATAGATTTCATCATTTCGACTTTCTCCTTGGATAGTTGGCATTTGACGGAACACTCAAGGTGAATCCGTTGCTGCCTATGGTGGGCGATATACCTCACGGGGCTATCACGTAGAGCTTGCAGGGAGTTATCTTTATTTATTCTCTAATATCAATGTGTTAAGTAATTGCTTAGTCACCGCCTGTGATAGTTTCGTGATAACTCGGGTCTATCATCACAAGCCATGCAGAAGAATGAGCCGTGATGAACCCCATGCCTAGCAACCAGCCTCGTCGCATCCTCGTTGTAGAAGACGAACCCGATATTGCCCAGTTGCTCGCGCTGCACTTGCAGGACAATGACTTTGACGTGACGCTCGCTGCTGACGGCCACGACGGTATGCGCCAGGCTTTCGCTCGGGCCTGGGACCTGATCATCCTGGACCTGCGCCTGCCGGGCGTAGATGGTCTGACCATTTGTCGCGCCCTACGGCGCGATCAGGCGTTTGTTCCCATCCTCATGCTCACCTCCAAATCATCTGAGCTGGACCGGGTGCTGGGCCTGGAGCTGGGAGCGGATGACTACGTGACCAAGCCTTTTAGCGTATCTGAGCTGGTCGCTCGGGTTAAGGCGATTTTCCGCCGCGTGGACTCGCTCAACCTGCAGGCCGGCAGCAAAGGAGAAACGCTGGAACTGGGCGACCTGTTGATTGATCCGCGTACCCGCGCAGTCAATGCCAACGGCAAACCTGTCACCCTGACTGCGCGGGAGTTTGACCTGCTGCTGCATTTCGCGCGCCATCCTGGCCGCGTGTTCAGCCGGGCGCAACTGCTGGACAATGTCTGGGGCTATGGCCACGACGGATACGAACATACCGTGAACTCCCACATCAACCGCTTGCGTGCCAAGATCGAGCCCGACCCCGCGCATCCCGATCACATCGTCACGGTGTGGGGCGTGGGTTACAAACTGGACCCTGCCGCTCAAGTGGTGCGGGCAGCGTGAGTGCCGTGACCAGATGAAAACCCTGTTTGCCCGACTTTCTGTCGCTTTCCTCGCCATTATCCTACTCACGGGCGGAGGTTTTTTCTTCGTTGATCAATACAGCACGCAACGCTACTACGAAGAATTAACGCAGCGCCTCAACGGCTCGATTGCCATGTATGTCACCGGGGAGCGCATCTTGATCGAGAGGGGCGTGGTGAACAGCGAAGCCCTGCAGTTGCTGTCCCGGCAAGCCATGATCATCAACCCGACGGTTGAGATTTACCTGCTCGATACCGCAGGACATATCCTCGGCCAATCCATGCCGCCGGAATCCCTGCAAACGGACCGCGTGGACCTGGCGCCCGTGCGCCAACTGATTGCAGGCGGGGTTGACCTGCCGTTCCACGGCACCGATCCACGCAACCTCGATCGGGAGAAAGTATTCTCCGCCGCTGAAGTGGTGGATCAGGGGGTGGTGCAAGGTTATCTCTATGCCATTCTCGGTGGCCAGAAATACGACGAACTGGCCAGTAGCATCCGTGGCAGTTACGTACAAAAAATCAGCCTGGGTGCGATGATGGCCATCGTGGTTGCTGCCATCCTCATTGGCCTGCTGGTGTTCGGGCTGCTCACGCGCCGCCTGACCCGGCTAACCCGTAGCGTGCAGCAATTTACTGCGGCTGGCTTCACCCCGGACGTCCGCATCTCCGAAGGGCCTGTTGACGACGAGATTGGCCAGCTGGGCGCGGCCTTCCAGAGCATGGCCGACAAAATCCACGAACAGTTTCAGGACCTGAAGGAAACCGATCGATTGCGCCGCGAACTGGTCAGTAATGTGTCACATGATCTGCGCACACCCCTGGCTTCAATGCACGGCTACGTCGACACGCTATTGCTGAAAAATGACACTCTGTCCAGCACTGAACGGCGCCACTATCTTGAGATAGCGCGCAAACATACGCAGCGGCTGGGCCAGTTGATTGGTGACCTGTTCGAATTGTCCAAGCTGGATGCGGGCAGCGATGGACCCAGCCTCGAGATTTTCTCCCTGTCCGAGCTGCTGCACGACGTGAGCCAGGAATTTACCCTGGAAGCCGAGCGTAAAAACATCCAGCTAACGGTGGCAGCCCCACAACTAGCCACCATGGTTCGTGCCGACATTGGCCTGATGCAGCGGGTGCTGGAAAACCTGCTGCGCAATGCGCTGCAATTTACCCCGACCGGCGGCACGGTAAGCATCAAGCTGGACCCAAAACCTGGAGCCGTCTACGTGGCGGTTAGCGATACCGGCTGCGGTATTCCGGACCAGGACCTGGAGCGAATTTTTGATCGCTTCTATCGTTCCGAGCAGAGCGCTTCGAGCGCGGACACCTCAACCGGGCTGGGGCTAGCCATCGTCAAACGCATACTTGAACTGCACGGCAGCCGCATAACCGTGACCAGCGTAGTTAACCAGGGAACTCGATTTGAGTTTTACCTGGCAACTGCCGAAGCAGCCTGATGGACGCTCAGTCCCACCCGGTTTGACTCCACCTGATCAGGGCCCCATGCTTCCCTGATTCTCCATCAGGGCCTTGCCGCACATGCATTTACGCGACCTTTTGCTGATCCTGCTGGTATGCCTGGTGTGGGCATTCAACTTCGTCGTCGCGGCCGAAGGCATGCAGTATTTCTCACCATTTGTGTTCATGGCGCTGCGTTTCGCGCTGGTATTGCTGGTGCTGGTGCCCTTTTTGCGTCTCCCGCCTGCGGGACAATGGGGGCGGTTGGTGTTTGTCTGCCTGTGCATCGGCGCGTTGCATTTCACCACGTTGTTCTGGGCTATTTCCCGTTCGCACGACCTGTCCTCCATCGTCATCACACAACAGACCTATATCCCGATGGCGGTGATCCTGGCCATGGTTTTCCTGCGTGAACAGGTTGGTTGGCGTTCGCTCACGGCCATAGGGGTGGCGTTTTCCGGAGTGGTTGTGCTGAGCTTTGATCCACTGATGCTGGACCAACTGGACATACTGGCCGTGGCCCTGCTTTCCGCCCTGTTCCAGGCAATGGGTTCGGTGTTCATGCGTGGCATCAAGGGCGTAGGGGTATTCAGCTTCCAGGCCTGGACCGCGCTCATATCCCTGCCGGTCATGTTGCTTGCGACTCTCACCCTCGAGACGGGTCAGTTGCACATGCTCGCAAGCGCACCATGGCTGGGCTGGGCCAGCGTTGCTTACACCGGGCTGATCGCTTCCATTGTCGGACACGGCGTGTTCTTCACGCTGGTCCAGCGGCACCCGGTGTCTTCCATTATGCCCTATCTGCTGCTGACGCCGCTGACGGCTGTGCTGTTTGGCGTGCTGCTGTGGGGTGACCGGCCGGGATGGCGACTATTGATGGGTGGTGGTCTGGTGCTCAGCGGAATCTTCGTGGTCACCATCCGGGCCATGCACAAGGCCCGGCAAAACCCCCCCTGAGGAAACTCTGATTTATTCAGCGTTTCCCTAAGCAAGAGCCGTCAGAAAGGCCAGATCATGGGTGCCAGTGTTATCGCCACGATACCCATGACGATGTTGAGCACGATGCCGATCCGGGCAAAATCCGTAAAGCGGTAGCCGCCCGGGCCGAGAACCATCAGGTTGGTCTGGTAGCCTATGGGCGTGGCGAAACTCGCTGAAGCCGCCATCATGATGCAAGCGATGAACGGCCACGGACTGACCCCCAGCTCCTGCGCCGTGGCCAGCGCGATGGGCAGGGTCAGCACTGCTGCTGCATTGTTGGTGATCACCTCGGTTAATAGCGTGGTCACGGCATACACAGCGATCAGGGCCAGCAAGGGGTTGCCGCCGGCCTGGGCCAGCCAGCCATGGGCGATGCTTGATGCTGCGCCGGAGACTGACATCGCCTCACCGACTCCCAGCGCTGCGCCGATCATGATCAAGACATTCCAGTCAATGCTGTCCCGGGCGGAGTTGATGCTGGTACAGCCGGTCACCACCATCAGCAAGGCGCCAACCAGTGCCGCTTCCAGCATGGACGCTACACCCAGGGCGGCTGCAAGCACCACGGCCGTGAGAATTGCGGTGGCCCGCCACGCCCTGTCATGCCGTGGCAGCCGCGCATGTGTGAGTTCTTTTACCAGGAGAAAATCGCGCGAATTCTTGTTCAGCTTCTGGAACGTCAGCCGGGTTTCCAGCAACAGGATGTCACCCGACTTCAATACAATGTCACCAATCTTGCCGGACAAGCGCTCGCCGTTACGCGCCACTGCAATCACCACGGCTTCGTAACGTGAGCGGAAACGGCTGGCGCGAATGTTTTGTCCAATGACCGGACTCGATTCCGATACCACCACTTCAACCAGCCGGCGCTGCGCTCGCGGCTCGTCCAGTTTGAACAGTTGATCGGGAGCCGGGATCAGGCCGCGCATGCGCAGGATATCGATCACGGAATCCACCACGCCGATGAAAACCAGCCGGTCTCCAGCACGCAATATCTCGGCAGAGGAGACTGCAGGCAGAAGCCCTCCGGCGCGTTCAATTTCAGCCAGGAACGCGCCTGGAAGATGGCGCAAACCGGCTTTCTCCACCGTTCGCCCCACCAGCGGGCTGTCCGTTTCGATGAGCATTTCAATGGAGTACTCGCGCGCTTCATCCTGCGGGCGCAAGGGTGGTATGCGATCGGGCAACAGCCAATGGGAAACGAGCAGGACGATGGCAATCCCGACGATAGCCGAGGGCACGCCCACAGCGCCAATCTCGAAGAAGCCCATGGGTGGAAGATCGGTTGTACTCATGACCATGCCGTGAACGACGAGGTTGGTACTGGTGCCAATGAGTGTGCAGGTGCCGCCAAGGATGGCGGCATAACTCAGTGGGATCATCAGCTTCGATACAGAAATTCCGCAGCGGCGCGCCCAATCTTCAACCACTGGAATCATCATCGCGACCACGGGGGTGTTGTTCAGGAAGGCGCTTATGGTGGTGACCGGCAACATCAGGCGAAACTGCGCCGCGACAGCAGTTTTTGGACGCCCCAGTATGGAGGCCCCAAGCGCATGCACCGCACCGGTATCCACCAGGCCTGCCACGATCACGTACATCACGCCCACGGTCACCAGGCCGGGATTGGCCAGCCCGGACAGGGCCTGCGCCGGTGACAAAATGCCGGACAGCATCAGCGTCGCGAGGGAGGTCACCAGGACGAACTCTGGTGCCAGACGGGTTTTGACCAGCACGGCTACCGTGCTGACCACCACTGCCACTGTAAACCAGGCATCAAATCCCAAGGGAAAATCCTCTCAAGGCGGTCCGGTTGCTAAGGAAACTCTGAATTATTCAGAGTTTCTGCGGTACAGGGATGTGCCGCCATTTTCGATGATTGTAAATCATTGAAAATGAAGCCAAGCAAAAATCATACTTTTTGCTTGGCGTGCTCTGATCATTCATGGATGAACGATTCAGAGCTTCCCTAAGACAAAACTGCCCGGCAAGGGCCGGGCAACGAATTTGCAAAAAAGGAACCCACAGGATCATTGACGTATGTGCTGACGATACCTTGCGAACTGGATAAATTCAATCAAATACCCAGGCATGCCCAATTGCGCCAGGTGCGTTCAGCCGCTGGTAAATGCGGCGTGCCTGGGACACCCTATAAACATGAACTGGACGGTTTACATTATCCGCTGTGCGGACGAGAGCCTGTATACCGGGGTGACCACTGACCTCGAACGACGCTACGCCGAGCATCTGGGCCATGCGCGCGGCGCCAAGTATTTCAATGGACGCGAGCCACAAGAAATCGTCTTTGCAGAAGGAGGGCATACCCGCAGCAGCGCTTGCCAGCGCGAAGTGCAGATCAAGAAGCTCAAGCGCGTTGAGAAATTACGCCTGATTGCTGCGGCCGGGTGAGCACAGGCAGATCACAGCAAAATTTTCAGGAATGGTCAGCTGTTTTCGTCGCGGCAATGGCACTGATAATCTCGACGTAGCGCTGCATCCAGCGTGTTTCTGAAAAGTGCCTCAAGTAGCCCTCCGTGGCCCTTTGCGCAAGACTGCGCCGCAATTCGGGGTCGCCGGCAACGCGGTCGACCAGGGGTAGCAACTCTTCCGGT
Organism: Lysobacterales bacterium; assembly: GCA_031362985.1. Taxonomy (GTDB): domain Bacteria; phylum Pseudomonadota; class Gammaproteobacteria; order Xanthomonadales; family SZUA-36; genus SHZL01. The sequence goes on along the minus strand of JANLTO010000017.1, from coordinate 32,752 downwards.
TGGTTATAGATCAAGCCCCCTCCGGTCCGCTCTATGGACTCCGCGCTGCCACCGCTGCGCCGTGCGATGACGGGCGTGCCGCAGGACATGGCCTCGATGTTCACCAAGGGAAACGCTTCGGGACCCCAGGCCGGGCTGATCACCGCATCGGCGTCGCGCAGCAGCGCAGCGAGTTGGCTTTTCTGCAGGGAGCCAAGGAAGCGGATATGCGGGCAATCCGCATAAGCGGACCTGAGCCGATCTGCCAGCACACCGTCCCCGGCGATGAACAATTCGTAGCCGGGGCGGTGACGAAAGGCCTCCAGTAGCTGTTCGACCCCCTTGGATGACTCCAAACGGCCCGCATAAACAAACAAGGGTTTGGCGGATCGATAGTTGGCACCATCACCACCGGCGCCAGACTCCTCAGCCAGCCGGGAAAACGAGTTAAGCACATGCATGGGGCGGTTGATGCCGGCCTCGCGGTGCTTCTCTGCGGCGAACGTGCTGGGAACGAGTAGCGCGTCAACATGCTCGAGGCAGCGCTGCAATAAGTTCGTGTAACGCCACAGTTGCGGTGGAATGCCGCTGACGATGGAGCAACTGAAACACTGTGGCCGCTCACAGGGCCGAGTGCGATACTTCCACAGCACATGCGCAGGACACACCAGCCAATGGTCGTGGGTGGTATACAGAGTGACCGGCGCGCGGCTCAGGCGCAATATACCCGGGCCCCCGATCAGGGAAATATTGTGAAAATGCACCACATCGTAGCGGGCTGACAGAATGTGTTCGAGCGTGCGCTGCTTGAGTCCGGGCAGGCCGGTCTGCTGTGTGATCAGCGGGGACAGCAAGCCCCAACTGCTGCGCAGGCTGTGGCGGCGAAGGCCCGGGGGATCCGTTACGGCGTGCGTCACCGGTGCGCCTTTGAGGTTGTAGGCGTCCACGCAGTGAACAACGTCGACTTCGTGGCCATGAGAGGCCAGTCCCTCACAGATCTGTTGCACGAGAATGCCATCGCCACCAAAATTGTGCGGGGGATAAAAAGTGGTGACGTGGCAGAATCGCATGAGCCAGAACCTTACAACGAACACGCTGCAAGGTCACCAAAATTCCCAGGCACCAGGCGGCCCTCCCGCTGAGTTCTTCAGTCCTTGAGAAGCATTTTTTCCACGGTTCTTTCCAGGTCAGATACCGCGATGCTGAAATCTTCCAGGCGGTTTTCCCCGCTGCCCAGCAGAATCTCGTGATCCAGACCCAAGGAACGAGCCAGGAAAAAATACAATGGCCTGAATGCATCACAAGCGAACAGTTCCAGTACTTTCGTACGGCCCGCGAACAGCAGGTTGGCAAATGCCGCGCCATGTACCCCGGCGACGAATTCCGCGTCGTGAAACAGCCGTACCTGCTGCTCGAAGCTCAGTCCTTCCAGGTGGACGGTTTCAAATCCAAATCTAGCCATCACATGGCCCGCTTCGTCCTCGTTGAGCAAACGCCGCACTGCCGCCCTGGAGCGCGAAACAAAAATGCGCCGGCTCGGTTTCCTGTTGGCGTCGAGTCCGAATCGTTCGAATACTTTGCCGCGCACGTAGTCCCGCCCACCAGGTGTCAGCCATGCTGCCCAACCAAGATGACCCGGGGAGATGAATAGAAAATGCTGCGGCCGTACCCAGCCGGTGGCACGTTGAACAGCCATGCCGGAAGGCAGGCAACAGGCGAGGGAGTCCTCCCAGGCGGGTGGCATGGATTGGGGCATCAGCAAGGTGATCGGCGGCGAGTCAGCGATTCCGTCCAGGCGCGCAAGCAGTGGCAGGCAATCGATCAGCCAGTGGTAATAGTTCACATGCGCCCATCTTCCCCAAATCGAGGTGAAGTGACCCTCCAGCAGCGGCGCTTTGCGCGGTTTTATTCTGCCGTAAAGCACATGCGCCACGGTGCGAGGGGTCAGGCGTTTGACCCGCTGGCAGCTCCTGGCAATTACCATTGCAGACTTCGCGGCAGATGCCGGGCGAGCGTATCAAACTCAACATGTTCCATTGCACATGTGCCGGCTACCCTGAATGCCGATATCATAGCTGCAAATTCCTACTGAACCGGAATCGAAGGCGCCGAAATCTGTGGCCAAAGGTCTGAAAATTCTTGCTGCTCTTGGTGCATTGGTGCTGGTCGCGGTGCTGTTGCTGCACACCGGCCTTGCCCGCAGGGCGTTTTTCGGGTTGTTCGCCTACGTGAAAGGCGTGGAAGTACTGGGCCCAACGGTGGTTCGTGAACCCCCGACCGATTCGCCTTATGAAACCTGGTTAAAGCAGGCACGGCTGGAGGTGCCCATGTTTGAAGGGCTGGAGATCGATGACGTTGCCACCATCGCGTTGCGGCCCTGGCCGCAAATGGGCGAAGGCGTCACTGGTCTGTACTTGCGCTTTGCCGACTACCAGATCATCGATGGCCGCGTACTCGAAATTCCGACCCGGGGAATGACTGCAAGTCAGCGCCACGTTTATGAGACAGGTGTCTACTTCATCAGTGGCAGCGGCTACACGATCATGCAACAGGAAGGCGAACAGGAGCAGCGTGTCGCGTGGAACCAGGGGGACCTGTTGTCAGTGCCCCTGAATGTTCGCCATCAGCATTACAGCACAGGGGATCAGCCAGCCCGGATGCTGATGGTCACCAGCTTCCCGTTTGTGTTGAACGTCATACGCAGTGAGGAATTTATCACCGAAAATCCCTTCGTCTTTTCCGACCGTTACGATGGCGCACCCGACTACTTCCGGCGTACAAAGAGTGCCGGCGACCGGGCGGTCTCAGCCAATTTTGTCGAGGACATTCAGAGTATTGATACCCACCCGTACGACTATCGCGGTGAAGGCACTGAAACCATGCGCTGGCTGATGGCCGGCAACAGCATGCTGAGCCTGCATGTCTCGGAGATCCCGCCGAAGATGTTCATGAAGGCGCACCGGCATTCCAGCGATGCATTCATTCTGCTGCTGTCAGGTGAAGGTTTTTCTGTGACCTGGCCCGAGGGCGCGTATCACGATCGCGTGCGGGTGGACTGGAAAGCCGGCACGCTTTTTGTGCCGCCCACTTACTGGTATCACCAGCACCTTAACACCGGCTCGACACCTGCTCGTCACCTGGCAATCAATGCGCCAGCTCTGGTCAGGAACATCGGTTTGCGCTTCAGCGACCAGCTGGAACTGGACAATGAAGAAGTGCGGGCCGAGTGGAACAGGGAACTGGAGAAGGCTGCAAGTGAACAGTGATGGCACCTTGCCGGTACTGACCTACCACGCGATTGATCATTGTTCATCTACTATCTCAATTTCACCGCAGGTGTTCCGCTGGCAAATGGAGTCGCTCGCAGCTCACGGTATTGTCGGCATCAGCCTGGCACAGGCTTTTGATCATTTCGATCACAGCGGTTGCTATCCGCCGAACGCAATTGTTCTGACCTTCGACGACGGTTATCTCAGCGTGTTGGAACAGGCTCTGCCGGTGCTGGCGGTGCAGGGCTTCAGCGCCACCGTATTCCTGGTCACCGGGATGATGGGAATGAGTGGTTCACAGGCGCGGGCGGTACACCCGGACTTCGACCGCGACCTGCTCAACTGGCAGCAGGCTGAGGCCTGGGTGCGTGCAGGTTTTGAAATTGGCTCCCACACACTCAACCATCCTGACCTGACCCGCTTATCGCCGGATGTGCTTGAGCAGGAACTGGTCCAGTCCCGGGAATTGCTGGAGCAGCGCCTGCAAGCGCGGGCAGATGCACTGGCCTACCCTTACGGGCACTGTGATGCCGCAGTATGCGACCTTGCCGCCCGGTATTACCGGCGTGCCTGCACTGCCCGACTGGGCCACTGTTCCGTGCAACCGGATATGCTGCAACTTCCTCGCATTGATGCATATTACCTGCAACGGCCGCAGCGCTTCCTCAAGCTGCTCGATGGCGGGCTTACAGCCTGGCTGCAGTGGCGTCAGTATCTGCGCGATGTAAAACGGGTGGCGGGCAAAGCAGGCTTCATACCAGACAGAGCCGGTAAACCATGAAGGTGCTGATCACCAATACCCGGGAGGAACAGCCTTACCTGATCCTGCGCTGTTTGCGTCACGTGGCTGACCGGATCGTGATCACGGTGGACCAGGGCAATGTGTTGCAGCGTTGGGCAGGCATTTCTGCCTGGTCCCGGCACGTCAGCAAGCGCTATACCGTGCCCGATTGCTCCGCCGACTGGCGCGCCGGGCGTATCGAAGAAGAAAACACAGCGCATGAAGAGGCTTATATCAGGCGCATCGAAGAGATCTGTGCCATGGAGGAAATTGACACCATCTTTCCCTCCTACGACGCGGAGGTTTTTGTTTTCGCCAAGAACAAGGCACGCTTTGCCAGCCAGGGCATTGTCACGGTGGTGCCTGCTTATGCTGCGCTGACACGCATCCTGGACAAGAGCCTGACCCTGCAAGCCGCCGAAACGGTCGGCTTTCCCATGCCATTGACCCACGTGGTTTCAAGCCGTGAGGATGTGCTGGCCGCCGCTGCCGGCATGGTGTCTCCGTGGGTGCTCAAACCGCGTTGTAATGCACACGGCGCGAACATCCGGTGGGCGAGTGACCTGGCAGAACTCGAAGCGGCATACGAAGATCTCAGCGCCATCCAGCCCAGGCCCCTGCTGCAGGAATACGTGCCGGCTCTGACCAAGCGCAACTACTACCTGCTGGTCAGTCCCGAGTTTGAAATCGTGTCCTTGTTTTCGCCCCGGGTTCATCGGGTTCGGCGGGTTGGAGTGCGCACCCCCAGCGCCGCCGCTGAGACCACGAACGACGTTCCATACGCCGCGGAGGTACACGCACTGGTGCGGCAGCTTGGCGTCTGGGGGGGTATGACCGTGCAAACCCTGGTTGATCAGCGTGATGGTATCCCCAAGCTGATGGAAATCAACCCGCGCTTTGGTCACAACCTCTGGTACCGGACAGAACTCGGTATCAATGAACCCCTGATCCTCCTGCGCCTCGCGCAGGGTAAGGATGCGGGTGAGATACCGTCGTTTCCCGAAGGCGTGTTGCTGCTGGATCCCTTGTGGGACGCCCTGCACCTGCTTGGCCAGATTTTGGACCAGGGCAAGACCTGGCTGCGCACCCGTTTCAAACGCAGCGCAGGTGTCGCAAAGCCTTTCACTGAGGACTCAATTCCACAGCTGCTGCGCTCCTTCAAGGCGGAATATTTCGGCCACACCCCGCGTGTGACCAGTCCTCTCAACCGCGGCTGGTTTTCCGATCCGGTGCCGCCGCTGGTGCGCATCTGCCGCGTCCTGCTCGAAGCGATTGGGCGCCGCGCAGCGTGAGCGAATTCTGAAATTTCGACTGCTGGTTACTCGCGACCCGATATTTTTCCTGGCCGTCGCCGGTCATCGCGAGCTTTTCCCGGCGCGCCTGAAAGCCAGTGGGGCACCATCGCGGGGCAAAGCCCACGGGCCCGGAAATCAGTTTAACCAGGTCCAAAGAATGCCGGCATAAAGACCGACACCGAACAACAGGCTGAAAAGCACCCACAATACGATACCCAGGCCGGCTGCAGTCCCCACTGCCAGGGGCCAGCGTTCACCCGCGTGCCATCGTAGCCACACGTAGCAAAACAATGCACCGCCCGCAGCTGTGCCAATCAGCCAGGTAAGCAGCGTCAACAGGCTCAACCAGGCGGCAGCCGCAACGATACGGCCGCGCCGGTCGTCTACCGCATGTGGCTGCGTCTGTACCAGGGCACTGCGCGCAGCCAACAACTCACCCACCAGCTGCAGCAAGAGCAAAAGCAGGGTGATTCCCAGCACCCATTGAGGAACCCAGGACGAAGCGCGGCTGAGTCCGAACGAAGCCCACAGCATCAGTGCAACTCCTGCAGCAAATGCGAAGGTCAGCCAACTGTGTGGCGGGAAGGCGGGTGTTGTGCCAGTTTTCCTGGTGAATGGGGTCACTGCTGGCGGTTCCCACGCAGGGTCCGCAGGCGACCGGGAAAGGCCGGCAGGATCAGGTTGACGACGGTCAGCGCGACCAGCACGAGAACCACCGGTCGCGACCAGAAATCGATACGTCCAAGCTCCTGCAGCCGCAAGGTAAGGTGCAGGTTGGTTTCGAACAGGGGCGCCAGGGAGAGGGCGATGACCAGCGGAATCCGTGACCAGTCCAGGCGCTTCATCAGGTAACCGAGCAGTCCGAAAAGCGCTGCGCAGATCACGTCGGCTATCAGGCCCCGGTATTGCAATGCCCCCAGCACAGCCAGCACCAGGATGACGGGAACCAGACGCGCAGTCCGGATGGTGCTCAGGCGCGCCATCGGGTTGACCAGGGCCAGGCCCAGCAAGGAAGTGATCCAGTTGGAAAGGAACAAGGACCAGATCAGTACGAACACCAGCACCAGGTTTGTGGTAAGCATTTCACGGCCCGGTGTAAGACCATGCAGGGTTAATGCGCCAAGCAACACCGCGGTGCCGGTACCGCCAGGTATGCCGAGAGCCAGGGTCGGGATCAGCGCACCCCCGTCCTTGGCATCGATCGCGGCCTCCGGCGCCAGCACTCCGCGGATGTCGCCGCGACCAAACTGTGAACGGTCACGGGCTGAATGGCTGGCATGGCCGTAGGCGATAAATCCCGCCACCGTGCTACCAATACCCGGAACAGCGCCAATCACGGTGCCAATTATCGAACTGCGCAGGAACAGGCCAAAATGCCTGAATACCGACCGCACACCCTCGCTGACACTGCCGCCAAGCGCTCGCGCTTTGAGCCGGCCCGACACCGTTTCACGACCGCTGACGATCAGGTCGATCACCTCGGCGAGGGTGAACAGCCCGAGGAATACCGGCACCAGGCTGAGACCGTCGCGCAGGTAATCCAGGCCGAAGGTAAGGCGCAATTCAGCCGTGCGCGGGTCGTAACCAATCATCGCCAGCGACAGACCGATGCCGGCTGCAGCCAGTCCCTTGAGCAGGGAATTCCCGGTGAGGGCAGCCAGCATGGTCAGCCCCCAGATGGCCAGCATCAGGTACTCCGGCGGCCCCAGCGCGACAGCTGCCTGGCGCATCAATGGAATCAGCGCGATCAGGAAGAAAATACCAAACGTCGACCCCAGCGCGGAGGAAGTCGCAGCGCAGCCGATAGCGGTTTTTGCCCGGCCCTGCTCGGTCATGGGATAGCCGTCCAGCAAGGTTACCGCGTTCTGTGCCTTGCCCGGAATGTTGAACAGGATGGCGGTCATGGAACCCATGAAGGTGGCGCCGCCTACGAAGGCGCCAAACAGCAGCATCACGGCCAGTGGATCCCAGGCATAGGTCACCGGAATGGCCAGGGCCATCAGGCTGGAACTGTTCAAGCCCGGGCTGGCCGAAAACACCATCGCCAGCAAGGTCCCGGCCACCGGATACAGGATATACGGCCAGGACAGCACCAGGCCAAGTCCTTCCTGGGCGGCGGAGAGCACGGATATGTCCATAACGCGGGGGCTACTCCCGTGCCTGTTCGATGGCGGCCTGGATCAGGTCGTGAAACTGCTCCACTCCCCGGGCGCCCGCCTGCAAGCCCCGGTAAGCCGCCAAGCTGTCCTGGTAGTCGATGCTCAACTGTGCCTGCTGTGCGGCGGCCACAAGCTCAGCACTTTGCAGAATTTCGGCCAGTGAATTTTCCAGGCAGGTCGCAATGGGGTGAGGCAGCTGCACGGGAGCAACCACCAAACGCCCCGCACCAACAATGGCAGCCAGGTCATTGGCCAATTGCTCCGCTTGCGCCGGTGTTCGGCCCGTGGCCGCGGCCCGCTGGCTTGCGATACCTTCCGGGCCACCAAGTTGTGGTTGTGGCAGCGTGCTGTCCGCCGATTCGGTTAACTGCAGTAGTGGGATGAGTTCCCCCGCTTTTACCTGCCCGCTCACGGAGTCGAAATTGCCCGCGAAGATGTCGATCTCGCCGCGCATCACCGCCAGCGTGCGTGCCGGACTGCCGACATAGCCACTGACCAGCGCGTACTCCATGCCCAGCAGTTCGGCGAGAACCGGCACTGCGTAGAAACCGGAGGAGCCCGCATCTCGCACACCCACGACAATGGGGCGGGATTGCGCCACCCGCAGCAAGTCATGGATGTCCTTCAGGCCCGAATCCCGGCCGGCAAACACCACCATGTGGTTACTGGCAATCTGCCCAAGCACAGTGAAGTCGGTGGCGGGATCGGGTGCAAGCTGACCTTCAATTGCGTGCGCCGCGAGCAAACCGGAAGCATTGATGATGCCGAGTGTGGTTCCATCCGCTGCAGCATCGCGTATGGTCACGGCGGCAACAATGCCACCCGCATCGTGCAGGTTTTCGATCAGCAGACGGGCTGCCAACGAGTGTTCGAGGAACGGTTGCAGCAGGCGCGAATAGGCATCGTATCCACCACCCGGCTGCGACGGTACGACCCAGCGTATGGTTTTGCCGGCAAGCGCCGTACATCCGGGGGAAGCATCACTGGCCCGAAGCGTGGGCATTGGGCACGTTGTCAGGAGCAAGGCCAGGCCAAAGCACACGCCCCAGCGCAAGCAGAAATTCTGTCGACCCGGGAACTGGAGCAAAATCAGAATCCGCAATTCACACCCAGCATCAGCCGGCGGCCTTCGCGCGGGTCCCCCAGCCGTTGCATGTAGTCGGCATCACCGACATTCGACAAGGCCAGGTAGGCTTCGTAGTGATCGCTAAACTCCCAAATAGCCTTGGCCGTGGCAACAAAGTAGCCAGGTAGGCGTGTGTAGAGTCCGTCGGGGTCGAGGTCGTACAGTCCGGAGACATAAATGCCGCTGAGGGAAACGGTCACTGCTGCTGGAAAAATATAACGCAGCTCTGCAATCGCGGTGTGCTTCGGCCGGCTGCGCAGTTGACGGCTGCCGCCGTCGGGCAGGTCTTCAGTCGCATTGATGTAGGTATAAGCCAGGCGGGTAAAGAACGCATCGCTGATCCAGCCACTGGTTGCGGTTTCGATGCCGTCAATGGTGACGGGCTCGAAGTTGGTGTACAGGGCACGCCGGTCTGCCCGTTCAATCAAACCGTCAATGTTGCTGTGAAACAGGGCAAGGTCAGTGCTCCAGCTCCTGCCGTACTGGAACAGGACGCCGACCTCGGAATTAACGGCAGTCTGGGGATCGAGGTCGGGGTTACCGTAACGCCGCCGGTACAATTCACGCAGTTTCGGGAAGCGGGTGCGTTGTGCGATTGAGCCGTGCAGTGACACCCGCGGTGTGACCTGCCAGCCCAGGGCGATTTGCGGGTTGAATTTGCTGCTGGCCTGGTTCAGTTGCGTTTGATCGAAGTAAGCGAAAATTCCCCCCGCGGCCAGCGACAGTTTCTGCGTGATCCAGTACTCGTCTTCGGCCGCCAGAGTGTAGGTGGTCAGCTCGGCTTTGTTGCCGTCCTCCAACTGGCCTGCGCCTGTGAACACGTCGGTCTGTGCACCGGTGCTGAGGATCAGGGTATTGGTGTTCGATGTCTCAAGCGTGGAATACAGATTGCCCCCGTAGGAGTAGTCCTCGTTGGATTCCACGTCATCAATGTAGCTGTAATCGGGGTCTGTGTACGAAGTCAGTTCGCTGTCGTAGGAGTTGTAGTAAAGCTTCAGCGCGAGCGGTATCGCGCCAAACTGGTTAGACAGGCCCATGGTCTGCCGCTTTGACTCCGTCAGGCGTTCATAATCCGGGTCATCTATGTCGGATTCAATGGGCAGGCCCTTGTGCGCATTGGCCAGGTTGTAAAAAAAAGACGCGTGCCCCAGTGGCGATTCCAGGGCATCGAATTGAAAAAACAGGCTGCTGCGCTCGTAGTCGCTGTTGATGCGGTCACCCTCCGGTTGACTGACCTCGGGCTCGTAGTTATCCGACAGGGAATAGTCATCTGCCGACTGGTACTGTGCCGACAGGGCGAAACTGACATTGCCGTTGCCGCTTCCGCCGCTGGCGTGAGCAAACCGCTCATCATCGCCGCCCAGCTCCAAAGTGCCATCGAGGAAAGATCCGCTAACACCGGCGGCAGGAACAATGGAGATAACACCGCCCACCGCGTTAGTGCCGTAAATAACCGAAGGTGCACTCTTGATCACGTCTATGGACGCCACCCGTTGCACCGCAATCTCATTAAGGTCAATGGTGCCCTCGAATCCGGATGCCACTGGAATGCCGTCAAATAGCACCAGTACGTCGCGGTCCCGATAGCCGCGAACCCAGGCCCGGGCATCACCCGAAGTTCCGCCATATTGAACGTTTACCCCAGGCACGTAGGTCAGCGCCTCGCCCACGGTATGGGAATTGGTGGCGACGAAGTCCTCAATGTCCAGCTTGCGCACGATCAGGGACGGCGGTACCTCGGGCTTTTTGCCCTCAACGATGATCTGCGGTAATTGGAACACCACGTCATCCCCGGCTTCGGACTCTGCCGTGGCCGGGATGGCTGCATCTTGCGGATGCACCTGGGCCACACTTGAGTACATGGTTGATGGGCCTAAGCCGGGAGCGGTACCCGGGGCAGCACCCGGGGCCGCGGCGAGGCGGGCGGGGAGCAAGACAAAAGCGAGAGCTGTCAACGAAATTAATTTTACGCACCGGGGGCGGTTGAACAGATGCAGGACAATCCCGAAGGGAACTGCAACCACACAACCGAGGAAAAACAGCACCTGCATGGGCACCACTGCGATGGCAAACGCGCTGCTGCGCTTTTGCACCAGGTAGCGATAAAAAGGCAGTTGAGCCCAGATCATTGCAAGGATGATAGCCAGGGGCACCGCGGCCCAGGGGTTGGGCGCAAGCCCGTAGGCAGCGGCGGGCAGCAAGATCGCCAGGGCTGTGCAAAACACCGATCCGGAACTCTTGCCAGACGGGTTAGTGAGCCACGCGCAAATCGCTCCGGCCAGCAGCAATGCCAGCGCGGGCCAAAGGGCCGCTAACTGTCCGGCGAACGGGAAAACCAGCAGGGACAGGCCAAACAGCCCGGCCAGGAACGTGGCAAAACGGGAACTGAGGTTCAGGTTGAGATCACTGGCCGCGTGGCCCTCACGCAGTACCAGCCCCATCCACGGTATACCCCGGTGGAAAATGTCCGTCTTGAGCATATTCCAGAAGGTCCAGCGTTTCATATGCTGGCCGAGCATGGTCTTTTCCAGCCGGATGCGGTTTCCGGATGCGCGCAACCGTGCCCCCAGTTCAATATCTTCGATGCTGGGGCGTTTATAGTCCACGTTGAAACCACCCGCCTGCAACAACACCTCGCGCCGGATGGCGCCGCACCCAGTCCAGAAAGTAAACGCCTCCGCTTTACCCGTTTGATGCACCCAGTGGTGAAACAGGTTGCGGTACTGCGAAAGGAAAGATGCATGTCCGGGTTGATCATCGTAACTGCCAAACACGGCGCACAATCCGGCATCGGCATCCAGGGTTTGCACTGCAATGGAGATGGCTGCAGGATCGAGACGAACATCGGCATCCGTGAAAAAAATGATGTCGCCGCGGGCCTCACCGGCGCCCAGATTGCGTGCGCTGGCCGGCCCCTGCATCTGCTCACGTCGAATCATCCTGGCGCCATAGCGCGCTGCCACAGCCTGTGTCATACCGTCGGTGGAGCCATCATCGACCAGGATGATCTCGATCGGCGGATAGGTGGAGGCGGCAATTCCAGCCAGGCATTTTTCGAGGTCCGAGCCTCCATTGAACACAGGAACGATCACGGTGACAAGAAGTTGACCCTGATGGCCTGTTGCCTGTCCCGCTGCTGTTGTCATAGGTTGCCGGGCTTTGTAATCTTGATGGTTGGGCAATATAGCAGATCAGTCGTGGAATCAACCGCCCGGCAGAAAAACGCCCGGGATACTTTGCTGAGTTCGACAGGCTATGACTATAATCTGCGGCATGGCTGATCACCTGTTGTTGTTACGCCCCAACACCCTTTCGCTTGCGAATTTTCGCGGCGACCTGTCTGAAGGTCTCAATGAGTTGCCCCGTCGCTTCGCCGCCATCGGCGACTACCGCGTGCTGATCATCGGCCTGCTGGATGTCCCGCGCGTGGCCGGCAGCGCAGCGCTGGCATTGGGGGAAGTGATACAGCGGGCCGCAGATGAACGCAAACATGTCATCATAGTCGGCATGACTTTCCCTGTTGCCCGACTGCTAGGCCACCTCGGTATCCTCGACCGGGTGCGTGAATCGGAATTGTTCGATAGCCGCAGCGAGGCCGTTCGCAGCGCCGTTAGCTTCCTTGCACGCGGCGAAGCCACAGCATGAGACACAGACATTTCGCTCCCTTCCTCGCGGCTTTGATAGCCACAACCATAGCCAGCTGCTTGCCGGCCTGCTCCAGTGCCCTGGCAGCGGGCGTGCCTTCCCCCCAGCAGGCACTGGCCGATAAATTCGAAGGCTGGTTCAGGCAGCAGGTTACAGAGGATAGGGTTCTCGGTGCCGCCTACGCGGTGGTGTCGAAGGAACATGTGATTCGCATGGGAATTGCGGGGTTCACCGATACCAACCGCAAGCAGCGTATCAACACCGACACCGTATTCCGCCTCGCCTCGGTTTCGAAAACATTTGCCGCCGAGCTCACAGCCCAGATGGTGCAGGAAGGCATACTGTCATTGGATGATCCGGTTACCGAGTACCTGCCGGCGTTTCACATCAAGGGCGATGCCAGCAAAATTCAAATCCAGAATCTTCTTGGACAAAGCACAGGGCTGGTCTCCCATGCGTATGACAATCTGCTCGAAGAGGGCGTGCCTGCCGCGGAAATCCAGCTACGGATGGCGGAACTGACCCTGACCTGCGCACCCGGCGATTGCTACTCCTACCAGAACAGCGTCTTTAGCCTGATCCAGCCGGTGGTGGAAAAAGTCAGCGCCAACTCCTATGCCAACCTGCTGCAACAGCGCATTTTCAAACCTCTGGACATGTACACCGCGTCCGTCGGTTTTGATGCGTTTATGGCCAGTCACAACCGCGCGCAGCCCCACGTCAAAAACAAGGGTTCGTGGATAACCGTGAAGGTGCGGCCCAACTACTACAACGTGGCGCCCGCCGCCGGCGTGAATGCCAGCATCGACGACATGAGCAAGTGGGTGATGGCGCAGCTGGGGGCAAACCCGCTGGTCATATCGCCGGAAGTCATCAACATGGTGGTGCAGCCAAGGGTGAGAACTCCGCGCAGCCTGCAGCACAAGGATTGGAAGACTATCCTCACTGATGCACACTACGGCCTCGGTTGGCGTGTGTACCAGGTGGGTGAGGAGGAAATTGCCTATCACAGCGGCTGGGTGTCCGGTTACCGTGCGGATGTCGCCTGGTCGGCCAGCCACAACATCGGAATCGTGGTATTGATGAATGTCGAAAGTAACAACATCAGCTCCCTCACGACGCGTTTCTGGGAGCTGGCGTTGGCCAAGCCGGGCACGAAACTGGCCGCACGCTCGCCCTGATTGCGCGCCCCTTACGGGCAAGAACCCCTGATGCCGGAACACTTACCGCGGGAAACTGAACTTGGGCAAACTCTACTTTGAGGTCATTATGAAATCATTCCACTCCATGATTTGTTTGGGTCTGGCTGCACTCATGCTTTCTGCCTGCGGTCCGCAAGCCGGTCCGCAAGCTGAATCTGTTGCTGCCGCACAGCCTGCTGACGGACCGGCCGTGGCCAATGCCGCCGAATTTGCCGATGTAGTAGTGCGGGACGCGAGGGTCTATACCCTCGACCCGCAGCAACCCTGGGCAGAGGCCGTGGCGATCCGGGATGGATTGATTGTGCTCGTAGGCACCAACGCGCAGGTGGATGAATTGACCGGGCCGGACACCACCGTGCTGTCCCAACCCGGCGGTTTGGTTCTGCCCGGTTTCCAGGATGCGCATGCGCATCCCTACACGTCGGGCCTGGATTATTTTGATTGCAGCCTGGATATCCTGCCCTCAACCGTGCAGACCTATTTGAACAAGGTCGGGGAATGCAAAACCTCCATGCCGGATCGCGAGTGGATCATCGGTGGCGGCTGGCAGCTCACGGCTTTCGCCCCGAGCGGCATTCCCAACAAGGCACTGCTCGATGAAGTGATCAGCGACCGGCCGGTGCTGTTTTCCTCCGCTGATGGCCATACGGCCTGGGCCAACAGCCGCGCGCTGGAGATCGCCGGGATTACCGCCGAAACCCCCGACCCGCCCAATGGTCGCATCGACCGCGACCCGGCCACCGGTGAGGCAGTGGGAAGTTTCCAGGAATCCGCCATGGACCTGATTCGGGCGCACGTGCCACCGCCCCCGGCCAGCCAGCGTGATGCCGGCATGCAACGTGCGATCGAATACCTGCATAGTCTGGGCATTACCGCCATGCAGGAGGCCTCCGCCAGCGCGGACCCGGAAAGCCCGCTGCAGGCACTCGCAACCTATCGTAAGTTTGCCGACAGCGGTGAATTGCAAATGCACACGGTGATTTCCCTGTTGTGGGACGATGAGCAAGGATTGGAGCAGGTCCCGCGACTCGTCGCCGCCCGTGACCGTTATACCGGCGGACTGATCACTGCCAATACGGTGAAGTTCTTCCTCGATGGCGTGGTAGAGCCCCGCACGGCGGCATTACTACAGGATTATACGGACCAGCCGGGTTACAAAGGCGAGCTGAAAATACCGCCGGAAATATTCAACGAGGCCGTGGCGCAATTGGATGCGCTGGGCTTCCAGGTGCACATCCACGTGATCGGCGATGCGGCCGTTCGCGCGGCCCTGGAAGCTTTTGAATTGGCGCAGCAGCGTAACGGCAAAACCAACGGGCGGCATCACCTCGCGCATGTTGAATTCGTCGATCCTGCCGACATCAGCCGCTTTGCTGAGCTTAATGTCACGGCAACTTTCTCGCCGATGTGGGCCTTCGAGGACAGTTTCCTCACTGAGTTGACCCTGCCACGAGTGGGTCCGGAGCGGTATCGCTGGACTTATCCCATCAACAGCATCGTACAAGCCAAAGGCCGCGTTGCTTTCGGTTCGGACTGGAACGTAACATCACCTGATCCGCTGCTCGCCATAGAGACGGCGGTTACCCGGGTTGAGCCACTGACCGGCAACACCCCGGTGTTTATGCCGCAGGAACGCATCACGCTGGAACAAGCCCTCGCGGCCGCAACCATCAACGCGGCCTACGTCAATCACCTGGATGATAGTACCGGCAGCATAGCAGTCGGCAAGCTGGGCGACCTGGTGATTCTTGACACGAACTTGTTCGAGATTGACCCTGCCGGCATTTCAGATGCGAAAGTCGTTGCCACGCTGTTCGGCGGGAAGGTAGTGTATGCGCGCATACCATAAAACGTGGGGTCAGAGAATATCTGGGGTCAAAATATCTGTATCTGGGGTCAGGTATCTGGGGTCAGAGTACTATTTGGGGTCACTTACCCCAAATAGTACTCTG
The DNA here is from genome assembly GCA_031362985.1 of Lysobacterales bacterium. Lineage (GTDB taxonomy): Bacteria > Pseudomonadota > Gammaproteobacteria > Xanthomonadales > SZUA-36 > SHZL01. The sequence goes on along the minus strand of JANLTO010000017.1, from coordinate 17,344 downwards.
ACCCCATGCATCCTGCTGACCCCATAATCCTGACCCCATAATCATGTCTCTATTCGAGGAACTCAAACGGCGTAACGTGATCCGCATGGCTGTGCTGTATGGCATAGCCAGCTGGCTGATCCTGCAGATTGCCGATGTGCTGTTTGACCAGCTCGAAGTGCCAGGGTGGGCGTTTCGCTTCGTGCTCATCCTGCTGGCCATCGGATTTCCTTTTGCGCTGATTTTTTCCTGGGTTTTTGAACTCACTCCGGAGGGCATCAAGCGCGAGCGTGAAATCGATCGCGAGCAATCGATCACCCACGAGACCGGGCGCAAGATCAACGTCACCATTATCGTGCTGTTGGTGCTGGCCATAGCCGGCCTGATTGCCGACCGGCTGATTCCCGAGCAGGCTCCTGCCACTGCTGTCGTTGCCGGTGAGGTCAGTGGTGCTGCAACCACCAGCGGGCCCAGCACCACACCGGCTGCAGAGAGCAACGAGCTTTCCATCGCGGTGCTGCCGTTTGTGAACATGAGCGGGGACCCCGAAAACGAGTACTTCTCCGATGGTCTCTCCGAGGAACTGCTCAATACCCTGGTGCAGATCCCCGAACTGAAAGTCACCGGGCGTACTTCCTCTTTTGCCTTCAAGGGGCAAAACGTCGACCTGCGCGAGGTGGGAGAGCGGCTCAACGTGGCCAACGTGCTCGAAGGCAGTGTGCGCAAGGCAAACAACCGCGTGCGCATCACCGCACAGCTGGTCAAGACCAGGGATGGTTACCACCTCTGGTCGGAAACCTTCGACCGTGACCTCGATGATATTTTTGCCATCCAGGCGGATATCGCTGAAAAAGTGGCGCAGGCACTGAGCCTTACCTTACTTAGCAAAGATAAGCAGTCAGTGGGCGGGACGCACAACGCCGAGGCCTACGAGGCGTACCTGCGCGGACAGCACATTTATCAGGGGTCTCCGGATGACCCTGAAACTCTTGCGACCGCGAGGCAATTTTTCGAACAGGCCATTGCGCTGGATCCCACCTACGTCGCCCCCTGGTATGGCATGTACAACTACTGGGACCGGATGAATCGTAACGGCCTGGAGGCTTTTGATGTCAGCGCCGCAAAGATGCGCGCCCAGGCTGACAAGCTGGAACAACTGGCACCCACCAGCGTCGAGGCCCTGCTGGCAAAGGCGCGCAGCGCACAGTTGGCACTCGACTGGCCCACGACACTTGCACTATACAAAGACGCGCGGGACCGGTTTCCCGGCAGCGTCGAGACCAATACCTTGTATGGAACCGCGGTGGGTTTGGTGGGCCACCTGCAAGAGGGACTGGCGATTATCGAAGCCGGTGCGAAGCTGGACCCCCTGTCACGCGAAGCGCTCACGCGGTACGGCATCCTCGCCTACCAGTTCGGCAATTGCAGTGAACTCCAGCGCGTTGTGGAGCGGGCACTGGAGCTCTCACCAGACGCCAGCCGGGTGCGCGGTTACATGGGGTATTGCCTGCTGAACCAGGGCGATGCCACAGAACAGGCGTTGAAGTGGCTGGCGCAGGAACCAATTGGATTTATCCGCTTTACCGGCAACGCCATTGCATTGCACCGGCTGGGCCGGTATGAGGAAGCCGCTAATGAACTGAAACTGTTGCAGGCCGATTCAGGCGATGCTGCGGCATACCAGTATGCGCAAATCCATGCCCAGTGGGGCGAGAACGGGCAGGCGCTGGACTGGCTGCAAAATGCATTGGAAGTTCATGATCCCGGTGTGCTTTTGATGGGCATCGATCACTTCCTCGACCCCTTGAGGCACGAATTCCGTTTCCAGGAATTGTTGAAAGCAGCGGGTCTGGCGGACTGCTGCGAGTTACCCAAATAAGTAATTGGGGTCATGAGCGCTCACGACATCCAACACCTGGCCGCCGCTGAAGTGGGTTATTGGCGCTGGTCATAGGCCTCGCTTTTTTCCTGCGGGAAGTACACCTGGCCACAAAGACCATTCGAATTACCCGGCCTGGAACCAGGTAGGGGTCTCCAGGGAGTAGTCCAGATGTAACACGAACTAAACAGAACACCTACCTGACAGAAAGATTGAACACCCAAATCTTTCCGGGCCCAACGTGTGGGTATCCCGTTTTCTTTACTCTGACTTCAAGGTTGGGCCGCAGGTCGTATCGAAACCGCAGCCTGTGTACACATTGTGGAGATCGTCGCGGACTATGTGAGCCGTCCCGTAGGCATTGCGCGGATCCACAGCCATACCCTTGCTCAAACGATGTGCCTCGAAGATCCAGCCGGGGGGCAGATTCAGTTTACCGCCAAGCTCGGAAAGCTGCTCGAACGTCAATTCCGCATCCACTTCGGTAGTGTACGACTGCATCACCCAGGTCTTGTGGTCGGGCGAGTGCAGGAAAAATGCCACGCTGCCTTTCCGGTAGGCAAATCTCCACTCAAGGTGTACTTCCACGCCCATGTAAGGCGCACTCATTGCGTTGCGTATCTGCCCGGGGGGAACAGCTCCCACCCACGTCGCCGCCACGCCCATGAAGTTCGCGGTTTCACCCGACCGGTAAACCTGGAGATCGTCCATGACCCAATACCGCCGGGCAACCTGCGGTGTTGGATTCAGATACACCTCTTCGGCGGCCAAAGCTGCCGCCAGCTTACTGCCATCCAGCGCGGCAAACGCGTCCGCCGGGCAGCCGCCCTCCGGTCCGGTAGTGCCCGTGGTGTTGTATAGCTGGGCGTAAAGCTCGGCAGGTGCCTTGGGAGGCATTTTGAGTTGCAACCTGGGTGACGCGTCCATCACAACTGCAATGTCGCAGTAAGCGGTGTCGCGAACCTCGCTCAGGTATATCTGCTTGCCCGCTATCAGGCCGGGCTGAAGTTCAATCTCTTGCGCGCTTGCCGCCGTCGCCAGCAAGACCAGCAACAGGGCCAGCAGCAAGGTCGCAGCGAGTGCCCTGGGCAGAAGATTGGAAGCTGGCTGGAAAATATTCATGGATAAAATTCTTCACGCATTGTTAATTAACACATTCTAAAGTTCCACAGGCACAGCCTGGTAGTATCAGCGACCCTCCAGTCCCCAGGCATCCTTCCCGGCCAGGGTGATGGCATGGTGCGTGGCCTGCTCATAACCGTAGGCAGCGCGGATCAGCACAGGCTCACTGAACGCGGTGCCTATCAGGGAGAGTCCGGTGGGCAGGCCTTTCATCCGCCCCGATGGCACAGTGATATGCGGGTAGCCGGAAATGGCCGCCATGCTGCTGGCGCCCCCGTACCAGGTATCACCATGCACGAGGTCGATGGAAAACGGCAGTGAATTGGTCGGCGTCACCAGCAGGTCTACGCTGTTTTTGGCCAGCAGGCCGTCAATGGCGGACCGCGTGAAGCTTTGCACCAGTCTCAGTGCGCGCGAGTATTCCTTGCTATCAAGATCGCCCTTCTCCTGTGCCTGGATGAATGTGTCCTGGCCAAACCAGGGCATTTCCAACTCGGCATTGATCTGGTTGAATTCAATAAGGCGTGCGAGGTTCAGCTGCCCGGCATCACCGGGCAGGCCGGCGAGATACGCATTGAGGTCGTGTTTGAATTCATAGAGCAATACGTTGAAGGAAGCGTCATTAAAGCCATCCGGATATTCAGGCCACGCGAGGCCATCCACCAGCACGGCGCCAGCGGCTTTAAGATCCGCTACGGCGCGCTCGAAGTTGAGCTGTGCGCCATCGGTGATGGGATCTTCGGCCGACCGGATCACTCCAATCTTGAGGCCCTTGAAGCTGTCGGCATTAAGCCCGGCCAGGTAGTCACGTCCGAAATGCGCATGGGCCGCCACGGTCGCGGGATCTGCAGGATCTTCGCCCTCCATGGCCGATAGCAGCTGGGCCGCCAGTTTGACGCTCACAGCCATCGGCCCGGCGGTGTCCTGGCTGTGCGAGATCGGCGCGATACCGCGGCGGCTGATCAATCCCACCGTGGGCTTGATACCGACGATGCCGTTGTAGGAAGCCGGGCAGACGATGGAGCCATCGGTTTCCGTGCCGACGGCAAACGGCACGTAACCGGCTGCCACCGCCACGGCGGAACCGGAACTCGAACCGCAGGCTGTACGCGATGGGTCCCAGGCATTGCGGGTGAGCCCGCCCACGGCGCTCCAACCGCTGGCGGAATGGCTGTCGCGGAAGTTGGCCCACTCCGAAAGATTAGTCTTGCCGGCGATCACGAGGCCGGCCTCGCGCAGACGGCGGGTAAGCTCCGCATCGCGGCCAGTGAAGTTGTTGGCCAATGCCAGCGAACCGGCCGTGGTGGGCATATCGAAGGTTTCGATGTTGTCCTTGAGCAACACCGGCAAGCCGGCCAGGGGGCCGGGTTGAGCCGCTACGAGGCTGGTCTGGTCCAGGTTGGGATTGAGCGTGATCACAGCATTGAGGCTGGGCTCCCACTGTGCCATGCGTGCGCGCATGAGTTCCAGCGCCAGCGCCTGGTTGGGTGCTTCCGGTGCAGCGGCCTGCTGCGCTGACAGGAAGGGTGCGTTGAGCAGAGTCAGGAGAGCAATCAGGAAAATACGCACGACGATCTCCTTGGCTGGACCGGGAAAGGTTTGCAGTGCAGTATACGCAACGCACGCAACAGCATTGTAGTCCAGCCCCACATTCCGCCATACTCGCCGGCATGCGCATCATCATCGGAATGTCCGGAGCCAGTGGCATCATTTATGGCGTCCGCCTGCTGGAAGTACTGTCTGCGATCCAGGACTGCGAGACGCACCTGGTCATCAGCAAGGGTGCCAGGCTTGCGATCAAGCAGGAGTCGGACCGCTCCATCAAAGCCATCGAAGCGCTTGCCGATGTGGTCCACAACGACCAGAACCTGGCCGCATCGATTTCCAGTGGTTCATTTAAAACCGACGGCATGGTGATTGCGCCGTGTTCGATGAAGACGCTCTCGGCCGTTGCCCATTCCTATGGTGAAAATCTACTGACGCGCGCTGCGGATGTCGTGCTGAAGGAGCGGCGGCCATTGATCCTCGTGCCACGCGAGATGCCCCTACATGCCGGGCACTGCCGCCTGATGTACGAGGCGTCCCTGCTGGGCGCCATCATCGCGCCGCCGGTACCGGCGTTTTATAACAAGCCGCAAACCATCGCGGATATTGTGGATGACACGGTCGGCCGCCTGCTGGACCTGCTCGGTATCGACAACGTGATATGCAAACGCTGGAATGGGATGAGTTAGCGATTTGGGTTAGTCCAGATCTATTCGCTTGCTTTTTGCTGACGTTTCCGCGGAAATTTTCTCTCGAAATCACTTGAAGTATGGACTGTAAATTTCAGACGTACTTGCTCAGATCCAGTGTGTCCGCACCGGGTATGCGCTTGCGTTCGAACTCCTGCTCGCGACCAAACGGTTTGGTGGCATCTATCGCCAGCCGTCCCCAATGATCCTTATGGGGGTCCCGGTAGAAACCGGGAATGTCGTGCAGGATGAATGCCCGGGTATCCGCCCGGCCGCGCGTCAAATAGGCCCAGAAGACGTCGTTGAGATCGTGGAGGTCGACGTCCTCGTCCACCACCATGCAGCTCTTGCTGTAGTCCAGGTGCGCGCCGAAGGCCGCCAGCAAGACATGCCGGGCGTGGCCTTCGTACTGCTGCCGGATCTGCACCACGGTATTCATCAGGTTGGGATAACAGGCTACATTGACCACACCGGGTACTTTGTCGATCAGATTGCGGTAGATGCGCGTTGCGATGGCGAAATCCAGCGCGTGCATGTCCTCAGGCGAGCCGCAGTTCAGGCTATGGAACAGGGCATCTTCGCGCCAGTGCACGTCCAGCACCTCGAACACGGCGTTGTTGCCCACCGGTACGTAATAGCCCATGAATTCTCCAAACGGACCTTCGGGCCGCTGCACGTTAGGCAGGAAGCGGCCTTCGACCACGACCTCAGTGTCGGCGGGGAATTCCAGATCGATGCTGCGGCATTTCTGCATGGCAACCGGCTTGCCACTGATGGCGGCCGCCGCGGTCAGCTCATCTTCATCGATCGGCAGGCTGGCACAGGCGGCAATGAAGATTTCCGGCGCAGTGCCGATCAGCAGGACAGCAGGCAATGCATCGCCGTTCTTTTCTGCCAGCTTCTGGTAGTGGGTCAGATCATGCGTGGATCCCAGTCTGACCCGCAGTTCGCTGTTGCTGATAATTTGCGAGCGATGGAAGGAAAGGTTTGCGATCCTGTTGACGGGATTTCTTGCCAGGTACAGGGCTGAGGTGATGTAGGGTCCGCCATCCTTCTCGAAGTAGGTGATCTGTGGCAGGTCGCTGAGCTTGCCTGACACTCGCGGGTATTTTTTATTTACCGCGGCTTTGCTTGCCGCGCCATCTGTTACTCCCCGCTTGCCCGGGTACAACTCCGTCCAGCGGCGGCAGAAGTTACCGTCCGTGGCGCCGATCATTTCGCACAAACGCCTGCGGCTGCCGTAGATGTTGCTGACCACGGGCATGCGCGCGCCGATGACATTGCGGAACAAAATGGCCTTGTCGCTTTGCTGCTGCAGCCGCTGGGTCACAGCGGCCAGTTCGAACTTCGGGTCCACGGGTGTGCTGACGACGATCAGTTCGCCGCGCGCCTTCAGTTGTGCAATGTAGTCACGCATACGCTTTCTCCCTCAAGGCCCGTGTGAACGACGGATGCGGTCTTCATCGGGAATACCTCGGCAACCGTGCGGTGAAGCCAGCCGACACCAACATCAGGCTGATGCTTACCAGCAGGATCCAAACATAGGACCCCAGTGCGTCAAAAGCTATTCCATAAAATACCGGCCCGGATGACGTGCCGAGCACAAACGACGCAAACAGGATGCCATAAACCTGCCCAAAATTTTCCACGCCAAAGTAGCGTCCCGTAAGGAAGGCCAGCATGTCGATTTCCGCACCCATGCTCACGCCGATGAAGATCACCGCGACAAAGGCCAGCGGACCCACCGCCCCGCCAGCCAACATGGCAAGGCCGATGGTGGTCAGAAGAAAACATGCGATGGCCACAAAGGGGGCAAAAATCCGGTCCATGACATAGCCGATCAGCACGCGCGAGGCCACCAGGGCGGCCCCGAGCGTGGACTGGACCAGGGCTGCGCTGCCTGCTGACATGCCGCGATCCTGCAGCATGGGAACGAGATGCGACAGCACGCCATACAGGCAGAAGGATAGCAGGCAGAAAATGATGAACAACTGCCACAGCAAGGGACGCCGGAGCAACAAGGCCAGAGGTGTGTGTGGTCCCGAACTGGCGCTGGCTGACTGCGAACGCAGTTCATCACGGCCTGCGAGGTCCCTGGCTGAGGGCCCTTCGCGCAACAGGAAATAGACCAGCGGGACGGCAACCACCAGGGTTACCGCGGCCAGCATGAGCCATGCCGAACGCCAGCCATGGGTTGCTATCATGTACTGCACTGCCGGCGGCACATACACGTAGCCCGTGCCGCTGCCGCCCATGGCAATGCCCAGGGCCAGCGCCCGGCGGCGGTCAAACCAGGCCGAAATGGTGCGCAGGTAGGGTAAGGCATTGGCGCCAGCACCCAATGCACCGATCAGGGCAAAGAGCAGGAACAGGATCCATAGCTGATCCGCCAGCACAGGTATCAATGCCAGCAAAATGGCAAAGGCAGTACACGATGGCAGCAGGATTTTCCGGCTGCCGTGCTGGTCAACCAGCTTGCCAATAAAAGGAATTGAACAGGCCAGCGCCACGGAAAAGAACGTCAGTGCCAGGCTGACTTGCGTGCGGCTCCAGTCGAATTCCTCACCCAGCGGAATCATGAACAAGCCCAGCGCGCCAAACGCAAACTGGCCGGGCCCTGTGGACATACCCACGGCGGCGGTGCCGACGATCCACCAACCATAATATATTGTCGATGGTTTTGGGCCCGCTGGTGCCTGGCCAGATGATCCTGGGACCGGAGTTTCTATGCCCTGCTCAGCCACATGATCTCCTCACACCTCGTGCCAGCGAAAATAGGGCCGCTAGCGAAAATAGGGGATAACCTGTTCGCCAATCAGGCGAATCGCTGCGGCCGGGTCAGGACCCAGCGGTCCACCAATGGACACTTGCGTCACACCGGCAGCTGCCAGCATTTCGATTTTTGCGATTGCCTCCCTGGGTGAGCCTACCACGGCCAGTTGCATCATTTCTGGTGTCACCGCGGCCCGCGCTCCGGGGTAATCACCCGCAGCCACCAGGCTTTGAGTTTCCGCGAAATGCGCCTTGCTCAAACCCACGGTGGCCAGCGCTTCCTCATCCAGGTAGTTACCAAAGTAGGCAAGGATATCTTTCAGGGTGTCAGTCTTCGTGCCCTTGCCATTCTCCGAGATGGAAAACCAGGCGCAGCCGCAGACGTCAAAATCCGCCGGGTTTTTGCCGGCTTTGCGCACACCTTGCATGATCCGCTCGGTCATTAGTTGGGCCGATTCCGGTGGTGTCACCATGGGCAAGCTGCCGTCACCGAGTTCGCCGCTGAGTTCCAGGTCATCGTGGGCAAACCCGGATATGTAAATGGGGATGTGCTCGCGATAGGCCTTGAAGCGCAGATAACACTGATCGGACCAGTGATACACCTCGCCATCACATTGCGCGTTTTCTCCCCGCCACAAGCGCCGCATCAGTTCAACGGCTTCACGGATGCGTTGCAGGCGATCGGAGGTATCGTAGCCCAGCCAGTTGACCATCTGCTCGGTGTGCATGCCAAAGCCCAGCGCCACGCGGCCCTCGCTCAGGTGATCGAGCGTCGCCATGAACCCGGCAATCTCCCCCGGAGAGATCGCATAGGGTTCGGTGCCATTGGCGCCGACCACGATGCGCGTGGTGTTTTCCGCCAGCGCGGCAATGATGCCCCAGGCGTGGACCATGAACTTGTCGCTGGGAAACCAGGCCTGGTCGAAACCGGCCTGTTCGGCAAGTATGCCAAGCTTGACGATATCCCGGGGACTACCCAGGTGCTGGATGAGGCGAATACCAAAACGCACAGACTAATCTCCAAATTTTACCGGGGTCCAGGCCGTACTAAGCGCGTCAGCAACACACTGACTTAAAGCTTGCTACCGAGGCAAGCCGCCAGGGCCGGGGCAATATCTTCGTCGCAGGCACTGGGTAGCTGCGAGCCGGCGGGAATGCCGGCACCACGACGAAAAAGCAAACCTCCGGGACGGTGGTCGCCGCTGCGCCGGGAGGTTTGATCCTGCCCGATCAGCGTGCCGATTTTGGGTGAAGTTACGCCGCTAATGGGCAGGTCGCGATGCCAGCGAATGAACAGGTCCGGCAGATGGTCCAAATGTTCACCCGGAAACGCGTCGCGGGAGCGGATAACTTCCTTGACCAGTTGGCGGCCATCGGCAGGGTCGGTTAGCTCCTGCAAATCGGCAATGAGACGAGCGACGAACTCATCTGCTTCCCGCCCCGCCCGGATCCTGCCCTGCGGCTCACGGCCGACCAGGTTCAAACGTATTCCCGGACCGTTCGAATTGCTCGGGACGACAAAGCAGGAACGGCTGGCACGATCATGGCCATCAGGCAGGCGATTGACGGTGCGCGCCAGGGGACCGAAGCGTTCAGTCACCGCGAGCGGAAGTTTTTTCCACTGTGTACGGACGCGGTCAAGCAGCCAGCGCAGTGGAGGCGCGGACCGTCCTTCCAGTCGGCGCAGCACGTCGTCGAGGAAAAAGCTTGCGTCGTAGTGAGAAGACATACCATGACTGCAATGCACAAACACCGTGGTTTCTGCGTCGGCATATGCCAGCAAGCGTCCAACGGCCCTGTCGAGTGCCACATAAACATCACGAATGGGATCGCCGATTTTCTCCCGGAGTGCCGGATCGTGTCGCGGGTGCGACGGGTCGTGTACATGCCAACACTGGTGCCCCGCGCAATGGCTGTCGCCGAAGCCGATCATGAAGAGGTCCCAAGGCTCGCGCTGAAGAATATCCTCGGCTATGGCCAGCTTGGTCTCAATGCGCTCCAGCAACTGCCCGCGCAATGTTTGCTCCGCGTCGCGTCCCTGCATCACCCAGTCGCAGCGACGGAAGGGGGAAGCTCCATATTTTTCGCTGAGTGCCTCTACCAGGTCTGCAGGCCAGGAGCAGGCGGGAAAATCCGCATCATGCGTGCCCCAGTCCACGATGTGAACTCCATTCAATCCATCGCATAGCGCAGCCTTCGGGACATCGAACAAGGCAATGCGCTGGCCGGCGCGCGAAAGTGCATGCCAGAAAGGCTCCTGCTTGACCTTATCTCCCAAAAAGTCGGCAACCTCATACGAGCCGGGCAGGATTTGCTCGTTGTAATAACATCCGTGCCGGCCCGGTGTCGTGCCGGTCCAGACTGACGGCCACAGGGACCCGGTGTAGATGGCCGGGGCATTCCTGACCATCCCCCATGCTCCGGCCTTCTGCAGATTCATGAGATTGGGCAACACGCCTTCACTGCACCACTTCATCACGAGACTTCGCGCCGCAGCATCCAGTGCGATGTACATAACCTTGGGCGCGAATGGAATCATGCAGTGATGCTCGCCTGCCTTATCTACGCGCAGACCGGTCCGGCACGAACTGCTGCAAATCGAACTGCACACTGGCTGTATCGCTCATTATCTGTATCTCACCGTCCTGCACCAGGCACTGCAGCTGCATCGTGCGCCTGGCAAGTTGCGCCAGCTCATCGCAGGCCGTTGCAGCCACTTGGAACAGCTTAAGGTTTTGGATGCGCAGCAAGGCTGCAGCATTTTTCTCCCACCAGACAGCGGCGCCGCGGGTGGCGGGCTGATAGACGATTACTTCACGCGCACGTCCGGCGGCGCGCCGCAGCAATTGCTCATCGGGTTGACCGATCTCTATCCACTGCATGATCTGGCCGGTGAGATCATGGCGCCACAGGTCCGGCTCCTCCGAGCTGATGCCCTTGCCGAACACGAGCTCATCATCTGCATTGAGAGCAAATGCCAGCACGCGCAGCATCATGCGCTCCTCGGTTTCGGAAGGATGCAGGGCCAGCACCAGGGAATGGGTCGCGTAGTAGCCGCGATCCATATCGCTTAGCTGGAGTTCAGCCTTGTAGATCGTCGCCTTGAGGGCCATGCGCGGTGCCAGCGTGATTATTCTGACCCCGGTGATTCCTGACCCCGGTGATCGACAGCTTACTACGTGGACTTGGCGACGTGTGTCGCAATGGCGTCCATCAGGGGCGGTGACAGGCAGTCATACGGCTCAAGGCCAAGCTCTTTCAGGCGTTTGCGCACATCGCCCATGCTGTCGGGTTTGGCTCCCGATTCGATGATCGAGGACACGAATGCGGCGAATTCAGGTGCCGACCAGCCCTGCTGGCTGGAAAGCTCGGTGTGAATGAAATCCAGGCCATAGAACGGATGTGCCTTATTCTCGATGCGGCCATACATGTGCACTCCACACTTCTTGCAGGCGTGGCGCTGAATGGCGGCTTTTTCGTCGACAATCGCCAGTTTGTCTCCGTTAGCCGTGACCTTGACCTTGTCCCGGGACACCACGGCCACCTGTGAAAACTGCGCGCCAGCGGGTTTCCAGCACTTGGTACAGCCGCAGACGTGGTTGTGCGCGGTCTGGGCACCGATAGTGACTTCCACCGGGTCTGACGTGCAGTGGCAATGCAGGGTACCACCGGCAAAACTTGCCGAGCCCTGTTTGACGCCGCCATCAACAGCGGGATGAATCGATACTTTTCCACTCATGAACATTTCTCCTGGTGCGTGTTGAGGACAAATCGCTTGCGCCTGGCCAATGATAGCCCAATTTTTGGAATTTGATCGCCGGTGCCCGGGTTTCGACCTACAGTTCCGGGGCAAGGACAGCTCCGGGCCACCGGATTGCACCATTCCGCAAAACCGTTTTTAGGCGTAGCATACGAAATTCATGGACTTTTTTCGGACGGACCCGACCAAGGGGTAGACAATGAAGCGCATCACCCAACTGGCCAGCCTGTGTGTGCTGGTCTTGCTTACGACCACGGTACATGCCCAGAGTGTTACTCGCGGGCCCTATTTGCAGATGCAGTCTGACCATGGCATCACCATTCACTGGCGTACCAGCACCGCCACCGATTCGGTGGTGCGATTTGGCGGCGCCCCGGCCAGCCTGACAAACTCGGTGGTCGTTTCCGGAACCCGTACCGAACACAGCGTGAATTTGAGCGGCCTCTCCGCAGCCCAGCACTATTTTTATTCCATTGGCACGAGCTCAGCCACTCTGGCCGGTGACAGCACCTATCATTTTTACACTGCGCCAACGGTGGGCGTGCCGGCCGATACGCGCATCTGGGTAATCGGTGATTCGGGCACTGCCAATGCGGATGCCGTCAATGTGTACACGGCGTTCAAGGCCTGGTCGGCGTCCAATCCCGCCGATTTCTGGCTGATGCTGGGAGACAACGCCTATAACACGGGCACCGATGCCGAATACCAGGCCGCGGTATTCAATATGTACCCGGAGTTCTTGCGCCAACTACCTCTGTGGGCCACCTTGGGTAACCACGATGCCGGCTCCGCCAGTTCAGCGACACAAACCGGGCCGTACTACTCCATTTTCGAGTTTCCAAAGAATGCCGAAGTCGGTGGATGGCCGTCAGGTACTGAAGCGTACTATTCCTTCGATTACGCCAATATTCATTTCATTGGCCTGAATTCCCAGGACGTCAACCGCGCGGTCGGCGGGACCATGATGCAGTGGCTGGAAGCTGATCTTGCCGATAACAACCAGCCCTGGGTCATCGCTTTCTGGCACCATCCGCCCTATTCCAAGGGTTCGCACGACTCCGACATCGATGCTCAGCTGACGGAGATGCGGCAAAATTTCCTGCCTGTGCTGGAGGCCTGGGGCGTGGACCTGGTGTTGACCGGCCACAGCCATTCTTACGAGCGGTCTTATCTGCTCGATGGCCACTACGGGGTTTCCACTACTTTGAACCCGGTCGCCAACGTGCTCAATCCGGGTAATGGCCGCGTGAGCGGCGATGGCGCCTATGAAAAACCCGCTGCCCTGGCGGTCGAGCATGCCGGTGCCGTGTATGCGGTTGCAGGCAGTTCGGGCCAGATCGCCGGTGGTGCCCTGAACCATCCGGCCATGTTTGTCTCGCTCAATGCCCTGGGCTCCATGGTGCTGGATGTCTCCGGCAATCGCCTGGACGCAGTGTTCCTCAACCAGGTGGGTAGTGTGCTGGATGAGTTTTCTGTGATCAAAACCCCGGATTCCGCGCCTCCGCTGATCTCCAGCGCCAGCGCCCCGGATGCGAACCACGTGTTGGTGAATTTCAATGAACCGCTCAATTCAACGCAGGCCATCAATACTGCCAACTACTCGATTGCCGGCCTGACCATCAGCCAGGCAGAACTGCTGGCGGGCGATCGCACCGCGCGCCTGACCACCAATTCCATGACCAACGGCGCGTCCTACACCCTCGTGGTTAACAACCTCCGCGATCTTTCGGGTAACATCATCGTGCCCGGCAGCAGCGTTAATTTTGATTTCTTCGAACTGCTGGATGTGGCCTTCCAGGACGGGTTGGCACCGACCCCGGCTTACGCGGGCACGCGTGACGGCTACATCCGCCAGGCTTCACCCACCACCGTGCATGGCCTGGAAACCACTTTGCAGGTGGACGGCGATGAGCCGGCAAACACGACTAACGACATGAACATCCTGCTGTCCTGGGATACCAGCTCAATTCCTGTTGACGCCATCATCCAGGCGGCGCACGTCGAGCTCGAAGTGACTAATGTAAGCACTGGCGCGTACACCTGTTACAGCCTCCTCAAGGCCTGGCAGGAATCCCAGGCAACCTGGAATCTCGCATCGGGCGGAGTGTCCTGGAGTACGGCGGGCGCCGCGGGTGCTACCGATCGCGGTACTCAGCCACTGTGCACCGTGAGCGCACCCAGCCTTGGCCCGCTCAGCGTCAACTTCACCCAGGCGGGTCTGAACCTGGTGCAGTCCTGGGTTAATTCACCCGCGACCAATCGTGGCTTGGTCATCAGCAGTGGCTCCACCGCCGATGGCGCTGATTTCCATTCACGGGAATCGGTCACGGCCATGGCGCGGCCCAGGCTGGAAGTCACCTACCGCGTGCCGGCAGTGCCGCCCAATAGCGCGCCTGTGGCGAACTTCACCCAGTCCTGCACTAATCTGGCCTGTAACTTCACCGATACCTCAACTGACAGTGATGGCCTCGTCACTTCGTGGACCTGGGATTTCGGTGATGGCGCCACTGCCACGGCCCAAAACCCTGCGCACACATTTCCTGCAACCGGAAACTACACGGTCAATCTGGTTGCAACTGACAATGACGCCGCCAGCGATGGTTTCAGCAAGCTGGTATCGGTTACAGCACCCCCACCCTTTGTCGATCAGCTCGCCACTGCAGATCTGCCTTCGGCGGGTACTGTCAGCGGCACGTTTGCTGCGACTCATGCCGATGGCGGTAGCATCCAGTCCATTACCGAGCGGCTCAGTGGTGGCAAAGCGAGCAAGCGATATAGCTATTTGTCACACACCTGGAAGTTCACGGTGGCAGCCGGATCCCCCATCACGGTGTACGCCAATGCCTGGTCCGGTGGTTCCAGCGAAGGGGACAGCTTCCAGTTTGCCTGGTCGAGCAATAACACTACGTTTACCAACCTGTTCACGGTGTCGTCCACCAGCACCGCGAACGTGCAAAGCGCAGCGATAGCGGCCAGCGGCACGATCTACATTCGCGTGATCGACACCAACCGTGCCGCCGGCAAGACTGTGCTCGACACGGTATTTGTTGACCAGCTGTATATCCGTTCGAACAACGGGGCGCCGTAAAGTCCACCAGCGGCACCCGCCTTTACGCTCGCCGCTAATGGCCGCAAAGCCTGGTGTCTGCGCGTCTATGGTGCTGTCGTGGTGTTTTAAGTCCGGCTGCGTTCAGATTCCGCGCTTCGCCAGCCTGCTGATCATCCTGTCCGCGTTGGTAACCCCGGCGTGGAGCCATTCCGACCTGCTGCTGCAGATCGAGGAACTGAACCTGGCCGTGGCATCACGGCAGACGGATGCTGAATTGCTGGTTCGGCGCGGCGAACTCTACCGGCGTCATGAGGATTTTGCGGCTGCGGCAGTGGACCTGGCTGCGGCACGAGCAGCGCAGCCGGATTATCCTCTGCTGGACCTGTATGAAGGCATGCTGTTGTTGGACACCGGCGAACCGGCCGGCGCCGAGGAATTGCTTGGCCGCTACCTGCAGGATCATCCCCGGCAAGCCAGCGCGTGGATTCTGCGCGCCCGCGCGCGGCTGGCCCTGGGTCAGGCCGAACCGGCTGCCCAGGATTACGCCCAGGCAATCCGTTACGCGGATCAGCCTTCCCCGGAACTCTACCGGGACTGGTCGTTGGCTCTGGTAGCCGCAAGAGCGGACCACTGGAGCGCGGCCCGGGACGTGGTGGACGTTGGCCTGGGCCTGTTCCCGCGGGAAGTTTCCTTGCTGGCCTTGGGAACGGACATTGCCCTGGCCGAAAACCAGCCGGGCGTGGCAACTGCCTATGTCAAGCAGCTACCACCAACGATTACCCGGCTGGGCAAATGGCAGACCCGGCTTGAACTCGCAGGTTGCCTGACGCGGCCGGATGAAGTGGAAAAGCAAGAGTGCAGGCGCACTGCAATCCGCGTCCTGGAGGAGCAGCTTGCACCGCCGGATTTTTGAATTCCATGCCGGGTTCAGTGCTTTTCGAAAGGAATGCGGATGCTGATGGTCAGGCCATGGGGCTCGGTGTGGCTCAGCTGGAATGAATGCCGGCCGCCATAGAGCTCCAGCAGGCGTTCGCGTGTATTGCGCAGGCCCACGCCATTGGAGCCAGGGATTTCACCGTTGATTAATTCCGTGCCGGGGCCGTCATCGGCAAGCTCCAGCAGCAGATCACCGGCAAACACCCGCGCCGCGATGCGCAGATGGCCGCCTTCTTCGGCACGGGCAATACCGTACTTGATGGCATTTTCCACCAGCGGCTGCAGCAACAGGCTGGGGATCATGGCTTCCTGTGCCTCGTTGCTGACATCGACTTCCAGGCTGAGACGCTCCTCAAAGCGCACTTTTTCGATATCGAGGTAGAGCTGCAAGGCCGCCAGTTCCTGCTTCAGCGTAACCTTCTGCATCGGATCATTGTCCAGCGAATAGCGCAGGAAACTCGACAGGCGGGTAACCATGCGGTTAGCCAACTCGGTTTGCTGCTCCAGCACCAGGGTGGAAATGGCATTGAGGGTATTGAACAAAAAATGCGGGTTGAGCTGATAGCGCAGCATTTTCAGCTGGGCCTCGTGGGCCATGAAGGCCGATTTCAGGGCGCTTTCTCGCACTTCCTGGAATATGCGGTAGTACTTGATGGCGAAATACAGGGCGCTCCAGGCCAGCATGACTGTCCAGCCCGAAACATAGCCTTCCAGGAAATTGACTTTCTCATACATCTCCATGGCGTCGGGGCCTATTTTTTTCGCCCATTCTTCCATGTCCTTGGTGGTTTCGATCCAGTTTGAATACAGGAAGGCGCGACAGTTCATCCAGGCGTAACCTGCGGCAAAACTGCCGGCTAAAAAGCCCACGATCTGGATCCAGGCCGGACGTTGCCACAGAAGCCGAAAAAGCAGGCGCAGGCCCAGGCTGATAGCGACCGCTATAGTGGTGATGACCGCCACGTAGTAACCGTAATTCGGAGCTGTCTCTTCCAGCACGAACACGGAATAACCGTACTTGCCAATGAGGCCCCAGGCCGCCCAGCCACCCAGTTGCAGCACCCAGAACAGGCGCCGCGGTTGTTCCAGCCAATTGCTGATTTTCATCCGGCAATTCTACAGGCTAAGGTCGGCCGAAAGGCCGCATTTCGTCTGGACAATGCGGCATTTCAACCTGTTGGCGGCTCGTTTTGCCGATCTCGCTGAAAATCTGGGGTCAGAGTACAAATTCCTCTCCGACCCCAAATTTTCGTGCGGGAAATTTGTGGGGAATTTGTACTCTGACCCCAGATTTTTCAGTAGCCCGTCTTCAGGGGCTTGCGGAATTTGAGCGTCATGCGGTTGGATTCGCCGATGGCCTTCATCTGTGCCGCGAGTTCAGGATTGTCCTTGCTGGTGGCCAGGCTAGGTGGCAAACGCCAGACGATGTCATCCGGGCCGGGCTGGTCCTTGGGGTTCTCATTGATGGCGCTTTCGGCGACGAACTCGAAGCCGGCATCCTGCATGGCCTTCATGACGAAACTCTTTTTCAGGTAGCCGTGTGATCCATCGGCAAATTCGGCGGAACTGTCCTCAGGCGCCTGGTGCTGGACGATGCCCACGATGCCACCGGG
>JANLTO010000110.1:0-2646 GCA_031362985.1 Lysobacterales bacterium | reverse complement strand
CCGGCATGACGAGGTTGGCACAGTATTTGGAGCTTAGTTCAGTTATGTTATTGAATCTGCTAGGATAAGATCATGCGACTGACAGAACGTCAAATCCAAAACATCAAGGTTACTGCTGAGGATGTGTTTGGCCCTGATGTCGGGGTGTACGTGTTTGGTTCGCGAACGGATGAAAGCCAACGAGGTGGCGATATTGATTTATATATCGAGGCTGAATTGATTGATCCGGACGAAGCTGCGCAGGCCAGGATCCGTTTTCTTACCCGGCTCAAGCAGAAGATCGGTGATCAACGTATAGATCTGGTGTTAAACAAAACGAATGAAACCAATCCGCCACACATAGTGCAATCAGCGCGCAGCACGGGAATCCGTCTGTGAATCGGTCTGATCTGATCGAATACAAACTCAAACCGGCGTTAAACGAGTGCCGCCTGCATCTGCAACGGCTCAACTATGCCGCTCAGCTGCTAGAGGGACTTTTCCCGCTGGATAAGGACGCCTGGCTGGCACTCGACGATAAAAATATTGCCGCTATAGATCAACTGTTATTTCGATTCGGAAAACTGCAGGATGCAATGGGCCAGCGACTGTTTTCAGCTATTTTAATGCTCGGTGCTGATTGGCAGGATGATGAAACATTTTTTGACAAACTGAATCGCCTTGAAAAACTTCAGGTCATACCCTCCGTTACGGAATGGATCAGCCTGCGTGAACTAAGGAACTTCGCCACCCATGAGTATCCCGATGCGCCTGAGCAAAATGCTGCCAACCTGAACCAGATCCATATTGCACTACCAGTACTGCAGAGATCCTTGGAACAAGCGAGCAGTTACGCCCAAAAGCATTACCTTGGATGACGAGAGTGCACAACAAATACGCCCCTCAAGCTGCCGCCTCGACGTAGCTTACGCGGGTCTGTGGAAGAGGTACCGGCATGCCGCCCTCCCGCATCAGTTCGATATGGGATTCGATGGCCTCGCGCATGTTGGCTTCAGTTTCCTCGGCTGTATCGCCTGCTGAGACACAACCGGGCAGGTCCGGAGAATAGGCCGAAAAGCCGGTCACAGTTCTTTCGAGAATGATTGCGTATTTCATTGTTTGAGGCCCGCCTGATCAAAAACGCTATTTGTAATATACCTCGTCTTTGAGTGAAGCCGAACCAAACGCGCTCCAATCTGATGATAAACGTACCTCCGAAAATACAATCTCACATGCTGTCCGTATGTCGGCAGACTCAGTGAAAGCAAGTGTAGGAGCGCGCATTGCGTGCGATAGGTCTTGGTCGGCCGCAAGGCGGCCTCCTACGGAGTGTAGGAGCGCGCTTTGCGCGCGACCAACCTCTAAACCATGACCGAAACTACCCAGCCAACCATCTCTGAAGCCGATCCGCTCCGCGATGAGTTCTTCGGCCACGCCCACGTTACCGAAATCGACTCCCGCGGACGATCACTGCGTAACGACCTGCGCGAGATCTGGGCCTACCGTGACTTGCTCACCCTCCTGATCCGCCGTGACGTCACCATCCGCTACAAACAGAGCGCCATCGGTATTGCCTGGGCGGTAGTGCAACCGATCGTGCTGATGGTGATTTTTGCGGTCGTCTTTGGCCGCTTTGCGAAACTGCCATCGGAAGGGTACCCGTACTCGGTGTTCACGCTGTGTGCGCTATTGCCGTGGCTGTACTTCGCCAAGGCATTGAGTGGCACCAGCGACAGCATCGTGGGGGCATCCAACCTCGTGACCAAGGTGTACTTCCCACGCTTGATCATTCCACTTAGCAAGACGGTATCAGGCCTGATCGACTTCGCGATTGCCTTTGGCGTCCTTGCAGTCGTTCTGACGTGGTACCGCATCCTGCCGGGCCCCGCGTTGTTGCTACTGCCAGTTTTTATTGCCATCGCAATGATCACCGCGTTCGCCATCGGGCTGTGGCTGACGGCTCTGAACGTGAAGTACCGCGACATCGGCCTGCTGGTGCCATTCCTGACACAGATCTGGATGTACGCGTCGCCGATCGCATATTCCACGACACTGGTACCTGAGCAGTGGCGCTGGATATACAGCCTGAACCCGATCGTCGGCGTGGTCGAAGGCTTCCGCTGGGCTCTGCTTGGCAAGGCTCCTCCTGCTCTGGGGCCCATGCTGCTCTCGCTTGCGATCGTTCTTCTACTTCTGGTCGGCGGCCTGATCTATTTCCGCCGGACAGAGCGCACTTTTGCAGATGTGATCTGATGACAACTGCCATTCGCATCGAAAACCTCGGCAAACGCTATCGTCTGGGTGAGACTCATGAGCACACCCTCAGCGACCAGTTTGTGCGCATCGCGCGCCGTCTCACCGGTCGTGTAACCAGGACAACCACCGTGGCTGAGGACTTCTGGGCGCTGCGTGATGTGAACCTCGAGATTGCCGAAGGTGAAGCCGTGGGTATCATCGGCGGCAACGGTGCCGGCAAGTCGACCCTGCTCAAGGTCCTGTCACGCATCACCCATCCAACCACTGGACGGGCGCGGGTACGCGGCCGCCTGGCCAGCCTGCTAGAAGTCGGCACTGGATTCCATCCAGAATTGACTGGACGCGAAAACGTGTTTCTCAACGGCACCATCCTCGGCATGCGCAAGCTTGAAGTCGCACGCAAGTTTGATG
>JANLTO010000091.1:0-28880 GCA_031362985.1 Lysobacterales bacterium | reverse complement strand
TCCAAGCTCTCGGTATTCGGCCTGATCCTTTTGCTGGCCATCAATGGCATCAAGGGTAAGACCGGCCCGCTGACCACGGTCAAGGGTGTGATCCACATGGGGCTGCTGCTGACACTGGTGCTCTATTTGGGAGTTGATGTGCTGTAGGAGGCCGCTCCCGGCCATCCCCGGCCATCCCCGGCCTGTGCGGCACCGGTGCATCCCTGCACAATGCACGCTTGCGCGCGAATCCCGATTTGATCCAGTCGGTGCTAAATCGTCACCCCGGCCTTGAGCCGGGGTCCATCGGATCATCGCCGGTGGATGCCGGGTCAAGCCCGGCATGACGGGTATCAAGAAAACCCTCAGACGGCTTCCTTGAACTGTTCTTCTTCAGTAGATCCACTCAATGCCGATAGTGAAGACTGGTTGCCGGCAATCAGTTGAGTCAGGGCGTCAAAGTAACCGGTACCCACTTCCCGCTGATGCTTGGTCGCTGTATAGCCGTATTTTTCCGCATGGAATTCGGCTTCCTGCAATTCAACGTATGCCGACATTTGCCGATCGCGGTAGCCGCGCGCGAGGGTGTGCATGCTGAAGTTCAGTGCATGGAAACCGGCCAGCGTGATGAACTGGAATTTGTACCCCATGGCGCCCAACTCCTTTTGAAATCTGGCAATGGTGGCGTCATCCAGCTTGGCTTTCCAGTTGAAGGACGGTGAGCAATTGTAGGCCAGCAGTTTCCCCGGAAAGCGGGCATGGATGGCTTCGGCAAAATTCCGCGCCTGCTCGAGATCCGGCGTGCCGGTCTCGCACCAGAGCAAATCCGCCCACGGCGCATAAGCCAGGCCGCGCGAAATGGCCTGCCCCAATCCTGCGCGCGTTTCGTAAAAGCCTTCAACCGTCCGTTCGCCGGTGATGAATTCCTGGTCGTGCTCATCAATATCCGAAGTAATCAGTCCTGCAGCCATTGCATCCGTGCGGGCCACGAGAATGGTTGGCACATCCATGATGTCTGCCGCCAGGCGCGCGGCGATCAATTTCTGTACGGCTTCCTGTGTGGGTACCAGGACTTTGCCGCCCATGTGTCCGCATTTTTTGGCTGAAGCCAGTTGATCTTCAAAGTGCACGCCCGCTGCGCCGGCTTCAATCATGGCCTTCATCAGTTCGTGGGCATTGAGCACACCGCCAAAACCAGCTTCCGCATCGGCCACGATGGGTTGCAGCCAGTCTATGGAATCATCGCCCTCTGCATGGTGTAACTGGTCGGCGCGCAGCAGCGCATTGTTGATGCGGCGAACGACATCCGGCACAGAATCGGCCGGGTACAGGGATTGATCGGGGTACATCGCCCCGGCGAGGTTGGCGTCTGCAGCCACCTGCCAACCTGAAAGGTAAATGGCTTTCAAACCAGCCTTGACCTGCTGCATGGCCTGGTTACCAGTCAGCGCACCCAGGGCGTTCACAAAAGGCTCCGTGGCCATGTGCCGCCACAGCTTTTCAGCTCCCTGGCGTGCAAGGCTGTGTTCTATTTTTACGGTGCCCCGAAGTCGCAATACGTCCTTTGCCTCGTAGCCTCGTTTCACTCCTGCCCAACGGGGATTGGTGGACCAATCGGCCTGCATGCTTTTGATTTCATGTTGTATGTTCATCTTGGGTTCCCGTTGTTGAGCAAGGTAGTCATGGGGCAAAACATGCAAGCCATGTTCCATTTGGTGCTTTAGTGAAACTGGTTTTGCTGAATTTCAGCTTATTGACTTGACGCCAACTTTGACAAGTCAAATGTTTCAATGTTAAATATATCTTCCGTTAATCATACAAAGCGCTGATTTTGAAAGATAAAACACCTCGCTTCTATTATAAGGGCAACCAACTCAAGCAGTTGCGGGCTTTTTGCGCGGTAGCCAAAAGCGGGAAAATGACCGACGCAGCGGAACAGCTGTTCTTAAGTCAGCCTGCCATCAGCCTGCAAGTCCAGGCACTGGAACGGGAGCTTGGCACAATGCTGTTCGAGCGCCACGGCCCGCATATCAATATGACCCGGGAAGGCCAGGAACTCTACGAACTGGCGCGACCCCTGGTGGAATCACTGGACAGTCTCAACTCTAGGTTCAACCGCCAGATGAAAGGCGACCTCGACAGCGGCGAGGTGGTGATTGCTGCGGGAGAGTCCACCATCATTTACCTCCTGCCGGAACTGGTAAAGAAGTTCAAGAAAGAATATCCCAACATCCACGTACACATGCGCAACGTCACGGGCCGGGACGGTCTGGCCATGATTCGCGACGATGAAGTTGATTTTGCCATCGGCTCAATGCTGGATGTGCCATCCGATATCAGCTACCAGCCAGTGTACTCCTATGAACCCGCGCTGATCCTGCCGCTCGGGCATGCACTGGCGGAACGCAAACGCATCAAGCTGGAAGACATTGCACCCTATGGCCTGATACTGCCGCCACGACGCCTCACCACCTGGCGCATGGTGGATCGGGTTTTTCAGCAGCACCAGGTACCGTTTAACGTAGCGCTGGAAGTCGGTGGCTGGGAAGTGATCAAACGCTATGTTGAACTGGATTTCGGCATTTCCATCGTCACCGGAATTTGCCTGCGCGACGACGACAAGCTGGTGGCGAAAAAAATGAGCGCTTATTTCCCCAAGCGCAGCTATGGCGTGGTCATGCGCCGTGGGAAATACCTGTCGGGCCAGGCCAGGGCATTCCTGGATGTCGCGGAACATTCCAGCCTGCCGGACTCCCCGTGGCGCATTGGTCACAGCTAGGTCAGGTTGTACCCACGTTCGTCATGCAGGGCCAGATCCAGACCCTCCTGCTCCTGCTCAGGCGTGGCGCGCAATCCAATCACGGCATCAATCAGTTTTAGCAGGATGAAACTCACTACGGCGCAATAAACTATGGTCACGCCAGCTCCCACGGCCTGCTTGATGACCTGTCCACCAATGCTCACACCTTCGGCCAGTCCCACCCCGCCGAGGCTGCTGTCCGCGAATACACCCGTGAGCAGGGCGCCGACCAGACCGCCAACCCCATGCACACCAAAAGCATCCAGCGAATCGTCATAGCCAAATGCACGCTTGACCTTGACCACCGCAAAATAGCAAATCAAGCCAGCCGCTAAACCGATGGCGATCGCGCCCATCGGGCCTACGTATCCCGAAGCCGGCGTGATGGCAACCAGACCGGCGACCGAGCCGGACACGATACCCAGAGCACTGGGTTTACCGTAACGCATCCATTCGAGGAACATCCAGGTCAGTGCTGCGGCGGCGGTCGCGAGCTGGGTGACTGCCATGGCCATTCCCGCCACTCCGTCAGCCGCAAGTTGACTGCCCGCATTGAAACCAAACCAGCCCACCCAAAGCATTCCCGCACCGACCATTGTCAGCACGAGATTGCTGGGTTTCATTGGATGGTGTGGATAGCCACTGCGTTTGCCCATGACCAGTGCTGCCACCAGGCCCGCGATGCCGGCATTGATGTGAACCACCGTGCCGCCGGCGAAATCCATTACACCGAGCTTGCTCAGCCAACCACCACCCCAGACCCAGTGCGCCACCGGCGCATAGACAAACGTGACCCACAAGGTGATGAACCACAGCATCGCGGAGAACTTCATGCGTTCAGCAAAGGCGCCAACGATCAGCGCCGGGGTGATGATGGCGAAGGTCAGCTGAAACATCGAAAACACGGACTCCGGAATTACACCCTTGAGTGCACTCACGGTGACGCCTGCCATGAAGGCCTTGCCAAGGTTTCCGATGATGCCGTTGACGTCATCTCCGAAGGCCAGGCTGTAGAGGTAGATCGCCCACAACAGGGTCACCAGGCAGGTGATGGCAAAACACTGCATCATGATGCTCAGCGCGTTCTTGGCACGCACCATGCCGGCATAATACAAAGAGAGCCCGGGAATGGTCATGAACAGGACCAGGGCGGTCGATGTCAGCATCCATGCTGTATCACCTGAACTGAGACTATCCTGGGCCATGACCATTCCTGGCGCAAAAGCGAGCAGGCCAGGGGCAATACGGGTAAGCGATTTTTTCATGTTCATCATCTCGGTTTCCCCGGTTCTCAAATAGCCTGCGCGCCGGTTTCACCGGTGCGGATGCGGATGACCTGATCAAGCGGGCTTACGAAGATTTTGCCATCACCGATTTTTCCAGTGGTCGCGGATCGTGCGATCGCCTCCACCACGAGTTCCAGAAGCTCGGAAGTGACTGCAATCTCCAGTTTGATTTTTGGCAGGAAGTCCACGTTGTATTCCGCGCCGCGGTATAGCTCGGTATGGCCTTTTTGACGTCCAAAGCCCCTGACTTCGGTAACCGTAATTCCGTTGACCCCAACCTCGTGCAGAGCCTCCCGAACGTCGTCCAACTTGAACGGTTTGATAATGGCTGTAACCAGCTTCATAGATTTTCTCCGGCACTACGTGTGATTGATCCTGAATCTAATGATGCAGAAATCGTGCCAGCAGTGAAACCAAGGTTCTTAGCGGGTTTGTTGCCGTGGCTGTTGCCACGATTAATGCCAAGATTATTGGCAGGGCTTGTACTGGACTGTGGCCAAACAGCGGAAATTCAGATGACCGGAATCGCGCCCATGCAGTGCAGTGCGCGGCTTCCTGCACCAATGTGGTGCGGAATCGAAAATGGCGGCACATCGACCTCCATGGATGGAGGGAATGCAAGCGGGTTGTCGGGAACAACCCGTGCCCTGTACCGCTGAAACTCCGATTGAGTCAGGTTTGGGAGCCCTGAATAAACCTGAGTTTCGCTAACTCAGCTGATGGCGATTACGACCCGTCCACGAATCTCACCATTCAGCAAACCGGCCGCCAGTTCCGGCAGTTTGGAGAACGGCTCCACCGAATAGATTTCCCGCAAACGATTCCTGTCGATCAGTTGTGCAAGTGCTGCCCAGGCGCGTTGACGAACCGCCTGGCTGGCCATGACGGAATCAACCCCGCGCAGGGTGACCCCGCGCAGAATAAACGGCATGACAGTAGTTGGCAGACCGATGCCGCCGGCCAGCCCACAGGCCGTCACAATGCCCTCGTACCTGGTTTGCGCCAGAACGGTGGCAAGCGTCTTGTCGCCAACGGTATCCACTGCAGCTGCCCATGTTTCTGTCTCCAGCGGGCGGCTGTCGCGTAAAAATTCATCGCGGTTCCTGACGGCACTGGCGCCCAGCGATTTCAAAAACCCTTCATGCTGGTTGGCCCTGCCGGTAACAGCCACAACTTCGTAGCCCAAGGTGGACAGCAGCAGCACCGCCACGGCGCCTACACCACCCGTCGCGCCGGTCACAACCACCGGCCCATCGCCAGGCTTTACCCCCTTGTCCTGGACGGCCAGCACACACAGCATGGCGGTATAGCCCGCGGTGCCTATGGCCATTGCCTCCTCAGGAGTAAAAGCGTCCGGGATACGCACCAGCCATTCCGGTTTGAGTCTCTGCTTTTGCGCATAACCACCCCAGAATTTTTCTGATAGCCCGAACCCGTTTACCAACACCCGGTCACCCGGCGCCCAGTCCGGACTGCGGGAATCAAGCACGGTACCCGCAAGGTCGATACCGCAAACCATTGGCGTAGTGCGGCAAATCTTGCCTTTACCCGTTATGGCCAGCGCGTCCTTGTAATTCAGGGTTGAATGGGAAATGGCAACCAGTACATCCTCATCGGGCAAGTCATCCTCTGAAATCTCGGTCAAAACACCTTTGACTTTGCCGTCAACTTCTTTTGCCACCAGGGCCTTGATCATCTCACTCATCACGTTACTTCCTTAATGTCTGTAGTCCCGAAAGCTACGATGGCCTGGTCTTATCGGCGATGGCCCGTGCCTCAACGGAAAGTCGCGTAACCGTGGCGTAATCACCGACCGTGATGGCCGATGTGGGTGTCAGCCAGCTTCCACCGCAGGCAATCACCTGTGGCACGGCCAGGTACTCGCCCAGGTTGGCGGCTGACACGCCACCTGTGGGCATGAATCGAACGCCGCGAAACACCGCCGCCAGCGCCTTGAGCATGCCGGTTCCACCGGCCAGTCCGGCTGGAAAAAACTTCACTGTGTCTAGCCCCAGGTTCCAGGCATTCTGTAATTCCGTGGCAGTTGCGATGCCGGGAAATATGGGCAGTGCGGCTTCTTGTGCGAGGCGCACCACCTTCTTTTCCAGGCCCGGTGAGACGATGAAGCTGGCACCGGCCTCAATGGCCTGCTCTGCCTGCTCAGGCGTCAGGACAGTGCCGGCCCCAACTGCAGCGGCGGGAAAGGCCTTCACGGCTTCCGCCAGGCAGATCATCGCTGCATCAGTGCGCAGGACGACTTCGATCACGCCCAGGCCACCGGCCAGCAGCGCCTCGACCGTGGCAATGGCCACATCGACGTCGTGAGCCTGGACCAAAGGGACAATCGGCGCCCGCCCCAGGCGTTCAAGCAAGGACTCACTCATTCTTTGTCACTCATTTTGTGTTGGGACTTCCTGTCTAGAGATAAATAATGATGGTGCCAAGGACAGCATCACAGTTGATCAGGTCAACCCGTTTGTGACGGATACGCAAACCCTCAGGCGTGTTGACCAATTCGTGGCGGTACGTTCCGGCAAACAGCGTCTGCCGGTCCCAATAGTAACTGGCACAGTGGAAATTCGAACTGACCGTGCAATTACCCGTCTGCGCATCCCGCTCAAGGATACGGATATTGGAAATAATATGCGAGGCTCGGACTTTGTAATCCTTGGAGGCTGCGCGCGGGTGCACAAAATTACGCCGGCGGATTTCCATCATTACCCGGTCATCGTACATCAGTGAAATATGGTTGAGAGGGTCAGTTTGGTCTTCAATCGCGGGCATCCAGTAGGTGCCATCCTCGGTGTATAGCTGGATCCATGCATCCAGGTCCGGACGGTCCAGCAACGAAGCTTCCTGGTACAGCAACTCTTCAACCTCGCGCAAAGCGCGCACGTCCGTGGTCTTGGGGTCAGTCTCGAATCGGCTCATGTCAGCGCACCTCCGCCAGCATGTAGTCCCGCCAGGCGCCGAACTGGGTGCGGATGTCGAGGTCGCTGGTACCGGTGCCGGTCCAGCGGTCGCCGTGATCTTCATCTTTACCGAACATGCGGTGCATCTCGATCCAGTCGTTGGCGGTGGATTGCAAACCCAGCTGCATGCGCCGGTAGGCGGTCAGGTCATCCGGCCCCACCATCGATCCATTGGAGTTGATCAGGCGCGAGTAGAGAATGGTTCGACGCAGCAGCGAATCCGGTGCGCCCTTGAGCCGGAAAGACCAGGATTCCACCACGCACTTGTCCACTGCAATGGGCCGCACGACGCGGATATTCTGGATGGCCGACTTGATGGTCAGGGAAGGGTAGTACAAGGTGTTGTGGGTATTGAAAGTCAGTATCTCTCGCGTACGTTCAGCGCCGTAGGCCTTGATCATGGCTGCTTCGTAATCGGGATCCACGCTGTAGTTGGCGTGGATGCTGCTCTTGCCACCGTCGTAGTGGTGGCCATGCCGGAAGCCGGTAATGCCGGTCGCCTCGAAATTGGTGTAGGACGCGCCAAACGGCGGAATGATCTCGGCCTCGTCACGGTGCGCCGAACCCTCAGGCAGCGTCTTGATGTAGTCATTGGCCGCATCCACCACCCCGCGATGGACGATCATCGGATGCATGGTGTCGTTGAGGTTTTCCAGGAACATTTTCCAGTTGCAGTCGTGCTCGTAGCGCAACACCCCGCCAGCGGCCTCCACCTCACCTTGCGGGGACCGGTCACAGAGGTTGTCCAGCACGTCGCCCGCCCCGCCCAGCCAGGTCTTGAGGTCAGGCGCACCAGCGTCCATACTGGCAAACACGAAACCGCGATAGGCTTCGTAGCGCGCCAGCTTCTGCATGCTGTACTGCGGATCGGACTTGTCGAAGCCGGTTCCTGCGTAACCCGTCATGTGGGGGACACCCACCAGCCGGCCGTTCAGCTCGTAGCTCCAGCCGTGGTAACAGCACACGAATCCGCCCCCGGTAGTGCCACAGGGTTTGTCCACCAGCTTGGCGCCCTTGTGGCCGCAGCGGTTGTAGAGCACGTGAACCGCGCCAGCCCGGTCCCGTACCATGACCACGGGCATCTTGGCCATCTGCAACGTGATGTAACTGCCGGCATCGGGAACCTGGCTTTCGTGGCCGATATAGATCCACGATCTGCCCCAGATACGCTCCATCTCGAGATCAAAGATCGCCGGGTCCGTGTAGACCTTGCGATGGATGCGCTTCGGCTCAACGAGACGATCCAGTTCACCTTGTGTGTAACTCATGCGTCCAACTCCCAGTCTTTACCAGTCATGGCCCTACAAACTCAAAGAACCCAGGCTTGCCCCCCCACACACGAACAGGGTTTGCCCGGTAATGAAACCATTCTCAGGCGCGACCAGGAACATCACAGCACGCGCCACGTCCTCTGCTTGACCCAGGCGCCTGACCGGTATGGACGCGGCCAGGTGCCGGGCCCTGTCACTGTCCACCGGGATGACGTCGGTGAACATGTCCGTCACGATCGGCCCGGGCGCGACCACGTTAGCGGTAATGCCGAATTGACCAAGTTCCAGCGCCCAGGTCCTGACCATCCCGACCTGGCCCGCCTTGGTCGCCGCGTATGCAGTACGGGTCTGCAGACCCAGCATGGCACGCGAGCCAATTACCACCACGCGGCCAAAACCAGCTTGTTTCATGGCGGGCAAGGAGCCCTGTAGCAACACGACACCCGCCTGCAGGTGCAAGCGATTAACGTAGTCGATGTCGTCCAGATTGACGTCCTCAAGCAGCGCTGGCCGGATGACTCCAGCATTGTGCACCAGTGTCGTGATCGCGTAGCGCGAGGCCAGGTCGGTGATTGCGGCACGGGTTGCAGCTGTATCTGACAGGTCAACCGGCACATCGACCAAGTCTGCGTGCTGATATCCCGAAGGGCGGCGCGACAGGTTCAGCACAATGTAGCCGTCCGCCAGCAGGTGCTCACTGATGCTCTGGCCAATACCGGCACTGCCCCCGGTCACCAGTGCGACTTTCTTGCCGGCAGCCCCGCTGACTTTCCCACTGCTCCTCATGCCGCGCTCCTGCTGATCAATTCCCGCTCCAGCACCATGGGATCTTCGCGGAAGCGCTGTACGATGTCTTCTGCCACCGGCCCCAGCGTGACGTTCTCAATACCCTGCTGCAAAGCCCCCACAACTGCATCCGCTAGCTGCCGGGGAGCAAGCTTGGGAGGGGGCAAAGACAAGTTCCAGTCATCATCCAGCGGCCCGGACAGTACATTGACAACCTTCACGCCGCTGCCTGCCAGGTCCGCGCGCAGGTTTTGGCTCAATGAGTAAGCTGCTGCCTGGCTTGCCGAGGACGTGCCGCAAGCCGACCAGTTGCTCAGGGCGTAGACGGAAAACAGGTTGACCCAGGCGCAGACACCGTCAGCTTCTTGCGCAGCGCGCAAGCGCATGACCGGACCAAACGCCTGGATCAATCGCAGCAAGCCGAAATAATTGATCTCCATGTCGTGCCGGGCAGTCTCTGTCGCCCGCTGTTCCATCGCGGCACCGGGGCGAAAGAACGTTGCAGTATTGATCAGTATGTCGAGCGCGGGGGCAATTTTATCTGCCAGTTCGCGGACCGAAGGACCGGAAGACAGATCCAGCGCAACCCGGCTCACGCCCGGCAGGTCTTTGACTTCATCCGGACAGTCCTGCCCATCGGCGCCGATACCCACAAAAATCTGCGCCGCTCCAGCGGCCGCGAGCGCTTGCACCATGGCCCGGCCGGCCGCTGTGCAACCATCGGTAATGAGCACGCAGCGGGACTTCGGGTCCCGGGTCAGGGTGCGCAGTTGTACATCTTCGGTCATGTGGGCAGTCTCCTTTTCGGGCAGCGCCAAAAACACACCCTGCCCAGACTTGTCGGTTCTGACGATCATTCTCACCCTGGCCGGCCCGCCAGCATCTGCAGGTACTACACCCTGCTCTGTACTGGTTAGAGTGGCGCCTGGATTACCGACTCCATTGCTGCGCACCTCACCATGTACATGGGCGAGAACGACCGGGCCTGCATCCAGCTTTATGGTGCCGATGCGCCACGGCAGGTGCTTTTGAAAATAGCTGTTGAAGCTGGTGCGCAAAGTGGACTCGGCCATCAGTAGCCCGCCTTCGGGCATATCGGTCCACGCCAGGTCCATGGACCAGCATTTTGGGCAGATTTCGCGTGGCGGGTAACAAACCTGTGAACAGGCAGTACATTTCTGCAGCCGGAAACGACCCTCAGCCGCAGCCGTGCTGAACGCAATGCCTTTGCGACTACGAGCCGCAGATGGCCCATGGCCCAGCACGATGGGAGGCATGGTCACGATGACCCACCTGCCAGTATGGCTGCGGCAGAACACAGGCCACGGTCAAAATTAATCATCCCGAAACCGGAGACTGCCGCGATAAGACCCGCAGGGGAGGAATTGCTCAATGCCATGTACGGTGCATTGGCCGACGCACTGGATTGTGCATTGGGCGACGCATTTGATGGCGTTTTAGTCACGGCATTGGCTCCGGCCGTCCCGGTCAGTTGCCGCAAGGCTTCAACCAGCCCCAGGTAGCCACCCGCTGCCCCCGCCTGCCCGACCGAGAGCTGTCCGCCGGACGTGTTATGCGGAAAGCTGCCGTCGAAGGTGAATGAGTGGCTGCGGATGAACTCGGCCGCCTCGCCTTTGGCACAAAAACCCAGGTCCTCAATCTGCATCGCGACGATCGCCGGGTAGTCGT
Source organism: Lysobacterales bacterium (assembly GCA_031362985.1). Classification (GTDB taxonomy): domain Bacteria; phylum Pseudomonadota; class Gammaproteobacteria; order Xanthomonadales; family SZUA-36; genus SHZL01. The sequence continues at coordinate 18,097 of JANLTO010000091.1, read as the reverse complement.
CATAGGTTTGCAGCATATCTACCTGGTCCGGCGTGACCCCCGCCATGCTCCAGAACTCCGCAGCGTCCAAAGCCCAGCCACCACGAATCTGCACCGGGTCATCCGGATAGGCGTTGTGCCGTTCGATGGTCGAAAGAATGCGGGCGAACGGCAGGCCGCGATCCAGCGCCACCTCCTCGTGCATCACCAGGTAGCCCTCGGCACCGGCACACGGCATGACACAGTCAAACAGCGTGATCGGGTCGGCGATCTTGCGGCCATCGAGGTATTGCTGCAAGGTCAACTCCGTCGTCATAAGCGCATGCGGATAATGCAAGGCGTTATACCTCTGCGCCACGCACAGCTTGCCAAACTCTTCACGGCCAATGCCGAAAGCGCGCATATATTCGCGGGTGATCAGCGCAAAACTTCCATTGGGCCCGCCAGCGCCGTAGGGCAAGGATGCGTCCTGCGCAAACCGGCTGAAATTAGCGAGCATCGAGCGGAAAGAATCCACCTGGTTGGTGTCTCCAGCCAGGCAGGCAATGACAGCGGCATCGCCGCTTTGCACCGCGCGGGCGGCCCGTCGCAAAGCGATGACACCCGAGGCGCCGCCCACGGGCAGGTGTTCCAGGAAGCGCGTGGTCAGGCCGAAGTGCTGGGTCAGGCCGACTGCGGTATCCGGCGCAAGGCTGAAAGACGATACGCACAAGCCATCGATGTCTTTTGGCACCAAGCCAGATGCGCTGCCCAGGGCTGACAAGGCGCGGCCCAGCCACCAGTGGGCCGGCTGCGCAGAATAACGTTCATACGGAATACTGACCGGGGTGGTCACCACCACCCCGTCGTAGCCCGAACGTTTCCTGTGAGCCGCCCGGTCTATGAGCGGACCCTCTTCTTGAATTGCCTCAGGTCCGTAGCCCGCCCGGATGCAAGCCACTGCAGGGCGCTTTTCTTGACTTCCGCCCGGCTGATTTTTTGCGAGGCGGTCACGGGAATAGTGTCCACCAGGGCAATATAACCCGGAACCTTGAAATACGTCAGCCTGTCCATGCAGGCGGCGAATAGGTCCTGCGCAAGCTGTGCCGGGTCGGCAACTTTTCCAGCCGGGACGACAAAGGCAAATACCTCGTCACCGCGAATTTCATCCGGCACCGCGGTCACTGCACACGCGCCAACCGCATCCAGCTGCAGCAGTGCAGCTTCGACTTCGACCGCGGCAATGTTCTCCCCGCTGCGGCGGATGACATTCTTACGGCGGTCAACGAAGAATAGGGATCCATCCGCACCTTGCCGGACCACATCCCCGGTATGCCACCAACCGCCACGCCAACCCTCCCGCGTGGCTTCCTCGTCGCGGAAATAGCCGCTGAAGAATCCTTTGCGGGGATCATCTCCGCGACGCCGCACCAGCAATTCACCATCCTGTTCCGGTGCAACATCGCCATCGTGCTCATCAACCAGCCGGACCTCAACGTGGTCGATTGGCCGGCCTATGCACCGCTGGCCAAGGTGCCTGGGTTCGATATGCGCAACGATCATTCCCGCCCCACCGGTCTCGGTCATGGCCCAGGCCTCAACCAAAGGAAAGCCAAACCGGCGTTCAAACACTTCCTGGTGGCGCGGATCCGAGCCCGCCCCAAAACCGAACCGCACCTGGCCAGCAAAATTTTCCGTCGGATCGAATGGCAACTGCAGCAGCATGGCGGGCATCACGCCGAGGTAGTGAATGATGGTGGCGGCTTCGTCCCGCACCGTTTGCCACCAGGAAGCCGGGTGAAACCGGTCCAACTGGATCACACATCCACCGCACAGCAACATGGCCATGAAGGAGGTTGACAGGGCATTCATATGGTTGGGCGGCAGCGGAGTGAGCAGGCGGTCACCCGCATGGATGGCGCACAGGCCGCCAAGCCGGGTGTATTCCAGCCCCATGGTCAGGAAATAGTCGTTGGACAGAATGCAGCCCTTGGGCGTGCCCGTGGTACCTGAGGTATACAGCAGGGCTGCTTCGGCCGCGGAGTCGGAGCCGATGCTTTTGGAGCTGATCCTGGGGACGCTGCTCCTGAGGGGGCTGATCTTGGGAGCGATTACCTCAGTGTCGCCGCGGTCAGATTCTGCAGAGGAGTGGCCATGGCCCTGTCCGGCGACTGAAAACAACGCGACCTGCCCCGCCTCCTGCGCCAGCAACTGCAAGCGGCTCATATGCGCCCCGGTCCCGCTCATCAAACGTGCTTCGCTGTGCCGGATGATGTGCAACAATTCCGCGTCACTACCAGCCATATTCAGGGGCACGATGCTGGCGCCTTCTGCATTGAGCGCCAGCAGGTGCAGGTATACATCCAGGCGGCTGTCAAACGCCAGTGCTACGCGGTCCCCTGGCCCAAGGCCGAGGTTCTGATACAAAAGGCGAAGTTCCGCAACAGCCTGCAGCGCCGACCCATAGCTGTATTCAATGGCGCCAACAGAATAGCCGCCGGTCGCAGACGCAGGGGCACGCAGAAACGGCCGGCCGGCGTACTGGCTTACGGCCTCGATGAAAGCCGCGTAGATCGTATCAGGCTGTGATGGCATTGACGGAATCAAGGGTTTTTTGCAGCGCCCTGGTCAAAGCCTGGACCTGCCGGTCTGATTGGCCGGAAAGCAGCTGCAAAATAATCCGGTCGTAGTCGGCATGCATCGCCTCCCACAGGCGCCGCCCCTGGGGCGATATCGTTACCGACTGGATACGGCGGTCCTGTTTCGAAGTGACTTTCTTCACCAGCCCATCGGATTTGAGGCGTTGCACCACTCCGGTTATGTTGCCCTTGGACACCATCAGCATGGTGGCAAGATCACCCATGGTCAGGCCTTTTGGATTGAAAGCCAGCGCCGTCAGCACGTCGTAGCGCGGCAGGCTGGAGTTGTATTCCAGAGCAATATGCTGCATCAGCACGCGCTCGATGCGGCTGAAGCAACGCAACAAAGCCAGCCATGCGCGCCGGTGATGGGCGCCCTGTGGCAGCGATTCCAGCACAGTTTCAAACAGGTCTGCCTCGGACATTACTTAAAACCACCCTTGCCTGATTTTGCAGGAGACTCTGTTGCACCCGGAGCACGATGGACTCATAGCTTGCACACCACCGACTTCAACTCGGTATATGCCAGCAAACCCTCCAGCCCGTTCTCCCGACCCCAGCCCGACTGTTTGTAGCCGCCAAAAGGAATGGCCATATCGGGAATGCCATGACAGTTGATCCACACCAGGCCGGCCCGGACTCCCGCTGCCAGGCGATGCGCCTTCCCCACATTTTCCGTCCAGATACTGGCGGCCAGTCCGAAGCGGCTGTCATTACCCAGCTCAAGGCACTGCTGCATGTCGCGCGCCCGGGTGGCAACCAGCACGGGGCCGAAAATTTCCTCTTGCACCACGGCCATGCGCTGGTCAACATCCAGCAACACCGTTGGCGTCATGAAATAACCCCCGTCCGGATGCACCCGCGCACCACCCGTGGCAATGCGCGCACCGCATTGTTTGCCGGAATCCACGGCAGCCAGCACGCGTTCGAGGTGTTCGCCGGAGACCAGCGGCCCCATTTGTGAACGCGGGTCATGCGCAGGGCCTACCACCAGTTTCTTCGCGTAGTCCACGACGCCCTCTACCACCTGGTCGAACACCGCTTCTTCGACATACAGGCGGGAACCTGCTACACAGACCTGGCCGGCATTGGAAAAGATGGCCTCGGCTGCACCGGAAATGGCTTGCTCCAGGTTGGCATCGGCAAGAATGATTACCGGGGACTTGCCCCCCAGCTCCAGGGTGAGTTTCTTCAGGTCCACCAACGCCACCCTGCCGATTTCCTTGCCCACGTCAGTGGACCCGGTGAAGGAAATCTTTGCCAGCGCCGGATGTTCCACCATGGCTGCGCCTACCTCGCGGCCACGGCCGGTCACCAGGTTGACCACGCCATCGGGTATTCCGGCTTCCGAAAGCAATTCAGCCAGCCGCAATGTGGATAGCGGCGTCTTTTCGTCAGGCTTGATCACACAGCAACAGCCGGCTGCAAGCGCCGGGGCCAACTTCCAGCTGGCCTGGACCAATGGGCCATTGGAGGGCACGATCAGGCCTACGACTCCAATCGGCTCCCGCAGGCTGTATACGTGGAATTCACCGGCAGGTGCCAGCGACATCTGCCCCGTGGTCCCGGCAATCTTGGTACACCAACCGGCATGGTAGCGGAAGCATTCCGCCGCAAACGGCACTTCAGCTTGCTCGGCGGAGCGATGCAACTTGCCGGCATCGAGCATTTCCAGTTCCGCCAGTTCGCTGGTATGGGTATCAATAAGATCCGCCACGCGCAGCAGGATGCGAGTTTTCTCCGCGGGTGGTAATAGCCTCCAGCGGCCATCCGCGAAAGCTTGTTGCGCATCGACTGCGGCGTGATCGAGATCCTTGCGGCTGCCAGGGCTAAATTCACACAATGCACCGCCGGTTGAGGGGTTGAAAACGGTCAAGGGCAACTCGCTGCTGCCCGGCATCGAGCGGCCGTTGACGTACAGTCCCTGCACGCGCGCCAGGAAGCTTGTGGCAGAGTTACTCATTGTGTAAGCCATCACTGAAGCATCCTCGTGAATCGTCAGGATGAGAGGTAGCGGGCCAGGCTATCCAGCGCGGCCTGGTTTTCAAGGTCCGTGCCGATAGTGATTCGCACAAAGCGGTCGCTGTTCCCGGGACGAGGAATAATGCCATCGGATTCCAGGAAGGCGCTGGCCTCAACTCCGCTTTTACCCGGGACAGAACTGAAATCCAGCAGGTAGAAATTGGTGACGCTGGGCACGACCTTGAGACCGAGATTGCCCAGCGATTGGCGCATGCGCTCCTGCCATCTGGCCGTGTGCTTGCGGCACATGGCAACATGCTGCTGGTCAGCGATCGCAGCTGCAGCCGCAGCCATGGCAGCCCCGTTTGCGTTAAACGGTGTACGCAAGCGGTTTACGACTTCAATGATTCCGGCAGATGCATACGCCCAGCCTATGCGCAGGCCAGCCAGGCCATAGATTTTGGAAAACGTGCGCGTGATCACCACGTTGGAAGTGGTGTTGCCCCAATGCAGGCCATCATCGAAATCGTCACCGTCGACGTATTCGGCATACGCTCCATCGAGTATGAGCAGCACATTTTTTGGCACTGCTTCAACCAGGCGCATAATGTCAGCGGCAGGCACGTATGTCCCGGTCGGGTTGTTGGGATTGGCAACCGAGATAACCCTTGTCTGCGGGGTAATGCACTCGAGCAGGGCATCTACGTCAACAACAAAATCCCGCTCCGGCGCCAGCACGATATTCGCTGCCTGCGCTTTGCCGTAAATGGGACACATCATGAAATGATTCTCGCTAAGCAGCAATTCTTCACTTTCACCGAGGTAACAACGGATGAGCAGGCCAATCAATTCCTCGGAACCGTTACCGCACACGATGCGGTCAGGATCAATGTCATGCACCCGCGCAATGGCCTGGCGCAAAAGGGTCTGCTTGCCATCCGGATACCTGTGAAGACTTGCTGCAGCGGCTTGATAGGCCTCGATCGCCCGTGGAGAAGGGCCGAAGCAGCTTTCGTTGCTGGACAACTTGATGACGGATTCCCGTCCGGGAATTGCCATTTTTCCCTGTTTGTAGGGAGAAAGGGATTCCATGCACCGCAGAGGCTGAGGCGCTTCGCTGGTGGTGGCGGAAGCAGCAGATTGCAAACTTGATTTATGCGACATGGCAGTATCCATTTCATCTTCCCGATCACCCGGCAGAGAGCAGCGAAAGTATTCGCCGAGGCATTCGCCAAAGTACCCGCCAAAGTATTCGTTTAAGTATAAACTAAATATCCGGATCTGGCCAAGCCACATAACCCAGGTCACGAAGCATTTGCCATGGACTGTTATTCGCATTGGATTTCTAAATGGTTTATATATAAACTGCTTTGTTAGCAGCCCTCTCAGGGTACTTTTTCCAGGCAGCCATCCATGAAGATTACCGACGTTAAAGTCATTGTCACTTGCCCCGGGCGTAACTTTGTCACACTGAAAATCATCACTGACGAGGGAGTCCATGGCCTGGGTGATGCCACCGTCAATGGCCGCGAACTGGCCGTGGTCAGTTACCTGCAAGAACACGTTGACCCCTGTTTGATAGGCCGCGACCCGCAGCAAAGCGAAGACATCTGGCAGTATCTTTATCGCGGCGCTTACTGGCGGCGCGGGCCGATTACCATGGCAGCGATCGCTGCGGTAGATACTGCGCTGTGGGACATCAAGGCCAAGATTGCCGGGTTGCCACTGTACCAGCTGCTGGGCGGACGATCACGGCAAGGCGTCATGGTTTACGGACACGCCAACGGTCGCGATATCGAGGAAGCATGTGATGAGGTAGCCCGCTACCAGGAGTTGGGTTACCTCGCCATCCGGGCGCAAAGTGGTGTCCCCGGTTTAGCCAGCACCTACGGTGTTTCCAGCGACAAGATGTTTTATGAGCCGGCCGATGCCGATATGCCCACCGAGAATATCTGGTCCAGCGAAAAATACATCGACCACGTGCCGAAACTTTTTGAGAAACTGCGCGAGCGCTTCGGCTTTGACCTGCACCTGCTGCACGATGTGCACCATCGCCTGACGCCCATCGAGGCGGCGCGGGTGGGCAAGTCGCTGGAACCGTACCGCCTGTTCTGGCTGGAAGACGCAGTTCCTGCCGAGAACCAGGAAGGTTTCCGCCTGATCCGCCAACACACTGTAACGCCATTGGCTGTAGGTGAAGTGTTCAACACGGTGTGGGATTGCAAAACCTTGATAGAAGAACAGCTGATTGACTATATCCGCACCACGGTCGTGCATGCCGGCGGCATTACGCACTTGCGCAGAATCGCCGACTTTGCCGCCATGTACCACATTCGCACAGGCTGCCACGGCGCCACTGATCTGTCCCCGGTGTGCATGGGTGCGGCCCTGCACTTTGATAGCTGGGTGCCGAATTTCGGCGTACAGGAATACATGCGCCATACCGAACAGACCGACGAAGTATTTCCCCATGCCTACTCCTATGCCAAAGGTTACATGCATCCGGGCGAAGCATCCGGGCACGGCGTAGACATCGACGAAAAACTCGCGGCGAAATACCCCTATCAACGCGCGTACTTGCCGATCAACCGTTTGCAGGACGGAACAATGTGGCACTGGTGACGGGTGCTTAAGTGCCATGGCTGACTATGACGTAATCATTGCCGGGGGTGGCCACAACGGCCTGATTTGTGCCGCAATGCTGGTGCGTGAAGGCCTGAGCGTTCTGGTTGCGGAACGCAACGATTGGGTGGGCGGCGGTTGCCTGACCCGGGAACTGACCTTGCCCGGATTCAAGCACGACCCCTTTGGCTCATCGCATGTCTGGATCCACCTCAACCCGGCCTTTGAAAAGCTGTGCCCTGAACTGGAAAAGCACGGTTTGAAATACATCTGGTCGGAGGACCACATTACCGGTCATCCAAACAAGTACGAAGGCCAGGGCATCATCGTCTACAAGGATGTCGACAAGACCTGCGACACCATCGCTGCGTATTCACGCGCCGACGCGCGCCGTTATCGCGAGATCTACGAGGAGTTTGGCGAGATCAAGGACGGCGTTGTCAAAAGCATGTTTTCACCGCCAGCGCCGCCGAGCTATCTGTTCCAGGGTCTGGAGCGAAACCCGGAAGGCCTCAAGCGTTTGCGCAACTACCAGTTGAGTTCCCGCCAGTTCACGCTGGAAAACTTTGAAAACGACCATGTGCGGGCATTCATATTGGGCTGGGCGATGGCGCCGCAGACCCTGCCCGATCAGCTCGGCACGGCGTCCGGGTTCTACGTGATGATCCCCAGCATCCACTATTTCGGGCAATCCATTCCAGAAGGCGGAAGCGGCATGTTGTCCGAGTCGTTGAAGAGTTATGTCGAAGCGCATGGCGGCACCGTTCTAACCGGCGCCACCGTCAGCAAATTCATTTGTGACAACGGAACCTGTCGCGGTTTCCAATTGGACAGCGGTGAAGAGATTCTCGCCCGGCGCGCCGTGGTCAGTGGGCTTGACCCTTACCAGACTTACATCAAGGGATTTGAGGATCACGAATTACCAGGTGGCTTCAAGGACATGGTGCGACAATTCAAGTTTGGTGATATTACGATTGCGCGCATGCACTATGCCTTGCACGAGGCGCCAAACTTTAAGGCGGGCGCTGACATGAACAAAACCGCCTTCCAGCGCATCTTTGGCAACATGGCCGACATCGACCGCCAGTATCTCGAGATTGCCGCCGGCAAGGCGCCGAGTGACCCGTTCCTGTGGACTGCCGCCTGGACCACCATGGATCCGACCCGGGCACCTGCCGGCAAGCACACCCTGATCATGGATACCTTCGTCCCGGTTGACCTTGCCAGTGGGGAAGACTGGGAAGTGATTGGCCCGGATTACTGCCGCAACGTGCTGCTCAAACAGTTGCAGAATTACACCACCAACATGACGCCGGACAACATCATGGCCGAGTATGTTGAAACCGGCCCCAGCCTGGAACGGGCCAACCAGTGTTTCTATCGTGGCGTCACCACCGGTGGCGAGCGCACACTCGCGCAGATGGGCGCATTTCGTCCGTTTCCGAATTATTCCAACTACCGCGGTCCATTGAAGAATCTTTATATGACCGGCCCTTCCTGTCATCCCGGAGGCGCCATTTGTGGCATGGGCACCATCACGGCTGATGAAATCCTGCTGGATCTTGGCGTGCGCGAAACCGATGATGATTTTGATTTTTAATGGGGTCAGAGCCCATTTCCCGGGCAGTCCTTACACAACACAACGAGGGAAAGAGCCGGGAAAAGGGCTCTGACCCCATTAAACCAATCCTTGAGCAGGAACCGACATGGCAAGAGATAAAGTAGAACCGTATACCGCACTCATCGTGCAGCCCGAAGTAACCGTGGTTAAAGACCGTGCGGGTATTCAACAGAACCTCGACCGGGTGAAAAACCTGATCCATTTTGGCGTGGGTTACTTCTGGGAAGTCCCGGTCCGCCTCGTCGTACTGCCAGAATACTTTCTGCAAGGCGTCGGCACCCCGGGTAAAGGCGAAACCGGTATTGCGGATGCCATGAAGAAAGCCGTCACCATTCCCGGCCCGGAAATCGACCAATTGGGAGAGATTGCCAAAGAGTACGGCTTGTATATCTGCGGCGGTGGCGTGATGGAAACGATAGAGCAATTTCCCGGCCGCTGGTTCAACACCAATTTCATCGTAGGGCCTACCGGGGAAGTGGTTCTGAAATACCACAAGTGGCATATCCCGGCTTCCATTGGCCTTGGCACCAGCCCGCACGACATGTTTGATGAATACTGCGAAAAACTGGGCGGCGATATCAAGGACCTGTTTCCGGTCATCGATACCGAGATCGGCAAGCTCGGCACCATGACCTGCCATGACGGTTGCACACCCGAAGTCTCACGCGCGCTGGGCTATAACGGAGTTGAGGTAATTTGCCATCCCGGCGCCATCCAGGAATTTGAAGGCGTATCCCCGCCGTGGGATTTCTGGATGTTCACCCGTCGCACCCGTGCGCACGACAACATGTGCTACCTGCTCGGTTCCAACTGGGGGTCCGTCAACTATGAGTACTACCCCAAAGCGTTTTGCCCCGGGCATTCTTACGCCATTGACTACACGGGCCTGGTCCTGCGCGAAGCCCCCTATCCTGCCGAACAGGTACTGGCCGTGACCATCGATATTGAAGCCTTGCGTCACTACCGCACCCGCACCAACCACAACTGCTGGGTCGATGTGCGTACGGAAGGGTTCAGGCAGATTTACGCAAAGCCTATCTATCCACCCAATCGCTTCCCCGCAGGCAATCCGCCCAAGACGCTGTCGGATAAAGTCAGCATTTGCAAGGAAGTCTTCGATGATCTCTACGGGCGGGGCCAATTTACCCCACCCGCGGGGTACGAACCGGAAGACATGTCCAGGCTGTTGCAAGAACGTATCGACTACGCCCAGGCAACGGGCCGCCTGAGGAAAAGTTGAAGGAAGAGTTGAAAAGGAAGAGTTGGGATCAGCGGAGTCCGCACATGAAAGTCAGGAGCAAACTTGCCGACATCGATTTCGTATTCGGACGATTTGAATATAAGAAAGACCACCTGATCGTGCATTCCGACCCGGGTCGGTCCATGGAGAGCAAGGTTTATGTGAGCCCGAACGACATCCTCGCAGGGCTGGCCAAAGCGCTCGCCAACCCCATGGTTTGGGTGTACTTCCTGGGCTTTCCGTTTTTCCTCGTGCGTTACCGCCTGCGGCACCGGCGCAGAAAACCAGCATGACCTACCGGGCGTGCGCCTGAGACGAAGCTCAAACACTTTCTCCCACAGCCGGTGATCGACTGATGACCCGGCCCAGCAACACCACCGCGAAGGCCGTGATGACCAGGGGCACTGCGAACAAAACATAGGTGTCACCCCTGGCCCAGCCTGAATCAAACAGGACACCCGCCAGCATCGGTGAGGTCACCCCGCCGATCCTGCCGAATCCAATGGCGATACTGACCCCGGCCGCGCGGCTTTGAGTAGGGAAAAGCTGCGGCGCCAAAGCGTATAAGCCCACCATGGACCCGAACAGGAAAAAGCCCAGGCAAGTAGCCACCGGGACCAAGGTTTCGATATTGCTGCCGCTATATGCGAACACGACCATCAAGGCGCCGGTCATGAGTATGTAAACCGTGATTAACCGGAACAGCGATAAGCGCGAAGACAGGTAACCCAGCAGCAGGCAGCCAACTACCCCGCCCACGTTCAGCAATATGCCACCGGAGATTCCTTGCGCGTTTGACATACCGGAATCAACCAGGATCTTGGGTGTCCAGCTCATGACAAAGTAGAACGCCATGATTGTCATGAAAAACGCCAGGCTCAACCACAAGGCGTTGTGGCGCAACACCGGATCAGACAGTAAATCTGCGTAGCCAGTTTTCCGGGTCTTTGCATCCACATTTGGCTCAGGCAAGGCTGCGACTGTTGCCTTACCCAGCCTGACCAGCAGGTCATTGATCCGTTCCAGCGCGCCCACAGGGCGGCGTGTCAGCAGGTAGTCCAGTGACTCCGGCAAAGCCTTCCAAACCAGGGGAATCATGGTTGCAGCCGCAAAGGCACCAAGAAAGAAGGCAGAACGCCAGCCATATGTCGCGATCAGCACGACAGAGAGGATGCCACCCGCGGTTGCTCCGACAGGGTAACCCGTTTGCAGCAAACTGACCCAAAAGCTACGCCAGCGTAGCGAGGAATATTCTGCCACGATGGTATTCAGGCCCGGCAAGATTCCGCCAATACCCAGACCGGTCAGCACGCGCATGGCGGTCAGCTGACTGGCGTCCTGGCTGAATCCCGACAGCAACATGCCCACCGTGATGACAAAGAGGCAAATCAGTATCAGGTTGCGCCGGCCATGCCGATCTGCCAGCGGGCCCAGCACCAGGGACCCTATGGCCATCCCCAGCGGTCCCGAACTCAACAGCATTCCAAGCACTGTTGCGGACAGACCCCACTCAGCGGCTATGGATGGGGCAGTAAACGCAATGACCAACACGTCGAATCCATCCATCATGTTGATCATGGTGCACAGCAGGATGGCAGTCACCTGAAACCGGCCCATCGGACCATGTTCCACGCCAGGCGTAACCATCAACGGATTTTACTCAATCCACAAACCGCGTTCGAGGTCTTTCCAGAATTCCACGGTCATGAGATGGTGGATGAACAAGCCTTTGTAATAGGGGTCATTCTCCTTGTATTCCTTGTAAGGCCCTTCGTAGTCTTTGCGCCTCGCCTTGTAGGCCTCAAAAGCAGCCATGCTTTCGTATTCCCACATGACCAGATGGCGGCCTGACTCAGGCCCGGCAACATGTTTTTCAAAATAGCGCACGCTTTTCCACTCGGGAAACAGGTCCCGGTGATCTTTCACCCATGCCAGCCAGCGACGCATTTCTACGTCGTGCTCTTCGTCTTTCCCCTCAGCTATCAGCCAGGATTCCACTTCAAAAACTGCCATTTTCCATGCCTCCAGTTAATTGCTGTGCGGTGACCTATCCGATTCGCTGCACGTGGCCCAATTCGCTGCCATAGCGACTGAGAATGTTCTCCAGTGGATCTTCCGGCCGTGAACGATCCTTTGCCGGCCTGGCGTCAGCTATAGCGGACACGGGTATTGACGCCGTCACCATTCCCGCCACCAGGCCAGCGCTTGCGGCGGTTTGCAAAAACTTGCGTCGCGACACATCATTGTTGTGTTTCATTCCGAGCTCCTTAAGTTTCTTCGGTAAAAATTTTCGGTTCATCGACCGGGTCAATAATTTTCATTTTTCCACTTCCAGCCATTGGAAAAACTCCACGCTGTAGCCGCCCGGGTCCGCCACCAGAAATGCCCGGATCGGCACGTTCTCGTTGTTGTAAATTTCCTTCAGGAACACGATGCCTTCGGCCTGCTTCAGGCGTTCGTACCAGGCGTCCACATCGTCCGTGACAATGCTCAACATCACGGCATTGTCTGCCTGCGCGCGGTGAAAGCTGGTTTCGCCTTCCTGCACGATGCCGATCGATGAGCTTGGCGTGAGTTGGTAAATCTTTACCCAGTCCTTGTCAAAAGTCTTCGTGAGCCCTAGGGTCTTTTCGTAAAAAGGCGCGACCCCGGCAAGGTCCTTGTAATAGAACATGAGCGTGTTTTCTTTGATCGACGGTAGCTGAATAGTGGACTCCTCCGCTACAAGATTGGAACTCAGAAATGCAGACAAATACAGCAGCACTGGTACCCGGCAATTCAATTTGAGGCTCACGAACAGTCTCTCCTGGCGTCACGGAACGTGGCCGGGTTGATTCCAGCCCGGCGTTCCCAGCATACTTCGTTCAAGCACCTTTGGACATGCCCTTGTCAGGATTTTCCTTGCAGGTACCCATGCCCTTGGGGATTGGTAGTTGAATTTACGTCGAGGCGGTGCGCTACTTTGTTAACAAACCGTTGACTAAGGTTCATTAATGGGATTTAATGGACTCCGGTAGCGTCGTCGCGATGCCGAAAAACTACAATGCGTGGCCAGTCGGCCACCAGGAGAGAGCACTTCATGCGCAACTTACTAACTCTGATTATATCGATGGTTTTGCTGCCGCTTGCGGCGACGCCCATACAGGTGCTGGCTCAGGAATCCAGCGGCGGTCTTGAAGAAGTAACGGTGACGGCACAGCGTCGCGAACAGAACCTGCAAGACGTGCCCATCAGCGTCACGGCCTTCACCGGCGAGGCACTGGAGCGGTCGAACATTGGTGCCGCTACCCAGTATATGTTGCAGACACCCAATGTGAGCTACACCGAAGACGGCCAGTCCGGTTCGCGTGGTTTAGGTATCGCCATTCGTGGCGTCGGCGGCATGGTATCCGGCGAGAATGGATTCATTAACACCAACGGCATTTACATCGATGACTTCAGTGTTGTGTCCGTGCCCAACCAGGTTGCCAATCCCCAGTTGCCCGACATGGAGCGCGTGGAAGTCCTGCGCGGCCCGCAAGGCACCTATTTCGGCCGCAACGCCGTGGGTGGTGCGCTGAACCTGACCACCAAACGCCCCACCGATGAATTCGGCGGCCAGTTCCGTGGCGGGTACGAGGACAATCATGGAGGCGGTAGCTCCTGGGTCGTGATCGGCATCCTGAATGCGCCTTTATCGGACACGTTCCGCGTGCGCGCAGTGGTTTCATATGAGGATAATGGCGGCTACGTGAAAAATATCTGCGCAGCCGGAAAGCCCCAGTCGAACTGTCCCGGTGCGGTAGAAAATAACGTTCAGCCCAGCGGTGCCAAAGACTCCGGTGGGGATACCTTCTTTGGACGCTTCAGCGCAGATTGGGATGTCGCAGACAACACGTTTATTAAAACCACTTTCTTCTACACCGATGAACACCAGCGAACTGATGAAAACGTACCCTCCGGCGTACTCGACCTGGATAGCTCCGATTCCTTTGGTATTAGTGCTGCAGAAGATCCGGGCACCGGCTTTTGGAAGGACGGCAACTATAACAAGTTGTCCCATGACCTTAATGAATATAGCAATAACAAATCCACCGTGGGCATTTTCAACCTCAGCCACAGTTTCAATGAAAACGTAGTGCTGAGGTCAATTACCGGCTTTATCGATGCCCATTTAGACCGTCAGTTCGACAATGATCTGGTTGGCGGGATGAATGCAGTAACCCGCAACAACAACTACGATGGAAAATCCTGGAGCTCCGAACTGCGCCTTGAAATGACGGAAGATAAATTTGATTTCATCACCGGGCTGATGTATGCACACGATGACCAGAAGCAGAAAAATAACGTGGCAGTTGGTAGCCAGGCAACCGCAACCATCAACGGTGTCGGTGTTCTTCCGCCTTTCCCCGATGGTCTCGGCCTGGCTCTGAATGACAAGCAGTTCAAAGTCAAAAGCAAAGCGATATTTGCTGACTTTACCTACCATGTAACGGAAGCATTTGACCTGACCGCCGGCGCGCGTTACACCAAGGACGATGTGTACAACTATGTGCAGTCCTACCACGCTAGCGCGACTTGCTGCTTCCCGGGTTCGCCGGGCTATCCGGGCGGCCCCGGATACGACTTCTTCCAGAGTTATGAGAACTTTCCCAATCCTGCATCGGCCGCCAGCACGAATTTCAGCGACGTGACGCCGCGTTTTGTGGCGAGCTACTACTTCAATGAAAACGTTAACGTTTATGGCACCATATCCAAGGGCTACAAGGCCGGAGGCTCCAGCGTTGGCAACAACACCAACGTGCGGCCCGAATACCCGGCATTTTCCATCCCGTTCAAGGAAGAAAACATGTGGAACTACGAACTCGGTTTCAAATCCGAGCTCCTGGATAACCGCCTGCGTCTGAACGTTTCGATATTCGACCTGCAATGGAGCGATATGCAGTTTGAAGCATTCCGTTTCCTGACCCCGGGCGACCTGTCTTCGAACTTCGAACAGACCATCAATATTGGCGACGCAGAAGCAACGGGTGGCGAAATCGAACTTATGTGGGCGATCACCGACAATTTCAGCTTGACCGGTAACCTCGGCTACCTCGACTCCGAAATCACCAGTAATACCGAAGCGGTGCTCACCGGTGGATACATCGTTCAGCTGCAAGGCCTTGATCTACCCAAGGCGCCAAAATACACGCTTAGCCTGATTCCTCAGTATGACTGGCAGGTTGGCGGTGGCGACGCTTGGGTGCGCCTGGAATATCTTGCTCGCGGCTCGCAGTATTCGGATATCGAAGCATTGACCAACCTGCAAACCACCGGCCCGTCCCCGAATTCGATTATTAATGGTACTCCAACGGCGCCGGCCAGGCCATACGGTGAGTTCCCGTATAAAGTACCCAGCTTCGACGTGTTCAACCTGCGCGCGGGATTCAGCACAGGCGCCTGGGCGTTCAACGCGTACGTGGAGAACCTGTTCGAAGAGCATTACTACACGGGCACACAGGAGAACTTCGGTGTCTCCGGTATCCGCCTGCGCCCGCACCCGCGGATCATTGGCTTTAACGTCAGCTACAGTTTCGGGGGTTCTGAGCCTGCAGCCGCACCGTCATCACCACCACCGCCGCCACCACCACCGGCAGCACCTCCTCCAAATCCTGATCTGGATGGCGATGGCGTGCTGAATGAGCGCGACAAGTGCCCCAACACCCGTCCGGGTGCGGTGGTTGACCTGGATGGTTGCGAAGTGGAAGCTGTTATATCACTGGAAGGCGTGCACTTCGATTTTGACAAAGCCACCTTGCGCCCCGATGCCATCTTGATTCTGGACAAGGCCGTTGGCCTGTTAAAGACCCAAGAGCGCGTCGTGGTTGAAGTGGCTGGTCATACCGACAGCGTAGGCTCCGAAGAGTACAACCAGGGCCTGTCCGAGCGCCGTGCCATTGCCGTGAAGGATTACCTGGAAAGCCAGGGCATTACAGCCACCCGCCTGACCGCTCGCGGTTATGGTGAAGCACAGCCGGTAGCGTCCAACGACACGGAGGAAGGGCGTGCTCTGAACCGTCGTGTTGAGCTAATCGTGCTTAGCCGGTAGTTTCAATAACAAGCAATCGAAGGGGTCAGAGTACATTTTCACAGAGGGCTGTAGGTAGAAAAACGCCATCAAAGAAAATGTACTCTGACCCCAGTTATCTGACGGCGGGCGGGCCGGGGTCTATGTGCGCCCGGCGGCCTCAACCCCTTTGCGGCCGTGGTGGAGCATCTTGACCGTTAGTGCGTAGGCAGACTTGGCTTTGCCCCGGGCAATGCTCCAGGCGATATCGTGGTGTAACTCCAGATCCAGCTTCAAGTGTTCCTCGTCGGTCCCTGACCCGCCGATTTTAAAGTGCGCTTTGAGGTAGGTTGCTACTGCGTACTTGAAGTTACTGATAAAGGCATTGTGCGATGCCACCAGTATGGCGGTGTGCAGCTGGATGTCGGCAGTCAGACGCAGTTCCAGGTCGTGCGTGAACCGTTGCATGTTGTCGAAGGCTGTGAGAATTGCGGCAACATCTTCCCGGGTGGCGCGAGTAGCCGCGAGTTCTGCGGCCTTGGGCTCAATGATGCGGCGGATTTCCAGCAGCTCGAGCAGAAACCCCGGGGTAGCGGTTTCCGGATTGGCGTGCCAGGACAGGACATCCGGATCCAGCATGTTCCACTCGCTCTTGGGGCGGATCTTTGTGCCGCTCCTGGGTGCCGTGGAAATCAGCCCTTTGCCGGACAGAACCTTTACGGCTTCGCGCAACGCATTTCTGCCCACGCCAAGGCTGTCGGCCAGGTCCTGCTCTACCGGCAGGGTTACACCCTCAGCATACTGACCTGCCGCAATTCTCTGGCCAACCGTATCTACCACCGACTTGATCTGGCCTCTTACGGACGGTTTTTTCATATGCTGTCCTTGCGTTGGCGCCTGTGGCGCTGCCTGAACACGATTTCCTGCAGAAAAAACGCCTAGGGGAAAAGTGTAAATCATCCCATGCAGTTTATCTAATCTACCTGTTAGGTGGGATTAAAGTTTTTTAACCCACCGTCGAAACGTTGTCATGGGCCGTATCGGGCGGGAGTAAAACGAGAACTCTTAGTCGCACATTTTCAAGTACTTATTGCAATACATACCACCCCCCACGCCAGGATGTACGGTGCGATTTGATGCTCAGTTGCAGGGAAGGTTACCGTGTTTAACCCAGATGGGACAGCTTAACTCAAAATTTGACAATTAATGGGATTATTGATAATTTGCCCTTTCCCTATCACCTGTCATTTGAAGCTGAGCGGAAAATGGCTACTGCGTCGCCCATGACGCCTTTCCAGGCGCTGATATCCGTGGAAAACCACGTTACAGGAACCAAGTTTGATCACGCTCTGGTAGTCGACTGGCACCGGACCCCGGTGGATCCAGGTCAGCTGCACGCGCTCAATCAACGCAGCGCCATAAAGGGTTTTGCCCAGGCAGGTGGCTTTCTTGGCCTCATGATGCTTACCGGCGCCATGGCGATTTATGTGCAGCAGCAGAGTTCCTGGTTGCTGCTGATCCCGGTGCTGCTGCTGCATGGCACGATTTGCGCGTTCATGAGCAATGCCGAGCATGAACTGGTGCACGGTACGGTATTCAGGCGGCCGTGGCTGAACGAAATTTTCCTCAACTTGTTTGGATTCGTACGCTGGTTCCCATACGACTACTATTGGGCAAGCCACACGGAACACCATAAATACACCCTGTATCCGCCGCAGGACCAGGAGGTGATCCTACCCACACGCTTTACCCTCGCCGGACTCCTCAAACAAGGATTTGTTGATCCTGCCCGCCTGCTTGAGTTGCTCAGGACCAATCTGCGCCTGGGACGCGGCCGGTTGGAAGGTGAATGGGAGGAATACGTGCTGGCCCACGATCCGGTGCGCTACGCAGTGTTTCGCTGGGCGCGCATCCTGCTGGCGGGGCACTGCGCCATTGCAGTGGTTTCGATTTACTACGGGTACTGGATTATACCGGTGGTGGTTTCACTGACACCGTGTTATGGCGGATGGCTGTACTTCCTGTGC
>JANLTO010000089.1:0-2580 GCA_031362985.1 Lysobacterales bacterium | reverse complement strand
TTTTAGTTCGGTGACGTTTCCGCAGAAATTTGGTGCAGGGCACGGTGGTATGAGTTTGCCACCGGGAAGAGTGAAGTTGATCTCGCAGAATGGCCCGGCCTGCACACCAAATCCCTCTTCATGCACCAGCCGGTGATGCCGACGACACAACAGTACGAGGTTTTCCATCGAAGTTTCACCGCCGTCTGCCCAGTGCGCGATGTGGTGCGCATCGACAAAGCGGGAGCAGGTGCAACCGGGGAAGCGGCAGCCGCCATCCCGCCGGTGTAGGGCGCGACGAATAGCCGGTGGAATGATGCGGGTTTGCGACCAACACTCAGTGGTTCACCGCCGGGCGCATCCCGCCAATGCACAACCGAGCAATCACAGGTCAGGCGCCGGGACGTTTCTGCAGAAACGTGGCCGCTGTCTTCCAGTGCAGATTCCGCACCTGCCCCTTCAGCCTGGAGGGTTTTCATTTCAGTATGAATATTGACCACGTAGTTATCGGTGCTGGAAATATTGCCTGCGTCCCTGGAAAGGAATACTTCTGCCAGCCGCTGCAGGGCATCGGCTCTGCGTGAAGCGATGCCTTGCGGCACCGGTCGGTCGAGCGGCAAGCTGCGGGACGTTTCTGCAGAAACTTCGTCGGGTACATTTCTCTGCTCAATGAACAGCTGGTCCATCGCTGTATCCAGTGCCTTTCTGATGAGTGCGCCTTGCTCGGGAGTGAAACGGCCTTTGAAAACCCACGATCCGTTATCGTCTTCGAACCAGTTCATTTCGCGTTGCGCGTAGCGCAGGTTCTCCTGCTTTAGTGCATCACCGCGCTTGATGTTGCGATACAGCCGCACCTGGCGTTCGACGTGGCTGGCGGCACCACCGAGCGCTACATTGAGCAGCACGTCTTCATTGTCTTTAGTCGCCACGCGAGTCATGGCACGCACCTTGGAGAAACTGACCCGGCCTGCCCGAAACGCATGACTGATTTTGGGCAGGCCGGGCAGGGCGCGGGCAACCCGGACTTGCTCGCGGGCGGCGCCGAGATTCAAGCCGCATTTCCAGTTAAGCCAGTGGGCGCACGACTGCAGGGATGCAGGAGGTAGAGCAACGCAGGAGCAGTTGCCGAGGAAAGGATGCCCGTGCCGTGCCAGCCGCGTTGCTGGTCGAAGCTGGTGATCACGCCGGAGATTCTCCGGCTGGTCTCCGAAATCGATGAGTTCAAGGGCGCTTGGGCGGCCATTGGACGGATTTCTCCAGAGCGCCTCACCGCTCTGCGCCGCGTGGCGACCATCGAGAGCATCGGCTCGTCAACGCGGATCGAAGGCGCAAAAATGAGCGACAAAGAGGCCGAGCTGCTGCTGGCCGGTCTGGACGTGAAGGCATTCGCTTCGTGCGATGAAGAGGAAGTCGCCGGTTACGCCGTTAGATACGCCGCGCCTGATGACAGAACTGCTTACCTGGACGCAGCAGAATCTGCAAAAAGTTGAGTTACATCCGCTGATGAGTATCGCATTGTTCATTGTGGTGTTTTTGCAGATTCATCCATTCCAGGACGGCAACGGGCGATTGTCGCGCATCCGCACCATGCTTTTGCTGATGCGCGCCGGCTATGCCTATGTACCGTACAGTTCGCTGGAGAGCGTGATCGAGAAGCGCAAAGAAGCGTACTACGTGGCGCTGCGGCGGACACAGGCAACGATTCGCACGCAAACGCCCGATTGGCAGCCCTGGTTGGTGTTTTTCCTGAATTCTCTGCAACAGCAAAAAGCCTGGCTGGAGAAGAAGATCGAACGCGAGCGCCTCATTCTTGGTGAGCTGCCAATGCTATCGGTACAGATGCTGGAACTGTGCCGTGAGCGAGGGTGGGTGACCGTCGCTGAAGTGGTAAAGGTCACCAGTGCGAGCCGCAACACCATCAAGGATCATTTGAAAGCGCTGACGCGCGCCGGCCACCTGGTGCAGCACGGGGCCGGACGCGGCACGTGGTACGGCTTGGGGTGAAAGGCCTGGACGCCCGGCAGCACCCATGCGTGTGATCTGACGATAGGGATTGATCAACACAAGAGCCCGTTGTTTTTCCAGGGTGAACTCAATCAGGTTGTGTTGTTCAGCTCAAAGCTGACCGAGCAGGGGCCTGTTTACAGTTGGGAATCGGTGGTGGAGCTGAGTTGATTCGCCCCTCACTCGTGCAACCTTGCGAATGCAGCTGCGCGCGCATGCAGTGAGATGCAGAAATTGCGAATGCCAATCTCCGAATTTGGTTCCAGGTAGTGTCCCTTGGAACCCGACTCGGCACTCGACACGAAAAAGCACGCTGCGTTATACAGTTGCTCACGAACCAGTCGCAGGCAGACAAGTTCGTATCGCCGCGCGTAGCTCCGGCTCTGAAAGTCCTCATCCATGGGGTAGTGGGTCAGCATTTGCCGTCTCGTTGGCCGTGTTGATTTGTCAGTCTCTTCGAGCATGAACAGGTACCCCAGCCATGGGCGCTGGGATGGTTCAAACATGCCCTTGCGATAAGCCGCCCAGAAATCCGTCGCATTGCCGAGCGCCTCTTCCACGCGATTGTTGAAATTGTTACCGAAGCTCCCCACTTGG
>JANLTO010000088.1:0-1559 GCA_031362985.1 Lysobacterales bacterium | reverse complement strand
TTTTAGTTCGGTGACGTTTCCGCAGAAATTTGGTGCAGGGCACGGTGGTATGAGTTTGCCACCGGGAAGAGTGAAGTTGATCTCGCAGAATGGCCCGGCCTGCACACCAAATCCCTCTTCATGCACCAGCCGGTGATGCCGGCGGCACAGCAGTACCAGATTTTCCATTGAAGTTTCACCCCCATCGGCCCAGTGCACAATATGGTGGGCGTCGACAAAACGAGCACACGTGCAACCGGGGAAGCGGCAGCCACCATCGCGGCGGTGCAAGGCGCGGCGGATGGCCGGTGGAACGATGCGGGTCTTGCGACCGATATTCAGTGGTTCACCATTTGGGTGTTCGTGCCAATGCACGACGGAGCAATCACAGCTCAGGCGCCGGGACGTTTCTGCAGAAACGTGACCGCTGTCTTCCAGTGCAGATTCCGCACCAGCCCCATCCGTCTTGAGGGTTTCCATTTCGGTATGAATATTGACCAGGTAGCGGTCGCCGCCAGAGCCCTGGCTTGCAGTGCACGAAAGGAAAGATTCTGCCACCCGCTGCAGTGCATCGGCACGGCGTGAAGCGATGGGGTGCGGCACCGCTTGATCCAGGGGCTGGCTACGCGACGTTTCTGCAGAAACGTCGTCTGGTACGTTCTTCTGCTCAATGAACAGTTGCTCCATCGCTGCTTCCAATGCCTTCCTGATCACCGCGCCCTGTTCCGCAGTGAAACGGCCTTTGAAAACCCACGAGCCGTCGTCGTCTTCAAACCAGCTCAGTTCGCGTTGCGTATGGCGCAGATTTTCCAGCTTTAGCGCATCGGCGCGTTTGATGGAGCGATACACGCTGACCTGACGTTCAACGTGGCTGGCGGTGCCGCCCAACGCCACGGCTAGCAGCACGTCCTCATTGGTGGCGGTTGCCACCCTCGTCATGGCGCGCACCTTGGAGAAACTGACCCGGCCTTCGCGAAACGCATTACTGATTTTAGGCAGGACGGGCAGAGCGCGGGCAACACGGACCTGTTCGCGCGCCGCGCCAAGGTTGATTCCACAGCGCCAGTTCAGCCAATGCGCGCATGAGTGGATGCCGGTGCCGTGCCAGCCGCCCTGTTGGTCGAAGCGGCCGATCAATTGCAGCAATTGATAGGTTCCGGCATCGAGGTGGGCGCTCATCTCGCTGATTTCATCGCCCAGGCGCAGCAACACTTCGGCACGCTCCGGGTCGGGGTGATGGGGAATTTGTGCGACGGGGATTTGTGCAGCTGGTGACAGGCTGGATTCGGTCATGATTTAGTATCTCAATGAATACTATACACATATAAGGGCTATCCATTTAGCTCCACTTCAGTCAACATGTAGTGGTGACCGATAGCTTAACAATGCCTGTTTCTGGGCGCGACTACCCGCGTACGTGGGAGCAATTTCTCGTTTGTTTTCCTGATGAGGCATCGTGCCATGCATACCTGGAGCTTCTGCGTTGGCCGCACGGGTTTGAGTGTCCAAAATGCGGCAAAAGGGATGAAGCTTATCGGGTGAGCCGGGCACGACTGATGTGTCAGCACTGCCGCTACCAA
>JANLTO010000081.1:0-3422 GCA_031362985.1 Lysobacterales bacterium | reverse complement strand
TGTCAGCGCGCAAGCGGCTTTCAGCCGGGGCCTTTTCTGCGCTGAAACAATCCATTGGCGACAAGGTGCTGCAAGTCACTGCGGAAACGGCAGCCAGCTATTACCACTATGTGTCTGCACAGCAGGTAGCCGCCTTACGCCGGCAGACTGCCAAGGCGGCAGAGCTGTCTGCCCGCCTGGCCGAGCGTTACTTCAAGGCCGGCAACATCAACTCCCGGGAATTGGCCATGCAGCAGGCAGAAGCATCGGAGGCGCGGCTTACGGCGCTGGAGGCGGACGCTGCAGCTTTTGCCGCCCGGACGTCCCTCGCCACGCTGTTAGGGTTGTCGGTCGGGGCAAACTGGACTGCGCCCTCGCAGCTTTTGTTGCCGCCTGGCGGCGAAGACGACTTGGCCTCGGTACTGGAACTGGCGCGTAAATCACGCCTGGACCTGGCATCGGCCACCACCCAGGCCGATGTCCTGGCAGATCGACTAGGCGTGGTTAACTGGACGCGATGGCTGGGGGAGCTGGACCTGGGAGTGGAAACAGAGAGAGAACCCGATGGCGGGCGCTTAACCGGGCCAACGCTGAGCTGGGAAATTCCCATTTTCAACAGCAAGCGGGATGACGTGTTACGCGCCAGTGCAGAAATGCAAATGGCGGTCGCTGAAGTGCGCCGCCTGGCCATCGCAGTGGACAACGACGTGCGGCTTGCTTATGCAGAACTGCAAAACGCCAGTGCACGGGTAGAGGAATATCGGGATGAATTGATCCCCCGGCGCATTGAAGCTGTGGCCCAGGCGCAGCAAGAAGTCAGCTACATGCTGATCGGTGTTTTCGAATTGATCAGCCTGAAGCGACAGGAGTACGAAGCCTACCAGGGCTACCTTGAATCCGTCCGGGATTACTGGGTGCGCCGCGTGGCATTGAGTTTGGCGGCTGGCAATGAAGTACCGGCAGTTGTGCAAGACAGACCAACCGTGATCGATGTTCAGGAATTAGTCACGCCAAACGAGCCTGTCATGGATCACAGCATGCACGGTTCAATGAATCACGAAACGAGTAACGACCGAGTTGAGGACAACGGAGATACACCATGACGTCACGACGCGAATTTTTAAGCTATACCGGCGCCGGCGCCATGGCAGTTGCCGTGGGACCGGTCAGTGGACCGGTTAGCGCGGCCGATGCCCCGCGGGCTCCGGCAACCGGGAAGCCGGGTGCGTATGTTCCCGTTACGACCCTCAACGGCTGGACCCTGCCGTACACAATGAAAGATGGCGTCAAGGAATTCCACCTCGTTGCTGAAGAAGTGGAGCATGAGTTCGCTCCAGGTACCACGGCGAAATGCTGGGGCTACAACGGCAGCACCCCGGGCCCGACCATCGAGGCGGTTGAAGGTGATCGGGTTCGTATCCTGGTGACCAACAATCTCAGGGAACATACCTCGATTCATTGGCACGGAATACTATTGCCCAGCGGCATGGACGGTGTCAGTGGATTGAGCCAACCCAGCATCCAACCAGGTGAGACCTTCGTTTATGAATTCACCTTAATACAGCACGGCAGCCACATGTACCATCCACACGCGGACGAGATGGTGCAGTTGGCAGTGGGCATGATGGGCATGTTCATCATTCACCCGAAATCCGGCGAAGCCGTAGCCATTCAGCGCGACTACTGTTTCCTGCTGCATAACTGGGCCTTGCATCCCGGAACCTATCGGCCGGACCCGTCGGTGATGCTGAATTTTGATCTGTGGACCTTTAACAGCAAGGTTTTTCCAGCCATTGACTCGCTGGTGGCCAGGACCGGGGAACGGGTGCGCGTGCGTATAGGCAACCTGTCCATGTGGAACCACCCCATCCACCTGCACGGAGTGCAGTACTGGGTTACGGGGTCCGATGGGGGGCGCTGGCCGCAGACGCAGTGGCGCAGCGAAGTGACGGAAATCGTTGCTGTTGGCCAGACGCGCGACATTGAATTCATTGCGGTCCCCGGTGACTGGGCATTGCACTGTCACATGTCGCACCACACCATGAATGCCATGGGGCACGGTATTCCCAATCCGCTGGGCGTGGATCAAAGCGGCATTGACCAGGAAATCCAGCAGCTGCTGCCGGGATTCACGGCCATGGGTGAATACGGTATGGCGGAACATGCTGAGCATGTGCTGATGGGGCACATGCAAGGTCCGGCGAACACCTTACCCATGATGATGGGGCAAGGCCCCTATGGAAACCTTGAGATGGGCGGGATGTTCACCGTTGTCAAAGTTCGTGATGATTTGCAGCCGGGGGACCAAAGCGTTGCAGGCTGGTATGACCCTCCGCCTGGTACCGTGGCTCACCGGGTGAGTGATGACCCTGAATTCGGCAAACCATTTCGGCACAAAACCTGATGCATTTGGCGTATGAAAGTATTTCCTCAGCAGTGGATTCGCACATAAACATCGGAAATTCCCCGTGGCCTGCGCATTGAAAGTGATGTCAAGCTAGTCCCATGGTGGATGGCAGGAACACTTGTTTACTTCGGCTTGCATCTCGGACATGTATGTCCGATACTTTGTCTTGAATGCAGGAGCGTTCATACGGCGGGTCCGGCGGTATGCGCGGTGCCATAGGCTGGAATTCAGATATGACCCCAGAAGAGGCAAAGGCAGTCACGGTCGCATTTGTCTCGGTAATTGTCTGACGACCGTTAAATCAGGAAACAAGACCATTGCGGCAGGACTGTTGCATAAGATGCTGAAAGATCTGCAAATCGACCCAAAGGATTTCTGAAATGCGCTATGCCTATCCATATGAGACTGAAAAAGATGGCGTCACGATTGTGGTGTCGTTCCCGGATATTCCGGGTGCGCTGACACAAGTCCAGACTGGCGAAGAATTTGACTCGGTGGTTCGCGACTGCCTGGTTGCGGCGCTGGGTGGTTATGCCGAGCTTCGGCAAATACCACCCAGGCCATCAGCTGCCCACGGACGCTCGACGGTGACTCTCAATGTGCTGCTATCCGCCAAGCTGGCGCTGCTGATCGCAATGATTGAAGCAGGGCTGACAAATGTGCAACTGGCACACATGTTGAACGTCAATGAAAAAGTGGTGCGACGGCTGCTCGATCCAGACCATGTCAGCCGGATCGAAAAATTGGAGAGCGCATTAGCATGTTTTAATCAGCGTCTGGATGTCGCAGTTCGCGCTATTCCCTCCGCAACAAGCCCTCTACCGCTATCGAATAATCCATCCGCTCACCCAGCCAGGAAGGCACGGGTGTTTTTGGGGTGATGTTCAGGACAAGCTGACGGTTTCTTGATTTTAGTTCGGTGACGTTTCCGCAGAAATTTGGTGCAGGGCACGGTGGTATGAGTTTGCCACCGGGAAGAGTGAAGTTGATCTCGCAGAATGGCCCGGCCTGCACACCAAATCCCTCTTCATGCACC
>JANLTO010000043.1:0-1941 GCA_031362985.1 Lysobacterales bacterium | reverse complement strand
CCTGGCCGGATACCTGAAAAGCCAGGTCACGTTTTCAGGCACGGAACGGAGCTTCTACGCGTCATCGCCAGGGGTGCTGCGGGCATTTTGCAGTAACTGTGGCACACCGCTGACCTGGGAAGGTGAAGCGGGCGAGTTGGGCCAGGTCATTGAATTGCATGTGAGTACGTTTGACGATCCGGAGGCCATGGTTCCTACTGCCCATGCTTTCTACCCCGAGCGCATTTCGTGGTTTGAGGTGGCTGATGATTTACCACGATACGAGGGTTTTCCGGAGGACGGCGTTGTGCTGTGTCATGGGCCGGCCAAGCGCTGACGGCAGGCTGCGCCAGGCAGCCCGGTATTGGTCGAACGTTTCCGCGGAAACGTTTCCTCGAAATCACTTGAGGGATACGTCTCAACCTGAGGTATATCTATTTTCCAGAGGGGGGCAGTCACTTTTTCACATGACGTAGGGATAATTGGGGTCACTCCATATTTTCACGCAGCAACTTCTACGTACTCAACAGCACTGCTGGGCTCCGGGATTGGCTGGCCATCTTCCCTCATTCCTTCCAGGTGAAACTGGATGGCTGATCGAATTTCATTTTCAGTTTCTGCCATGGTTTGTCCAGTGGCGATGCAGCCCGGAAGGTCTGGCACATAGGCCGAGAAATTCGTGCCTGCGACTTCAATAACAACTGCGTATTTCATAGCCTACCTCAACTTCCAACCTGCCTGTTTATAGATGCTATTTAAAGTTCCTGGCGCCAGACTATCACTAAGTTTGCCTGGAACAGTAACCCGTCCAGATTTTGCAGGATGTTTGAATTGTCGATGACTGCCCTTCACCCGCACTTGTTTCCAGCCGGACTTCTGCAGCATTTTAATGACATCTCTGACATCCACCCAGCCTTTCTAGCCGCGAGTGAACCAGCCCGATATCGACTTTCCGCTTCAGTTTTTGTAGGAAGACCCGGAGGAAAGGGCTCAGACCCATTTACTCTTTTTGTTGAGCGGTCAGACGGCTTGTACTCAGAAAGCGGCGTAGAATTGCATGCTGCGGATTATCGGGTCCCTTTTATTGAGGAATAACGATGAAGCTGAACGCCAGGTTATTGGATTTCATTTGTCTGCTCTCGCTCGGCCTCAACGTTGCTTCCAGTTCAGCGGCGGAGGTGGTTTTGTTGAGTGGATTCGAAGAGGGCGAACTCCACGTCTATACCATCGACTTCTGCCGTCTGCAGTTCCCCGCCACTATTAACGAAACTGCAGGCACCCAAGTGGATGTTTACGGCCGGGTGTATGTCGCGGGCCTGACCGACCTGAGCGGCGTCAACAATCCCGCGCCGGGGGTAATCGCTTACGTGGGCTACGGTCCCGATGGCGGCGATCCCGCGTCCGGTTGGACCTGGAGTACGGGCATTAGCAACGCGGCCTACGACAATAGCTCGCCCGGCTACGAGGGCAACAACGATGAGTACCGGGCTGTGCTCAGCGTCCCCAGCCCAGGCACGTATGACTATGCCTTCCGCTTCAGCGGGGATGGTGGCCAGACCTTTACTTATTGCGACTTGGTCGAAGGCAGCTCGAATGGCTACAGTGCGGCCTCGGCGGGCCAGATGACTTCGCAGCCCCCCGGGCCTTGAGCGCGAGAGCAAACCCTGGACATGCACATTTCGCAGCCACTAAAGTTGCGGGCGTCTCTGCCGGCCTAAGGAAAGCAATAATGTCCAGACGTGCATTGCCTTCAACCCTTCGATGCTTACCCATCGCGCTATTGCTGTTACTCCCAACGGTTGTTAGTGCTGCGCCTGAAGCGGCTGAACTGCAAACACAACCGCGCACCATCGTCCTCAATGGTGACAGCATGCGCATTGCGGACATCGTCGACATTGCCGCTGGCCGGGCGGTAATCAAAGTGTCGGATGAGGGCATGCAACGCGTTCGTGCGGCGCGTGA
>JANLTO010000170.1:0-10570 GCA_031362985.1 Lysobacterales bacterium | reverse complement strand
CAGAAAATCATCAATGGCATCGTTCCCCAGCAAGGGGGCCTCCAGGGAATAGAAAAACTCTTCCCGGTTAAAATATTCCAGCACGTGGTGAATGAATGCTTTGTCGTCGGGAAAGTCGTGACGCCATGCCTGAACCTGTTCAAGCGTCCTGGGATTAAGACCAACGGGTAGCTCCAAGGCCATGCTGCGCAGGGTTTGCTTGAGTTCTGGTGAGTCTACGTAGTGGGCATCGGAGCTCACGCGGTATTGCAGGAGTTGAATGACGGGCAGGCGACGCAGCAACTGGAAGTCCATGGTGAGGCGGGTGTCCTCCGGAGCCCCGATAGGGTAGTCCAACGCAAACAGCCAATGCCGTTCGTTAGGCTCCAATTGAACCGAGTAACTCCATGTGGCGGGAGCTTTCGCCCGCTCCGCTTCCGCATCGATGTTGCGCCCGAGGAAGCTGCCAGTCCAGGTATTGTCTTCGTAGTTCCAAAGCACTGGACCACGCCAGTACAACGCGGATCGTTGCGGTACCGCTCCGTCGAAAACCACTCGAAAAGCGGGGCTGTCGTCCATGAACAAATTTTGGATGGAACCAGGAGACATGGAGTCGGACAAGCCACTTTTTGCGTCCAGCGTGGTTTCTGGTACACCCCACATTGGCGCGGCCCAGCGAGGGAAGAACGCAAAAAACGCAACTCCCACCGGAATGGCCAACAGCAGTATCCGCAGACCGAAGACCAGCTCAGCCACCTTGGAACTCACCGCAGCAGGCGCCGTGCCCGTGCCTTGGAACGCTTCGCTGCGTTGAAGTCGTGCCAGGGCAACCAGCCCAAGGGCAATGGTTGCCAGTCCGTAAAACGGCATTAAAATACTTTGGGTGAACAAGAACTGCGTGGCGCACAGGAAGAAGCTAAAACTGACAATCAGTCGGGCATCACGAATACGCTCGCATTCAATCAATTTGAGCGCCAGCATAGCCACCAGTAAACTGACTGCAGCGCGCCGCCCGAATAATCCGCCATAAGATAGCGCCAAGGCAGCAAGCGACATTCCAGTGACTATATAGCGAACCAGTCTGGGCAAGGTTGGCCAGCTTTTTAGTTCCGCACCGAGTCGCCACGCGAGGGGAGCCAGCGTCGCAACCACGACCGCCACGGGCATGCGGGGAAGTTGCGGGATCATGGCCACCAGCAGAGTGGCCATCACCCACATCATGCTTTGCGCTTTCGCAGGCATCACGATCCGTACAATGCCAGAATTTTCAGGCAGGCGTCTCTGTGCTCCTCTCCAAGGCCTGCCGGAAGGGCGTCTGCGGGAAGTTCCAGGGAGTACGGAATCTGCCGGCGCTCAGCACGTAGAACCCAGGCGGTGAGAATGGACAATTTCTCTTCCACTCCCCGCCCCCCCATCAGATACCAGTTGAGTTCGCACGCTTCTTCGCGCGGAGACTCCATCACTTGCGAATACAATTTGTCATGCCGGGCGCTGGCCCGCCACGCCACACTGCGCAAGTGGTCACCTGGCCGGTATTCGCGCAATCCGTGAAACTGGTCTCCTTCACCAGCCTTGGCCAGGCCTTCAGCACCTCTGCCGCTGCGTGGTAGAGGCGGAGGATCACTGGCGGGATTTGGGTACACCAGGCATCGCGTGGCGGGGATAAGTACGGACCATGCACGAAACAAACCCAGGGGAATTCGGCTCTCAAGGTTA
The DNA here is from genome assembly GCA_031362985.1 of Lysobacterales bacterium. Classification (GTDB taxonomy): domain Bacteria; phylum Pseudomonadota; class Gammaproteobacteria; order Xanthomonadales; family SZUA-36; genus SHZL01. The sequence continues at coordinate 8,875 of JANLTO010000170.1, read as the reverse complement.
AAAGGCTGCAGCAGCATCCAGCCTCGGTTGGCAGAATGTTGTTGCAATTCCAGGCTGCCAGATCTATTGGGCTCAACGTCCCGTGTGTCTGCCGAGGCAGCCCCACACACTTGCACAGCATACCTGTACCGGGGCTCCGGATTATTGACAAATACCCGGAAATTGGCAGTCTCGTTCGCAAAAATTGGCTTGACCTGGATTGAGGAGAGAGTCAATCCGACCAGGTTTCTATAGGCGAGAAAGCTGGTCAATTGTGCAATGGCGGCAAGGGTGAATCCAAATAGGAGGGCCATGTTGTTGTTGAAATTCAAACCGCAGGACACGGTCAGCGCCAACAGTGCTCCGAACCACGCTCCGAAGGTGGTTGGCATGACATAGATATGGCGGTACTGGAGCGTAAAAGGGGTGGCAATGCTGCCGCAACGTTGACGCACCCGTTGTAAAATCCAACCGTCAAACCACCGACCGGGTCTGAATCGTTCAAGGCTTGCGTCTATCAGCGCCATAATGCGGCCCCGCAAGAAGGGTCGACTCAGGGAATCGGCAGTTGGTGCAACAGATCCGTGATTTGCTCATCCGGTGTCTGACTGAAACCGGATGAAGCATTCAGACGGTGTCGCGCCAGGTTCGGGAAAATCATTTTCACATCTTCCGGCGTGGCATATTCACGGTTATCGAGAAAGGCGCAGGCGCGGCTTGCACGAATCAGGGCGAGACCGGCGCGTGGTGACAAACCGCTCTCGAACCACTGTTGATTCCTGGTTTCAGCGAGCAAGGCCTGGATGTAGTCCAGCAAATCCCCGCTCACGTGTATATTTTCGCAATCGGATTGCAAGTCCATGACGTCTTGTGGCGACAGGCAAGGTGAAACGTGTTGCAGCATTGAGGCGCGGTCCGGGCTGGTTAATAGCTCCCGTTCGGCAACGGCGTCCGGGTAGCCAATGCTCATGCTCATCAGGAAGCGGTCCAGTTGTGAATCGGGCAGGGGAAACGTACCCACCAGGTCCAGCGGGTTCTGTGTGGCGAGCACGAAAAAAGGTTGTGGCAGGACATGCGTATGGTTGTCAATAGTGACCTGGCCTTCGGCCATTCCTTCAAGCAGCGCGCTTTGTGTCTTTGGCGTGGCGCGGTTGATTTCGTCAGCCAGAATCAACTGTGAAAAAATCGGGCCGGGGTGAAACTCAAACACTTCTTTCTCGCGCTTGTAAATCGATACGCCGAGAATGTCTGCGGGCAACATGTCGCTGGTGAACTGGATGCGCTGGTAATCAGAACCAATAACGCCTGCCAGAGCGTGGGCCAGTGTGGTTTTGCCGACGCCCGGCACATCTTCAATCAGGAGATGTCCGCGCGCCAGAAGGCAGCAGAAAGCCAGTCGGACCTGACCGGTCTTGCCTAACAATATACGATTCACTTGCTGTTCGGCGAGTTGCAGATGTTCCCGGCGGCTTTGCACAACTGGACTTGGGTTTAAAGCGGTACTGTTCATGATTGAATTCCATTTGCTATTCATCAGTGCTCAGACGGGTGCAGATTCGGATCATCTTGATTCCAAACGTGACCCTGCACTCGTCCCCGGTGCTGCCGGAGTATAGCAAACGTCTGGGTTCATGCAGCGAAATGTGGCACAGCGCCCGTCCATGTGAAATAGCAATCAGCTCAAGGTATATTGCGCAATGGTTAATATTGTGGACGAGATGGATAAGTCTCAGAGCTTCAAAACGGCCCTGGTTTTGCCTGGCGGTGGAGCGCGCGGAGCCTACCAGGCCGGGGTGATGCAAGCCATTGCAGAAATTACACCGCATGGGTTTAATCCCTTCCCGGTGATATGCGGAGTGTCCGCCGGCGCTATCAACGCCGCGGTTTTGGCCAGCCACGCCCACGAGTTTCATGTCGGCGCAGATCGCCTGGTGCAGTTCTGGTCAAGCATGTATTGCGCACGTATTTACCGCACCGATGCATGGTCTGTGTTGCGCAGTGCCGTGCAGTGGGCACTGTCCATCCCGCTCGGTGGAAAAGGCATACCACACCCCAGGTCTTTGCTGGATAACCGGCCTTTGCGCCGCTTTCTGACCGGCAGCCTCAAACTGGAAGGTATAGGTGAGGCCATTGCAGGCGGGCACTTGCAGGGCGTTGCCATCACTGCGTCCGGCTACACCAGCGCGTCATCCACGACGTTCTACCAGGCAGTAAGCGAGGTGTTGCCGTGGACACGTGCACGGCGCCAGGGCAAGGCGGTTACTTTACAGGTCAGTCACCTGTTGGCATCCGCCGCACTACCCCTGATTTTTCCGGCTGAGCAGATCGGCGCAGAGTACTTCGGAGATGGCGGCATGCGCATGTTCGCGCCTTTAAACCCGGCTATTCACCTCGGTGCGGGCCGTATCGTGGTGATTTCCACTCGTGATGAAAAGCCTGACCCGCCACCGCAATACTCCATGCCCTACCCATCGTTGGGCGAGATTGGCGGCTACCTGCTTGATACCATTTTTATGGATACCCTGAACGCTGATCTCGATCGTATGGAACGGATCAACCGGACCCTTGCGCATGTTCCACCTTTGCAACGTAACGAGACCGGGTTGAAAGTCATCGAGTCCCTGGTGATCCGGCCGAGCCGGGATGTACGTGATATCACCCGGGAGCACATGAGTGAATTCCCCCGGGCCGTGCGCCTGCTGCTGCACAGCCTGGGTGGCTGGGGTAAGGACTGGCGACTGGCGAGTTACTTGCTTTTTGAGCCCGCTTATTGCGGTGAACTCATTGCCATGGGCTACCGTGACGGAATCGCCATGCGCGGCGAGCTAAGTGACTTTTTGGAAATCCCTAAGCGGCGTTGATTTCCGCACGTAATACTGCAGGCGCCGAGCGCTCCACTTCACTGCGAGGAAAGTCATCAACCGCAATCGCAGCGCGGCGGGCTTCCTGGGCAAGGCGCACCAGGGTCGCCTGTTCTTCCGTGACCACGCCACTTTCCACAGCGCGTTTCACCAGTCGTTTGTAGTTGTCCCAGCACACTTGTTCCTGCAGCGCGTTACGTACCGCGTTCTCTGCAGTGGCCGAAGTCAGTAGCAGGTGAAAGGCTGAGTGGATCCTGCCTGCTGCATCACTGCCGTCGGAGACATAAATGCCCGAAACCAGCCGGTCACGGCTGGCATTCTCGGACAGTAACAATCGTGCAACCGATTTTTCCAACACGTCAGAAGGCTGCCGGTATGGGTTGCCGAGAGGAAAAATAATCCATTTGATCAGCGTGCCCACACCGGGCAAGGGGAAATTTCCCAGCACTCCCCGCAAGCTTTCCTGGATGGTGAACAGGCTGTCGGCCATGGCCCAATGCACCAGGGGCAAGTCTTCCTCAGGCCGGCCGTCGTCTTCAAAGCGCTTCAGTACAGCCGTGGCGAGGTACAGATGACCGAGGGTATCTGCCAACCTCCCGGATAATTTTTCTTTGAACTTAAACTTTCCACCCAGGGAGATCAGCACAAGATCTGCGGTCAGGCTGAACGCTGCGCACATCCGGGTAATTTGGCGGAAGTAGGTTGCGGTCGCTCCGCGCACCGGGGCGCGGGTTGCCAGCCCCCTGGTTACGGCCAGCATGAATGAACGCACAAGGTTGCTAATGACCAGCCCGGCATGCGCAAACACTGCCTTGTCGAAAGCCTTGCGCCCGCCGGGTTTAGGGTCCCTTGCAGCTTCCATTTCCTTCAACAACCAGGGGTGCGCACGAATTGCCCCCTGGCCAAAAATAATCAGCGACCGCGTAAGTATGTTTGCGCCTTCCACCGTGATCGATACCGGAATGGATTGGTAGGCCTGGGCGAGGTAATTGGAGGGCCCGGCCATCACGGCTTTCCCACCGTGTATGTCCATGGCGTCGTTCAGGCATTGCCGATTGCCCTCGGTTGATTGGTACTTGAGAATTGCTGAAAGGACGGCGGGCCTGTGGCCCTGGTCAAGCGCCACCAGCGTGAGCATGCGAGCAGCATCCATCCGATAGGTGCGGCCTGCAATTCTGGCCAGAGGTTCTTCAATTCCTTCGAAATGGCCAATCGGAATATTGAATTGCCGGCGAATATAGGCGTACGCCCCGGACATTAAGGCGGCCATTTTCCCGCCGGCAACGCCCACCGCGGGCAAGGAAATAGCGCGACCGGCTGCCAGGCATTGCATCAACATGCGCCAGCCATGGCCGATTCGTTCCTGGCCCCCGATCACCCAGTCCATCGGAATGAAGACATCATTGCCACGCGTTGGGCCATTCATGAACACGGCGCCAATGGGCATGTGGCGATTTCCGATTTCGATTCCTGCCGTGTCTGTGGGAATCAGGGCACAAGTGATGCCCAGGTGTTCCTCTCCGCCCAGCAGCCGGTCAGGGTCGTGTGCCTGGAAAGCCAGTCCCAGCAAAGTTGCCACGGGTGCCAGAGTAATGTACCGCTTGTCCCAATTCAGTTTCAGGCCCAGTACTTCTTTACCGCGGAACATGGCCTTGCACACCACGCCGGTGTCGGTCATGCTGGCCGCGTCGGAACCCGCAACGGGTGATGTCAGTGCAAAGCAGGGAATTTCCTCACCGCTGGCGAGGCGCGGAAGATAGTACTTTTTCTGCTCGTCGGTGCCATAGTGAAGGAGCAATTCGCCCGGCCCCAGTGAGTTTGGAACCATTACCGTAACGGCGACTGTCAGGCTGCGGCTTGCCAATTTCATGACCACCGCAGAATTGGCCTGGGCGGAAAACCCTAAACCGCCGTACACTTCCGGGATGATCATGCTTAACATGCGGTGCTCGCGGATGAACTGCCATGCGTCCGGCGGCAGGTTGTGATATTCATCGCAAATGGCCCAGTCATCCAGCCGGTGACAGAACTCATCCACAGGTCCGTCGATGAACGCCTGTTCTCTGGCGCTCAAAGAAGGTTTGGGATTCCTCAGCAACAACCTCCAGCGGGGGCGCCCGGAAAATAACTCTGCATCCCACCACACTGTGCCCGCATCCAGGGCCTCCTGTTCTGTATCAGAAACAGTGGGCATGACCTTGCGAAACCAGCTATATAGCCGATCACTGAAAAGCAGTCGCCGTAAGGGCTTGATGGAAAAACCAATAAAGGTCACGGCAATAATTCCGTTGGCAAAACGAAACCAACTGGAAACGTAGAACAGATGCCGGAACTCGGTCCAGGCGACGGTCAGGCTGACCATAATCGCCATGGCAACCAGGAGCGGTACCCGGTTGTAGGCCAGCAACAGCAGCGTAAAAATCAGCACAGCGAAATAGAGCAATTCCATCTATCAGCCTCTCCGGTAAAGAAACCGGCCGTTTTGTATTAGTTTTACGATTCTCGCTTTGCTTGGCAAAGCGTGTGCTTGCCAAGCCATTATGGACCAAGGTCCAGGTGAGTGCCCGGAGTTCCGGGAGTTTGCCCCGGGATCTGTCCTGACTGGTCGACATCATAGGTTTGCGCTCTCCGGGGGGTCAAGGAATCGCCGAGTCCGATTGCACCTTAAGGGACATGCCCGTAAAATTCACCGGGTTTAGCCAAAGATGTATACTGGCATTCGAAGGAATGCAATTAGCTCATAAATACAAATAATTAGGAGGAGTTTTTAAGTGCCTATCGAGAGAACACTTTCGATCATCAAGCCTGACGCAGTAGCCAAGGATGTGATTGGAGAAATTTACAGCCGGTTTGAGCAGGCGGGATTGAAGATAATTGCTGCACGCATGCAGCAAATGACCACTGTTCAGGCGCAGGAATTTTACGCTGTTCACAAGGGGCGCCCTTTTTTCTCTGCCCTGGTGGAATTCATGACTTCCGGACCGGTAATGATCCAGGTTCTGGAAGGGGAGAATGCCATTTCCCGTAATCGGGAATTGATGGGTGCAACCAATCCCGCTGAAGCCGCTCCCGGAACCATACGCGCAGATTTCGCCGAGAGCATTGACGCCAATGCCGTGCATGGATCCGATGCATCGGAAACAGCGCAGGTTGAGATTGCGTGCTTTTTTAGTCAAGACGATATTTTTTCCCGTTAAGACGGTATCGGCCCAATCATTCACATGCCTGGCACCGCGACTCGTATAAACCTCATGGATCTGGACCTGGTCCGGATGCAGGGGTTTTTTGTTTCTATCGGTGAGAAGTCGTTCCGCGCAGAGCAATTGCTGAAATGGATCTACCATGCCCGGATCACGGATTTCGGGCAGATGACCAACCTGAGCAGGGAATTGCGGGAACGACTGCCACAGCTTGCGGTTATTGAGCCGCCAAAGGTCCTGCGTGAACAAAAATCCACCGACGGAACCATCAAATGGCTTATGGGTTCAGGTCTTGGTAATTCCATTGAAACTGTGTTCATTCCAGCGAGCAAGCGTGGAACTCTGTGTATTTCGTCCCAGGTAGGTTGCGCCCTGAATTGCTCCTTCTGTTCGACGGGCGCCCAGGGATTCAGTCGCAATTTGTCGACCAGTGAAATCATCGGCCAGGTTTGGCAGGCAGCCGAGTTGCTGGGACACGAGCGCAATGGCACACGGCGTATCACTAACGTGGTGTTCATGGGCATGGGCGAGCCCTTGCTGAACTTCGACGCTGTGCTGCCGACGCTTTCCCTGTTGCGCGATGACCTTGGATTTGGCCTCGCGGCAAAGCGCGTGACGGTTTCCACCGCCGGGCTGGTGCCAGGTATAGACCGCCTGCGCGAAGCCATTGACGTCGCTCTGGCTGTCTCGTTGCATGCGCCGGTTGATGACTTGCGCGAAACCCTGGTTCCGCTCAATCGCAAGTACCCGATCCAGGAATTGATGGCGGCGTGTTCACGTTATGCGTCGGACAAACACAAACGCAGCATTACTTTTGAATACACCCTGATTGACGGAGTGAATGACCAGCCTGAACAGGCTCAAAAGCTGGTGAAGTTACTGCGCAAGCTACCCAGTAAACTAAACCTGATCCCGTTCAATCCTTTTCCCGGCACCGCTTACCGGTGTTCTTCACAGCGTAAAATCCGTGAGTTCCAGGAAATTGCCATGGCTGGAGGCTTGATTGCAACCGTTCGCAAGACCCGCGGAGATGACATCGATGCGGCTTGTGGCCAATTGGTTGGAAAATTTCAGGACCGGACCCGCCGTAGCGAGCGCCTGAGAGAACGACAATCTGCACCACAGGAGTCCAACGTGATGTCATGAACAGGATCATAGGGATATGTGTCTTGACTACCTCGATACTGCTGGCGCAAGGCTGCAGTAGCTCATCAGCAAAAAAAGCGGATGAGCCTGACAAGGAGCGGCGGGCGGCAGAAACCAACACCTCCCTCGGGCGGCAGTACATGGAGCGTGGTCAGGACGAGATTGCCCTGGAAAAGCTCAAGCGTGCCGTGGCCAACGACAAGACCTATGCGCCGGCACACACCATGCTGGGCGTGTTGTATGAATCGCTGGACATGAATGAAGAAGCAGGGAAGGAATACCGCCTCGCGGTTAATTATGATCCCAAAGGCGGCGACGTAAATAACAATTATGCAGCCTTCCTGTGCCGTATGGGCAAGGGAAAGGAAGCCCAAAAGTATTTCGAAGTGGCGTTCAATGACCGTTTTTATGACACGCCACAAATCGCCTATGCCAATGCCGGTTTATGTGCCCTGGGTATGAATGATCTGGACAAAGCCGAGAGATATTTGCGACAATCACTTGAATATAATGCGGAAATCTCCTCAGCTTTGTTGGCTATGTCGAGTTTGAATTTCCGCAAGGGCGAGTATTTGAATGCACGGGCCTTCCTGCAGCGGTATGAATCTGAAGAAGAGCCGACGGCGGAAAGCTTTTTGCTGGGTTACCAGATAGAACGGGCGCTGGGCGACCAAACAGCGGCTAAGAATTACCAGCGGCAATTGCTGAGCCAGTTTCCAGGTTCTGCACAGGCCACTCAGGCGAGAGAACAATATTGAGCGCAGAACAACAACAAAATGAGCTGATTCCCATGAGCCTGGGTGAACTGCTGTTGCAAGCCCGGCTGAAACAGGGTGTTTCCCTGGAAAAAATTTCCCAGGCTGTCAGGGTCAAACCTGAGGTGCTTGCGGCCATCGAAACGGGCGACACTGAGCACGTTCCATCGGTCTATCTCAAAGGCTATATTCGCTGTTATGCGCGCTACCTCGGGCTGCCGCAGGAAATAATCGAAAAGCATGTACGATCTGTCAGGGAGGCTGAACTTCTCGTGGAATGTGTGTTCAGTGTGACGCCACCACGCAGTCCGAGCGATCGTTGGTTCAAGGCAACAAGTTACGTGCTGGCGTCGGCGGTTGTTCTCGCGCTGGTGTGGCAATTTACCAGCGAAGCGGTACGTTTTTCGCAAGGCGACCCTCTGTTACGCCCAGTCCAGATAAGCGTTTCACAGCCTGGAACTCGTCCCGGCGCTGCGGAATTCAGTTCAGGTCCGGAGAATGAGGCAGCAAAGCGCCTTCCAAATACCCATTTGCGCGCATCCATTGCTTCAATGAATACAGACGCAGAGTTTGTCGAAGTTGGTCTCCCTTCAGCGGCTGAAGGCGCATGGGCCGCCGTCGGCAACCGTGATGCGGCAGTGAGTGCTGCTGGCGAGCCGGGCACACTTGAAATCGTCACCTCGGCCGACAGCTGGGTGGAAATCCTGGGCAGCAGCGGAGAAAAAATTGAGATGGACCTGCTGCGAGCGGGCAGCCATAGAAGCTACAATGCTGCGCCTCCTTTACGGCTGTTGTTGGGACGCGCGTCTTCGGTTGAAGTGTTCCTCAACGGCAAAAAGATCGACATAGCCCCCCATACCCGTGGCAACGTGGCCCGGTTTACCCTGAGCGCCGAAGAATCCGGTAGTGAAACCAGCACGGATGTGGAAACTGA
>JANLTO010000177.1:0-1874 GCA_031362985.1 Lysobacterales bacterium | reverse complement strand
AACAAGTGGGCCAGCCTGATCTACCGGCTCGACGCCAAGACCGGCAACTACAGTTCCTGGAAAGGCAAGGACACGGCCGATCTGCAGGTCAGCGCCATCTGGGAAAACCCCGCGGGCATGCCCGATCGAATCGAGGGCATGGACGCCAGGAACGGGAAGCTCTACATCAGCTGTTCGGCAGCCTCCTTCCGCCGCGCCGACGTGGGGGACTGGAAACCGCTGATTCAAAAGATCTACACAGCCATCCCACAGGCTGAAGAATACCGGGTGTAGGCCTTGTGGGACAAGGCTTGGCGAGGGGAGGATGAAAAAGGGCGATTAGGGTCTGAGGTATTGAGTCCTGTGGTGGCGGGCGGATGCTGTCCCATGAGATCACTGATTTTGGCGAGCCAAACCTGGCAGCCAGGCTTGTTGGAGCGCGCCGAGTATCCTGAAAGATCCGCCTGCTGTCCCATAGCTTCGCAGCAGGGCCAGTAGATCCACCCGCTCCCACAACGCCGATCGCACCACGGCGAAGAGTCGGGTAAAGCTGTGGCCCCACTGACCGAGGTGAGCCTGGAAACGCAGGAGCACGTAAACGAGCAAGGCGCTGAAGACCTGCCACCGCACGGCATTGGCGCTGTGCCCCAGAAAGCTGCCGAGCTTGAGGGTCTGCTTGACCTGTTTGAAGAACACCTCGATGTCCCAACGCCGGCGGTAGAGATCGCAGACGGTCTGCGGACTCCAAGTGGGGTTGTTGGTAATGAAAACCATCAGTCGCTCCTCGCCGTCGACATCGACCCACGCTTCCACCCGGCGCACGAGCAGGTTGTCGTGGCCGCTCAGGCGCACCATCTGGTCCTTGACGATTTTGCCCTCGTTCTTGCACAAGTTCCGCACCGTGCGGTAGCGCATATTGTCCTTGGCTCGGGTCACCCACCAGACGCGGCGAAGATCCAAGTCAGCCAGGTGCTCAAAGTCAACGTAAGCCTTGTCAAAGACAACGACTTCGCCCTCCTCAATGCCGGCACAGACTTCGCGGGCGCGGCGATTGTCGTGTTCTCCCGCCGTGTCTACAATGGCGAAGGAGGGCAGGAAGCTGTGCAAATCCAGACGCAGATGCATTTTCGCCGCGGCTTTGCGTCGTCGGTGCTTGGCCCAGTCCATGCAGTTGGCCACCAACTCCATCACTGTCGAATCCACGGCGTGGATCCTCACCTTGAAGCGGCGCAGCAAGCCCCGGCCCTTCCTGCCCGCAGCAAAGCCGGGATCAAGCTTCTGCGTGCGTTCCAGCACCGACCAGAAAAGCCTTTCCATGAAGTCTGCCGAGCGCACCTTGTTGGCGTGCCAGAGCCCATTGCGCGAGGGAGGCACCGCCCCCACACCCGCCAACGCCGTCTTTTTCAGCCGCAGCCAGTCGCACACATCATTGAGTCCGATGGAATGCGTGAGTTGCGCGAAGAGCATCGCGCTGAGATGGCTGAACACGTCGAAGATCCGTGCCCTTGTGTCCACACCCGTCTCCCGGGCCAGCCGCGCGACAAGATCTCGCGGAATGAACTTGAGCAGTTGTTTGAGAACGACAATGTTCGACCGGGCTGGTGGTGCTTTTTGTTTCACACCCTACCGTGTGGCAGGGCTTCAGATCCGCCACCAGCCCATTTTTTTACCTTCCGCTATGGGACGGCTGTGAAACCGATTCGTTGACGATCACGACGCATGTCATCCGCCCGGGGTGTGCACGGTGGTATGCGCCCCCGACCACGTGGTCTCAGCGAGATATGCGCACTTTTCGATTCCGGCGATGATGATACTTGTGCCGCCCGACGCGTCGGGCGCTGGACTCGGCTCCGTGTAGAGGCGGAAAGGGCCGAGGAGTTGGACGGGCCAGGCCG
>JANLTO010000166.1:0-6174 GCA_031362985.1 Lysobacterales bacterium | reverse complement strand
GATTCCACCCTGGCGCGTGCTTTGGGCAGTGACATTAAGGGCAAGACTTCCCTGGCTTGCTACGTTATTGCCATTCCCCTGGCGCTGCTGGGCCACACCTGGGTGTCGATTTCGCTGCTGGTGCTGGTGTGGCTGATCTGGTTCATTCCTGATCGCCGCATCGAGAAGGCGCTCAACTAATCAACAACGGCAGCTTGCAGGTGGCTGCCATGCCGCCACCTTCCCGGTTAAAGAGGTTGAACGTACCACCGTGGGCTTCAATCATTTCCCGGCACAGCGGAAGCCCAAGGCCGGTTCCTCCGCGCTTGGTTGAGTAAAAAGGCAACAACGCCAGTTTCATCTGCTCCTGCGCCATGCCACTTCCCCGATCTTCCACGGCAATCAATACTTCCCTTGTGTTCTGCAGCACGCGCAAACGGATTTCGCCCGGTGGCGAGCCGGACTCTGCGGCATTCTTGAGCAGGTTGATCAAGACCTGTTCCAGTTGCACGGGATCAAATTCCGCGTCATCGGCAGGCAAATCACCAGCCAATTGAAATTCCACCAATCGATGAATCTGGTTGATGAAAGGTCTCCAGGCAACGCGTTGCGGCCGTGGCTTGGGCAGACGCGCAAAGCGGGCATATTCCTCGATAAACGTTTGCAGATGGCTGGCCCGATTCCCAATGCTGGCATAGATTTCTGGCAGCATTTCCGTGCCACTGCCGGTTGCCGCAATTTTTTGCGCCGATCCAATCAGGGAGCTGATGGGAGCAAGCGAGTTGTTGAGCTCATGGGTGATTACGCGGATAACTTTTTTCCAGGTCTCCACTTCTTTGCGGGCAATTTCACGCGTGAGCTTCTTGAGCAAGAACAGCCGGTGACTTGACGCGTTAAGCACAAACTGCCTGCACGTCAAATGAAACACTTCTGCCTCGTCCTGCTCCTGCATGCTGAACAGGCCGTCTTCACCTTTGCGCAACGCTTCGCTCAACGCGGCGGATCTGCGCGAGCTTGTCTGTAAGAGATCAGCGCCCTCCAGCGAGGACTTCCCTTCGGCGGGTCCCCGGAAGAGATCCGCTGCCTCCCGGTTGCTGTACACAATTGCGCCAGCCTGGTTCACGATCAACACCGCCACTGCACTGGATTGAATCACGGTATCGAGCAGCAGTTCGCGCTGGAAGATTGCAAAGCGCTCCGCCCGAAGCGTTTTTGCCAGGTCGTTATAGGCCCGCACCAACAGCCCCAGCTCGTCATCACGGGTGTTTACTATCGTCACGCTATAGTCATGATCCTTGAATCTGGTGACGCCGCCACACAGGGCTTGCAGGATATTGGCGAGAGGCGAAAAAAACGCCTTTACCGTGGTGATGACAGCGAGCAGGCCCAACAGGGACACAGCAGGCACCAGCAACTGCCAGAAAGGAACGTACAGGGTCACGACAACACTGGCGGCCATGCAGGCTACAAAAATCGTCGCCAGCAGGAAAATGAACCGGCCCTGTAGAGATGTTTTGCGCACCGGCGTTTGCGAAAATTGGCACTTACTGCGCCAACTTCTCCATGCGCCGATACAGCGCCTGGCGGCTTATGCCCAACTGTCGCGCAGCACGTGAGACATTTCCATCGTTGGATGCGAGCGCAGCCCTGATTTCATCCGCCTCGGGCTCGGGCGCGCTACCTCTGGCGTTCTGTGCACTGCCAGGGCTCAGGCCAAGAATCTCAGGAGTTATTTTCCGGTCCGGTGCAAGGATTGCTGTGCGCTGCGCCAGGTTTTGCAGCTCACGCACATTTCCCGGCCAATCATGTCGCAGCAGGGCGTCCTCCGCAGCCGCCGCAAGGTAAGCTCCTGCAGGCAAGAAATGCCGGAACAACGGGAGAATATCTTCCCTTCTTTCGCTCAGGGGAGGCACTTTGATTTCGATGAGATTCAGCCGATAGTACAAGTCCTCACGAAAGGTCCGGTCACGAATGGCATCGGCCAGGTTTGCATTGGTGGCGCTAATGACACGTACATCGACACGGCGAGATTTGGAGCTGCCCAGGCGCTCATACTCGCCGGTCTGCAATACGCGCAGCAGTTTCATCTGCCCTTCAGCACTGAGATTGCCGATTTCATCCAGGAACAGGGTCCCTCCATCAGCTGCCTCGAACCGCCCTTCGCGGCGATTTGCAGCGCCAGTGTATGCCCCGGCTTCCGCGCCAAACAATTCGGCTTCCATCAAGCCGGCCGGCAATGCGCCCACGTTAACTGTGATGAACGGCTTGTCGCGCCGCGAAGAGTTAGCCTGAATGACACGCACCACCACGTCTTTACCGGCTCCGTTTGGACCCGTAACGAGCACGGGGACGCTGGCTCGAGCAACCTGGGCGGCCAGGCTAAACACACCATGCATCGCGTCTGAGGCGTAAATGGCGCCGCATAAATCGTTGTCACGCTCCAGCGAATTTCTACGCGCCCGCCGTTCGTGCATCATGCGGCCGTGCGTCGTCTGCACTTCCCGCAATTCCAGGAGATTCTTCACCGCAGTGACCAGCTTCGCATCGTCCCATGGCTTGCCCAGATAATCCGCCGCCCCTGCCCGCACCAACTGTACTGCGGTTTCAAGATCGGTCCATGCGGTCAGCAGGATGATGGGTAAATCGGGGTCCAGCTCACGGATGCGATGAAACAATTCCACCCCTTCCAAACCCGATGTGGTGTCGCGGCTGAAGTTCATGTCCTGGATGACGAGATCGACGGCCTCTCGGCGCATCAGGTCCAGGCCTTGTTCCGGGCTTTGGGCGTAGCGAGTCCCAATGTCGTGCAGGCCAAGTGCGACCTCCAAAGCCTTGGCCACGTCCGCGTTGTCATCAATGATCAGAACTCGCTGCATCAGCAGGTCCGGCTGGAGTCTGGTTAGAAAGACGATTATACGCCGAGGCGGACTAGACGCTCCTGGTAGCGAGGGCGGGCGGAATGTTTGCCGCCCTGCGGGCGGGAATCACAACAGCAATTTGCCCCAGCAGCCAAAGCAGCAGGACTCCAATCGGCAGATAGTACACAGGCATGCGACCGCTCTGGTACTCGGTATCAAGAACCCAGTTGAGCACGAACGCGCCTGCCACGCCAAGCACCAGGCCCATGCTCGTAATCAGCCAGTTTTCCACCATGAAGTAACGCATGATGTCGCCACGCCGCGCACCCAGGGCTCGCCTCGTTCCGATCTGCTTGCGACGCTGGCTCACGCTGAACCAGGCCATGCCGACTATGCCGAGGCCGGTGACGGCACTCAGGAAGAAGATCACACCTCCCAGGATTTTTACCATGGCGATGTCGCCCGAGTACGTGCGCTGCAATTGTTCTTCCATCGTGCGCACGACTCGCACCATACGATCACGACTCTGCGCCAGGTACTCCTCCACTTTTTGCATTACCTGGTCACGCTGTCCCGGTTCAGCGCGGATGAAAAAGCGCATATCTGACCCTTCGCCCATCGAGGGAATGATGCCGGAATTATTAACATCCTCATTTTGCGGCCAGGCATTCATCATGTGCTGGTAGACGCCAATGATTTCAGTGGGTTCCTTGTTGTTCGGCTCATCCCAAACCAGTTTCCCCACCGCGTCGCCGTCCGGAAACAGTTCGTCGGCAACAGACTGGCTGATGAGCATGGTGCGGATTTCCGGCCGTGATGCGGGGCCGCTCCACAGCACCTCTTCCGGCGTGAAATTCCTGCCCGCTACCAATTCGATGCCCAACGCAGCCACGCCATCCTCGTTGGTGGTGAAATACCCAAGGTCTGTGGCTTCGCTGGCGGGTGTCTGTGGGTCAAGATACAAATTGTCACCCCAGCCACCACCACTGGCCGGTACCGAACCGATGGGAGTGACTGCAACGACTCCCGAAATCTGTTTGATGGTATCCAGGTCATCCCGCCACATCTTGTGGTAATCGAGTCCGGCCCTGAAGGCATTGGTAATCACAAAAAATGTGTTGGCCTCATCCAAACCGGTAGGCCTGGCGATGGCATCAGCACGTTGGCGCATGATGAAGGCGGCATTGGTGACAACCGTCATGGTCAGGGCGATCTGCAGGGCGATCAGCAGTGCTCCAACCTTGTTGCGCGACATGGCATGCAAAATGGGTCCGATTTCCATCACAATTCCCTCATTGGGTTTTCAGTAAGCTGGCCGGCGCCTGCCAGGCAGCGCGCCAAACCGGGTAAAGTCCGGCCAGCATGCTTGACACCACTGCCAATGCGACCGCAGTGAGCAACAGGAGGCTGTTGAGATGCACAAGGTGCTGGTATCCCTGGTAGAGGCTACCGATCAACGCCAGGCCCAGCCAGGCCAGGCCAACACCGGCAATGCCGCCAAGCACGCCGATGATGACCACCTCAAAAAGGTTTTGCAGGACAATCGCTCCCTGGCTGGCGCCCATCGCGCGCCGCAGAGCAATTTCTGGGCCCTTGCCAAGGAACTTCGCCAGCAACAGGCTGACGGTATTTAGCACGCACACGATCAGGAAAAGGAAACTTAGCCGCATCAGGACGCGGTTATCGTTGGAAACCACTCCCATCAGGTCCATCCACGACATGACGTCACTGATGAACGTATTGAGCGGGCGCTTGAACCTGCCCAGCTGCTTTTGCTCCTGCACGTAGTTGTCGAGAAACTCCTTATAACGCGTCGCCTGCTGCGGCGTTTCGAGTTCCGCCCAGAACTGCACCCAGACACACTCGCTACGCAGAAACGCTTCCACGTCCTCCCCGTCCAATGGCGCCCAGCACATAGTATTCCCGGCAATGTCCTGCCCGGCTTCGGCGGCCAGGCTCAGAGGAGCAAATACATCTTCGACCTCTTCAAAGGCACCGACCTGGACGTCGTAAAACCGTGGAGTTGGTTGCCAGGTGTCGATCACGCCAACAACTTCAAACAACCGGTCGCCCAGGTTGATAGTTCGACCCACGGAATTCTCGCCGTCAAACAACTGCTCATTCAGTTTCCGGCTTATAACGGCGACCTTGCGCCCACTATCGTCCTCGTCAGCCGGCCACACCTGGCCATAAAGAAACGGCACATCAAACATGGCGAAAAAGCTTGCGGTTGTAAGCCTTGCCATTGCTTGAAATGGTGCGGCATCGCGGTTGTCGGGAACCACGACAAAGGTCGAGCTGATCATGGCGACCTGTTGCTTTGCCGGAGTCTCGGCATTCACCAGGTAGGTGGCATCGCGCCAGGTTAGCTGGGTTTGCACATCGCGTGCCGATTCGCTTGGTGGCGCATTGGGGTCCCAGTTATCCAGCTGCACGGCAAACAATTGCTTGCTCTTGTGCGGGATTGGGTCGCCTGACATCAGGTAGTACACGGTATACGTCGTCATGAACGCGCCTATCCCCAAGCCGAGCGCGGCCACCATCAGGCTGGACAGTATCGAGTTGCGTCGCAGGCTCTTCAGTGCCAACCTCAAGTAGTAACTAAACATGGGAAGCGTCTCCTGCCACTCGGTCAATTCGTGCCTGGTAGATGCTGTCGAGGTCGCTGATCTGTCCGTCGAGAACCTGGATATTGCGATGCGCGCGGCGTGCCAGTTCCTGATCGTGGGTGACCATGACTATGGTCGTGCCCTTGCGATTGATGTCTTCCAGCATATCAATCACCTGTCGTGCCATCAGCGAATCCAGGTTGCCGGTGGGTTCATCAGCCAGCAGGAAACGTGGTTTTCCAGCAAGTGCACGGGCAATTGCAACCCGCTGCTGCTGACCGCCGGAGAGTTGCGCGGGCAGGTAGGTCTTGCGTGAAATCAGGCCTACCATTTCCAGCATTTCTTCGATGGCCGCCTTGCGCTGCCTGGCCGGCCACCCGCGGTAGCGCAGGGGCACATCCACGTTGTCGAAGAGGTTGAGATCGGGGATCAGGTTGAAGCCCTGGAAAATGAAGCCCACTTTCTCGTTGCGGATGCGTGCAGAAGCCTTGTCATCCAGGCATGAAACATCTTCACCATCAAGCTGGTAAGCTCCGCTGCTGGGTTTTTCGAGCAAACCGGCGATGTTCAAAAATGTCGTCTTGCCCGAACCGGAGGGACCGGTCACAGCCACAAACTCGCCCTCCTGCACGCGCAGGTTCAGATCACGCAGCGCATGCGTTTCTATCAATTCGGTTCGATAGCTTTTGCAGATGTCTTTCATAATCAACATGTCTGTTTCCTTGATG
>JANLTO010000127.1:0-8688 GCA_031362985.1 Lysobacterales bacterium | reverse complement strand
GGCTGGGACAAATTACGCGCAGCGCGTTGGCAGAAAATGCAATCCCTGGGCCTGTTACCGGATGATGCAGAGTCGCCGCCACGGCACTCCCTGGTCCCGGCCTGGAAGAATCTGTCCGAGGAGACTCGTCAAATGCAGGCGCGCAGCATGGCTGTTTATGCTGCCATGATCGCCAACCTGGACTGGAATGTTGGTCGGCTTCTGGCATTTCTGGATCAATCCGGCCTGCGTGACAATACCGTGGTGATTTTTATTTCCGACAACGGTGCAGAAGGCGTTGATTACAACATGATGCCCGGTTTCAATCGCTGGTTTGTGGAAAATTTTGACAATAAGCCAGGCAATATTGGCGATGAAGGGTCGTACGTGTTCGAGGGGCCCGGCTGGGCGCAGGTCAGCAATTTGCCGTTCAGCCATTACAAGGGCGTCGCTTCTGAAGGAGGCACTCGCGTCCCGGCCATCATTAACGTACCAGGAAACGTGCGTCCAGGTAGCCGGTCCGATGCCGTCACCTTGACTCGCGATGTGTACCCAACCGTCCTGGAACTGGCCGGCATAGTGGACCCTGACCTTGGCAAGGGCGGCGAGCGGTCTTTACTACCTTTGCTGGAGGATCCGGAAGGCGCGCTGCGCGGCCCCGAAGACGCTGTGGGCATGGAACTGCTGGGCCATCAGGCGGTTCTCAGCGGACAATGGAAAGCTGTCCGTTTGTTGCCGCCCTGGGGCGACGGCCAGTGGCAGTTGTTTGACCTGATCACCGATCCGATGGAGCAAGTGCCCCTACAGGGCGAACATCCTGGCAAACTGGATGAGCTGGTTCATAAATACTTGACGTACGCAGCGGATAACGGAGTAATTGACCCTCCAACAGGCTCCATGCGCTATCCGGTGTTGCCACCGCTGGAAAGTTGGCAAAGCAACTGAGTTGCCGTGCAAAAGAAAAGGGCCCGCAAGGGGCCCCGTAAAAAGCACAGCGAATTTTTTTATTTCGAGCGGTACATTAGCTGAACACCCAATTCGATAGGCGCACCAATGCCCGCAAAAGAGACGCCCAGTGGCCCGACAATGTCCTGGCCATTCGTGTGGTAGGCCTTGTCGGTTACATTCAGGCCGTACGCGGCGAACTCCCAGCGTTCGTCAGCTGATAGCCAGGAAGCACGCAGGTTTAGCAGGCCATAGGAGGCCTGGAATTCGCCAGGCCTGTTCGATGCGTTGAAATACACGTCATCCTGCCAGATGTAATCTGCGCGTAATACGATACCGGAACCGTTTGACAGGCCAAATCGGTATTGAGCGCCAATGTTGTCCGTCCACCTCGGTGCGTTGGGCAAAACATTCGTCGGCAAAATGCCGCCTGCAATGGTTCCCGGGTCCAGCTTGGTGTACTTGTTGTCCAGGAAGCCAATTCCTGCGTTGAGCAACAGGCCCTCTATCGGGTTGGCCTGGAACTCAAGCTCCGCACCCTTGATATGAGATTCCGCAGCGTTGGTTGTTTCAAAGAAACCGGAAGGGCCAAGCACCAGCAGCTGGATGTCCTTATATGCGGAATAAAACACAGCGCCATTCAGCCGGAAACTGTGGGCATCGTTTTCAGTCTTCCAGCCAAATTCATAGGTATCGATGTATTCCGGATTATACGGCTGGACAGCGCCAAATTGCCCCATCTGGTTCGGGGTGGGCCTGCCATTGAAGCCGCCGCTGCGGAACCCTTCGGCATAGGAAACGTAGACCATGGCATTGTCCGTTGCCTGGTAGTTCAAGCCGAGTTTTGGCGAAGTATCATGCCAGGATTTGCTGTAGGTGGTTGGAATGGTCAGGAATGGATTGTCCGGGTTCAGCGTGGGAATGTAAGGAAACGGCGGAATACCGGCGAAATTGAAAACGTTGGCACTGTTGTCGATGAAAAACGCGTAGCTTTGCGTTTTCTCTTCGTCGGTGTAGCGCAGACCCAGCTCACCGGACAGTTTGTCGGTAAAGTCATAAATCATGTGTGCAAAAAGCGCCCACGCCTTCTCGTCAATGTCGAAAGCCTGGTTATTGTAGATGGCCCGCTGCACGTTCCGGGTCGCGTAAGGCACTCCTGGAATGCCCGGTGGCACACCGTTGTTGCCACCCATAGCGATGCGATTGTTGTGATAGGCCCACTCGTCATAATAGTACGCACCCAGCACCCAATGCAGGCGATCCTCGAAACTGTCTCCGAGAAGTTGCAATTCCTGGCTGAACTGGTGCTGATCGGTTTCGAAGTTGTGGTCATAAAACACGTAGCCCGAGGCGTCAAAGTCGTTCGCAGCGAATTGGTTGAGTTTTCGGTATGCGCTGATGGACTTCAGGGTCGCGCCGCCGAAATTCCATTCCAGCGTGAGGTTGGCGCCTTCCACTGTGCCATGGTGTTCCGGGTTTACCGAATGAAAGTTATCGTACACGTCGCTGGAAACATCCTGTCCAAGGTCAGGTGGTATGGGCACGCCCAAGGGGGAGACCGCAAAGGGATTAAAGCCATTGAGGATGGTATGAGCAGACGTACCGCCCTGGTGGGCGTAGTCGAGCCCCAGGCTGGCGGAAAACGTATCACTGGGTTTCCAGACAAAGCGGGCGTTCAAGGCGCCATTATCAATGGTGCCGAAGTCCTCGCCGGTATATACATTCTTGCCCCAGCCATCGTGCTGCTGGTGGAGGTATGAAACAATCACCCCGAAATCCTCGCCCAGTGGCACATCAACTGAACCGCCGTAGTCCCAGCGCCCGTCCTGTCCGACGGTCGTTCGGAAGTTATAACCTAATTCGCCACTGGGTTGACGCGTCACCACGTTAATGGCGCCGCCAATTGTGTTGCGCCCAAACAAGGTGCCCTGGGGTCCCCGCAGGACCTCAACGCGTTCAATGTTCAGGATGTCCATGGATGCACCTGTGATGCGGCCCATGTAGACGCCATCCAGGTAGGTGGCAACACCCGGGTCTGTGGCCGGATTCAGGTCCGTGTTACCCACTCCGCGAATGAAGTAAAAGCCATCGTTATGACCCGTGGGGCCGCTGGATCGTGTCAGGTTCGGGGTGTAGGGCGCGACATCACCCACGTTTCGAATGTTCAGCGCTTCGAGCATGGCGGTGTTGAAAGCGGAAATGGAAACCGGTACTTCCTGCAGACTTTCTTCACGCCGCCGGGCAGTTACCGTGATTTCTTCGATGAGCAGGTCATAGGATTCCGCAGTATTGGCTCCCGCGCTGTCCTGGGCATTGGCCGCCAGCGGCAGGCCGACCAATGTGAGCAGAATGGTTCGAATCAGGATTTTACTGTAATGGGCCTTTTTCATGGTGATAGCCTTTGGTTAGCAGTCATTGTGCGTGCCTGGATTAGGGTCCCTGGTACCTGCGGAGTGTCAGCGCTCGCTTATTCAGCTGCGCATGCTGTCACTTCGGCATCCTGATGCTTGCATAGTCAGGTCCGCATCTTCAAATTCATTCGGGGACACAACGCATAACCAGAAATTATCACCTTGCCTGTTATTCGAAAGCCGGAGTGGGTATTTCATGCTTCCTGGACGCGTGCCTGGCGTTTAGAATGACCCCAGGCCCTGGTCACCGGGCGTAGTGTTGGCCAGCCACCGCAGACTCTGGACCAGGTATCATTTTTCCGGGCCCGCTCAACAAAGGAACTCATCACCCATGTTTGCAGAGGAACCTCTGGACGCAGTCATTGTCGGGGCGGGCGCTGCCGGGGGGTTCTACGCTTCCCGCCTGGCTCGTGCCGGAAAACGGGTGCGCGTTTTGGAAGCCGGGCCGGCCTGGAAAATGGGTGATCTCTACAGTTCCCAGATCTGGGCACGGCGGCTCAAGTGGGGCGCAACACCGGTGGAACTCACGGGGCAACACCCCATCCCGCATAACTCAACTACGGGCTGGGGGTTTGGCGGTGCAGCACTGCATCATTACGGGACGTGGCCGCGCTTTGCCGAGGAAACTTTCAGGCTCCAATCCACTTACGGTATGGCCCGGGACTGGCCCTTTAGCTACGCTGAGTTGCGTCCGCATTACGATCGCATCCAGGACGAGGTCGGCATATCGGGCGATGCCGCACAGGAGCTCTGGCGGCCGCCGGGCAAACCCTACCCAATGCCGCCTTTGCAGTTGTTTCGGCACGGCGAGATCCTGCAGGGGGGGTTCGCAGCGTTGGGTATGCATACTGCCCCATTGCCCCTGGCGATAAACTCAGTTCCCTACAAAGGCAGACCTCCTTGCATTTACGATGGTTGGTGCGATGCTGGCTGCCCCACCGGAGCCTTGGCCAATCCGCTGGCCACCTATCTTGCAGACGCCATAAGTGCAGGAGTTGAAGTGACCGCAGGGGCAGAGGTGACCCGTGTGCTGTCGACAGAGCGCGGACGTGTCAGCGGCGTGGAATACGTCCACGACGGCGTGCGTAAAACGCAGATGGCACACGTAGTGGTACTGGCGGGATCGATTTTCCAGAACCCGCGCTTGCTACTCAATTCGGCAAACAGTGATCATCCTGCCGGGCTGGCCAATTCCAGTGGCTTGGTGGGGCATTACCTGTTTGGTGAGGGTTTGTCACTGGTTTACGGACTGTTCGATGAGGAAACGGAATGTAACAGGGGCGTGAGCGCCGGCCAACTTACCTACCGCGAAAATTATGCCCATCCGGCCCGCCCCGGTGTATTTGGTGGTTTGCAATGGCAGATCGGCCCGGCGGTCAAACCCAATGACCTGTTCGGCATTGCCATGACCCGTGCAGATCTCTTCGGCAAGCCACTGGTTGAATTCATGGAAACGGCATGCCGGCATCTTGCCTTCATGATCGGGTTCTGCGGCGGGGAACTTGTGTACGAAAACTGCGTTACGCTCTCGGAGCGCAAGGATGCCAACGGAATGCCACTTGCCCGGGTGCAACACACCTTTGGCGACGGGGTCAAGGCGATCCGGGCTTACATGGAAGCGCAGGGCAAGGCAGTCATGCAGGCCGCCGGTGCAAAATCGGTGTGGACCGGGCCTTCGTCCACCGTTGGTCATCAGGCTGGTGGCACGATCATGGGCACTGATCGGGCCAGTTCAGTAACCGACGGCTACGGTATCTGCCACGACGCAGACAACCTGGTGCTGGCCGGCTCAGGACTGTTTCCTGCGACTGGCGGGGCCAGCCCCACGTTTACGTTGATGGCCGTGGCATCGAGGTCAGTTGACTACCTGCTGGAAAACTGGAATTCGTTGACAGCGTGATTCAACTGCTGTTTGCGGCGGTTTGTCCCAAAAGCTTGTCAGCTGTGCGTTCCGTCAACGCATAGATTGTGAAGGTGGGGCTGCCTCCGCCCGCAGTCGGAAACAGTCCCGATCCAGCTATGACCAGGTTATCCACGTCGTGGCTGCGACCGTAACCGTCAGTCACCGAGTCCGCCGGGTCATGACCCATGACGGTGCCGCCGATAACGTGGGCGGTGCCCATAGGGCCGGTCCAGACTTTCGATGCACCCGCGGCCTGCATAATTTTCACCCCTTGCTCGTTGGCGTGACGCCATAGACCCAAGGCATCTTCATTGAAGCTATGCACGATGCGGACGGCAGGCGTGTTATTGCTATCTGGCCGGCGGGTGAGTTCAATGCGGTTTTCTGCTTCGGGCAGGGCCTCGCAAATTGCAGTAATCGCCCCCAGCCGCGATGCCGTGGTTTCGAGGAAGTCAACCAGCGGCTTGCCGAACAGGTCACCGCGGGTATTGGCGATACCCAACAGATCGTTCGGTTTCAGTGCTGGCGCAATACCCCACTGGTAGCTACCAAAAGGCCGTCCGGGGCTGTCTTTGCGATATCCATCCTGGCAGATCAGCGATCCAGCGGTAACTCCCATGTGGTTCTCAGTCGGTTCGTCAAATATCCCATATATGTTTGCGATGGAGTGGCAGGTAAAGTACTTTCCGACAAGGCCGCTGGAATTCGCCAGGCCGTCAGGTGCCCAGTCACAGGAAGAATTGAGCAGCAGCCGGGTGTTCTGTACCCCAGCGGCTGCGAGAATTACCAGGTCTGCAGTTTGTTCCATCCGCCGCCCTTCTGCATCAACGTACTCAACGCCTGTTGCCTTGCCAGGTTTTCCACAGATCACGCGGGTAACGTCACATCCGGCACGGATTGTCGCACCCGCCGCTATGGCTCCTGGAAGATCTGTTACCAGAGGATTGGCCAGCGCACCCGTCGGGCAGCCGGCGTCGCACCAACCGTCGTGGATGCAGGGGGGGCGGCCTTTGTAAGGTACAGATAGTATGGCCAGGGGCGTGGGGGCAACATGCATGCCCAGCGCAGCAAAGCCGCGGGAGATAATCCGCCCTTGGGCAAAAACAGGCAAGGGCGGCACGGGATAGGGAGCTCCCGGTGGGCGCCAGATCTCGGCTTCTGCGTCGCCGGAAATTCCAATACGTTCCTGCACGAGATCGTAATACGGCCGCAGTTCATCGTAGGAAACCGGCCAGTCCCGGCCCCGACCGTAGCGGCTGCGAGTCTCAAAGTCCTCGGGGTGAAGTCGAGGGTAACCAGCATAATGGTGCAACGCAGCACCACCGAAACCCCAGCCGGTGCCCATGTTGTGGCCAAAGCGGTTTTCGCCTTCGCTGTAGACGGTCGAGCCGCCCCACTTAAGTCGTCGGGCCCAGATCTGGGAACTGTTCAGGTCGCCTAGCTTCCATGCCGGGCCGGCCTCAAGCACGGTCACGGAGCGGCCCGCTTGCGCCATCCTGCGGGCCAAAAGGCAACCGGCAGCTCCAGCGCCGACGATTATAACTTCTACCGGCTCACCCCGTCCGGTCGCAGTCACGGATATGTTCCTCTCGCATGAATTGTGCCTCCGACCTGGGTCTGCGCACAGGTTATGGGCAAAGCATGACAATGCATTTTACGTTCCGGGCCACTTGTAAGATGATTCATCGCATGAATGATACCCGACAGGAAAGGATCCTTGTTGTTGGTGCAACGGGAATGCTCGGCGCTCCCGTCACTCGCCAGCTCATTTCCGATGGCTACGTCGTGCGGGTTCTGTCCCGGGACCGCGCCAAAGCCGAAGGACTGTTCGGCAAGCACGTTGAAATCGTGTTGGGCGATGTAACCCGGCCAGAATCACTGCCATCTGCTGTCGCACAGTGTGACGGGCTCTACATCAGTTTGCGCGGCAGCAACAATTTTGCCAGCTACGAAGCAGTCGAAGACTGGGGGCTGCGGAATTTGCTTTCAGCGGCCCAGGCCAGCGCCATTTCCCGTGTTGCGTACATTTCGGGGGCCGGCCAAACCGCCGGGAATGAATCTCTCTTGCCGGTGCGCATCAAACTGCAAGCAGAACGCCAGTTACGTTCTTGCGGCAAGACATTCACCATCTTCCGCTGCACGCATTTCATGGAATCTCTGGACCTGTTTGTGCATGGCAATCGGGTCACCGTTTTGGGACACCAGCCCCATGCCTACCACTACATTGCAGCATCGGACTATGCGGTCATGGTCTCACGTTCATTTCGCCGTCCCACAGCTGCCAACCAGGTGCTGACGGTGTGGGGGCCCGAAGCACTGACCATGCAAGAAGCATTGGAAATCTATGTGCGCGAGCTGGCTCCGGAGTTGAAGCTGGGGCGGATGCCGCTGGCGGTCGCGCGCGTGATCGGGCGCCTGACCGGAAACCACGACTTGCGTTTTGCCGCTGAATTGTTCGCCGGGTTCAGCCGTGTTGGAGAAGTGGGTGACCCGCAGCCGGCGAATTCTCTACTCGGAGCGCCTCGGACGAATTTGCTGCAATGGTGCGCGCAGCGCAAGATACGCCAGGCTGGGGAGCGATCCATTGCCACCCGGTAATCTCGCCGCAGTGCTGCTCGATCATAGGCAGGGCCTGCAGCCGGGTTTACCAGTTCGCGGGCGGAACGATATGTGGTTGATAAGGAAAACCAAGCTTTTTGAATCCTTCCTGCGTTCCATAAACGACGTCGACCGCATCATTGCGCAGGATGAAATAAAGCAATCCCGCTGGAGGTCCTTGCCAGTCAGCGAGTTGATTCCGGGACATACTGCTAATCAGCGCCTCCAGGTCTTCCGCCGGCAATTCCTTGAGTGGGCGGCCATAAACCGCCAGCGCTGTCGCAGCGGCTGCGGCAAGGCCTCCCCGGTAGAAATCAGCATAGGGCGGCGGAACATCGAAATAGCGGATGATCAGGAGGGATTGGGCGGCATCAACTGCCAACTGGCTGTCAACAAAATGGGCGATGCCGGCTTCAACGGCCCCTGGCAACAGTCCCTCTCCCAGGGTCTCCAGTGTGGCTGCCTCATCTGCGGACAGGACCTGGAAGGCCACATTCTTCGCCCTGGCATCACGCGGCGTCGACAAGGCGTCAACCGGCACTGTGGCGCCTCCGCTCAAAGCAGCTGTGCGCTGCTGCGCACACCCAGCCAGAACTGCCGGCCCAAGGCCTGGTAGTCACGCAGCGGTTCGATGTCGGCATCGCCGGCATTCAACACTTTGGCCTGCAGCTGCCAGCCAGGCTGGAAGCGCCAGGCCACGCTCAGGTCCACCGTGCCCCTGCCGCGCAAGGCCACACCGCCGGCGTCGCGGCGCTGGCTGGTGAACAGTGACGCGGCGGCCAGCGTCCAGTCACCCACCCGCCAGTCAGCGCGGCTGCTGAGTTGGTGGCGCGCACGGCGCGGCAACCATGC
>JANLTO010000118.1:0-4916 GCA_031362985.1 Lysobacterales bacterium | reverse complement strand
GCATTGGGCTCGGCCGCTGCGTCGCCAGCTTCCTCCGGGGCGCGGCCAAGCAGGCCACTGGGCCGCCACAGCAACACCAGTATGAAGGCCAGGTAGACCAGGAACTGTGCAATTTCCGGGAAAAAAATCTTTCCCAGGGTGTCAAGCAGCCCAATCAACAGGGCGCCCAGCAAGGTGCCTTCGATCCGCCCGACTCCGCCGATGACAACCACGATCATGGCCGACAGCAACACCGGAAAAGCCATGTTCCAACTGGCGCCCAGCAGCGGCGTGCCGATAAAGCCGGCCAGCCCGGCCAGGAATGCCCCCAGCATGAAAACGCTGCAGCATACCAGCGGGTAATTGATGCCCAGGGCCAGGGTCATATCCCTGTCATCCATGCCCGCGCGCACGATCGCCCCGGCGCGGGTTTTCTGCTGGAACCAGATCAGCCCGGCCGCAATCAGCAGGCCAAGAACGAGCAGGGCCAGGCGATAAACAGGAAAATCAAAGTGCCCCATGGGCACTGAGCCCGCGAGGAATTCCGGTGGCTTACCAGACAGGGGATAGCTGCCCCAGATCCACAGGGCCAGGTTTCCAAAGATGTAAACCAGACCCAGGGTGAGCAGCACCTGCTGGTTGTAACGACGGTGCAAAGCCCGCAGCAGCAGGCGCTCCATCAGCACACCGATCACGGCGGCTGCCAGAGCCGCTCCGGCCAGTGCCAGCCACCACGGTAAGCCGGCTTGCTGAACCAGGGTCAACCCAATGTAGGCGCCGATCATGTACAGCGAACCATGGGCCAGGTTGAGTACGCCCATCACGCCGAGTATCAGGGACAGGCCGCTGGCCATGAAGAACAGCAACATGCCGTAGCTGAGGCCGCTCAAGAGATAGCGCAGGATGTCTTCCATCAGGTGACACACCGCCGGTAGCCGGATGATCCGGGATAACAGAACCCCTGGTCCACCGAGCGCGTGTGAGCTGATGAAATGACCAGAGGCAAAAGCGGGTTCCCGGCCTAAGGCTGTCCGTTCACGACATCAGGACCCACAGCAGGATACTGTCTGACCACGTCCCAGAAATAACGCCCGCCGCCCTTGCTGGCGCGAAAGACATAGACCGGATGCACGCCCATGCGGCCGGGCGTGATGCTAAGCAGGCCGGCCGGCGTCTCAAAGTCTTCGATGGCGAGCAAGGCCGCTCCCAGCCCGACCCGGTCGGTGTTGCCACTGGCCCTGGCTGCTTCCAGGACCATGGCCGTGGTCCAGTAACCCGCGTGGACCGTGGCAATTCCAGGATTGTGCTGGAATTGTTTGGTGAAGCGCGCGACGAATTCCCGGTTGGCGGCCGAATCGATGTCCGGGCCATACATGGTCACGCCGTGCATGCCGAGCGCATCGTCGCCCATCTGGGCCAGCAAGGTTTCTTCCTGCGGCTGGGCCGAAATAAACACCACCGGCAGGTCCAGGCCGTATTCGCGATACTGGCGCACGAAGGCAAAGTCGGTAGGGTTGACCATCAGTACGCCCAGAATGTCGGCATCTCCCAGCCCCTCAAAATAGGGTGCAAGGTCGCTGGTGCCCAGCGGCAGGAGCTGCGAACTGACAACGCTGCCGCCCCCCGCCTGGAAACCGGCACTGAAGCCATCGCGCATCTGGTGGCCCAGGGCGTAATCCATGACCAGCAGGGCAGCGCGAGTGGCGCCGAGGTCATCGGCGGCAAACTGGCCGGCAACGAACCCATTGGCTACCCCAGTGCCGGCCGTGTAAATGGCATTCGAACTGACCGCCTGGTCAGCCATCCCCCAGGGCAGGTGAGGTACGCCCTCCCGTTCGAGATAGGCTGCAACTGCCGCGCTGGTGTGGGCCAGCATAGGTCCCAAGATCACGTCGACCTTATCTTCTTCCACCAATTTGCGCGCCCGCGTCACCGCGTTCGCCGGATTGTCGCCCTCGTCTTCAACGATCAGAACGACTTTCTTTCCATCAACCTCATAGCCCGCTGCAGACAATACAAATTCAATCCCGGACATGATTTCCGGTCCCACCGAGGCGGCAATCCCGGTTTGGGGTACGAGGGCACCTATGCGCAACTCATCCGCGGCTGGGGCCGCTTTATCTCCACAGCCGGCCAGCCATAACGAACCGAGCAGTACGTGAACATAGGGAAAGCAGATTGCCGTGAATGCGCTAAGCCGCGGTTGTTCATTCTTCATATTAGAGTTCTCCCTGCTTGAAATCATTGTATCGCTGGCGAGGTACGGTAACGCCAAGTGTGCGTGTTTGATTTGCAGCGCTGCACGCTTGCTTGCCCCTCCGAAACCAACCTGAAAAACTCCAAGTGAATCTTCAGAAAATATACATCGGTGTTTCGACCAGGTCGATCGCCCTCACGCCCCTGGCGTAAGCCGCGCGACCCACCAGAAAGGATTCCTCCGGCCCTTGCGGCTCGATGCCGATGGCACGGTAGGCCTGCTGGATGCGGTTGCGCTCATCGGCGGTCAAAGGGAACTCTCGTTCCATGGGATTTTCCGGCCAGCGGGTCAAGCCGCCATTGCCACCAACACACCACTGGTAGTATTTCATTTGCACCGACGGATGAATGCCGCGCGGCAGCATGGGCGCCATCAGCCCCATGAGGGCGTCGTAAGCGGGCTTTAAGGTCCAATAGAGCACATCCGCCTGTTGGTAATTGCCCTCCCGCAGCCGTTTTAAATAGTCCACGACGTAGGGTTGTTGCGGCGACTGCAGGGCCTCAATGGTCCAGGCCCCACTCCACTGCACACCGTAGGATTTTACCAGCAGCGGCATCATGCGCAGATCCACACTGTTGACCAGCAGGCGGTTGTTGAGGCGTTCAAAAATTTCAAACACTACGACGGGATCCAGAGTGGCCATGACTTTCAGTGCCACCACATTATCCAGTTCGGCGACGCGCTCAAGCACCTCCAGCACTACGTTGCTGGGATGCAAGTGCCGCATGTTGGTGCCGTCGGTGGCCCACAGCACCACATCCATGTCAGTGCTATCCGCAATGTTCTGATAGTAGGCGTACAGCGAGTCCTTGCTGTCCACCGGTTCCTGCGCTGGCGGATGGGCCAAGACGTGGTTGAATCCCGCTGCTTTCGCACTCTTAAGTTGAGCCAGGTGGCTTGCCAGCGTAGGCCCACCCAGGAAGGTGCTCAACAACACCTGCCCCTGGTTTTCGTGCGCAACTATTTGCATGAACTCGAGGTGCTCGGGCCCGCTCAAGCCAACTGGCACGCAGAATATGGAGAACACGCCCTGGGCAATGCTCTGGCGCACGTCCAGGCGAATACCCGCTTCATCGAGTTGAGTGAAGTCCGGCGAAAAGGAGGGTCGAAGCGAGTTTTCAAACCCCTGGAACGTATGGCGGGCACTCTGTTTCCGCTGTGACCAGGCGGGCAGTGCCGCCGATGCAAACAATGCAGCGGGTTCAAAGACTGAGCCCAACGCGGTGCCGGCCAATGCCCAGCGTGAAAATTCCCTTCTGTTCATCACTGCACCTCCCGCGCTGAGTGAATTCCGTTGACCAGGGACTCATAGGGCAAGCCGACATAATTTTCTGCGATGATCGTTCTGCCCGCCCGGGAACCGGTGTAGTAATCCAGTTCTGCCAGCTGGATGCGGTTGCTGAATGGATCATCGTCCAAGCGATGCAATAGGTTGGTCATCCACCAGGAGAATCGTTCGGCTTTCCAGATGCGGCGCAGGCAGGTTTCCGAATACCATGGGATTAGCTCTGTCCGGCCCTGCTCGAAGACTGCCACCAGCACCTCATACAGTGAGCTGACGTCGCTGGCAGCCAGGTTCAGGCCTTTTGCCCCGGTAGGAGGCACGATATGGGCCGCGTCCCCCACCAGGAAGAGGCGGCCCCACTGCATCGGCTCCGCCACGAAACTGCGCAGGGGAGCAATGCTTTTTTCAATGGATGGGCCGGTCACGAGGCTCGCGGAGATATCCGGTGGAAGCCTGCGTGAAAGTTCTTGCCAGAACTGATCATCGCTCCACTCTTCTGCCTTTGCATCCTCAGGGACCTGGATGTAGTAACGGCTGCGAGTCCTGGAGCGCATACTGCACAAGGCAAAACCGCGTTCGTGACTGGCATAAATCAGCTCCTCAGAAACGGGTGGCGTGTCCGCAAGCACGCCCAGCCAGCCAAACGGATAAATCCGCTCGTACTCCCTCAACCTGCTGACAGGAATGCAGGTTCTGGACACACCGTGATAACCATCACAACCGGCAACGTAGTCACATTCCAGCGTATGCAACGTGCCGTCAACGCTGAAAGTTACTTTTGGGTGATCGGATTCCAGGCCGCGAGGAGTGACGCTCTGAGCACCGTAAACCGTGATTCCACCTGCCCTTTCACGTGCCTCCATCAGGTCGCACGTGACCTCCGTCTGGCCGTAAATCATCACGCTATTGCCGCCAGTGAGGTTTTTCAGGTCAATGCGCTCCCTGCGTCCGGCAAATGCAATCTCGAAGCCCTCGTGTACCAGGCCCTCCCGGTGCATACGCTCAGCCACACCCGCCTTGTGCATCAGGTCGACCATGCCTTGTTCCAGCACTCCAGCCCGAATCCTGCCCAGAACATGCTCTTTGGTTTGTCGCTCAAGAATGACGTTGCCAATGCCGCGCCGCAGAAGCAACTGGCCTAACAACAGTCCAGACGGACCGGCGCCGATAATGGCTACTTGAGTTTTCATGGATGCTCCCGCCACCGGGCATCAGCTTCCTGCGTTACACCATGGGCGGAATATTGGCATTCAGCCGGAACAGGTTCATGGGGTCGTACTTTTTCTTGATCTGCCGCAGGCGCTGGTAATTTTCCTTAAACGTCTCTGCCACCCAACTCTCACCGTCTTCGTTGTAGCTGTCGATGTTCAGGTAGGCACCACCGTGCTGGCCGTA
>JANLTO010000101.1:0-63117 GCA_031362985.1 Lysobacterales bacterium | reverse complement strand
CGCTATCGGCCTTGCGCTGTTGCTGTTGGGCCGCTTGCTTGTCAGCGTCCGCCTGCTTTTGCTGTTGCTGGGCTGCTTGTTTGTCGCTCTCGGCTTTGCGCTGCTGCTGGGCTGCCTGCTTGTCAGCATCGGCCTGTTGCTGTTGTGTGCCTTGCGGAGCAACTCCCTTCGCGGGTTTGGACGCTTTCCGCGCTTCCGCCGAACGATCGAGTTGTTCTGTCTTGCCGGACTTGCTCTTGCGCCCCGTTACCGCTGTGCGGGCATCAACGGTAGCTTGCTCTTCGCTCACAACACGTACGTTCCTGACCGGTTTACTCTCCTTTCCCTGGGGAGTGTCAGTGGGACTGGCGCTTATCGGTTGTCCAGGATTTTTCTGCAACTGCTTTTCACGCTTGGCAAATGGCAGTTCGGCTGGCGGAGGAGTATTATGCACGACCACTTGCCGGTCATCGACAACCTTCGCCGGGCGAACCTTCGCTACTTTACCTGCGCCGATCACGCTGCGTTCGCTGGGTGCGACCTGCGCGATACGCATGGTTTGTCCCGCCTTGAGACTCTTGCGGTCAACACGTACTGCCGCCGGTGCCACCGATTGCGCATTCACAAATACATTGCTCGGAACAACCGTAACTGCATTTTCAACATTGCGGTTGGCGTAGTTATCCTGGTTGACATTGATCGTACCGCTGGAATAGTTGTTGTAGACGTTGGTGATGGTCGTGTTGTTGACCACCGTATTGTTCGAATTGACCTGATTGAAGTAGTTACGACTGACCGGATAGGACGGAACGTAGACTTCCCGCGGACCAATTGGAAACCAGCCTATGGGTTGGTAACCGCCACCGATTGAGACAGATATACCCCAATTGTTTCCACCGACGAAGGCGACTACGGCTGGCGCGTAAATCGGACGCACATAACGCGGCCCCGGGACCCAGCCCCAACGATTGCTTACAGAGACCCAACGACCATAGTGCGAGGGCGCGAAGCCCCAGGGCGCATTGTCCACCCAAGTCCAGCCCCATGGTTCCTGCCATACCCAATGGCCATCACGGTACGGAGCCCAGCCAGCAGAAACCTGCGTGGGGTACCAGACGTTGCCATAGCTTGCCGATACGTTCCAGCTTCCGTAGGTATCCAGGGCTGCATAACCTACCATGTCGTCATTGACATACTGCAAAGAGGGAGACTGCTCCCACTGTTGATCACGTGTGTATGCATAGCGGTCGAAGTCATCTTCCTCTGCGAGGCCATACATCTCGTAATCACGCAGATTTACGTCATAGAAAGCCACCGCCTCTCCCGCCTTTACCCTGAAATTGGCACCATCACCATATACCGTGCCGGCGCCTTTAAAGACCGAAATGGTGGTCTGGCCATCGTAGGGATCCACATCGATTCGGTAGCTGCCGGAACGATTGATGCTGAACGCCAACATGGGCGTGTCTATTTCCACGATCTGGCCTTTATACAAGCGCCGGATGCGCACGTTGACGCTGCCCTCGGCCACCTTGAGCTGAGCGATGTTGTCGTTCAGGTCCAGGATTTCAACACTGGTGCTGGAG
Source organism: Lysobacterales bacterium (assembly GCA_031362985.1). GTDB lineage: Bacteria > Pseudomonadota > Gammaproteobacteria > Xanthomonadales > SZUA-36 > SHZL01. The sequence continues at coordinate 61,552 of JANLTO010000101.1, read as the reverse complement.
CCAAGACGAACAGCGGAACTGCCAACCTGGAATTCCGCTTGCGAGTTTTGATCGCTCCACAACCGGTCACCCATGATCAGGGGACGATTGCGCACCACACCCACCCATTCAGTTTCGCCGGCGGGTGAGTAACTAATGGAACCCTGGGAGTCTGTGATGAGTGCAACACGTCCAGACGGATCAGCCCAGGCCAGGTTCGCAACTGCCAATAAAAAAAGCAGCACGAGGGTGTGTGCAAATAATCGAGATAAATTCAACATGATCTAGTCCTCTTGGTTTTAGCCTGAGCGTCCAACCGCGACGCACCTTCGATAATCATTCAAATGGTCTTGTTAACCGGGCCCATTCCGGGTGCCGGTACATTGACCGCGTGCAGTGTTTGGAAAACACGCTGATTGGCCTTCCAGCTTCGTGCTCCAAAACACACAAGAGCAGGAGGGGTCGGGCAACTTGCTCTTTTTGTCTGCTGTTTCCAGTGCTGCCGGTTCTAGTGCTATTAATCATGGCCTTTGTCTTTATGCTTTGAATTCTTGCCTTTGCCATTGTTGCCATGTTTCTTCTGGTAATTAGGCACATAGACGGAATCGTACCAACCGTCATCCACGAAATACACTCGTTGGCCGCAGGCGCCGTATTCATGGCAATGCTTGTCCCAGTGCTGAATATGGTCGTGCCGAACGTGCAGGTAGATCGGCTGCTGGACAATGACTACCTGTTCGACAATAACGGGTTCCGCGTAGATCAGCTGTGGTGCCGGATAGTCGCCAATGTCTATCTGGCCATAGAATCCGGGTTGCCCCAGGGAGATAGAGATACCGACATCGGCATCCGATGCAGATGCGGAGGTGATCGAAAAGAGTGCGAGCATCAATAAACGTTTCATGGCTTAATCCTTACCTGTGACCTTGTTAACCCCGGACCTTGGTTAGCGCGGGATCCTGATTAACCGTGTGTGATCGAATCATGCGCCTTGCTTTATGAACACGGCCTGAACTTCCATTACCAACCCTGCAAAAGCATCAAACCCTTCTGCCCTGAATAAGCCGGATGGCAATCACAATGACCGCCAAAACCAGAAGTATGTGAATAAATCCGCCCATGGTGTAAGAGGAAACCAGCCCCAGGGCCCATAAAATCACCAACAGAATTGCAATAGTCTCAAACACTTTTCATCTCTCCTTTACGGGCTGGTTGAAAACCTAACCAAGGCAGTGTGCGCGCAAGAATTGGTCCGTTTCGGTACGTTGGCGCACTTAGGGGGTGGAATTTTTTGTGCTACCCACATGCTTACGATGACTTGCCTGCTGATATACCGGTTACGAGGACTCGGACCCTCGCACTACTACGGCACGATACCTGGCAAGCACGGCCAGCAACCATTCGCGGGTTGCAACTGTTGTGCACCCATCGCCACATCGAATCTCGTATGGAATACCACTCAAGCTACTTTCCGAGGCCGCTTTTTCGACGAAGTCTTCGGCGGTCACGATCCGGTCCCGCGCTGATAAATAGTTATACTTCTTGCGAAGATGTTCTTGCGCCCGAATAGAATCGTACCAACTGCCATTGCGATAGAATTCACACCCGGATATCTCGACAAAATTGAGCAGGTAATTTATTTCGGTCTCGGCATTTTGCACGGGTTGTGCACGCGAGACGGGGAAATAGAGCACACCCGCTATCGCAGCCAGAAGGACGATCAGCCTAAGGTTCACAGGTCGCTATCCAGCGGCAGTATCGACAAAAGATTAACCTTCAGGGTCTGCCCTTCGCTCCGCGCGGGCTCATCCTGGAAGTCGACCATCTGTTCATCTTCCTGAGTACGCCAGACCAGATGATGCCCTTCTCCGGATGTATCGGGCTGCAACAGCACCTGGTATGCGTTGGCGGGTTGTACCATGGCCTCAAACCGCCGAGCTAATTCTTCCGCGAGCTCCGGACTCTCGATCAATAAGCCTATTTCCGTGTTGAGGTACATGGATCTTTGATCAAAGTTCAGCGAACCAACAAATATGCTGTGGCGGTCGAAGACAAACATTTTGGCGTGCAGCGAATAGGTTCCGTGGCGTGACATGGCGGCTGTTTGCCCGCTTCCACGCGTGTTGCCCAACATGGAACGGATTTCATACAGCTCTATACCTGCCTCAAGCAAGGGTACCCGGTAACCCATGTATCCGGACTGTGCCAGTAAAGCAGTCGAAGAAACCAGTGAATTAGTCAGGACGCGAATGCTGATATCGCGGCGGCGCAGCTCATTGAAAAGCTCCATGCCCTCCTTACCCGGTACCAGATAGGGCGTGATCATCAGCAATTCTGACTGGACCGCCAAGGCGGCACGCGTTAGCGGAGGAAGAATCGAATCTCCATTCTCCGAGCCATCCTCCACACTTTTCTTGTCAGGGCTGTCGCTGATAAGTTGCGCCGGAGCCCAAACCACGGGCAGGCGACCGGATATCAATCCGTTGAATGGTTCTCCGGAATTAACCCGCTTGACGAAATCGACACCGTCCGCATTGACCTCTGCCGGTTCCTCGATGGTTAATTCCCGGTGCTCCCGCAACGATGCGCGAGACGACTTCTTCGTCAACGCTTCATTCGGAATGGAAAGTGCGTCGTTCCAGTATTGGTCAAACGACGCGGAGATCTCTCTGACAATCGGACCGACGGCAAACACATCATTGTCGGCAAACTGCTCCTCGGCGTTGACCTGGAAATACTGATCGCCGATGTTGCGACCGCCAATGAGCGCTGCCGAATTGTCCACGACCAGCAATTTATTGTGCATGCGGTAGTTAAGCCGTGATTTGTTAAACATAAACTCGGTTGCACGAATGGTTTTCCGGTGGCCACGATATCTGAATGGGTTGAAGATTCGAATCTCAATTGATCGATGCGAAGCCAGTGCCACAATCTGCTCGTCACCGGCAACCGTTTCACCATCGTCGATCAACATGCGCACGCGCACCCCGCGATCAGCGGCCCGCAGCGCGGCGTCCGTCAACAGTCGGCCGGTGTCGTCTCCACGAAAAATAAAGTATTGCAGGTCCAGTGTTCGCTCGGCTGCGTTGATCATCTGCATCCGGGTTAAGTATCCGTCTGCGCCGAAGGATTGCAGGTAAAAGCCGGATTTGCCTTCATGCTCGCGGCTTGTACTTTCAAGCTGGGCGCCAAGCTTCGTCTGTTCCGGATCGGTAATTGCTGCAGAGACTGTCTTGGGGAAATCGTGACCGGGTGGCAGCGATGAACAGGCATTGACCACGGTGCCAATCAGTAATACAACCGCAGTTTGAAATATCCGGCCCACACTACTGGTGTTGTGTCTCATCATGTCTGTAGTGCCTTTGAGAAATCGCCGTGCTGTTCCATTGAGAACCTATGCACGGCGACTGTTAGCTGACGGATCTCTGCGTCAAAGTTAGCTTTTAGCTAATCACAGGATCTTTAGAACGTAAGGGCCGTCGCATTGACGCTCTTGACACCACGAACATTCTGCGCAAGTTCGGTAGCCAGTTCACGCTCGGCACCGCTGCTGACTTTACCGCTCAAGGTAACATTGCCTTCGTGGGTGTTAACCGAAATATCGTCGTTCTCCACGTTGCTTGAGTACATGAAGGTCGTCTTCACCTTGGTGGTAATCCAGCCATCGGAAATATCCTGGGAAGTGTCATGCTCTGAATCCACGTCAGCCACTTTGGGCGTTGCCTTCGCTGCTTCCACCACCAGCTGGTTGTCGACAGACACAACACCGCGGGTATTCATAGCCATGCGGCCCGCAAGTTCCTTGGCAGCGCCATTCTCCGCAGCGCCGTGCAACGTCACCTTGCCCATGTTGGTATCCACGTGAATATCCAGGCCGTCGGTGTTCTTGCTCCACAGCAGTTTCGATTTTACTGTCGCGGTAATTGTGGCATCGTCAACCACCTCGCCGAAACTGCGATCCTGGGACGTCCGTGCCGAGGGAACATAGTCAGCCTTTACCAGGATTTGATTATCGACGGTCTTGATTCCGCTTACGCCCAATGCGATTTGCTGGGCCAGTTCCTTGTTGACATCTTCCTCGACAGTACCTGAGAGGGTCGCAGTTCCGGCATCCACCGACACTGAAATGTCATCGGCTCGCAGATACGGGCTCAGCATATAGGTGGTCGAGATCTGCGATTCCTGGCGTGCTTCGGCCACGTCCACTGACAGCGATTCTGCAACAACCGCGCCACTGATCGAAGACAACGCCAGGGTTATGGCCGACGCGAGTACTAATTTGTGCGATCTGGTATACATAAATTATTCTTCCAATGTGATTAAAAGGTATTCAAGCGGCCACTCTGAACCCCTGCCAACGCGATGTCGGTGCGCTAGCACGCATAATGCCGATAGCGGGGTTATGCCACTTCCCCGGCAGCACCAAGCCAGCGCCGCAAATAGTGCGAAGTTGCAATTCCGAGCGCACCACAGCAAAGACCCAGAACGATGCCGGCAAGAATATCTCCGGGAAAGTGAACCCCTAAGTAAATGCGCGTGTAGGTCATGAGACCGGCCCAGACGAAGATCAGGGCCATCCATTTGTAAATGGATCGAAGGGTGTACCAAGAGAACAGCGCCACTGCGAAGGTGTTTGCCGCATGTCCGGATGAAAAGCCATACGAGTCAGCCCTGTAACCGTCCACCAGGTGCAACAACCCTGCCATGGACGGGTCCTGTGATGGACGCAGACGGGCAAAGAAAGGCTTGATCACCTCGGCAGTCAGTTGATCGCTGAGCAGAAGCGTCAACCCCACCCCAATCAGCAGGAACCATGCCTGGTTTTTGAAGTTTCTGAACAGGAGATAAATGATGAAGGCGTAAAGCGGGGACCAAAAGAGCGTATGCGTCATGAGCTGCATGACGGGATCAAGCCAGGGAGTATGAAAACCGTTTAGTACGATCAACAACTCCTTGTCCCACTGGATTAGCTGATCAAGAAGCATTGCCGTTCCCTGGCAAGTGTGCTGCCGCACAGACCCCGGCCAGAAACCGGTTTAGCCTGTCCACAGTGCTTGCTGGATGTTTCATTCTGATCCACACCGGCAATCGCCCATTCACCATCAGGAGAACATGATGAACAAAGACCAAGTAGAAGGACGCGTCAAGGAAGCAACAGGCAAAGCGAAGGAAGTCGCCGGCAAGGCTTTCAGCAAAGAGTTGGAAAACAAGGGAAAGGTCGAGAATGCGCGCGGCAAGGTGCAGTCTGCCTATGGTGACTTGAAGGAAGACATCAAGGATGCCGTTAAGGGCAAAGGATGCTGTTAAGAGTAAGCAGGCACCTGTAAAAACTACCGCTGCGGGCAACTGCGGCGGTGGTTTCCGCTTACACCACATACACACTTTGAGTCTTGATACCCTCCAGCAGGAAATTACTACCCGCTGATTGGTTAAGCCATGACCAGGTCAGAGCTTGCCCAGCAATAACAGGATGACAAGAACAACCAGGATGGTTCCAACGATACCGCTGGGCCCATAACCCCAGTTGCGACTATGGGGCCAAGCCGGAATGATGCCTACCAACATTAGCACCACGAGAATCAGGATAATTGTGCCCAAGCTCATCTTTGTATCTCCTTGAATTCGTTGAGACACGACTCTAGCAGGGCAGTCTTGCGAGTTCCGTGCGGTAGAACACACAGGATCGGTCAGCTGACTTTCATTTCAACGAAGTGCTTCAGATCATTCCCTTTATTGCCAATTTTCTTGTTTGCACTGCGAAACTCCTTCGTATAGTGATTTCTAATCACCAAGCAATTCACCCACCGCCTTGAATTCATCGACCCGGTCGCACACGACCTTGATCACCATCAGGATGGGCACGCCCAGGAACAGACCCCAGATACCCCACAGCCAGCCCCAGGCGAGCACGCCGGCAAACACCGCTACCGGGTTCATGCGGCTGGCGCGACTGGTTAGCCACGGCGTGAGAACGTACCCTTCAACGCTGTTGATAAACAGCTCGACCCCCCCGATCAACAGCGCCATCTCGATCGAGCCAAATTGAGCAAAGCCCACCACCATAGCCGCGCCAGTCGCGATGATGCTGCCAACATACGGGATGAAGTTGAGCACAAAGGTTACGACCCCCCACACCGCAGCATGCTCCACGCCGATCCACAGGAACGCCAACCAGGTGGCAATGCCCACCAGCGCGCTCGTGAACACCTGCACCATCAGGTAACGCTGGATTTGTTCGTCGATCTCGTCCAGCGCCTGCACCGTCAGTTTCTTTTGGGTCAGAGTTGGGCCGGCAAGCTTCACCATTTTGCGCCTGAAGTTGTTGCCCGCCGCCAATAGAAAGAATGCAACGAACAAAACTACCGCGGCCTGTGCAGCAAATGCTGCCAGGCCGAGCGTGCCGGGCAGTAGGTAGTCCTTCACATTGAACTTGGGTTTCTCGATCTGCACCTTGGCCACATCCCGATTGGGTTCCAGGTCGCTGCTGCCCTCTGCGGCGGTGCGCTCGATTTTGCTGGCCACCTTCTGAACTTTGTCGAAGGCGCCAGCTGGACCCTGAGTGCGTTGCAGATCGATAGATCGACGCAGTTTTTGGGCTACTGCCGGCATGGCTTCAATCAACGCAAGCGTATCATCGCTAAGCGTGTAGATGGTCGTGCCTACCCCGCCCACCAAGCCAAACAGCAGCAGTGTCGCTGACAAAGTCCGTGGCACATGCCACCTCGCCAGGCGGTTGACCAGTGGTGTCAACGCATAGCTGAGCATCAGTCCCAACACCAACGGCACGAATACCGGGCTGGCATAGCGGAGCGCGGCCAGACTCATCAGTACGCTAATGACCAACAACGATGCATTGCGTATGTTGATCGACGAATGCGGAAAGGCGCTGGGTTCGTCATGTACAGGTGGCGACTCTGAACCAATGACCGCGGACGCCAAGACGGCCCCGTCCCCTGAAAGCGCCTGGGTCTGACTCACCAATTGATTCATGGGACTAGCCGCGGCACATGATCAACACCTTGCGGCTTCGGGGCAGTCAACGACATCAGCAACCCGATGCCGGCATAAGCGAGGTCAAACCCGTTTGTGCCTGAACGAGCCCGACGATGACTGGTCTGCTCAAGCAACACCCCAATACCCGCCGCTGCCAGCAGCATGCCTGGCGAAACCGCCCGGCTGGTGATTTTATGCGTGATTTGCTTCCCCACAGTCCGCACCCGCTGGTGGCGTAGAAAGAGTTGCCTTTCCAGGCCAGTGACTTGAGCTTGCAAGGACTTTGACTTACCCGAGAATTCCGTTTCCATCAGGTGGCATCTGGCTTGAACGTGCGCAAGGACGCTGGAAATCCCAGGTCGCTGGAGCGGCGACGAATCAATGCACTAAGAGGCAGAATAAGGATCAATGTCAGCGCCGCCAGTACCAGCAAAACCAAAGCTGGTTGCAGGCCCATGCGGTTCAGAGCTAGCCCGACGGCGCCCATAAATCCCACCCAGGCCAAGACCAGCAACGCGCCAATACAAACCGCAACCGATATCATGGTCATCGTGCTGCGTGCCGCAAGACGTACCTCAAGCGCTGCGAGTTGCAGCTGCTCGTATACCAGGCTGCGCAGTTCCCGCTTGAGAGTACTCAAATCCTCCATCGGTCCAGTGACCCGAAACGCAGGACCGTTAGTGGCGTCCGGCAGTTCTTCGCTTGTTTCGTAGGATTCTGACATTGGACGGCACGCGCTATCTGGCAGACAACAACCGGCTCAGAACATACCCGGCGGCCACCGCGATCCCCAGAGAAGCAACAGGATTTTCGCGCACGTACTCGCCGGCTCGCTCAACCATTTTTTTCCCACTGTCATTCAACTGATCGCCCCTGACACCCAGGGCTTCGGCCGCGTGCGCTGCTCCAACACTCACACGGTCAACTGTCCCGTGGGCATTGGATGCAAGGTGGTCAAGTGCTGGCCGCGCGGCATCCGACACAGAATCAATGGTTACATGAGCCGCGCTGGTTGCCTTATCGACCGTGCGTTCGAGAGTGTGTTGAATAGTTCCGTCATTGGCGGCTATGGGTGCTTTGGTATTCATCATGATTGCTCCGTGTAATTTCAGTTGAGATGGATTGATCCGCAGCCTGGCAGCGGATAGCGTCGGCAACATGCCGCTTAGAGGCGCGGGGAAAAGACCGAGCCTCCGGGCAGGACCCCTATACGGGCTGCTCGCCCTCAGAAACTATAATTTCCCGCGCCGAACAGACCAATCAGCCCGACGAGGATCAGGTAAATGGCGACGATGAAGTTGAGCATCCGTGGCACGACCAGAATAAGAATTCCGGCGGCTAGGGACACCAGTGGGGTAAGTCCTAGCTGAATATTCATATCGCGTTTGTTCCTAAGAGTGAAGGCGCAAAGGAAAGTGGTCATTCCCGTAGTCGAACTATGTGCCGAAAATGATGGCAAATCCGTGCGCTGCCGCACAGAGGAGCAACTCTGCGGGTCATGTATCTCGATCGTCCAGTTGTTTTCCGGACCTATTTCGCAGCGCACTCAGTATCCGATGTATGCGCTCTGGCGCACAGACACATCAAAGCGCATGATCTACCTTCGCATCATCGTTTGATTTTCTGGAGTTCGGCCATGGTCGAAGAGCACAAGGACGCCGTCAGTACCGTGGATGCCGGCAAAGGGGAAAGGACCACCGAAGTACATCGCCGGGAAGCCTTGATTAAAACGGGGGCATTGCAGAATGCAATTCTAACCAGCGCCAATTTCTCGATTATCGCCACCGACGAAAAAGGCATCATTCAGCTATTCAATGTCGGCGCCGAGCGCGTGCTCGGCTACACTGCAGCTGAAGTGATGAACAAGATTACCCCCGCGGATATTTCCGATTCACAGGAGGTGATCACGCGCGCCAAGGCTTTGAGTACTGAACTGGGAACAACGATCTCGCCGGGGTTTGAGGCGTTGGTCTTCAAGGCTTCACGCGGGATCGAGGATATCTATGAGCTGACGTATATCCGCAAGGATGGAAGTCGATTCCCGGCGGTGGTGTCCGTGACGGCACTGCGCGACGTGCAGGATGCCATCATAGGCTACCTGTTGATTGGTACGGATAACACCGCGCGCAAGCTGGTTGAAGCCGAACAGAGAAAACTCGACCAGCGCCTGCGCGACCAGCAGTTCTATACCCGCTCGCTGATCGAATCCAACATTGACGCACTGATGACCACCGATCCCTCCGGTATTATCACGGACGTCAACAAGCAGATGGAGGCACTCACCGGCTGCACTCGCGACGAGCTGATCGGCGCGCCGTTCAAGAGTTACTTTACTGACCCGGACCGGGCTGAGGCGGGAATCAAGCTGGTGCTGAGTGAAAAGAAGGTCACGGATTACGAGCTGACGGCGCGCGCCCTGGACGGGCAACAAACCGTGGTTTCCTACAACGCCACGACGTTCTATGACCGGGGTCGCACGTTGCAGGGCGTCTTCGCCGCAGCGCGTGACGTTACCGAGCAAAAGCGCGTGGAGGCAGAACTGCAGCAGGCAAAGGCCGTGGCTGAGACCGCGAGCCAGACCAAATCAGATTTTTTGGCCAGCATGAGTCATGAAATACGCACACCGCTGAATGCAATCATTGGCATCGGCGACTTGCTCGCGAAGACATCTTTGTCTCCGGAGCAGAACAACTATGTGCAGATATTTCGCCGCGCTGGCGACAGTCTGCTCAATCTCATCAACGATATCCTCGATCTCTCCAAGGTCGAGGCTTCGCAACTGGAGCTGGAACACACCGGGTTCTCATTGAACGATCTGGTGGAGAAAGTGCGGGAGATGGTGGCAATACGGGCGCATCAGAAAGGTCTGGCGCTGGTGTGCGAGATCGCGCCCGGGGTGCCCCGCGACCTGGTCGGCGATCCGACCCGGTTACGCCAGGTGCTGCTTAACTTGCTGGGAAACGCGATCAAGTTCACCGAATCCGGTGAAGTGGTCCTGCGTGTTATGCCGGATACGGACTCCACCACTGCGGGCGCATTGCGGTTTAGCATCTCTGACACCGGCATTGGGATTCCGGGAGAGAAATTGAACGCGGTGTTTGAGCGATTCACCCAAGCTGACTCGTCCACTACGCGCAGGTACGGGGGATCTGGCCTGGGGCTAACGATTTCGAAGCGGCTGGTGGAACTGATGGGCGGTCATATCCAGGTCGAAAGCGGAGTCGGTAAAGGCAGCGTGTTTTCCTTCACTGTGCCGCTCGAGATCTGGACAGGGGCCACACGGCGGACAGCCGTGCCCGCCGGTGCGGATACAGGGCAGGCGCTGCCAGCACTGAACATTCTTCTGGTGGAAGACTCGCCCGACAATCGCACCATCACCTTGGCCTATCTCAGGGACACGCCGTATCGCGTAGACATCGCTGAAAATGGGGCTATCGCCTGTGAAAAATTTATCACTGGCCACTACGACCTGGTCCTGATGGATCGGCAAATGCCGGTAATGGATGGGCTGACGGCCACCCGGGCGATCAGGCAATGGGAAGTGACGAACAATCGGCCGCCCACGCCAATTCTCGCACTGACGGCTTCGGCACTGAAGGGCGATCAGGAAAAATGCGAGGAAGCCGGATGCACGGCGTACCTGACGAAACCCATCAAAGAAGATGTGCTGCTGCGGGCCATCAGAGAGCATTCCATGGCCGCGCCTTCATCGTCGAACGTAGAGGACAATTCGAACAACACGATTCGTGTGCGTGCCAATCCCCTGGTTGCAGATTTGATCCCCGAATTTCTGCTCGACCGCAGGCAGGATGTCGCGGCGATGCTGGACGCCGTGGATAGGGGCGATTTTGAGATCATCGAGCGCCTTGGGCATGGCATGAAGGGCGCGGGCGGCAGCTGGGGATTCCAGGAAATCACGGACATCGGCGGCGCCCTTGAACTGGCGGCCAATGATGCCGACACCAACGCGTCGCGCAAGTGGGTGGGCGAATTGTCCAGCTACCTGGATCGGGTCGAGATCATCTACGACTAACCCACCGCACTATTCAAGCTGGGCTCTGGCGAGGCAGGCGCGGACGCGCGCGGTCAGTTGCGGGATCGAAAATGGCTTGGTTACATAGTCCGTCACTCCCGCTTCAAAGCCGGCGCGGGTGCTGGGCTCATCAGTCATGGCGGTGAGCATCAGCACTGGCAAGGCCCGGGTCTCCGGACTGGCGCGCAGCGTTTTCATGACCTCCATGCCGTCCATGCCGAGCATCTTGTAATCCAGCACCACAAGGTCGGGAATGCGCACGGCTATCATGCGCAGCGCTTCCGTGCCGCTGCCTGCCCTGCTGACCGAATACTGTTCCTGTTCCAGCGCGCGAACGATCAGCGTGAGCGTATCGGCCTGGTCATCCACGACCAGGATGTGAAAATGGCGCTGCGCGACGGACGACTGGTTAGGGGGCGATGTGAAAAACGGCTTCAAAGCGGAGCGTGGCTCCAGGAATAGTTCACAGCCTTCATACGCGCAGAAAACATCAAGTCCTGCGCCGTATTGCAAGGCCAGCGTTCGAGCTTTGTGTTCGATATCTGCGACAAAATTGTCATCGTGGCCGGGATCATGGTGGGTCAGGGCGACCCGCTGCACGCCGGCCGCGGCGGCAATCTGGACCACGTAGTCGTAGGTGCTGTGTCCCCAGGTTTTCTTTGCGACGTATTCTTCGGGTGTGTACTGGGCATCGTGGATTACCAGATCAGCATCGGCCATGAATTTGGCATGGCGACGATCTCCTTCGTGCAGGATGGACTCGATGTGTCCCTGCTCGGCACCGGCACGCCAGAGCTCATCGGAGAAAGGCTCGTGGTCCACCAGGTACACCATGGTCACGCCATCGGCTTCGATTCGGTAGCCCAGGGTCATGGCCGGATGATTGAGAAATTGCGCCGCGACCCGCACGCCACCGATAGTGTGGATGCCCTCGGTCAGATCGTGGTAGGTGATAGCCGCTGGCAACTGGTCCAACTCGATGGGAAAGTAGGTGAACTCCATCTGTCCGGCCAGCACATGGTGCAGCGAGCCGCCGCTGCCCTCCGGCGCATAAATCGCGGCGGAGTTCCCTTTGACAAAGGCGGGGCTGAAAAACGGAAAGCCCTGGATGTGGTCCCAGTGGGTATGTCCCAGCAAAATGTTCGAATGCAAGGCCTTTTTGCCTTGAGCCATTAACTCTGCACCCAGCCGGGCCGCGCCGGTGCCGCAGTCAAGAATCAGGAGTTCGCCGTTGGCAGTGGTCACCTCGACGCAAGAGGTATTGCCACCGAAGTGGTTCGTGCCCGGCCCCGGGGTGGCGATGGATCCCCTGGTCCCCCAAAAACGTATTCTCATTAACCTCAGGCCCCCACGCGTTCGATATGGGTCGGAGGTAGTTCCTGGCGGTGTCGCACATCGCAAAGCAGGCGGGCAAGTTCTTTTTTCACTACGCTATAGCACTCACAGGCACGGGCCTCCAGACCTTGCCGATCGATTACGGTGATGTGGCCGCGTCGATAGCGGATGAAACCGAACTGCTGCAATTTTCCGGCCGCATCGGTGACGCTCTCGCGGCGCACGCCAAGCATGCTGGCCACCAGTTCCTGCGTCATGACCAGTTCGCGCCCCGGCGCGCGATCCAGGGTCAGCAACAGCCAGCGGCTGAGTTGCTGCTCCACTGAATGGTGGCGGTTGCAGGCGGCTGTCTGCGACACTTGTGCGATCAGCGCTTGCGTGTAGCGCAGCAGCAGGCCTTGCATCAGGCCGGGACGCTCGAAAGCCTGCTTGAGCGGGTGGCGATCCAGGCGATAGGCTTGGCCCGCCGTCTGCACCACGGCCGAGCTCGACGTGGTGTCGCCACCCATGAAGAGTGGGACACCGACCATGCCCTCATGCCCCACACCAACGAATTCGGCCGCCGCCCCGCTGGCAGTGACGTAGTGCAGTGAGATCACGGCACTGGTCGGAAAAATGGCATGGCGCATGTGTTGATGCGGCTCGTAAAGTATCTCACCCAGGGCCAGCACCACCGGCTCCAGGTGCGGGGCCAGCAGTTCGAACTCAGCGTTGGGCAAGGCCGCCAGCAACTGGTTCTGACTCGGGTTTGGGCTGTGGGCGACCAGGGTCATAGTCAGACGCACATGAACCGGTATTGATCGGCCCTAGTGGGCAATCTTTGGCCGGGGCGTGACTTCCACCCCGATGCCGCGATAGCCAATGAAGCGGCACGCACTGGTAAACATTGGCTCGCCACTGACGCGATACTGCTGCAGCGAGCCATCGGCATTGACGCGGCTGAAGGTGAAGTCCAGAAATGGTTGTCGCGCTGCAATAGCGGCACGTAGGGTGGCGCGCTCGCCTTCGTTCCAGCCGCCGTCCTGCACGGCATCCATTGCGGATGTGCCCTGCAGCGCATCGACGCGGATGCCCAGCATCTCCAGCACCGGGCCGGAGACCCTGGTGAAGCTGCCGCTCTCGTCCTGCTCCCAGTACCAGTCCGAAGCCAGCTCGGTCAGGCTGCGGTAGCGTGCTTCACTTTCGCGCAGCTCGGCGGTGCGCTGTTGCACTATCTGCTCCAGTTGCAGGTTGTGTGCTTCGAGTCGGCGATACAACAACCGCACTTCGAGCATGTTGCGTATGCGCGTCGTGACCTCCAGCTGGTCGAAGGGCTTGCTGATGAAATCCTTGGCGCCGGACTGCAGCGCCCGCAGCTTGTGCCCGGGCTGGGCCGTGAGAACAATCACCGGCATGTAACTCCCGGCCGCGCCGGCCTGCAAGGCGGCCATCACCTGAAAGCCGTCCATAACGGGCAGTTGCAGGTCGAGCAGGATCAGGTCGTAGTCATTGCTGCGATGCAGTGCACACACTTGCAATGGGTCCATGGTCGAGGCCAGGTTGGTGTAACCGGCTTGGCCAAGCAGCCGCTCGAGCAGATGCACGTTGGCCTTCTGGTCATCGACAATAAGGATACGTGCATCAAGGATTTCCTGTTCCGGCAGCGTCATTTAAGTGCTCCATTGCGGTTAACTTCGGTGGCCGCCAGCGCGTGATCTGGAGCGTGATCCAGGGCGTGCTTGAGCGCGAGGTCAAGTGTGTCCATAAATTCGTCCACCTTGATGGGCTTGGTCAGGTAGCGGAAGAACCCGGCCTGAAGCCCCATTTCGATGTCGCGTGGCATGGCATTGGCGCTCAGCGCGATCACCGGGATGTGGGCCGTGGATGGGTCTTCGGCCAGGATGCGCAAGGCCGTGAAGCCGCTGATGCCCGGCAGGTTGATGTCCATCAGGATGATGTCGGGCCGGTGGGCACGCGCCATTTCCACCCCGAGCCGGCCGTCGCGTGCGCTCAGCAGCTGGATGTCGGCCCGCCGGGCGACCAGCCGTTCGACCAGCTTCAGGTTGGCCGGGTTGTCTTCCACGCACAGCAGGGTGTGCCGCGCGGGGCCGGTGGTGGCAGAGGGCAATGCTGCTGTCCGGGGTTGGAGAGGCTCGCCGGTATGGTGCAACTCGGTTGCGGTGTCGAGCTCGAACCAGAACAGACTGCCCACCCCAACGGTACTTTCGACTCCGATCGTTCCACCCATCAATTCCACCAGCTGTTTGCTCACCACCAGCCCAATGCCGGTCCCTTCCTGCGCGCCAGCCTCCTGGCCGAGGCGATTGAAGGGCTGGAACAGCTGGGCCAGCTCGTCGTCTGCCAGGCCTTCGCCGGTATCCTGCACGGAGATACGCACGCGGCCCGCCGCCATCATGCTGCAGCGCAGGTCCACCTCGCCGCCGACGCGGTTGTACTTGATGGCGTTGGACAACAGGTTCACCAGCACCTGCTTGACCCGCGTGCGGTCGGCCCGCACCAGCCATTGCCCTTCCAGCGACGGAAAATGAATGTGAATGCCGCTGTGCTGTGCCTGCGGCTCGATCATGGCCTGGCAGTCTGCAAGCAACTCCGCCAGCGACAGGGGTTCAAGCGAAAGCGACAGCTTGCCTGACTCGATGAGCGAGAGGTCCAGAACCTCGTTGATGAGTGCCAGCAGGTACCAGCCCGCTTGCAGAATCTGTTCGACGCTGTCTTTCTGGTCAGGGGTGGGCGTTGGCATGCCGGTATTGATCAACTGTGCGAAGCCGAGAATCGCATTCAGCGGTGTGCGCAATTCGTGGCTCATGGACGAGAGAAAGTCCGATTTCGCCAGGTTGGCTTTTTCGGCCGCTTCCTTGGCCTTATGCAACTCAAGGTGGCTGTCCTGAAGCACGGCGTCCAGGCGCCTGCGCTCGGCTTCAACCTGCTGGCGTGCGGTGTTGTCCGTACCGATCAGCAGGTAGCCAATGATTTCGTCGGCCACGTCCTGCAGGGCTGTCACCGATACAACCGCGGGCAAGCGGCTGCCGTCCTTGCGGATGTAGGTCAGCTCATAAACGTCCTCGATACCACGCTGTGCCTTGAACACCAGGGCCTCGAAGCCCGGCGTGATCGGCGTGCCCAGTTCGAGGCTCAAGGCACTTGCACGTACCACCAATTCCTGGGGGTCGGAGATGTCGGCCGGCGTGATGTGGTCCACCACTTCGCTGGCCGTGTAGCCCAGCATACGCTCGGCGCCAACGTTGAAAATCTGGATCACGCCGCGCTCGTCGGTGGCGATGCTGGAAAAATTGGCGCTATTGAGGATGGCAGTTTGCAGCGCACCGGTCTTAAGCAGCGTCTGCTCGCGCTGGTGTTCGGTGATAGTAAGGGCCGCGCCGCCAGTGGGGGTAGTTGCGGTAATGTGAGCACCGTCTCCGGCTTCGGGCATGGCAAATCTCCGGTTCAGGTGGCGCCTGCTACATAGCGGTGGATCCGCATTGCACAGACCACCATACCATGCCAGCGGTTGCGGTGGACGTCTGTGCGCTGGCGCACGTCCGACTGCCGCTGTCTGTCGACTTACCTATTCCTTTGGATCCTGGCGATCTCATCCTCGCCGAGCGGAGCGGCGCGCTTGACCCGCAGGCTTTCGCCAAATTCCCGGGCAAAGTCGCGTTTGTAGCGCCAGGTGATCAGCGCGATGGTGGTCATTGCTATTAACGCGCCGAGCGAAGCCAGCGCCATGTCTTTCTGCGCATCCCAAATGTCCCCCTGGGAGCCGAGATAGTCATTGCTGGCGGTGCTGCCCACAAACGCGGCTGTAGCCCATTCCAGGATTTCGTAGAACGCCGATGTACTCATGGTGAAGTCGAGAGGGAGGAAATAACCCCAGAAACCGCGGACACTGGCAACGCGCAGAAAAACCTCGCGAATGGGATAGGCGATGAGGAGGCCGTAGGAAAAATGCACCAGCCGGTCGAAATGGTTGCGCTCAAAACCAAGAGTGGAGTTTAGAGTGACACCAGAGATCGTCTGCCACCACTCATCATAGGGCACCTTGGCGTAGGTCCAGTGCGCCCCGGTCTCGTGCAGGCATAGAAACAAAAAAATTAGTGTGTAGCTTATCCGGGAGAGCGGCATGCGTCGGTAGGTGCCGGCGAGGATAAGCAGGCTAAGCGCCACGGGAACGTTCTCGAGAAACCAGGTACCCACGTCCCGCGAACCGATAAAGGAACGCAGGATGACGAGAGCCAGGAGCCCTGCCAGGATGACTGCATAACGCCCGCGCGGGATCGCACGCAGCCAGGCGACGAAGGCATTGACCTGTTTTCGGGTACGGGAAAGGCGTGGCGGCCGGCCACCGCGGCCGGATCGCTTTTTCTTAGGTTTGACTGGCGGGAGATTCAGAATGTCCTGACGATACGCTAATCGCAACGCAGGTGCCATGAGGTGCCCGCTTCAGGCTCATGGCAGACTCATCCCCGCTCGGCAGGCGGAAGGGCTTCGGTTGCCACAATTTGGCTAACCGTGGTGTTTGTTACCACCCGAGCTCCTGGCGCTCCCCGATGGAGCGCCACGCTGTTGCGGAGCACTGCGTTGCTGTGGAGCACTCGCTTGCTGCGGAGCGCTGCGTTGCTGTGGAGCACTCGCTTGCTGCGGGGCACTGCGTTGCTGTGGCGCACTACGCTGTTGCGGGGCACTGCGCTGCTGTGGCGCACTACGCTGTTGCGGAGCGCTGCGTTGCTGTGGCGCACTCCGTTGTTGTGGAGCACTACGCTGTTGCGGAGCGCTGCGTTGCTGTGGGGCACTGCGCTGTTGCGGAGCGCTGTGTTGCTGTGGCGCACTCCGTTGTTGTGGAGCACTACGCTGCTGTGGAGCACTGCGTTGTTTTGCACTTGCTTGTGACGAGTTCCGTTGCGGGGCGCTGCCGGCTGTGAGATACGGTTCCCTGGCGCCACGTCCGTTCTGTACGGGCGCTGATTGGCGCGACTGGGCGCCAGCCGTTGGTCGGCCGAGGCGATTCGTCGTGTCGCGAGCCGTCGTACGGGTATCCATCGTGCTGCGATTCGCCGCGCTCCGATCCATCGCGCTGCCGCCCGGCCTGGTGTTCACAACCCGACTGGAATCCT
This sequence comes from Lysobacterales bacterium, assembly GCA_031362985.1. Taxonomy (GTDB): domain Bacteria; phylum Pseudomonadota; class Gammaproteobacteria; order Xanthomonadales; family SZUA-36; genus SHZL01. The sequence continues at coordinate 44,101 of JANLTO010000101.1, read as the reverse complement.
TTGACGCGCTGTTTGTGCGCCCCACTGCACCATTTGCAGGCGCCCTGGTCGCGTTATGGGTTGCCTTATGGGTTGCGTTATGGGCTGTGCTACTGGTTGTGGTTCGTCCAAGGGGCGATTGTGTATTTCGCTTGCCGTTACGGTTGTTGTCCGCGAACAGCTTGCCGCGGTCGGCCCCAAGTTTGGCATCCCGCGTTTGCGCCTTGGCGCGTAAATCCGAAATCCTTACGGGGTCGGCCCGGTTTTTGCCTGTTTTTGCTGCCGCTGTTTGGTCTTGACCGCGAGCAGTCAGATTCCCGCTACGCCCAGCCGGATTAACGGAGTTCCTGGCCACGTCCCGGCTCGGACTGCGAGTTCCGCGGGCAAGCTCGCCGGCCCATTCGCCGACACGATCACCGGAAGGATTATCGATGGCAGCAACTTGTGCCCGTTGACCGCGGTCACGATAAAGATTGGCATCCCGCACAGGAAGATTGGAATTGCCGGTGTTGCCACTATTGGCCCAGTCACCGCTGCCATGACCTCCTCCGCCGTAACCATTGTCGTAACCATTGTCATAATTGTTGTCATACCCCCAACGCGGCCGGTAACCGCAAGGTCCCCAGTAACCGTAGCCCCCGCCATTCCAGTACTGGTCTTGATGCCAATAGCCACCCGAGTAGAAGCCGGCGTAGAACGGTCCCCAGCCCCAACTCAAGCCAAAGCCCCAGCCGGTCCAGGGGTTGTAGCCCACATTGAAGCCCCAGGTGCTGTAGCGGGGATAGTAATAACTGGATGAAATCCACGGGTTGTAGTCATAACCCGTGCCATAAACGATGGAGCCGTTGTAGGCGTAACTGCCCAGGTAGCCCGGTGTATATCCCACGTAGACATATTCTGGCGTGCTGTCATAGACATACACATACTTGACGTTGTACACCGGTGACTCCGGGGCAATCTCGGCCACTTCTTCGGGCCGATAGTCTGAAACTTCCCATGGGCCGTTGGGTGAAGCTGAGATGTACCAGACCCCATCTTCAACCATGAAGTATTGGCGATCTGATTGGATCACTGTGGAAGCCGTATTGTCGGCATATCTCAGGTCGGTGCCTTGCACCGGTTCAAAGCTGGGGGCGCCGTCGTACGTCACATCTATATCCACCGGGCCCCGGGCTACAGCCGCAGTCACCGGGATCTGCGCATCCAGAACCGCATCGTGTGCTTCATTCGTTCCTGCCACATAGACACGCGAGTCCGCCTGGTCCGAATCGTCCGGAATCTTGGTAAACGCCACCGGCAAGGCGTCCGCTGGACGGTAAGTCCACGGCCCGTTCAAGGAGGGCGAGTGGTACCAACGCCCGGACAGCACAAGGTAATACTGCTGTGAGCTGATGTGCATGAATACATCGTCTGCCGAATTGTCGAGTACCAGCAGATCATCGGCCAGCGGCACGAATTCGGCAGGCCCTTCAGTGACGATCAGTTCGGAGGGTGTGGTCGCCACCACGATTTCCGGCGCGTTAGCAGCGGTTACTTTCTCGGTCGAAGCCGGACGCGTTTCGTCCTTCGCTGCGGCAGCCTCAACCATGGCAACTATGTCCGCTGGCGGCTTGGTGTCAAAGCGATATGGCCCGGTGGCGCTGTCGGCACGGTACCAGGCGCCTTGCGCGGCATTGAGGTAATAGATGTTGCCGTCAAAAATCAGCGGATAGGGGGTATTGATGACGGCCTGGTACTGGCTGTTTTCAATGCTGCGAAAAACGGGATTACCATCGATATTGACCAATAGCGCGGGATGATCCCGATAGAGGATAGCAGGGGGCGCCGTATTGAGGGTTTGAGCCGTCTTGGCTTCCTGCTTTGCGGTTTCGAGGGAGGTCTCAAACTCACTGAGAGGGAAGTCGAGATTCCAGCCTGCCGACTGTTGTGCAAACGCAGCGGTAAATTCGTCCTGCACATCGTCCGTGCCGGCCGGGAAACGTGTATCTGTGACCTTGAGATCAAGCGGGTGAACGATACCGCTTTCATGATCTATTTCGACGCGGGATTCAAACCACGCAGCACCGAAGACGGTGATCGAATCGCCGCTGGCCCGGTATGCGAGTGCAGCGCGGAAATGACTAACATCACCATTTAAATCATCCGCTTGCAGCGGGTAAATAGTGACACTTCCAGCCCCCAGTGGTAGCGTGCGCGGCCAACCGCTTTCTTGCGCTTCGACCAGCTCCGAAGACGTAGCAACCAGCAGCGAAAAAGAGCAAAAAAAGGACAAGAAACGTTGGTTCATGGCTGAACTCCTGTTCTGCGCTAATCCACAGTGCCTGCACCAGGCTGAAACCCTTTGTGGATTACCTGACACGCACTATATGCGTGTCAACATGAATACAGTCTGAACAGGGTATGAATGGGCGCCTGTGTTCCTTCTTGTCCGGTAGTTGCTTCTACCCTTGGCTGCAGCGGAACGTAACGGTTTTGCTGCCGTTCGAGTGGATGACAATATTGGAATCCATCTCCGGCGCTCCGCTGTTCAGGCAGTAAACCTGTGCATCCCTCGACACGTCCAGCAGTTCCTGGTCGGTGCGAAAGTTGTAGGTGAGATCAGAACTGGATTGACGCGGGGGTGCACTCGCAAACGAACTTGCGCCGACACATTCGAAAATAACTCGATGCATGTGGTGCTCTTCAGAGTTGTCAAAACTCTGCGCACGGGGCAAGGCCTGGTATTGATTACAGAATGTAATGGCGCGCTGGTTGGCCTGGATCAATTCGTCGTCGTTGCGATATTCATAGGTGACGGTAGGGTTGCTCGCGGCCACCTGCTCTGGAGACGAGCGAGTTGATGCGCAGGAAGCAATCATTAATCCACTGAGTGCGGCAAGTGTTCCCTTGGTGATTTTCATAAAACGTTGCGATTGGATATTCATGTGAGTTGAGCTCCTTTGATTAATTACTACGAACGTTTGAACCCGCCCGCCAGCAGCACACCGCCGAGCACGATCGCGCCTATGCCGGCCCAGACCGGAATGTTGACCCGCTCTTTTTCGTCGACTGACATGTGAATCGGACCAATATCGGCGTCGTGTGTTTCCTTGGTGTAGGAGAAGCCGCCATACGCCAGCGCGAGGGCGCCGACCAGGAGCAGGACAAATGCCATCATTTTCGTTGAACTCATCACGTGCATCCTCTTGGTTGGTGAAATTCCATTACAACGCAGACCTTACGCCACGCGCTGCGCCCGGGTCTGTGCGCTGGCACACCAATGTAATAGAGACCGTCAATTTATGGAGTCGGGTGCAAAAAGAAAATATAGTCAGTTCGTGGCCACGTGCTGATTGCCCAACCGCGCTGGAATTAGGGTCTGTTAGCAACAGCGACTCAAGCACGCACCGGGTGACTAGAACAAACCCTCAATTTCCTTGTTCTGGTTGACCGTGATATTTTCTGATGAGGGCCTGCGGGGCAGTCCGGGCATGGTCATGATTTCGCCGCAGATAACTACGACAAACTCCGCACCCGCGGCCAGGCGGATTTCCCTGATGGGCACATCGTGACCTGAAGGCGCACCCAGTAAAGCCGGGTCGGTGGAAAAGCTGTACTGGGTTTTGGCCATGCAGACGGGGAAACGCCCGTAGCCTGCCGCTTCCAGCCTGGCGAACTGGTCACGCACTTTCTTGTCAGCGATGATGTCTTCGGCCCCGTAAATGGTCCGGGCAATGTGCCTGGCCTTATCCCACAGACCCAAGTCATCGTCGTACAGGGTGCGGAATTGGGACTTCTTGTGATTGATCAGTTCAACCACCCGTTCGGCCAGTTCCACTGCACCTTCGCCGCCCTTCTCCCAATGCGAACAGACCGTGCACTCAACCCCCAGCTCGGCGCAAAAATTCTCGATGGCTGCATGTTCCGTCGCTGTGTCCGCAGTGAAATGGTTGATGGCCACCGTGACCGGTACGCCAAACTGGCCGATGTTGCGGATGTGCCGCCCAAGGTTCTTGCAGCCTTTGATCACTGCGGCCACGTTTTCCGTTGTCAGGTTGTCCTTGCTTACACCACCGTGCATCTTCAGTGCTTTTACGGTTGCCACCAGCACGGCAGCGTTGGGATGCAGTCCCGCTTTGCGGCACTTGATGTCAAAAAACTTTTCCGCGCCCAGGTCGGCGCCAAAGCCTGCCTCCGTGACCACGTAGTCAGCCAGTTTCAATGCGGTGCGGGTGGCCATCACCGAATTGCAGCCGTGGGCAATGTTGGCAAATGGGCCGCCGTGCATGATCGCAGGGTTGTGTTCCAGGGTTTGCACCAGGTTGGGCTGGAACGCATCACGCAGCAGGGCCGTAATGGCTCCCGCTACCTTGAGTTGTTCCACCGTAACGGGCTCCAGCGTGCGCGTTTGGCCAATGACAATTCTGCCGATTCTTTGCTGCAGGTCGTCCAGGCTGGGGGCAAGGCAGAAAATGGCCATGATTTCAGAAGCCACCGTGATATCGAATCCGGCTTCGCGCGGAACACCATTGCCTGGTCCGCCGAGTCCGCTGGTGATGTCACGCAAGGCGCGGTCGTTCATGTCCATCACCCGTCGCCAGGTGATGCGGCGCGGGTCGATGCTCAGCGTGTTATCCCAGTGAATGTGGTTGTCGATCACCGCTGACAGCAGGTTGTGGGCCGCGCCTATGGCGTGAAAGTCACCGGTAAAGTGCAGATTGATATCGGTCATGGGCACGACTTGCGCATAGCCGCCGCCGGCAGCCCCGCCCTTCATGCCAAAGCAGGGCCCAAGGCTGGGTTCGCGCAGGCAAATGATGGCCTTCTTGCCAATGGTGCACAGGCCATCGCCCAGCCCCACCGTGGTGGTGGTTTTACCTTCGCCCGCCGGGGTTGGGGAAATCGCGGTTACCAGGATCAGCTTGCCGTCTGGTTTGTCGCCAAGACTCTCGAGGAAATCGTAGCTGATCTTGGCCTTGTCGTGACCGTAGGGAATCAGGTCCTTAAGGGGAATTCCGAGTCCGGCGGCGACTTCTGAAATAGGCAGCGTTGTGTTGGCCCGGGCGATGTCCAGATCTGACAGTGTGTTGCTCATGGTTTTCCTTGATTCTGGGTTTTCCTTGGTCCCTGCTGTTTTCTGCAAATGGGTTGAATGCCAAAGCGCAGAAGTATAACCGCATGTCGGGGCGGGCCGAAATCGCTGAAATCCGCCACGCTACTCCGTTACAATCGCCACCCGGATGGCATCCAGCCGCAATTGAGCGCCTTGTATAAAGCCATCCAGCCGCTCTTCGGCTTCCTGCAGGTAATGAATTTCTTCAGCACGTATATTGGGGTTGACCGCAGCCAGGGCCTGCAAGCGCTGCAGTTCGATGTTCTGTTCTGTGTGCATATTGGTCGCGGCTTCATGACGCAGATCCACAGCGCGTGTCTCAGCCAGCACATTCGCCTGCGCGAGCATGGAGGTAAGTTGTGGTCGCGTGTGCCGCACCAGTTCCCGCGCACTGTGCAGCGGCGCGTCCTGTGCGAGCCGTTTTAGATGTGCACTGCCCAGTATCGCGCTAAGATCGTTATGCGCATTGTCCAGCAACAGACGCACCGTGGTCGGAGGCAAATAGCGCTGCAGTTGTAAATTGCCGGGAGCGACACAAGACAGGCTGAAAATAGCTTCGAGCATTATCGTGCCTGGCTTTAGCGGAGGCAGTTTTAGCGTACACACTGCGGAGTTGCCAAATTCTCCGTTCAGCACCAGGTCCATCGCACCACTGACCAGTGGATGTTCCCAGGTCAGGTACTGTATGTCTTCACGTGACAGGGCGAGGTCACGGCGGTACGTGACCGTAGTCCCGTCTTCCGGCAGTGCAGGAAAACTTGCGACCAGCATATGGGCGCCCGGCCGCAACACAAGTGTGTTGCTGGAATGGTGCTCTTGCTCCACGCCAAACTCGTCCAGGAGTTGTTCTAACCAGGCTGATAAGGCCTGGCTCCGTTCTTCCCGGTCCAGCCCGGCGAGGATGCGATCGGCTTTTTCGCTATTGAAAGAATTCAGTTCCAGCAAGCGATCCCGGCCTTGTTGCAAAGCCAAAATACTTGCAGCAGCACTGTCTCGGGTATGGTCTATCAGCGCACGCAATGCGGACTCGTTGTCGGCTTCATGCATGCAGCGCCGCAGATCGGGCGCAAACTGCTGGTACAGTGCCTGGCCGGCCGGGCAGATGTGTTCGAAGGCATTCAAACCTTCGTGATACCAGCTCAGCAGCACGTGCTGGGCGCTGTTGGCGAAGTAGGGCACATGGATCTGCACGGTATGTTTTTGGCCAATGCGGTCAAGGCGGCCGATGCGCTGCTCCAGCAAATCAGGGTTCAGTGGCAGGTCGAACAAAACAAGGTGATGAGCGAACTGAAAATTACGGCCTTCGCTGCCAATTTCCGAACAGACCAGAACCTGGGCACCCACGGGCTCACCGGAAAAGTAAGCGGCGGAGCGGTCGCGCTCAACCAGGCTTAGTCCTTCATGAAATACCGCTGACAGCGTGCCGGTACGCAACCGCAGATGTTCTTCCAGGCCCATTGCAGTCGTGGCCGATGCACAGATGACCAGCACTTTTTCGCCGCGGTGCTGTTCCAGCCAGTGCGCCAGCCAGGGAACTCGTGAATCGTGCGCTACCCACAACTCACCCAGCAATTGCTCCGGCGTGAGCAACTGCCCAGCGGTGGCGTCCTTGCTGGTGCAGACGTGTTCATTGGGCGCGGCCAAGGGGTACCGCAGCAGTTGGCGGTCCGGAAAGCCGCCGACCGATGCGCGGGTATTGCGAAACAGCACTCTGCCGGTACCGTGCCGGTCCAGCAGATCACGCATGACTGCACTAACCGCGGCGGTGAACTCCCCGCCCGCTTCATTCTCTCTGGCAGTGCTCTGTCCCGCAGCACTCTCACTGGCAACCGCGCCCGCCAGCGCCAACAGCGGTGCAAGTGCTGCCTCGCCCAGATAACCACGCAGCGGCTCCTGTACCTCCGTCTGGAGTAGCCGCTCGCGAGCATCGCCAGCCAGCAGGTCCTGTACGAGACGATTGACCGGTTGATGCTTGTGTTCTTCTTCAATAAAGGCCTGCAGGCTGAAGTAGCGGTCCGGGTCCAGCAAGCGCAGGCGTGCAAAGTGGCTTGCCACTCCCAGTTGCTCCGGCGTGGCGGTAAGCAGTAACAAACCGCGGGCCTGTTGCGCCAGCGCTTCGATGCACTGGTATGCGGGGCTGGCCGCGTGTTCACTCCACAGCAGGTGGTGGGCCTCATCGACGATGAGCAGATCCCATTTCGCGGCCATGGCCCGGGCATGCTCCGCAGGGTTCCGGCACAGGAAAGACAGCGTGCACAAAACCAACTGGCTGCCCTCGAAGAGGTTTTGTTGATCTCCCAAGCTGGCGCAGCGTTCCTCGTCAATGATGGAAAACAGCAGGTTAAAGCGCCGCAGCATTTCCACCAGCCACTGATGCAACAGGCTGTCCGGAACCACGATCAGCACGCGTTGCGCCCGCCCGGAAATCAACTGCTGGTGAATAATCAACCCGGCTTCTATGGTCTTGCCGAGGCCAACTTCATCCGCCAGCAATACCCGTGGTGCATAACGGCTGGAAACTTCCTGGGCGATATACAGTTGGTGGGGCAGTAGTTGTACTCTTGGGCCCAGCAGGCCGCGCACCGCGGACTGCTGCTGGCGGCGGTTGTGCTCAAGGGCTTCACAGCGCAGCTCAAAGGCCCGGTTGGCGTCGATCTGCCCCGCAAACAGGCGATCCTGGGGCTTGCTGAACTGCACGCGGCTGTTTAGATCCCGCTCCGGCAGGACCACGGTCTCGCCATGCTCATCGATGCCACGGTAAATCAGGCAACCGTTGGCCTCCATCACTGCTGCAATGGTTAGAGGCCGTCCATCTTCACTGCTGATGTGCTCACCCGCCTGGTACTGCACCCGGCTGAGCGGCGCATTGTCCACGGCGTAGAGGCGTTGCTCGCCGGAAGCGGGGAAAGCCAGCTCCACTCGGCGATGGGCCACCTTCGTGACCAGTCCCAGTCCCAGTTCTGATTCGGTATTGCTTACCCAGCGCTGGCCGGGAAGAAAGGAACTCACAGTCACACGTAACACTCATTATGGGGACGGGAAGGCCGCGGATAATAGGGCACTAACAGCCGTCCCACAATGTTTCATTTGCCCAGTGGAACGCGCAGTATAAGCTGCGGCGCACCTCATCAATCAGGTAATATCGTATTTCTGTTAACACAATCCCATGACAGGCAGGCCTGAAATGCCCGACCAGGAACTGAAGAAATTATTGGTAAAACTGCACCGTGAACTGGAGCATACCGACTCAGTCAGTGCCGATACGCTTGCTTTGGTGCGTGAGTTAGACGCAGATATTCACAAGCTGGTGGCCCCCACTCCGCGGCCGGAGGTGTTCGAAACCGTGCTTGAGAGCGCACGATTGTTGAAAACCCGGTTTGCCGCCAATCATCCCGTGGCGGAACGATTCATGGCACAGATCATGGACAGCCTGGCGAAGATGGGTATTTGATCAGACACAAGCTGTCTGCCCGGCTGACTCCCGGCATGGTACTGGCAGATGGTTTATGCGCCCAGCAGCCTTCTCGCCAACACTGACTGCATATGACGGCGCCCGTCAGCAATCAGATAGATAATGACTTGGCTGCCCGTGATGCGGTAGATCGCGCGGTAGGGCTTGAAGAAAGTCTGGCGGTACTCTTTGATGCCAAGGCCGACCAGTTCCTTCGGGTAGCTGCCGCGCTCCGGAAATTTCGACAGACTCGCCACAACGTCCAGCAACTCATCCAACACATAGTTGGCGTTCGCCACACAGTCGAAGTCGGAGATGTGGTTGTGAATGGCCTCCAGGTCCTGCTCCGCACCCTCGGTGAGCAGAACTTCGAACCTGGCTGGTGCGCCTGCCATCAGGCCGTGGCTCGCTTGGCGCGAAGGCGGGCAACGACATCGGCCACAGGCCTAACCTTGCCAGCCGCCAGATCCTGGTTGCCCAGTGCGAGGATTTTCAGCAAGGCCAGCGTTTCTTGAGTCTCTTCGAACGAGGCTATGTCCTGCAGGACGGCCTTGGCTTCACCATTTTGGGTGATGACCATGGGCTCACGCTGCTCAGTGAGGTGTTTCAGAACCTCGGCAGCGTTAGCTTTAAGGTAGCTGATCGGCTTGACTTGAGATGAGTACCGCATGGCCATTCTCCAGATTTATCAAAGACTGAATATAGTCTTTTTATGGTCTTGTAACAAGGTGCCTGGATGGGTTGCGGCGGTATGGTCAAGGAGCCTTAGCAGGGCGGAATCCAGCTTTGCACATTCAAATCCGGTGAGATTTCGCAATTCCCCCAAACCAAATATGAGTTTACAGACTTCCCAATTACTGTGATTTTCTTGCAATACAGCTTTAATGCGACCTATTCTCAAAACGTGCGCGAGCGCCTCCTGCGCCACAACCGTTCCCCTTTGCGGCAGAGACGGATCTCGAGACATCACGAGGAGTGAAACATGAACGACCGCGGCTTTGCCTACTGGGCGCTGCTTTTGCTCGGCGCCCTCGCGCTCGGGAACGGACTCATCATGGGGATCGCGCCGGAGCCATGGTTTCTTCGCATCGCCGCCGACACCGGGCCACTGAACTTCCACCTCGTGCGAGATGTCGGGGCGGCTTACGCAACGTCTGGCATCGCTGCGCTCTGGGCCGCGCGCGTGCCGCAGTTTCGCGGGCCGCTCGCCTTGACCGCCGCGCTGTTCCAGGGCCTGCACGGCACGATCCACGTCTTTGACGTTCTCTCCGGAACACAGCCCGCGAGCCACTTGCTCGAAGATTTTCCTGGCGTGTACTTGCCGACGCTCCTACTGATCGGCATCGCTGTACACGCGCTCCGCCGCCCGGCCTTGAAGCGCGCCTAACAGGAGCCTTGCATGCGACTCGCCCCGATCGAAAAGCCGTCCAGCCTGCTCGGCAGGCTCCTCACATTCGCCGTGAAGAGCCAGCTCGGTCGGCCCATTACGCCGCCGCAGGTTATCTACAACCGCGTGCCTGCTGCGTGGCGCATCTCGCTCGCCTTCCTGCGTTTCGAGATGTTCGGCGCCAAGCTCTCGCCTCTGCTGCGCATGCTCGCCACCACCCACGTCGCGATGCTGAATGGTTGCGCGTTCTGTCAGGACATCAAACGCGCTTTCGTGATTCGCCAGAAGCTGGGCACCGCGAAGTTCGACGCGCTCGCGGAGTGGCGCACCAGCACAGCGTTCGACCCACGCGAGCGCGCAGCGCTGGCTTTCGTCGAACAAGCGACGCTCTCGAAAAAGGTGAGCGACGCGACGTTCGCCGAGCTGCGCAAGCGCTTTGACGATCGTGAGATCGCGGAGCTGACGCTCTGCAATGCGATCGAGAACTTCTACAACCTGCTCAATGTGCCGCTCGAGATCGAGTCGGATGGGCTCGAAGTGTTGGCGCGGGCGGCATCGGAGACTTAGCCGCGCTGGTAACACCGCTAGAGCGGCGTAAAAGCAAAGCAGAAACAACAGCAGAAGAGAACCAAACCCCCGCTGAACACCGGGTGTCAATGACGTGGGCCCGGTGTTTGAAGCGGGTATTCAATTGTCATTCTCGGCCGCGGGGTGCAAGGATACCTTCATCCCTTGAAACGAGCTTCGAGCCGAGCCATGGCCTCTTCAAGGGGAACGGACAGCGATTCTGTCTGAGGCCTGCAGGGGGCTAATCTCAACGGCAATCCCCGACAGCACCGAATTCCCGGACAACGGATCACGTTGTTTCTCGTCGAACAGCGCATTGAGGTTGGCCCCCGGGCGAGCCGAGGCGAGGTGCAGCATTGTGCCGGGTTGATCGTGTCCCCATCCATGCGGCAGGCTGACCACGCCGGGCATCATCCCGTCGCTGAATTCCACCTGCGCTTCAATCCGGCCGGTCGCAGTTGCGATGGCGGCCATGCCGCCGTCAACCAGACCCAGGCGGGCAGCGTCGCCCGGATGAACCAGGGCGGTACAGCGAAACGGGCCTTTCGCCAGCACCGGCAGGTTGTGCATCCAGCTATTGTTTGAACGCAGATCACGACGACCGACAATCACCATTTCCGGCACGGGTCGGCCCAAATCCGCCGCCACACGGTCGAGATCGGCAATCAGGAGCGGCGGTGCCAGCTCGATTTTTCCGGACGGAGTACGCAAAACCTCCGGGATTCGCGCCTTAAGGGGCCCCAGATCGACGCCACCGGGTGCCGCCTTGACTTTTTCCAGCGTCAGGCCCCTGGGGTTAGCGCCGAATTTGTCACCGTAAGGTCCGCCCCGCAGCGCGTAATCGATCAGCCGCTCAGGGCCGGTGCGATCAACCAGCGACGCCAATACCGCGTTGGCCATCGGCCCCGCCTGCTTTTCAACTTCCGCGACAAAGGCTTCATCGTCGAGTTGCCTCGTATCCACCGTGGCACCACGCCCGGCGGCAATCGCCTTCAAGCGCAGCAATATCTCCCACTCCGCGGGTTGCCCCGGCGCCGACTCGAATACCGGCTCACTGTAACGGGCGTGGTTGCGGAAGGAAAACTGGGGGAAGGCGACATCGTAATGCCCATCTTCCAGAGGCGAACGCCCCGGCAGGATCACGTCGGCGTGGCGGGTGGTTTCATTCACATAAATATCCACGCTGACCATTAAGTCCAGTTGATCCAGAGCCGCCGACAGGCGCTTGCCGTTCGGTGCCGACAGCACCGGGTTGCTGGCGACGGTGATCAAAGCCTTGATTTGGCCGCTGCCCGGCGTGTCGATTTCTTCGGCCAGACAGCCCATCGGCAATTCGCCATAGACTTCTGGTGCATTCGAGACGCGGCTGTGATGGCGGCCTGTCGTCACGCCACGGCCAAAGCCCGGCGCGCCGTGGGTGTTGGCGGCAAACGCCGCCGCCTTGGGAAACATGACGCCGCCTTCGGCATCGAGATGACCGGTTAGTACGTTGATCACATCCACCAGCCAGCTACCGAGGGTGCCAAACTCCTGTGTGCAGGTGCCAATGCGCGAATACAGCGCCCCGCGCGGTGTATTGGCCAGCATGCGCGTCAGGTCACGAATCGATCCGGCGTCCATGCCGCAACGCGCGGCCACCACTTTGGGCGAAAAGCGCGCCACAGCTTCCTCCACCCTGGCAAGTCCTGCGGTGTGCTCGGCCAGGCGTCCCAGCTTGACCAGTTTGTCGGCGAACAGCGTATGGACCATGCCCAGCAACAAAAACACGTCCCCGCCGGGGCGGATAAACAAATGATGATCGGCAATCTCAGCGGTCTCGGTGCGGCGCGGGTCAATCACAATCATCTTGCCGCCGCGCGCCTTCATCGCCTTGGCCTTGCCGCGAAAATCCGGCACAGTCCACAGACTGCCGTTGGACGCGACCGGATTGGCGCCGAGGACAATCAACAGGTCGGTGCGCTCAATATCCGGCACGGGTATCGACAGCCAGCCGCCGAACATCAGGCCCGACGACAACTGCTTGGGCATTTGATCCAGGGTGGAGGCCGAGAATACACTGCGCGTCCCGATTCCTCTCGCCAACCGGGCACCGTAGAGCAGCAAACCCAACTTGTGCGCCACGGGATTACCCAGCGAAATGCCCACAGCGTCCTTGCCGTCACGCGCCAGAATCGGCGGCAAGCGCCGGTCAATTTCGGCAAAGGCCTCGTCCCAGCTCACCTCGACAAATTGTCCCTTGCGCTTCACCAGGGGCCGCCGCAGCCTGTCTGGATCGTCATGCAGGTCCTTCATCGCCACGCCCTTGGGACAGATGTAGCCCGCCGAAAAGACATCCGAATCCTGGCCGCGAACTGCCGTCACCGTGTCGCCGGTAATTTTCAACTCCAGGCCACAACACGCCTCGCAAAAGGGGCAGATGCGGTGTGCAATGCGGGTAGCAGATTTTGAACTCATGGCGATCCTCCGAGGCACGAGCGGGTCATTTCTGTTCTCGGACAAGCGCGCCTACATGGTGCGTGCACCGTTCGCGCCGCATAGCAAGTATCGCGCGCTGGTAACACCGGGCGACAATGACTTGGAAAAGCTGCCCGGATTACCAGATCTTGACGCGTTCTTCGGCAGGCACGTACAGCGCATCCGTTTCATTTACGTCGAACGCCTCATAGAATTCCGGTACGTTTCTGACCACGCCATTGACCCGGTACTGCCTGGGTGAGTGCGGGTCCGTGGCGATCTGCTGGCGCAGGGCTTCATCACGGGTAATTCCGCGCCAACCCTGCGCGTAGCCGATGAACACACGCTGATCGCCGGTGTAGTCATCCAGCACGGGTGCTGGCTGGCCATTGAGTGACAGGTGATAGGCCTTGAGCGCAATGCTCAGGCCGCCAAGGTCGCCGATGTTTTCACCGAGGGTGTACTCGCCATTAACGGCCAGGTCATCGAAGGGCTTGAACTGCGAATACTGCTCAACCAGTTTGGCCGTGCGGGCCTTGAACTCGGCCTTGTCCTCCTCCGTCCACCAGTTGCGCAGCACGCCATCACCGTCAAAGGTGCTGCCGGAATCGTCAAATCCATGCCCGATTTCGTGACCGATCACGGCGCCGATGGAACCGTAGTTCACCGCGGCTTCAGCGTTCAGATCGAAGAACGGTGGCTGCAGGATGGCGGCCGGAAACACGATTTCATTCAGCGGCGGGTTGTAATAGGCGTTCACCGTCTGCGGTGTCATGCCCCATTCGCTGCGGTCGACTGGACCGGCCTGGCGCTTGGCATGATCTTCGTACACGAACAAAGCTGAGCGATGGATGTTGCCGACGAGATCGTCCTCACTGATCTCAAGTGCCGAGTAATCTTTCCACTTATCCGGGTAGCCGATCTTGGGGGTAAACTTGGAGAGTTTGTCCAGGGCCTCGGCCTTGGTTGCATCGCCCATCCAGTCGAGCTCTTTAATGCTGATTTCGTAGGCCTTGATCAGGTTGTTGACCAGTTCCAGCATAGCTTCCTTGGCTTCTGGCGGAAAATGCCGCGCCACGTAAACCTTCCCAACCACTTCACCAACGTTGCCATCGACCGTGGCCACGGCGCGCTTCCATGGCGGTAGCTGCTGCTCGATGCCCTGCAGGGTCCTGGAATAGAAGTCGAAGTTTTGGTCGTCGATGGCGGCACTGAGCAGGCCGGCATTGGCATTGAGTACAGCCCATTTCAGGTAGGTCTTCCACACATCCATGCCGGTTTCCTGGATGATGCCATCCAGGGCGCGCATGTAATCCAGCTGCATGACCACCAGCCCGTCGATATCGCTGATAATGGCTGCCTTGAGGTAGTCATCCCAGTCAAAGTTGGGCATCAGTTCAGGGAGTTCCGCAAGCGGAATCTTGTTGTACAGCGCCACCATGTCGCGGGTTTGTTCTTTCTTCATCTGCTCCGCGGCCATGCGTGTTTCCAGCGCCATGATGGTTTTGGCAGCAGCTGCGCCGTCGGGCAACCCTGCCAGCCCGAACATCTTTTCGATGTGAGCCACATAGGCCTGGCGTATGCCTTCGGACTTTTCGCCTTTCTCGAAGTAGTACTCCCGGTCCGGCAGGCCGAGCCCGCCCTGGTAGGCGTACATCATGTAGGTATTGGGGTCTTTGAAATCGACGTATTGATTGAGTGAAAACGGCACGCCCACGCCGATCTTGTTGGCGTCGGCAAAGTAAATGGCGAGTTGCTGGTAACTTTCCAAAGCGTCGATCGTGGCGAACTCTGCTGCAAGTGGCGCCATCCCGAGATTATTCCGGGTCTCCACGTTCATATAGGATTTGTAGAAATCGCCCACTTTTTGCTCGTCAGTGCCCTGCGCAAAGTCGCCGTTGGCCGCTTCCTCGATGATGATCTTGACGTTGGCCTGCGACTGCTCGTGCACCATCAGCCCTACGCTGTCGCTCGCCCGATCGGGAGGAATGACTGCGGTTGCCATCCAGGTACCGTTAACGAATGCATTGAAATCATTGCCAGGGCGGACCTTGGTGTCCATGTACTCCAGAATGAGGCCGGAGTGCTGCTCGACTGCGGGTTCGTCGACTTCTTGTTTATCGACCATCGTGGCCGTGTCCGGGGTTTCGGCTGGAACCTGGGCGGCGGCAACGGGTTCGGAATCTTTTTGCGCGCAGGCGCTGAGCAGCAGGGCGAAAGCCGATGCGGTAATGAGTTTGTTCATGCTGGTTTCCTGATGGAAGTTTTCCTAGTGTGGTTTGCTACATTGCGCTTGGGCGGAGAATAAGGCGGCGCGCCCGGCGGATACAGTGCCAAAAGTCGTAGTTCGGGGGGCCATTTGGGTTGATATGCGCACAAGCGGCAGAGTTTTAGTCAACCAGGACTAACAGTGACCTTGCGCATAGGCGGTAACTGTGGAATTACTGGGCAACCCGTCCCCATTAAATAGCATCGTTGCAGTGCGCGCATGGCACTGTGCAGGAGAATTTTTGATGACCTTCCTCTCAAGACGCAATTACCGCCTCCGCCTGCCAGATCTGATGGCTGCAGCGCTCCTGCTGTTGGGCCCTGGCCTGATGATGGGTGCGGTCGGCCAGCCTGAATTTTCCAGCCCTGGTCCCGCGCTCTACCAGGCACTCAAATGGCGCAATGTTGGGCCCTGGCGAGGTGGGCGGGTAACCGCGGTAGCTGGGGTACCCGCCGCGCCACATACGTTTTACATGGGTGCAACAGGTGGCGGTGTGTGGCGTACCACGGATGCCGGTATGAGCTGGGAGAACGTCTCGGACGGCTTTTTCAACACGGTCACCATCGGTGCAATCGCCGTGGCGCGAACGGATGCCAACATCATCTATGTCGGCACCGGCGAGGCGCCCATACGCGGGGTTTCTACTGCTGATGGCGATGGCATGTACAAGTCGGTCGACGGCGGCAAGAGCTGGACTCATATTGGACTGGAACCGACACGGCATATTGCCATCGTGGTTGTCGATCCGCACGATCCGGACACGGTCTGGGTCGGTGCGCAAGGCAATGCCTGGGTGGAGTCCGTGGAACGCGGCGTTTACAAATCCACTGATGGTGGCGCCACCTGGCGGCAAACCTTGTTCGTCAACCCGGGCACCGGGGTCCATGACCTCAGTCAGGACATGCACAATCCGCACATCCTCTATGCGGGCACCTGGGACCACCAGCGCACGCCCTGGACGATTCGTTCCGGCGGTCCGGGTTCCGGCCTTTATAAGTCTATCGACGGCGGGGAAACCTGGCGGCGGCTGGAGAACGGTCTACCAGGGCTGATGGGCAATACCGGCGTGGCGGTTTCACCGGCCAACCCCAATCGTGTCTATGCCATGATCGAGGCGGCAGAAGGTGGCATTTTCCGCTCCGACGACGGCGGTGAGAACTGGTCGCGCGTCAACGAAGACAAGGGCATTCGCGACCGGGGTTGGTATTACACCCACATATTCGCCGATCCCGGGGACGAGGACACGCTATACGTTTTGTCCAATTCGGTGGTGAAGTCGATTGATGGTGGCAAGACCCTCAGCGAAATCACCTCACCTCACGGTGACAACCACGACTTGTGGATCAATCCCGATGACCCGGCCGTCATGGTGGAAGGTAACGATGGCGGCGCCAATGTCTCGCTCAACGGCGGCAAGACCTGGTCGACCCAATATAATCAACCGACGGCACAGCTTTACCGCGTCATCACGGACAGTGTCTTCCCCTACCGGCTGTATGCCGGCCAGCAGGACAGCACCTCGATCCGCATCGCCAGCCGGACCTTTGATGCCGGCATTGGCCAGGCGGACTGGAAGCCAGTCGGCGGCGGCGAAAGTGCGCAATTCGCCTTCGACCCGGACGACCCGCGCCTGGTTTATAGCACCAGCCTGCTGGGAACAATCAGCGAATACGATGATGTGACCGGCGTTGAACGCAGTATCGAAGCGTACCCGGCGTTCATCGGTTTCATGCAGGCAAAAGACCTGACTTACCGTTTCAACTGGAATGCGCCGGTGGTGGTGTCAAAATTTGACCCCGAGGTGATTTATCACGCCGCGCAGATGGTGCTGAAATCAACCGATCGGGGCCAGCACTGGGAAGCGATCAGTGGTGATCTGACGCGCAACGACCGCAGCAAGCAGGGAACCACCGGCGGACCGCTGTCGATCGAAGGTGCCGGTGGCGAGCACTACGGCACGTTGCTGTACCTGGCAGAGTCGCCTCTCGATGCGGCCATACTCTGGACCGGTTCTGATGATGGCATGGTCCACGTTACCCGCGATGGCGGCCAGACCTGGGATAACGTGACCCCAGAAGGTTTGCCCGAGAGCCAGATCAACATGATCGAAGCCTCTCCCCACGACCCTGCAGGTGCCTACATCGCGGTCAACCGCTATAAGCTGGGTGATGACAGCCCATTGATCTATCGCACCGGCGATTATGGACATTCCTGGACCCTGATCGTTAACGGTATTCCAGCGGTGGCTTTTGCCCGCGCCGTGCGCGAAGACCCGGTCCGGCGCGGACTGCTGTATGCCGGAACCGAACGCGGCGTCTACGTTTCCTTCGATGACGGAGCCCAATGGCAAAGTCTGCAGCTGAATCTTCCACAGGTGCCTGTTACCGATCTGCGGGTGCAGGAGGGTGACCTGGTCGCGGCAACCCAGGGGCGTTCTTTCTGGATCCTGGATGACATCACGCCACTGCGACAGATTGACGCCAACGCACAGAGCCAAACCCTGCGACTGTTCGAGCCACGACCGGCCTACCGCATTGAAAGCACGCAATGGCCGCAAAAGGAAGGCCCCAACCCACCCGATGGAGTGGTGATCCGCTACACCCTGACCGATGCGAACGTGTCAGAGGAAACCCCGTTGCTGCTGGAAATTCTTAATGCCGATGGATCGGTAATCCGCAGTTTTTCGAGTAAACCAACTGAGGAATCGCCAAAGAGCCTGGTCAAGGGTGTTGAGGGTGAGCCGGCAGCGCCCACACTGGGAACCAATCCAGGCATGAACGAGACCGTGTGGAATTTACATCGCGAGCCGATGACGCCGGTCGCTGACACCATTCGGTACGTCAGCCAGCGCCCACCGCGCGTACCTCCCGGCACGTACCTCGCACGCCTGAGTCTTGGTGAAACATCGGTCGAACAACCGGTGACCGTCTTGCAAGACCCGCGCGTTGAACCAGCGAATGCTAAAGCCTGGGCAGAGCAACAGCAGATCAGCCTGGGTCTTTATGCTCTGGTCAACGACATTCACGCCACGACCAACCGCATGCGTTCCATTGTCGGGCGAGCCCAGGAACTGATTGAACAAGCAGCGGGCAAGCCCGAGGCAGGTGGCATCAAGACCGCTGCTGACACGCTGATCGCTCGCATCCGGGCATGGGAAATTCATCTGCCCCAGGCCCCGTTGCCCGGCGGTCTGCGCGATACTGTGTCTATTCCCAGCCTGCTGCTGTCAACCCAGGTACTGCGTGTGCTGACACTGGCCGATCAGGATCCGCCGGTCACCGCGGGGATCGTCAAGCGAGCCGCCGATCTTGAAGCGACCTGGGCCGGCCTTAAGGTGGATGCCGCCGACATCGGCATGAAAGAGCTGGCTGCATTCAATGCCGCGTTGGACCAGGCAAAGGTTTCGCCATTGGTCATTCCCTGAAGCGGCCCCAAAGCGGCCGATCTTGCCGACACCCGGAGGGTGTCACGGAGCGGTGCATCGGGTGGGGGAGTCGATTATAGTCTTGCGGGTGTCCAATACCCTGGAGTCAATCCCGCACCGCCATGGCAACACGCGAAACACAGAGTTTGATTATTGACACCGCCCTGGAACTGTTCAACCGGTATGGGAGCAACACGATATCGACTAACCGGATTGCCAAGGAATGCGGCATTTCCCGGGGCAACCTGCATTATCACTTTCGCACCAAAGGGGAAATCATTCAGTCCATTTTCCAGCAAATCGTCCACTCGATGAACGATGAATGGCCCGCCGATCACCTTAATCCCACGCTGGAACACATGGCTGAAATGTATGTGCGCCAGTCATTGCTGATCCTTGAGTTCGAGTTTTTTTACCGGGAAATGGCTTCCCTGCTGCGCCAGGACATATTGTTGCGCAGACGCTACCGCGAGCACCGCGAGAAACGGCTGCTTGCCATCGAGCGCTTCTTTCGCGCCCTGTCCGGTGTCGGCATCATGCAGTTCGACGAGGATCCGGCGCTGGTTCGTTCGCTGGTGATCGCGACCTGGATTATTTCCGACAACTGGCCAAATTTCGTGGAATTCCACGGCGGTCAATTTGACGCGGAGGCAATCTGCCAGGGCTACGACATGATTCTTCACGTACTCGGACCTTATATCACGGTCGATTTCCGGGCTGTGGCACAGGCCTCCCATCGGGCCATTCACAGCCTGGTAGCCAGCAAACCGCCAAGTGATCTGGCCGCAAATAACTGAACAATTTCAGGCGCCTCGGCAAGCGTCAGCCGATGTTTAGGCCAGGAGCACTAAAATTTCTAGGGTGTGGGCTTGGTCTGGTTGTATTGTAAGAAAATGGCTTGCACAGACTGGTCTCTGGAATCCTTCGCGCGGATGGCGCTTTTGCGCCCGGCCAGCCAGCGCGTAAATCAGGATGACCGGCGTCGGCTTTTCTGGCCGGGACTTATGCCACTGCTGGCAGGAGCAATCTTTGGGTGCAGTTCGACTTTAGCTGATCAAGCGGCCACCGGCCTCACAATTATCCATGCCGGCACGGTTTTGGCGGTTCCGGGACTGGCACCGCTACGGAATCAAAGCATCTACCTGCGGGATGGCCGGATCGTGGAGCTGCGTGCAGGGTTTAGTGAGGAAAACGGCGCACGCGTGATCGACTTGAGTAACGCTTTTGTGTTACCGGGCCTCATCGACCTCCACGTGCATCTGACCACATCACCTGATCCCGGTGGCGCACTTGATGACGTGACCAAAAGCTCGGCGGACCTCGCTCTTCTTGCCGCTGTCAATGCTGAACGATTGCTGGCCGCCGGTTTCACCACCGTGCTGGATGTTGGGACCGGAATGCGGGTGCACGAGGAGGCCGTGTTTGCCTTGCGAGATGCCGTCGCAAGCGGCCTGATGCCCGGTCCACGCAT
Organism: Lysobacterales bacterium; assembly: GCA_031362985.1. Taxonomy (GTDB): domain Bacteria; phylum Pseudomonadota; class Gammaproteobacteria; order Xanthomonadales; family SZUA-36; genus SHZL01. Next base: position 24,007 of record JANLTO010000101.1, on the reverse strand, counting down.
ACTCGCCACGGGCAGCCCGCTTTCGATTCCAGGCCAATCGCGAACCGCGCACTTTAACTCGGAGGTGGAAGCGGTGACAGGCCCGGACAACGTGTGCAGCGGTGCAGACGATTGCCGCCGCGTGGTGCGTGCCCAGGTCAAGCGTGGTGCGGATGCCATCAGTTTTTATAACACCGGCAGTCTCCTGTCGAATCCTTCGCCGGCCATCACGTTCACTGAAGATGAAATGCTTGCCATCATCTCGACAGCGCACGCGCTTGGCCGCAAGGCCATCGCCGATGGCGGCAATACCCGCGACGACGCCAGCGGCATCAACGCGGCTCTTCGCGCGGGAGCGGACTCCATCGATACGGTCACCTACCCGGATGAAGAGACCTGGCGGCTGCTGAAAGCCGGTAAAGCGTGGTTCGTGCCGCACCTGTATGCCGTTCAGGCAGCAGTGGGGGATACACCCGCAACCCTGCAGGAAGGCACCATGGGTTGGTTGCCTGTACCTGTCCTGGAATTTCTCTACCAGCTCAAGAACGAGACACCTTCGGCGGTCCAGGCGTATCGGGCCGGTGTACGTTTTGCATTTGGCTCCGACCCCGGCGTGTTTCCCCATGGGGACAATGCCCGGGAATTCGCCGAGCTGGTCAGCATTGGTTTGACCCAGCAAGCGGCCATCGCCACTGCCACGATTTCCGCTGCGGAAATGCTGGGACTGAATGCTGAAGTTGGAACCATTGAGCCAGGCAAATCCGCTGACATCATAGCCACCTCAGGCAATCCGCTTGAAGATATCCACCAATTGGAAAAGGTCACTTTCGTAATGAAGAATGGAATGGTCTATGACGGCAGGCCTTGAGCGCTGCCGGATTAGTGCAACACACAGTCAATAATCACCCAAGGAGCACGCTATGAGAAATGTTCCAGCAACTCCAACACCGCTGAGAGCGGCTGCTGCATTCATCCTGCCGGCGGTGCTGTATATCGTCACGCCCGCTATCGCCCAGGATTCAACCAGGAATCAATCGAACCAGCAGGGCGCCGGGGAGATAGAGGAAGTATATGTAACTGCCACCAAGCGCGGGGTTGCATCCGTGCAGGACATCACGGGTAGCATCCGCGCCATAGGTGCCAAGGAATTGGCCGACCTCGACGTGCAGGACTACGCGGATTGGGCGCGGCTGGTTCCTGGCCTGAACACCGAGGACCAGGGTCCCGGGGAAAAACGATTCATCATTCGTGGCATCCGCTCGGTGGGGCAGGCCACGGTCGGCGTGTACTTCGATGACGCCGTGATTACCGGCTTCAATCCCGAGGATGACGGTGGCGGACGCAATGCTGACGTCCGGCTGTACGACATTGAGCGGATCGAGGTGTTGCGCGGCCCGCAGGGTACGCTGTACGGCGAAGGCTCGATGAGCGGCGCGATCCGCATCATCACTAACAAACCGGACATGGAGGACACCTATGGGCAATTCTCCGTGGATGGTTCTACTACGCACAAAGGAGGTCCGGGTTACAAGTTCGATGGTTTCGCCAATCTGCCGGTTTCCGATACGTTTGCATTCCGTGCAGTTGCATACTACGAAGACGAGGACGGCTTTGTCGACAACATCCGCTTGGGCAAGGACGATATCAATTGGGAAAAGACCTATGGCGGACGACTGGCGGCACGCTGGGCACCCAACGACAAGCTGACCATCGATGCTTCCTACCTGATCCAGGATACTGAACTTGGTGGCAAACAGCGTTATTTCCCCTCGATTGGCGATCTTGAGACCGATGAATACACCGTGGATGTCTACCAGGATGATATGGACATCCTGCAGTTCGCCCTTGACTATGAGCTTGGCTCGGGGAGCATTCATGCCAGCAGTGCAATTCTCAACCGCGACGTGTTTTACCGTTTTGACTCAACGCCGTTGCTGCTGTTCTTTGGCGTGCCGCTGCCTTTTGCTCGTGCCGTGACTGACCAACCGGACAGCCGCGACATCTGGACCAATGAACTGCGCTATTCCTCTGATCTCAATGGGCGGTTTCAATACGTGGTCGGGGCTTTCTACCAGCAGTCCAAGCGGGATTTCGAAAGCAATGTGATCAGCACCGACGAGGACGGCAATCCCAACGGTACCGAGGCGGACATCTTTGGCCGCGTTTCGAGTTTCGATATCGATCAACTGGCACTGTTCGGCGAAATGACCTGGGATTTCACTGACCAACTGGAAGGGCTCTTTGGCCTCCGCTATTTCGACTACCAGCAGGATTCTTTTTCGATGGAAACATTGCCCTTCGGCGGATTCCCTCCCGGTGAAAACCCCAGGCCGGATCCGCAGCGGTCCGCCAGCGACACCGACGTCAGCATCAAGGCTAGCCTGAGCTATGCGGTCAACGACGATGCCAATGTGTATGTATTGTATTCGGAGGGTTTTCGGCAAGGCGGCACCAATTCCACCGGTTTTGGCAACGCGATCATCATTCCCGAGGAGTACGAGCCTGACTCGCTCACCAATTACGAAATCGGCGCCAAGACCACCTGGCTGGATGGCAAGCTGGTGGTCAATGCCTCGTTGTACCGGATTGATTGGGACAACATCCAGACTCAGGAACAGGAGCCGGTCCTGGGCTTCAACTTCATTGGCAACGCCGGCAAGGCACGCGTCGATGGCTTCGAACTGGAAGTGTTCTCGCTGCTCACCGAACAATTGCAACTCGGGATCGGCATGGGTTACCACGATGCGCGGCTGACCGAGGACCAGCCCCTGCTGGAGATCGACATACCAATCGGCAAGGACGGTGATCCCATACCTTATGTGCCGAAATTCACCAGCAACGTATCGCTGCAGTACGACTTTCCCATCAGCGGGTCCTGGAACGGCTACATGCGCGGCGACTATTCCTACACCGGCCCGTCAGACACCCAGTTTAACGACAATGGCGCTTTCTATTATGAGCAGGACTCCTACAGCATCTTCGATGCGCGGTTCGCCGTGGAAAACGAGGACTGGCGTTTCGTGCTGTATCTCGACAACGTGTTCGATAAACGCGCCCAACTGACCGTCGTGGAGAATCTCGCGGTGCCCCTGTCGGTCTTCACCAACCGGCCCTTCACGGTTGGCGTGACTGTCTCGCGTAATTTCTGACAGCCCGGTGTCGTTCGCGAAGTTCGTAGCGACACTATTTCTGCTGCTGCCCTGGACCGTCCAGGGCGGTGGCCAGCAGTTGTTGGTCCATGCCGGAACGATTCTGCTTGATCCTGCACAGCCCCCACTAAATCAGATAACACTGGTGATTGAGGATGGCAAGATCAAGTCGATTGAGGATGGATTCGTAACTGCGGAGACTCTGGGATGGGACACGGCGAGCGTTACGGTGATGGATCTTTCCGGGGCTTTTGTATTGCCCGGCCTGATCGACCTGCATGTGCATCTGACCACACCGGTGGACCCGGGTGCGGAACTCCGGGTCGTTACCCGGAACGCAGCCGACCTGGCTTTGCTGGGAGTGGAGCTCGGCAGGCGAAATCTGGCGGCCGGATTCACCACCGTGGTGGATCTGGGCACCGGCCGGCGTGATCATGAACTGGCGATTTACGCGCTCAGGGCTGCAATAGAACAGGGAACTGTGGCAGGCCCGAGGATTCTGGCTGCCGGCAGTCCGCTTTCTCCAACCGGGGCATCCCGCACTGGAAAATACCACTCTGACGTGGAAGCAGCCATTCCGCCCCAGGGCGTTTGCGATGGTGCAGACCAGTGCCGCCGCGTGGTGCGTGAGCAGATCGCACGTGGAGCGGACCTGATCAACCTATACAACAGCGGCAGTCTCAATGATGCGCACATCGCGGAGCAGACCTTTACCGACGAGGAGTTTGCGGCCATTGTCACGACGGCCCACGGACTGGGCCGGATCGTTATCGCCGATGGGCACACGGCTGCCGGAATCAACGCCGCGCTGCGGGCAGGCGTGGATATCATTGATACCGCACCCTGGCCGGATGATGAGAGCTGGCGCCTGATGCGCGAGACCGGAGCCGCGTTCGAGCCTCACCTGTTTGCTTTTCAGCAAGTCGTGGGCGATTCGCCCGCAGACCTCGATAGCGGCACTATGCACTGGATTCCGAGCCCGATCATGCAGCGATTGTTTGATATCAAGACCAAGCCATTCTCGGCGGAGCGAGCTTACGGTGAAGGCATCACGATCGTGTTCGGTTCCGACACCGGCGTTGTACCGCATGGCAGCAATGCCGGCGAGTTTGCCGAGCTGGTGAAAATAGGCATGACCCCGGCTGAAGCCATCGGGGCGGCCACCGCGCAAGCGGCGCGCGTGCTGCGGCTTGACCATCTGATCGGCACCCTCGAACCCGGCAAGGCCGCCGACCTCGTTGCCACGTCCGCCAGCCCGCTGGAAGACATCCGTGAACTCGAGCGTGTGCGTTTCGTCATGAAGGGTGGCGTGGTCTTTCGTAATGACCTGGCCGGGAGCCGCTGAAGGCTTGTGCTTATTCCAACCAATTGTCGACTCTCAAGCCTGGCACGCAGGAAAACTCACGATCGGATTGGAACCACCCACAACTGTCCGGCTTTCCTCCATATAGAGCGGTAGCTCAGCAAGCTGCTCTTCGTAGCATCGCCAGGCATGGATCGATCCGGTATGCACCTCACGGCGAACTTGCTGCGCGCTGGCAGTGCGCACGGCGCGTTGATGCAGGTGTGGATGGAGACAGGCATCGTCCCAGTTCAGCCCCACAAACTGAATGAGGCGCCGTGCCTGTGCAGGGAAGTCGCTGACCAATTCCTCATAATTGACAGTCAGCATTTGATCGCCCAACAGCGGCTGCCAGTGGTCCATTACGGCCTGGTAAATACCATAAAATCTCGCCCAATCTTCAAGCGTAAACGCAAGTGAAGGATCGGAAAACGGCGTCTTGATGCAAGAGGCAATTGTGGCCAATGGATTGCGCCGGATATGGATAATGTGCGCCCGTGGAAATATGAGGTGAATAAACGGTAGCAGCGCAAAATTCGCAGGCAGCTTGTCGGTGGTCCGGAGGGAGTCACTGTTTAATTCATTGATGCTGGACAGGTAGTCGTTGCCGGCATTCTTCCAAACATCACGGTGCGTACCGTCTATGGCGTCGATCATGGAGCCTTCGTGACGCGGCGCCGACCTCACGAGTGCACCCAACACTTCGCCCCAGAACTTGCGCTCACCAGCGGGGTAAACATCCGGATGTGAAGCCAGTATCTGCTCTATCAGGGTAGTGCCGGAGCGCAGCATGCCGACGATAAATACAGGGCGCGTTGACAGGTTGCCGCGCCCGCTACAGCGTTTAACAACGTCTGCGTCGATGTCACCTAACACGGATCTCGCACCTTTCTGCTTGGCCACGATATCCATACCGCCCGCTACAGCCCTGGTGGCGTTGGCTTGCCTGAGCGTCTCAAACGCGTCATGGTACCGAAGCTCTTTCTCCAGTAACCGCGCCTGCGCATAGCCAAGCCTGGCGCGTTCAGCAACTGTGATATCCCGGGCCGCGAGTCGCGCCTCCACGTAAGGCAGCCCGCCAATATCATCACCATGATCCTGCATGACCATGGAGCACACCGCGCCAACATGACCCGGTTCCTGACGGAGTACTTCCTGGTAAGCGGCCTTCGCGTCCAGGAAATTACCCAAATTAGTGTGAACGCGCGCGCGGAACATCAGCAGGCTGCTATCCTGAGGCCACTGGGCAATTGCCACAGCCAACAACTGCTGCAGGTCCGTATAGGCATCCAATTCTTCAAGCACGAGCAGCAGATGGCTTACCACTTGCTTATCGTCCGGTCGCTGAGCGCGGGCCTGCTCCAGCCGCTGACGGGTGACTTTCAGGGAATCAGCGTTTCTCATGGGTCAGCGTGATAGACCAGAAACACGTCAAACCGCCGATAGCACCTGGCTGGCCAGGGACCTGACTGGATTAAAGTTGGACTAGCAAGAATCATTGTAAGGAATTCCCGCGAAGTTCCGGTGGTTACTCGTTCGGCCTGTCCTGCTCGCCGTTGCTGCTGGTATAGCGTCGTATATTCTCTCACCCACTGAGTACAGTGCCAATCCCCCCCTGTTGAGCCCCCATGGCCAAAGGCTGTGCGGCCATACGGGTGCTGAACAACTCCGTGTGGCCGGCCATGACCTGGGCTTGAGCTGACTGTTCAGGTTTAAAAACAGTGCATAAAACGCCAGTTGTTTAGCGCCACGTTGGCAGCCAGCATCGCAGCGTGGTGGAGCGTTGCATAGGTATCACGACACGTTTCCGAAGGCTTGCACCTATTCCAGCCAATTCTCGACTTTCAGGCCTGGCACGCGGGAAAACTCACGGTCATTTGCGGTAATTACCGTGCAGTCCAGAGCCAGCGCCTGGGCAGCGATGAGCATATCGTTGGGCCCGATGCGGGTGCCGCGTTCCTCAAGATGCGCGCGCAGTTTCCCGTAGCGGCGATCAGCAGGTTCTTCCAGGGGTAAGGTGTTTATTGCAGAAAGAATTGTCTCAAGCTGGTTGGTCAGTCGCTCAGACCCGCGCTTCTCAGCACCAAAGCGCAACTCCGCTGCCACCACGATGCTGGTGCAAATGTTTTTCTCTCCCGCGCGTGCAATTCGTTGCGCAATCTTACCCTGTGGGTTACGCACCAAATCCGACAGGATGTTGGTGTCGAGCAAGTATTGCGGCGGCATGTTTAAAGGCTCAGGTCATCTAGGGGCAGCGATGCGTCGTCCACATTGGGAAAGGTTTCATCCAGGGGTTCCATGCCAGCCAATAAGGAGAGCAAGCTGCCTTTTCGGACGGGTTCCACAATCAGCCGATCACCGTCCTGGCGGATAATGGCCTCGTCCCCCGCGAATTCAAACTCCCGGGGAATCCTAAGAGCTTGGTTGCGGCCATTGCGAAACAGCCGGACAACACGCCCTGATTGCATGGTGAATTCTCCCGAAAGGCCGAGGTACAAACCCGGGTGCTGAATTGGCATATGCCATAGCCTATGTCACAGCCTAATTCGTGTCTGTGTCTTTGTCAAACTGAATCTCCCGCTTAAGAACACACCTGTTACACAAATTGAGCGTGTGCGCTTTAATTAACCATGGGGTTTCGACTTCGATGCAGGTAAGAAAATTGCCGTTGGAGGCATTCAGGGTCACCGGCCAGAGCCACCACTGTATGATACGACTCACGCACCACCTCCTTTGGCATTCCAGGGTAATCAAGGCATGACCGCCACCACCAGCGACAGTTTTTCCTCCCTGCCGATCTCGCCTGCGCAGATTGCCAACCTGGAATCGCTGGGCTACGCAAAAATGACGCCGATCCAGGCCGGGAGTTTGCCGCTGGTGCTGGCCGGCAAGGATCTCATTGCGCGGGCCAAGACCGGCAGTGGCAAGACGGCGGCGTTTGGCATTGGATTGCTGGAGCAGATCAACCCGCGTTTCTTTGGCGTACAGGCGCTGGTGCTGTGCCCCACGCGGGAGTTGGCGGACCAGGTGGGCAAAGAACTGCGCCGGCTGGCCCAGGCTGTGCCCAATATCAAGCTGGTGTCTCTGTGCGGCGGCAAGCCCTTTGGCCCGCAGAAAGGATCGCTGGAACACGGCGCACACATCGTGGTTGGCACGCCGGGACGGGTGCTGGATCACTTGACCCAGAAGACACTGGATCTGGGCGGTTTGAAAACCCTGGTGCTCGATGAGGCCGACCGGATGCTGGACATGGGTTTCCTGGATGCCGTGACCGAAATCCTGGAGCAGACCCCGAAAGACCGCCAGACGTTGCTGTTTTCTGCCACCTACCCGGATGCGATCAAGAAAATAAGCCGCGGCTTCCAGCGCAACCCGGTGACCGTGGCGGTGGAGCAGGAACACGAGCCGGGTGTCATCGAGCAGATGTTTTACGAGGTAAAAACACACGAGCGCAACAACACCTTGCTGGCCTTGTTCGAACACTACGAGCCTGAATCTGCTCTGGTGTTCTGCCATACCAAAAAACAGTGTGACGAGGTGGCCGAGTTCCTGGATGCAAACCGTATCCAGTGTCTGGCCATTCATGGCGACCTGGAGCAACGCGAACGTGACCAGGTGCTGGTGCAATTCGCCAACAATAGTTGCCCGGTGCTGGTGGCAACCGACGTGGCCGCACGGGGTCTCGACATCAAGTCACTGCAGGCGGTGATCAATTATGAATTACCGCGTGACCCGGAAATCTACGTGCACCGCATTGGGCGCACTGGCCGGGCAGGGGAGAAGGGCGTGGCCCTGAGCATTTTCACGCAATCGGAATACCAGCGCGTACAGGCGATTGAAGCCTACCTGTCCAGGCCCTGTGCCTGTGATGTGTATGCATCGCTGGACCGTGTGCCGGGCTATACCCTTAAAGCACCCATGGTCACGATCCAGATCGATGCCGGACGCAAGCAGAAAATCCGTCCGGGCGATATCCTTGGTGCATTGACGGGAGATGCCGGCCTGCCCGGTTCACAGATTGGCAAAATCGCCATTTTCGATATGTGCAGCTATGTTGCAGTGGAACGCGCCGCGCTGCGCCAGGCCCTCAATTACCTCGCTGCAGGGAAAGTCAAAGGGCGCGCCGTGCGGGCGCGCAAGATCAATGCCTGAACAATTTGCGTACCTCAGCTTGCTCATCGGTTTTCAATCCTGAATGAAGGCGGTCACTCTGGCATGGTTTCGGCAGGACCTGCGTGTGCAGGATCATCCCATGCTGGTGGAAGCAGTGCGCCTCGGCCGGCCGCTGGTCCCGGTGTACATTCACGCACCCGCAGAAGCCGGCAATTGGCCACCCGGCGGCGCATCGGCCTGGTGGCTGCATCATGCGCTGCACTCTTTGCAGATGGAGTTGGGGGCCGTGGGTTTGCCGCTGGTCATTCGCCAGGGGCCCAGCCTTGCTGCCTTGCAGGAAATCATCAGTGAATTGGGGTCGGCCGGTCTGAGCGTTGCAAGCGTGCTGTTCAGCCGACTGCATGAACCTGCGGCTGCTGAGCGTGATGCGCGTGTCCAGCGGGTGCTGCAAGACCAGGGCTTCGAGGTAAAGGCCTTCAATGCCAGCCTGTTGATCGAGCCGGAACAGGTGCGCAATCAGTCTGGAAAACCGTTCCGGGTGTTTACGCCGTTCTGGAAACACCTGCGCACCCTGCCGCTGGAGACGCCGGTGCACACCAGGACATCCGCGTTGCTTGCGCCAGCAAAAGTGCCACGCAGTGAGTCGATTGATAGCCTGGGCTTACTGCCGCGAATTGCCTGGGACAAAGAGTTTCCACGGCACTGGGATCCTACACTGGCCGGTGCGGCAAATGTCCTGCATACGTTTGTGAATGATGCGGTTGGCAATTACCGCGAACAGCGCAATGTGCCGGGGGTCGAAGGCACTTCGCGGCTTTCGCCGTACCTGCACTGGGGCCAGCTAAGTCCCCGCCAGGTGTGGGCCGCAGTGCACGCTGCCGGTGAACAGGACGGTGGCGGCGGGCAAACTTTTCTCAGCGAAGTGGCGTGGCGGGAATTTGCCTACCACCTGCTGCAGCACTTCCCCGACTCCCCTGAACAGGCCATGAAACCGGCCTTCCGCACGTTTCCCTGGCAGCTGGATGAAGAGCAGTTGCTGGCCTGGCAGCAGGGACAGACGGGCTATCCCCTGGTGGATGCCGGCATGCGGCAACTATGGAAAACGGGCTGGATGCACAATCGGGTGCGCATGGTGGTTGCCTCGTTTCTGGTCAAACACCAGTTGCAGCCCTGGCAGGAGGGTGCGCGCTGGTTTTGGGACACTCTGGTAGATGCTGACCTTGCGAGTAACACCATGGGCTGGCAGTGGGTGGCCGGCTGTGGTGCCGATGCTGCACCCTATTTTCGTATCTTCAACCCGGTCACCCAGGGGGAGAAGTTTGACCCGCACGGGGATTACGTGCGCCGTTTTGTGCCGCAACTTGCACGCATGCCTGCGCAGTTCATTCACCAGCCATGGTTAGCTCCACAGGAGATGCTGGCGGCGGCTGGGGTAACATTGGGCAAGAACTATCCGCTGCCGGTCATCGATCATCGGGCGGGGCGGGAACGGGCGCTGGCCGCCCTGGCGGAAAACAAACTACGGCAGCATAACTGAAGGAGCTTCAAATGGAACCTCGTCGCCCGCCACTGCAGCAATGAGGTATATTTGACTCACTTTGAGGAGGGAAACATGATGTACCCACGCCTGGTTTTGGTCGGTTTACTAGCGCTCATATCGCTGGGGTCGCTGGTCGCCTGTTCATCGAATATCCTGAAAGGCCCTGAGCCCGTTTGTGGGCCCGGCATAGAACGCAGCGCGGTGCTGGTGCTGGACATGACGGCTTACAACCAGAACCAGGACGAAATCGCCAAGGCCGTGCAGGAAAAAGTCGGCGCGTACCGCCTGATGACGGCAAGTCCCGTCTGGATACCGAAAAAGGGCTCTTCCAGAAAGATGAAGAGTACGGCCAGCATTGTGCGTGCCCAGTCCATCGCGGCCGACTGGGGCTGCAACCTGCTGATCCTGCTGGACTCGAAAATGGCACGGACTGAAGTGAAGACACAATCCCGCAATGAAGACGTAGTCTGGCTGGTTCAGGCGGGAATGCGCGGAGCTCCATAGTTAAGCAGAATCAGGCACAGCGCGAACAGGCTAAATACAGCCCCGGCAGCAAAAGTGAACGATGCGCCGAGCTGGTCCCATAAAACGCCGGCAAGGCCACTGGCAAATAGCAGCGCAATGCCACTGAGCAGGTTGAAGAAACCAAATGCAGTGCCCCGCAAGTCAGCGGGAGCGGTAGCGGCAACCATCGCGGCCAGCAGCCCCTGGGTCATGGCCATGTGCAAACCCCACAGCAGGATTCCCAGCCACACCCAGGGCCACTGGTTGCTACAGGCGAGAAGCACGTCTGCGGCGATCAAGACCACCAAACCCCAGGCCAACAGGCTGGAATGGCTCATGCGGTCTGACCACTTGCCGAACGGATACGCGCCGGCGGCGTAAACCGCGTTCATTGCGATCAGCACCAGCGGTGCATAGGCGACAGCCATGCCACCTTGCAAGGCGCGCAACACCAGGAAGGCTTCACTGAAACGCGCCAGCGTAAATACGGCGCCAATTACTACCACCCGCCAGTAGGCGGCGCTGAGGCGCCTGAGGTTCTGTCTGCTGATGGGATTGGTGCGGGCCGTGCCAGTTTCCCGCTCCGGTTCACGCACGCCAAACATCAGCAAAGCGACGGCTAGAAAAGCCGGAATGATGGCCACCCAGAATACCGCACGAAAATCATTGGCCCAAAGCAGCATCAGGCCAATGGCCAATAGCGGGCCGAGGAATGCACCCACGGTATCAAGCGCCTGGCGCAGTCCAAAGGCAGCGCCCCTCAATTCCACTGGAGCGAGGTCCGCAACCAGCGCATCACGTGGCGCCCCGCGAATACCCTTGCCGATGCGATCCAGTATGCGTGCCGTAAGTACGAAACCGGCAGAGGTCGCGAGCGCAAACAGCGGTTTGGAAATGGCACCCAGTCCATAGCCCAGGATGGTCAGTGGCTTGCGCTTGCCCCAGCGGTCGCTCAATACGCCGGAGAAAACTTTCACGATCAGCGCGGTCGCCTCGGCCCCGCCTTCGATCAAACCGATGACCCAAACGCTGGTGCCGAGCACGGTAACCATGAACACCGGCAGCAGGCTATGAATCATCTCCGACGAGATATCCATGAGCAGACTCACAAAGCCCAGGGCCCAGATGCTAACGGGGATGCGGCCTAAGGTGCCTGTGGCCTTATTCATGCCGGCTGGATCAGTTCCATGTCAGCAAAGGCGAGGGCGGATCAATCCCGGGCGGCGCCCCTGCAGTAGGGAACGTCTTGCACAGATGATCAAATACGGTGATCGCCATGCAGTCGAAAAAAGCCATCAGGTCTTCGTTGGAAACCGCGGTACCGCTGACGATCTGGAGGTAGTGGGCATGCATTTTGTCCGCCGAGAAAATTGCCCCGGGCTGGTCAAGATATTTACTCCTGAATTCCGGGAACGTACGCCGGATCATGCCAATACGCATCCGTTCTATCGATCCACCTTTGACAGTGGAGTAAAACTTCACTTTCAGTTTGTTCGGCGGGTAGGAGGGCAAGGCACGCGCTAACTGTGCCCGCACGATGCGCTTGTTGAAAAACAGGGATTCATGCAAGGCGGACGGCACGGAGGCCAGCAATTCCACCAGCCGGTGATCGAGAAAAGGCACCCTCGCTTCCACGCCCTGGCAGGCGCTGGTGCGGTCCTCGTGCCACAGGTTATGACGCTGGAGCAAGGACACGCGGGTCAGCATATGCCGATGGTATTCCGCCAGGCCACCTGTCTCCAGGTCCGGCGGGTAGCCTGCGGCCAGGGCCGGGTGCATATAGTCCGGAATGCCGATGTCTGCGCGCTGCATCTGTGTGTGGATGTCACCAAGCCCGCGGGTGTAGGCCGGCCACGTCTGGTTTTCATTGCCCAGGCTCTGTGAGTAACCTCCGGCAAACTCGTCTGCACCCTGGCCCAGCAGCATGACCTTCAGGTCCGGCATCCGGGTCTTGGCATAGCGATGGAGTTCCAGCTTGAGCATCCATTCAATGCTGAAACGCGGTGTTTCAACCGCCCAAATGAGAAACTCGAACTGCGCCAGGTCGTAGTCGAGTTCATCCAGCACGGTTTGGGCGTCAAAGCGCACCGGGTAATAATGCAAACCCAGCTCAGCTGTCGCACGGCGGGCCTGTTCCACGTCGCCGGCCTCGATGGTGCTGTTTTCCACTACGGTGAAGCAATGCAGTTCCTGTTGCGCATCGGCCGCAAGAGCTGCCAACAAGGTGGAATCAATGCCACCGCTGAGAAACAATCCTACCGGCACGTCGCTCATCAACTGTTTGTGCACGCTGTCATGCAGCAACTCGCCGTACTGCGCGACATAATCCTCTGCGCTTTGGGCTGTAGTTTCTCCCTGCGCGGCTGGAAAGTAGTCCTTGATTGACCAGTAAATGCGCGGGGTGGCCGTTTTTCCTTGTTCCAGCAACAGGTACTGGCCACCGCGCACATGCTGTACTCCCCGCACGTAGCTATACAGCGAGTGCATCCCATCGGAGCCCGGTTTAAAACTCGACCAATCAAGTTCCCGCGGACAGGCCGGGTGGGCCAGTAATGCTTTGAGTTCCGACGCAAAAATAAGGCAATGGTCGGTTACAGCATAGAACAGGGGCTTGATTCCCAAGCGGTCTCGGGCCAGCAACAGGCGACGGTTGCGCGTATCCCAAACCAGAAACGCGAACATGCCGTTGAGCTCTTCCATCAGGGCAGCGCCACGCTCTTCGTACAGGTGGACGATTACCTCGGAATCCGACCGGTTGGAAAAGACATGCCTCCCTTCCAGTCGCTTGCGTATGTCCTGGTAGTTGTAAATTTCTCCGTTGACTGCCACGAACACAGAGTGGTCTTCATTCCAGATGGGCTGGCGGCCGCTGTCGAGGTCGATGATGGAAAGCCGGCGGAACACCAGGGACAAATAGCCATCGTCATAAAACTGTTCGTCATCCGGCCCGCGCCTGGCCAACTGATGACCCATGGCGCGCAGGTGAACCAGGCGTTGCGCCGGATCGCCCTGCAATCCGTCCAGGTTAATGATCCCGGCAAATCCACACATGAATCCGGCCCAGTCGCTCTTCTATTGACTTTAGTGTACACGCTGCACCCTTGACAACCCGAGGCCTTAACAATCCGTGTTCTTAACAACCCGTGGGCTCAACAACATATAGCCTTTGTCAAGATAGTTACCGAAACGTCCGAAATACGTTGACCGCCAGACTTCACGCCTGCTAGCATCCCTGCTCCCTCCGGCTGAGAAATTTTGCAAGGAGCGCATCTTTGCGGGCCCGTCATCTCCCACAAGAATCCATGACCACGCGTGACATACCGATACCACTGCCCTTTGGAGTCCGCCAAAATGAATATCTGGAAGACCTGCGTCCTTTGTGTCCTGTTCGGCCTGTTCGGAGCTTCGCCGGTGCTGGCTGAATCCATCGTCGGCGCATGGACGAATTCAGGCGTTGACACCACGGCCGAAGGCGCCTCTGTCGTTGTATTTCTGGACAATGGCTATTATTTCCAGATACAGAATGCCAAGGCGGCCGATGCGCCGCATGCGGTTGATGGCTTCGAGCGCGGTACCTACACCTGGAATCCAACGACCGGCGCATTCAGTGTAACAACGCTGCTGGACACCAATGGCGACGCCGGTCTGTCGGGCCTGAATGGGGTTTCCGGTGTGACTATTGCTGTCGTAGGGGGCAGCGCCACGGCGACGATTCCTGGTGAGAACCCTTCCGTTGCGAACCGTGTGACCGGCTCCAGTGCGATCGTGGGCGCCTGGTTCCTTGGTGATGCCACTGTCGCCGACAATTCCTTCCTTGTTGTCTTTCTCCCGAACGGTGTTTATTTCATGGCCGTGGACCAGCCACCCGGCAGTGACAATGGCCCCGATGGCATTGAGCATGGCACCTATGCCTGGGACCCGGTCAGCGGTGCCATTACCTCAAGCAGATCTCCGGCACCCTACATTGATACCAACGGTAGTTGGGGACTTTCAGACCCTAACGCCCCCCTGATAATGCACGTGTCTGCTGATGGCCTTATTCTCACAATTATCGAAGGTGTAGACCAATACACCGCTCCGCGCATTGGCGCCGCAAACAGTCAGGTTTTTCAGATTAACGCGGGCCTTAACGATGCCTGGTACAACAGCGATACTGGGGGCCAAGGCTTTTTTGTCACTGTCTTCCCGGGCATCGGCCAAATCTTCCTGGCATGGTTTACCTATGAAGTGGAGAGACCGGATGAGGCCATTACCGCTCAATTGGGGGAACCCGGCCATCGCTGGGTGACCGCGTTCGGGCCCTATGCGGATAACCAGTCGGCGTTGGATGTCGAGATAACGCAAGGCGGGGTATTCGATTCCGGAACTCCCACTCCAACGCAGCATCCGGACGGAACCGTCATCCTCGAGTTCAGCGACTGTTATGCAGGCACCGCGACCTATGACATTCCCTCCATCAACAGGCAGGGCGTAATACCGATCAGGAGAATTTCGAATGACAATGTGGCGCTGTGCGAAACCCTTGCGGCACAGGCGGGGCAGCAAACACGCTAGAAACACCATGACTTTGGTGTACGCTCCGGAAGGATGTAGCGGGTCTGGTTGGTATTAACGGGGCAAAAGGCTACGCTTATACACCGGGTTGAGCCACAGGTGGGTGTCTTTGTCCTTTTTCAGTGAACTCAAGCGCCGCAATGTCGTCCGGGTAGCGATCGCCTACCTGGTCTTCTCGTGGCTGATCCTGCAGGTGTCCGACGTCATCCTGAACAACATCGGGGCGCCGCACTGGATATTTCGCGTCATCCTGTTGGTGCTGGCCTGTGGCCTGCCACCGGCCCTGCTGTTCGCCTGGGCCTTTGAGCTCACCCCGGAAGGCCTCAAGCGTGACAGCGAAGTGCCGCGCAGCCAGTCCATCGCAGCGCGAACCGGCCGCAAGCTGGATTTTGTGATTATTGGCGTGCTGGTGATTGCGGTGGGTTTCCTGTTGGTTGAGCGATTTACTGCGAACAAGACTGCGACAGACGAAACGGTGAATACATCGGCAGCGCCTGCCGCGGATGCGCCTAAATCCGTTGCCGTCATTCCCTTCGTCAACATGAGTGACGACGAACAAAACGAATATTTCTCTGATGGAATATCGGAGGAGTTGCTGAACGTACTCGTCGGCATCGACGGACTGCGCGTGCCATCGCGCACCTCCTCGTTCACATTCAAGGGTAGCCACTTGCAGGTAACCGAAATTGGCCGGCAATTGGGCGTGGACCACGTGCTCGAGGGCAGCGTTCGCAAGGACGGTGACCGCATCCGGGTGACGGCCCAGTTGGTTGATGTAAGAACGGATACCCACCTGTGGTCGGAAACCTATACCCGTAAACTTGATGATATTTTTGCCGTGCAGGATGAAATTGCCCACGCCATTGTGGCCGCGTTGCAGATTTCCCTGAGCGGCACTGACCAGGAAAAACTGGAGACTCATTCAACCGACAATGTGGCTGCTTACAACAAGTATCTGCAAGGTCGCCACTTGTGGAATCAACGCTCGCCGCGGTCTTTGCTGGCAGCCGTTGAGCCTTTGCGCGAGGCAGTGGAACTGGACCCCGGCTTCAGCCAGGCCTGGGCCGCGCTGGGAGATACCTATGCGCTGTTCCCCGAGTACGGGGTCGGCTCGGTTGCGGAATCCATTCCATTGGCGCGGGAAGCAACGCAACGGGCCCTGGCGATTAATCCCGACTCCGCGCGCGCACTGACCACGTCCGGCTATTACAAGGCGGCGTTCGACTATGACTGGGACGGCGCCAATCGCGATTTTGCAAAGGCTATAGCCCTGCAACCCCGGTACGCCACGGCACATCACTGGTTTGGCGAAGTGCTGGTGGCTGAAGGGCGGCTGGAAGAAGCGCTCGATCAATTGCATGCTGCAGCAGAAGCGGATCCTTTATCCGCTGTGATACGTCACGTGCCAGGCTATTTCCTGCTGTATTCCAACCGCCTGGATGAAGCGGAAGCACAATACCTATATACCCTGGAACTGGATCCAAATTTTCTTTGGACCTTTCAGAACCTGGACATTCTTTACACGCTGCGGCGCGACTATGCCAAGGCACGAAAGATGGCACAACGCCATGCCGAGTTGAAAGGCACTGACCCCGCGCCTGACCTGGCAAGGATAGACGCACTAGAGAACCCCGAACTAAAGCCCCGCGCGCTGGCCTTACTGGAGCAGCGACAAGACATACTCGAAGGCGTTTTTGGCAGGGCGATGCAGTATGCCTTGCTGGGCGAACAGGACCTCGCCCTGGCCAGCCTGGAGCGGGCTTTCGAGGCAGGTGACCCGTGGGCCATCCACATGAACTGGGTATTTATTTACGAACCTTTGCGCAGCAATCCGCGTTTCCAGGCCATGCTGGAAAAAATGCATCAGCTGCCTTGAGTCTCGACATGAAGGTGCATGTTGTCCGGTGTATATTTATTTTCTTCATCCCCCTTGTGTTTTGGATTATATTTCCATATTATTGGAAATATGGAAAAACAATGGATATCCACGGAAAGCACCCCTGTCAACGCCACGCGTGTGGTCTCGGCTTTGGCAGCGCTGGCGCAGGAAACGCGTCTCGCGATTTTCCGGCTGCTGCTTGAATACGCACCGGACGGTCTGACTGCAGGTGCAATTGCATTGCAGCTGAAATTGGCGCCAGCCACGTTGTCGTTTCACCTCAAGGAACTGGCCAACGCCGGCCTGATCCTCGACCGCCGGGAAGGCCGCTTCATTTGGTACCGCACCGATGTCGCGGGCATGAATGGACTGCTGGGATATCTCACCGAAAACTGCTGTCGCGCAAGCGCCAGCGCCGCCTGCGGCAGCGAGTGTGCCCCTGCCGCGCGCAAACCCTCAACCAAACGCACCAGGAGTCAACGATGAAACGCTTTCATGTACATTTAGGTGTGCCGGATCTGGCCACCAGTATCCGCTTCTATTCCAACCTGTTCGGGCTTCCGCCATCGGTGGAAGAACCCGACTACGCCAAGTGGATGCTGGAGGATCCACGAGTTAATTTTGCTATCTCACAACGCGGCTCCCGCGTCGGCATCAATCATCTGGGACTCCAGGCGGATAGCGCGGACGAACTGGCCGATCTCCGCACGCACTTTGCTGCGGCCGATGGCGGAGCCGTTGTCGATGAGGAAAATGTCAGTTGCTGTTATGCCCGTTCTGACAAGCACTGGGTGCGCGACCCGCAGGGTATTGCGTGGGAAGCATTTCATTCACTGGGTAGCGTGCCCATGTATGACGGCAAAACGGCCGGCGAACCGGTGCTGGCGAGCTGTGGTACGGCCAGTGTCAACGGTGCCGCTGCCCGTGCCGTTGACAGCGCCACCACCAGCGTCAATGCAGGCTGCTGTGCGCCTTCCCCCAAGCCAGCGTCTGCGGCAAGCGGTTGCTGTGCACCGTCCTGACCGCCTGGAATTGTGCCGGGATCCTGGGAGAAAAACATGACTGGCGATCCGGGCCGGGCGTTTGGCTCCCCGCTGACTTTGCCCTGCGGCTTGATCCTCAAGAATCGCCTGGTCAAGGCAGCGATGACGGAAGGGCTGGCCGGTCCCGACGGCTTACCCAATGAACAGCTGGTGCGGCTCTATCGCACCTGGGCACAAAGCGGTGTGGCTGTTTTGATTAGCGGTAATGTAATGGTTGATGGCACGCATCTGGAGCGTCCGGGTAATGTGATCCTTGATCAGGAGCTGAACCCGGCGGGGCGGGCGGCTTTCACAGAGTGGGCCAATGCCGGCAGCGCCCATGGCTGCCGGATGTGGATGCAGATTTCACATCCGGGTCGCCAGACCCAGAAGCGGGTGAACCCGGCGCCCAAGTCTGCCTCCGATATCGGGCTGAACCTGCCCGGGGGACGGTTTGCCAGGCCCGCGCCTCTGCACCCGGATGAGATCAGGCTGCTGATCCAGCGCTATGCCGCAACGGCGCGGCAGGCAAAAGCCTGTGGATTTTCCGGCGTGCAGGTTCACGCTGCCCATGGCTACCTGATTTCCCAATTTCTCAGTCCCCGGTCCAATCGCCGCAATGATGAATGGGGTGGCAGCCTGGACAACCGGGCGCGGTTTCTGCGCAGCATAGTCGCTGCCGTGCGGGCACAAACCGGCAGTGAATTCGCCGTTGCGGTGAAACTGAACAGTTCAGACTTTCAACAGGGCGGCTTCGGCGCGGACGATGCGCGGCAGGTAGTGCGCTGGCTGGAAGCAGATGGCGTGGACCTGATCGAGCTGTCCGGCGGCACCTACGAGCAACCCAGGATGCTCGAGTTTGACGGCATCGAGCCACGGGAAAACATCCGTTTACGCGCCAGCACGCGCGCACGCGAAGCGTTTTTCCAGGGATTTGCGGCTGAGCTTAAGGACGAAGCCAGCGTGCCGCTGATGGTCACCGGTGGATTTCGCTCGGCCAGTGGCATGGCTGAGGCCATTGCTGTGGACGGCATCAGCGCTATGGGCATTGGGCGGCCCCTGTGTGGAAATCCCGTGTGTACCCAAAAGCTGCTGCGTGATGGTGAGGACCTGCCGCGATTTGAACGAATCCTGGGAAATCCCGGCGGCTTTTTTGGCACCAACAGCCCGGTCACACTCATCAAGATGATGGCCAGTTTCGCGGTCATGGCCTGGTATTACGACCAGATCGTGCTGTTGGGAAATGGCCAGGAAAATGACCCTCACCCAAACCCGCTCAAGCGGCTCCTGGCCCTTGAACGCCGCGAAGTCAAGTGGATCAAGGCGCGCAAAGCCTGGTTGGCGCGGGTTTCCTGAGGTCCTTTGAGCGGCTCTGCGGCTCCATTGATGTGTGGCGTTGAAGCCTGGCGTTGAAGTCTCAGGTTGGGCTCCGCTATGATGGCCGCTCGCGTCAAATTCCGCCGCACCCCAAACATCGCAAGGTCGCCACCATGAAATCAAAAGTCATTATCTCCCTCGTAACCGCTTTGCTGCTGCTCACGGCCTGCCAGCAGTCGGCGGTAACCGAACCTGCAGACATTGTGCTGACCAACGGCTATGTCTATACCGTTGACGCGACTCGCAGCGTTGCACAGGCGGTTGCCATCAAGGGCAACAAAATAGTATTTGTTGGAACCAATGAAGCTGCCGCAGCCTACGTGGGGGAAGGTACCGATGTACGTGACCTCGGTGGAGCAATGGTCATGCCGGGAATTCACGACATGCATATTCACGCTCTCGGGATAGTGGAGCCTCATCAGTGCGACCTCAATTCCAAACCCCATTCGTTGGATGAGATGGTGCCGGTACTACAGGAATGCATAACAAAGTATGAAATCGCGCCAGGAGACTGGCTGATCGTACTGCAGTGGGGATTTTCCCAGGGTAACGAGCCCAGCGAAAGCCTGCCCAATATCCGCGCAGCGCTGGATGCGGTGTCCACGGACCACCCCATTATCCTGCTGGGTGATGACGGCCATCATGGCGCCGCCAACAGCGCTGCGCTGGCATTGGCCAAAAATGAAGCCGGCGAGATAGTCGGGATCAATGCCGCGACCCTGGCCACTGATTTCGCGGCATTTAAGACCATGCTGGGTTTGGACGAGAACGGAGAGCCCACCGGCGGTATCAACGAAGAAGCGCGGAATCTGTTACGCCCCGATATGCTCGGGGACATGCTGGGCACAGGCGCCAAGGCTGAAGAAGTCATGCCAGGAGTAGCGACAAAACTGGCGGAAAGCGGCATTACATCGATACAGGATGCGTGGGTTTCACCCGGGACACTCGCCATGTACGGCTGGCTGGAACAAAGTGGCCAGATGACATTCCGCTTGCGCGCTGCCCTGGCTGAGCCAGCATCCGCCAAGGTAGGCGACATCGACGCGCACATTGAACAACTCAAGGCGTTGCGCAGCGGGTATGAACATTCGCCGTTGATCCAAGCCGATGCCGTCAAGGTGTTTGCTGATGCAGTTCTTGAGGGAAATCCACTGACTTCGCCTCCGACCCTGCCGGTCGCCGCCCTGCTGGAAAATTACCAGCAGCCGATCTTTGGCGGCAGCATCGAAGACGGTACCTTCAACGTGGTGGGCTATGTCGACCAGGGCCAGGAGTTATGCCAGGACGTACAGGCCAACCCACAGGCCTATGCAGATGCTGAAACCATCAAGACCTTCGCAGCGGAACACGGGTTTTTCCCCCAGCAATGCGTCCCGCAGGCGGGCATGCTCGCCCGTCCGGAAGAATATCTTCGCGCCTATATTGATAAAGCCACCGCAGCAGGCTTCAACGTTCACGTGCATGCCCTGGCGGACAAGGCCGTGCGCGTCGTGGTTGATGAATTTGCCAAGGTGAAGGATGTTGCGGACCGCCAAGGTCTCACTCAAAGCCTGGCGCATGTGCAGTTGGTCCATCCGGATGACCAGAAACGCATCGGTGAACTCGGAATTTACTCCGTTTTCACGTTCGTCTGGACAGCATCTGGCCCGGAATACGAAATGATGGTGGCGCCGTTCATTGACCAATTGGATGGCGTGGCCGATCTGTACAACCCGGACCATTACTACATGCAGAATGTCTACCCGGCCAGGAGCATGCAGGATTTTGGCGGAATCATCGTGCATGGCAGTGATGCGCCAGTAGGCAGCCGGGACCCCATGCCTTTGGTGAGCCTACAGCAGGCGATCACCCGCGGTAACGACGGTGTGGTGTTAAATCCCAAGGAAAGCCTTGATATTCATTCGGCCATTGCGGCATTTACGATCAATGGGGCAAAACTGATGGGACACCAGGACCAGCTAGGCAGCATCGAGGCAGGCAAAATTGCCGATATCATCGTGCTCGACCAGAACATCGTGGAACTGGCCGACAGCGGGCATCCTGAAAAGATAGCCGCAACGAAGGTAAAAACGACGGTCTTCGATGGCAAAGTGGTGTTTGAGCGCCCGAACTAGGGCTTGTTAACACTATGCGGGCGCCCAGCGTCAGCAGGCTTTCGCCTACCGGGGTGTGCTGAGCGTATAGCCTGCAGGCAGGCGATTGTTGTAGAACAGCTCCGCTGAGAGGTTCCCGCTGCGGACAGCGGTGACCACGGATTCAGTGCGCTGTTGACCACCCAGCCCAGCGGCATCCAACAGGCCCTGGACCACGTCCGCCATCATTCCTTCCATGTCCGGGCTCAACACAGAGCTTGTAACTGTGACCAGTGTCATGCCGCTGCGGGTAATTTGCTTCATCGCTGCCGTGAGCGCGCCTGAAAGTTCGGGAGATATCAGGGACAGTTGCTGCCCTGTTCCCGGTGGATTCTGGCCGCCGTGCGCAATGGACAGTTGCCTGCCGGCGAGTAGTGCAAAAAAGTCCACCAGTTCCGCAGCTCCGTCCATGCCCGGCACCACCCAGGATGTGCCGGATACATTAAGTTTGATAATGACCACTCCGGCCATGCCCGCAGGTAACTGCTGGCCGAGCACGGCCAGGGGGTCGACGGTGCCGGAGAACGAAAAATCGTACCTCAAGGCAGTGTGCCCAAGGATTTCCCGGGTTTCGTCCCGCTTTACCACGCGAACCGAATCGGCCCCCGTCCCCGCTTTGGAGGCGGCCGGGAGCGAAGAAAGAAGTTCTATGCGTTTTGATTCATGGTTGATGAATAGCAAGCCTGCCGGAGTGCCGCTGAACCGGATCAACACGCTACTGGCCACACTCTCCTGGTCGGCTGCTGCCAGTTGGTCTATGCGCATTTGATTATCCCGCAGGTAGATGACTTGCCGATCAACGCCACCGCTGAACCCCGGAGAGTGGGTGCCCTCAATAGTCACGTCCGCCCATGCAGTGGCGCACAGAAAGCAGCTTAGGCATAGAAAAATTCGCAACATGACACGTTCTCCCGGATAACCAATTGGCTCCTCCCCTTTCCTTTCCCAGCTTTATCTGTTTTTTTAGATGCCGGGTCCGGGGAGCGGTGAATTCTTTCAGGACACGCTGCAAGTACATCCCTGTAAGCTCCTCGCCAGCTTCCCTGCTGGCGACGGTCCTGAAAGAATCCCCCGCTCCCCGTCCTCAGACACTTAACCCAGAGACCTGGTACCGCCTGCAAGCGCAAGATTGAACAACTCCGCGATGCCACAACGACAAGCAAGCGGTGGCGGGGAGACTTGCCCGGGAGCGTATGTTTCAGGGAGAAGGTGAGACCGCGAAGCGGTCGAGAAGCTGGCCTGGGCGATGAAACATCCGAGCCCCCAGGGACGGGTTTATGGCGTCTCCCGGGTAAGTCTACCGGCCGCGGATTGCGCCCCCAAGCCAAGCACTGGTCGCGTATACTGACAGAACTCAACGCTCGCTTGACCCGGATTTGGCAGGTGGCCAGGGAATGAACGAGCTGGTTCGCTGCAGGTACTCTTCATAGCCCGGCCGACTCTGCCGCAGCCGCCGTTCGAGCAAGGCCGCACCGCTCCATTTCACCAGGGTCCAGGTCAAAAGCACGGGTCCAATGATGCTCCACACCCCCAGCGAAGTTTCCGCAGCAATCAGGTAAATGCCCCACCAGGTGCAACTGTCGCCGAAATAATTGGGATGTCGCGTGTACCGCCACAACCCCCGGTCCATGACCTTGCCGTGGCTGGCAGGATCCGACTTGAAGGCGGCCATCTGGTGGTCGCCTATGGACTCAAACATAATTCCGATCACCGCCAGCGTGATGCCCAGCCAGGCGAACACCCCCAGGTCCGGCGGCTCTGCCTGGATCTGGCCAAGCTGGACCGGCAAAGAGACCAGCCACAACATGACGCCCTGCAGCAGAAACACCTTCACCAGGCTGTTGGTGTGGACATTTCCTTTAGCGGGGTCCAACAGCGCCACGTAGCGGCCGTCGGGGCCTTCACGACGCCAGCGGAAAAACAGGTAACTGGCCAGTCTTGCGCCCCAGATTGCGGTGATCAAAAGTATCAGTTGCCGCCTGTCAGTGCCTCCGCCCGTCATGAGGAAGGTGGATGCAGCGAGCACGACAAATCCCGTAGGCCAGAAGCTGTCGATGAATGACACGTCCTTCAGGGGAATGCTGATCAGCCACAGCAGCAGCATGCAGGTCATGATGAGTGCGAAGTTGCTCAGTAGTATTTGCGCTGTTTCATTCATCTAAGTTCTTCAAGTTGAAAATAATCTTGCCTTTGGCGCGGCGCTCCGTAAGCATCGAAAATGCTTCGCGGTACTGCTTCAGTTTGAACTCCTGGCTTACCAGTGGATGGAGCTTTTGTGCTTCGAACAATGCGAGCAGTTGCGCCATGTTTTGCCGGTAGGCGTCCGGTTCCCGTTGGGCCCAGGTGCCGTAAAATACGCCCATGATAGCGTTGTTCTTGAGCAAGGTAAGGTTCAGGGGAATTCTGGGAATGGTCC
>JANLTO010000032.1:0-64499 GCA_031362985.1 Lysobacterales bacterium | reverse complement strand
CGGCGATGCAGGCAGCCGGCGCCTAAATCGTTTGGTGTAGGAATAATGAAGCTAGTAGAAGCAACGCAAGCTCACATTCGGCAATTGATGTACTGGTTTCCGGATCAGCGTAGCTGCGTGTTTTGGGGCGGGCCGCAGTTTCGCTATCCGTTCACCGAGGCTTCATTTTACGAGGACATTCGACGCGACCTCCCCTCATACTCACTGATCCGAAACGGAGACGAGTTGGTGGGTTTTGGTCAGTACTATCTTCGCGTAGGCCATTGTCATTTGGCTCGGCTTGCTATTTCTCCACTTCACCGCGGTCGCGCCCTTGGAGCCTTTTTAGTTCATGAGCTTTGTGAGCGTGGTTGCCTTGAGTTGCAAGTGAACCACTGTTCTCTGTTCGTGTCTCCCGACAATGCGCCTGCAATTCATCTGTACAGCCGCCTTGGATTCGCCAGGGCGTCATACCCGGAAATGGAGCCTCAATTTAAAGAGTGCAATTATATGGTGGTGGCTTCCGATGTGATAAATACCCGGGATGTTGCCGCTCAGCCATCGTCTGGAAGCTGAGCTCAGCCGTTGTGTGCCTGGAGACATACCTCAACCGGCGATCGCATGAATACGTATATTGCGCTTTTCAGAGGCATCAACGTTGGCGGGAACAACCCTTTGCCTATGAAGGAGCTTGTTGTTCTCCTCGAAGACATTGGCGTGAAAAAAGTCAGAACGTATATCCAAAGCGGCAACGCAGTCTTTCAGAGTACCGAAAGGAACCCTTCGCGAATCTCCATGAAATTGGCCACTGAAATTAAAAAGCGTCACGGCTTTGAACCCCTCGTTCTTCTGCTCGGTCTTGAAGCAATAAACGCGGCAATAGCAAAAAACCCATTCCCCGAAGCAGAGGTTGATCCAAGTAGTTTGCATCTTGGCTTTCTCGCTTCCACGCCCAAGAACCCCAATTTAGAGAAACTCAACAGCCTTAAAATGGCAAGTGAGAGGTTTCTTCTGAGCGACACCGTGTTCTACCTGCATGCACCCGAAGGTGTGGGCAGATCCAGGCTTGCAGCAGGCACCGAGAAATTGCTCGGCGTTCCAGTGACAGGTCGCAACTGGAGGACAGTTTGCAAAATCAGAGAGCTGGCAGAAGAGTGCATGACCATGCCCAACCCGTCATTCGGCCGCACGCTGCGCTACTGAAGCGTTTCTTCAGAGCCGGTGACGCAAATCCCGCAATGAAAAACCACGCAGGGGAATATTCAGCCCGCCAAGGTCCAGGTCACGTGTCAGAGCCATGACCTGGAAGCGCTCACCCATGTTGCCCGGCAAGGTAAGTTCGCGGGCTTCGGCATTGAGCCTGAGATGGGCTGCAGTATTGTTGGCCAGTTGTCGTGACAGCAGGCGATCCAGCCCGCAACCCAGCAAAAACATGCACTGGCTGGTATAGCCCGCGACATCCAGCGCGCAGGCATCGGCTGCCTCCGCCAGCGCCGTGAAGTCTATGAATGCAGTGATGTCCTGCAGACCCGGCCAGAAAAACACATCGCTGTGGGCACGATGGCGATAATGGCACATCAAGGTGCCGTCACTGCGGTCTGGCCGGTAGTACTCGGATCGCGGATAGCCGTAATCGATGAGCAAGGCCATGCCTTTGCGTAATCGGCTGCTTACGGCTCTGAGCCAGTCTTCCAGGTGCAGGTTGAGTTCGGAGGTATAAGGGCCAGTGGCATTTTCCTCGAGTGAGTTGACGGCCTGCTCCAGGTCACGCGGGGCCGGGCGAAAGCACCATTCGAAGCCTTTGCGGCCGGGCGCCACACCCAGTTGCTCGATGCCGTTGACGCCGATGCGAAAGCGTTCCACCGGCAGCGCATCCACGACCTCGTTGGCCAGCAGTATTCCATCCCATTGGTCGTCCGGGGGGGCCGACAGCCATTTGACCCGGTCCTGCCAACCGGGCAACCACTCGGCCATGAGCCGTTGTTGCACCAGGCGCAGATCGGCGCTGCGCTCGAGGATCATGTAGCGCTTCGGTTGGCGGGATTCGGGTAAATTTCGCAACAGGTCAAGGGCAAGCTTGCCCGTCCCCGCCCCCAATTCGAGAATGTCATAAGTGCCCAAAGCCGCGGCCACCTGCTCCACCTGCCTGGCGATGCACTGCGCGAACAGGCCGCCAAGTTCAGGCGCTGTGACAAAATCCCCGCCCGCCCCCAGCTTGTTTAGTCCGGCCGAGTAATAACCCAGTCCGGGCTCGTACAAGGCCAGTTCCATGTAGCGCGAAAATGACAGAAAGCCATCCCTTGCGCTTTCGAGGCAAATTTTGTGCCCCAGTGCATGGCTCAGTTGCTTGAGCTCTTCCGGGGGATCAGGCAGGATGTCAGGAGACATGGGATACACGTTAGCAGATGGCAGACAAAGGGAAAATGACCAAGCACAAAGCAGAGCGGGTGAAAACCGCCCTGGTCACCGGTGCGGCCGCCCGAATCGGAGCATCAATAGCTACCAACCTGCATGAATGCGGCTGCCGGGTGCTGGTGCATTGCAATTCCAACCTGGATGGAGCCACTGCGCTGGTTGCCACGCTGAACCTGATTCGGCCCGACAGTGCCCAGGCAGTCAGCGCCGACCTCTCAAGCATCGGTGGCGTCAACCAACTCGTGGCCGCCTGCCTGCAATTCACCGAGACTCTCGACGTACTGGTCAACAATGCCTCGCGCTTTTATCCTACCGCGGTCGGGCAAACCCGGACTTATGAATGGGATGACCTGATCAACAGCAATCTGCGCGGGCCCTATTTTCTCAGCCAGGGCCTGGCACAGGCCCTGCGCGCTGCTAACGGGGTCATCATCAATATCCTCGATGTGCATGCGCAGCGGCCCATGGCTGGACACGCCGCGTATTGCATATCCAAAGCCGGACTGGCGATGATGACTCTGGCCCTGGCGCGCGAACTGGGTCCAGACGTGCGAGTTAACGGCGTGGCACCGGGCGCGATACTCTGGCCGGAACGTGAATCGGACGAAGCGGTAAAAAAGGCCATCCTGCAACGCACGGCACTGCATCGGTTGGGCGATCCGGCTGATATTGCATCGGCAGTGACCTACCTCGCCCTTGATGCCCCTTATGTCACCGGCCAGATCCTGGCTGTAGATGGTGGCCGGTCGCTGAATATCTGAGGCAAGGATCTAAAGAAGTAAATCGACTGTGACGAGGCCCGAGCTGTCACCAGCAAAATCCCTCCAGTGGTCACTCATGCGCTGCAGCGTGGCGGGGTGGACCAGGCCGGGCGCGAGGTCGGCAAGCGGTCGCAACACATGTGCGTACTGCAGGATTTCGGGCCGTGGCAACACCAGAGCAGGGCAATGCAGGTGCAGGTCGTCATACATCAGGATGTCGATGTCCAGAGTCCGGTCCGAGAACTTGGGCAGGTCACGGCGGCGGCCGTAGCTATTTTCCAGTGCGTTGAGAAATTCCTTGAGCTCCAGCGGTTGCATGCGGGTTTCAATTCGCGCCGCCAGGTTGATGAAGTCATTGCCGGAAAATCCCACTGCCGCAGAGCGGTACGCCGGCGACAAACCCACGGCACCGAATGCATTCCGCAACGCCATTACTCCCGCGCGGATGTGCTCGTCCGAATTTACGTTGCTGCCAATGCCGAGGTACGCCAGGCTCATTTGGAATCCGGGCTGCGCTCAATGCCACGCTCGATCACGACCCCCACTGCACTGGAGCCGCGCACTGCGCCTGGTTTGCGCAACTTCAGGCGCAGCCAGGTGACCGGAAATTCCTGCAGCACCATGGCTGCGCAGTGCTCTGCCAGCGATTCCACCAGCTGCAATTCACTGCTTTCCACAAGTTGAATCAGGCGCTTGGCCACGGCTTTGTAGTCCAGTGCGTCCTCGATCCGGTCAGATGCGGCCGCCTTGCGAATATCAAAGGCCATCTCCAGGTCCAGCCCGACCGTTTGCCTGATCTCCCGCTCCCAATCGTAGACTCCAATGACGGTTTCGATACGCAGGTCTTCAATAAACACTCGGTCGATTGCCATATTTTTAATGCCCTGTAATTTGCAGCTCAAAGTTCCGCAGGTGCAGCGGGAAATGGGGGAAGAAGTTCATCCATAGGCCAGCGCGGTCGCGCGGCGATGATCTCTGAGGCATGCTCGCCGGCCAGCAGTCGGTGATACCCGGCAAATGCGATCATCGCTCCATTGTCGGTGCAGAACTCGATGCGTGGATATGACACTCCCCAGCCATTTTTCACGCCCGCCTGCTTGAGGGCACTGCGCAGAGCCAGGTTCGCACCAACACCTCCGGCTATGACCAGATGTTTGCTGCGCGTTTGCTGCATGGCACGCCGGCACTTGATCACCAGAGTGTCCACCACTGCTGCCTGGAACCCCGCAGCAATGTCCTGCCTGGCATCTATCTCCAGCGCATGTTGTGACCACAGGTTTCGAGTGTGGGTTTTCAGTCCACTGAAGCTGAAATCGAGTCCGGGACGGCCAGTCATCGGCCGCGGGAAAGAAAACGTTTTCGGATTTCCATTTTCTGCGCATTTTGCCAGCGCTGGGCCACCCGGATAACCCAGGCCGAGGAGCTTGGCAGTCTTGTCGAACGCTTCACCGGCGGCATCATCCAGGGTTTCGCCCAACAAACGGTAGTGGCCGATTCCGGAGACCTCGATCAACATGGTATGCCCGCCGGATACCAGCAATGCAATGAAGGGGAAGTCCGGTGGATCGGCTTCCAGCAAGGGCGCCAACACATGTCCTTCCATGTGATGTACCGCGATGGCAGGAATACCCAGCGCGAGTGCCAGTGCGCGGCCCATGGCAGCGCCTACCAGGAGGGCGCCAATCAGCCCGGGGCCGGCAGTATAGGCGATGCCGCCGAGCTCTGAGCGTACCGTTCCCGCCTGCTCCATGCATTGGTCAATCAGCGGCAGCAGCTTGCGCACGTGATCACGGGAGGCAATTTCCGGAACTACGCCGCCATATTCGGCGTGAATGTGCGCCTGTGAATACAGCACATGCGACATGAGTCCGAGCTCGCCATCGTAAATAGCAACCCCGGTCTCGTCACAGGATGTCTCTATTCCCAGTACGCGCACAATGCTGATCTCCCGAAGAAACGTCCAAGCAGCCGAACGGCTCACACGCACAGCTGACAAGTATGCTTCATGGCTGTGACGAAACGCTACCCACCAGCCCGGACGAGGGAAGCCAGGCTCGTATATGGTATTGTCTGCCGCTCGTTTTCAACCAGGATCCAATCTTGAAACAGGCATTGGGCATAGCTGCCACGGGCCATGTAGAAACGTCTCGCGCAGCCACGGAAATCCTCAAAGCCGGAGGCAATGCCTTCGATGCCGCCATTGGGGCGCTGGCTGCTGCCTGCGTAGCGGAACCGCTGATGGTAAGCCTGGCCGGAGGCGGGTTCCTGCTGGCCCGCACGGGTGACGGCAGCGCAAGTGCGTACGACTTCTTCTGCCAGACGCCCGCGACCAAACGCAATGAGCTGGAGCTGGATTTCTTTCCCGTCGTGGCCAACTTCGGTGAGGCGACGCAGGAGTTTCACATGGGCATGGGCGCAATGGCCGTGCCGGGCTGCGTTGCCGGTATGTTCAGGGTGCACCGTGACCTTGGGCGCATGCCCATGGCAGACGTACTCGCGCCTGCCATAGGCCTTGCACAACGGGGCGTTCGCGTGGACGCCCTGCAGCACTATATCGTGCGCATCCTCGAGGCACTGTTGCGCGCAGATTCTGCCCTGTTCAGCTTGTTTGAATCGCCATCCCATCCCGGTGAGTTGATCGGTGCCGGGGAAATTCTGCGCAATCCCGGTATGGCAGAAGCACTTGGCCAGTTGGTGCACTCAGGAGAGGAATTGCTCTACCGGGGTGCCTGGGGCGAGCAACTGGCCCGTGACAGCGCGGTGCGCGGAGGGCACCTGACCCTGGCTGACCTGGCCGCATACCGTGTTGAACTACGCGACCCGGTGCGATTCACCCACCGGGGTGCGCATTGCCTGATCAACCCACCGCCTTCGCCGGGGGGGTGTCTGATTGCTTTCGCGCTCGCGCTGCTGAGCGAGTCGCTACCCCAGGACAGCGGGCGTGGTGGGCTCTGGGGTGAACCCGGGCATGTCCGGGCTCTGCTACGAGCGTTTTGTGCCACTGGCCTCGCACGGGCGGAAAACAGCGAGCAACTCTTACTGGATGAAACAGCGTTGGAGCGATTACTGGACCCCGAAAACCTCGCCCGCTGGCGCAGGGAAGTGCAGTGGGACAACCTGTTCAGCCGCGGCACCACGCATATCAGTATTGCAGACCGTGCGGGCAACCTGGTAAGTCTCACGGCTTCAAACGGCGAAGGTAACACCTATGTGTTGCCGGGAACGGGGATTATTCTCAATAACATGTTGGGTGAGGAAGACCTCAACCCCGGCGGCTTCCATCGTTGGCGGGAAAATCGCCGGCTCGCATCGATGATGTCGCCCATGATTGCACAATGCGCGGATGGCAGCGTGCTGGCGCTCGGGACCGGCGGATCCAACCGCATCCGCAGCGCCATCTGCCAGGTGGTGGTCAATATCCTGGATTTCGAACTTCCACTGGCCACAGCCGTATCTGCCCCCAGGCTGCACCTCGAGCAGGAACGGCTCAGTATTGAAGCCGGCTTTGCCGAGTCTGCGCTGCGAGAATTGCGCGCAAAAACGCCTGAAGTGCATGAATGGCCGGCCCTGAACCTGTTCTTTGGGGGCGTGCATGCAGTGCGATTTTCAGCGGATGGCCAGTTTGAGGGGGCAGGAGATCCAAGGCGGGATGGTGCAGTAGCGATTGCATGATGCATAAAACCCTTGTTAAAATGCGCGGCTGTGCAATTTTGTCAAATTAACGTAAAGAGTGTTGATTAATGCCAAGTGTAAAACTCCGCGAAAACGAGCCCTTTGAATACGCCCTGCGCCGTTTCAAGCGTTCCTGCGAAAAAGCAGGTGTGCTGGCTGAGACCCGCCGTCGCGAGTTCTATGAAAAGCCCACCCAGGAACGCAAGCGCAAAGCGGCGGCAGCGGTAAAGCGCAACTTGCGCCGCATGTCGCGAGAAGTGGTTCGCCGCGTCCGGATGTACTGATGCCCATGCACTGAAGTTATCCGGCTGGCCCGTCCGGGCTGGCCTTGTAAGATCGGCCCGTGTTCCAGGCATTGAATCCCAACACTTTGCCTTGCATTCTGGATTGTCTGGAATTGTGCGGTACGGAATTGAGCGGAGCTTACTGCGAAATGTCACTGAAGGCCCAAATCCAGGACGATGTCAAAAATGCCATGCGTGCGCAAGAACGCGAACGGCTTGGCGCACTCCGTCTAATTACCGCAGCCATAAAACAGATCGAAGTGGATGAGCGTATCGAACTCAATGATGCGCAAGTGCTTGCTGTGCTTGACAAAATGGTCAAGCAGCGTCGCGAATCCCTGGAGCAATTCGAAAAGGCAGGGCGGGAAGACCTTGCTGCCAAAGAACGGTTCGAACTGGGAATCCTGCAGGCCTACATGCCTGAGCCTCTGAGTGAGGGCGAGCTCAATACCCTGATTCAATCCGCCATTAGCGCGCTTGGCGCCAGCAGCATCCGTGACATGGGTGCGGTGATGAACGCACTGCGCGAGCAGGTGCAGGGCCGGGCTGACATGAAAGCCGTAAGCCAGGCCGTCAAGGCCCAGCTCAGCGCCTGAACATGGCCGGCCGCCGCGATTGCTGGCGTACCGGACTTATCACGTACGCGAGGAAGTCCGCGGAAATCTACGTCAGCTTGTGTGTGCGTGATGCCGCAAGGCCTGCCGTATGAGTGGCCTGATACCCGAATCTTTCGTTGAAGAACTGCTGGGTCGGATAGATATCGTGGAACTGATTGAGCGCCACGTGCAGCTCAAGCGTTCCGGCCGCGAGTACCACGCCTGCTGCCCGTTCCATGACGAGAAAACGCCATCATTCACGGTGAGCCCGCAGAAGCAGTTCTATCACTGTTTCGGTTGTGGCGCCCACGGTTCCGCCATTGGGTTCATGATGAACTACGAGGGCCTGGAATTCGTTGATGCAGTTGAAGAACTGGCGCGACATGCCGGGCTGACGGTACCGCGCGAGGCGGGCACGAAACGTTCGCCGGAAGAATCATTGTTCGCCACCCTGGAGGCGGCCAAACGCTATTACCAGGAGCAGTTGCGCCTGCACGCAGAAGCGACTGATTACCTGAAGCTGCGCGGCCTGTCCGGAGAAATTGCCCTCGAGTTTGAAGTTGGCTTTGCCCCCGCCGGCTGGAATGGCCTCACCGCTCAGCTTGGGGAAAGCAAAGAGAAACTGGCCTTGATGCAGCGCGCCGGCCTGCTGAGCGAAGGGCAAAAAGGCAGCTACGACAAATTTCGCCAGCGCATTATGTTTCCAATCCATGATCGCCGGGGCCGGGTGATCGGTTTTGGTGGCCGGGCGCTCGGAGATGATGGCCCCAAGTATCTTAATTCGCCGGAAACGGAATTGTTCCACAAAGGTCGCGAACTCTATGGCCTGTACCGGGCGCGTAAGAGCCAGGCGCGGCTTGAGCGCATCATCGTGGTGGAAGGCTATATGGACGTGGTGGCGCTGGCCCAGTTTGGTTTCAGCAATTGTGTTGCCACGCTGGGCACGGCCACCACGGGTGACCAGGTGGAACTGGTGTTTCGCGCGGCGGACGAGGTCATATTTTGCTTTGATGGCGACAATGCAGGCAGAAAAGCGGCCTGGAGAGCGCTGGAATCCACCCTGCCCAGGCTGCGAGAAGGCCGTCAGGCGCGCTTCCTGTTCCTGCCAGAGAGCGAGGATCCGGACAGTATGGTGCGCCGTCACGGAGCAGATGCGTTTGCGAATTTGCTGGCAAACGCGCAGCCGCTGTCGGGATTTTTCTTCGATCATTACACCTCGCTGGTCGATATGGGTTCTCTGGATGGCAGGGCGCGACTGGTTGAGTTGGCCAAACCTCAGCTACAATCCATACCTGAAGGTGTGTTTCGCGACATGATGGTGGAGCAATTGCAGACTCTGGCCCGCCATCGACTGGAAGAAACCCCGGCCAGGGCAGGGGATTTGGCGCGAGCCCGTCCCACCCGCAACCGGGCGCGCGAGGTGGGAGCGCAGCAACAACGCACGCCATTGAGACTGGCCCTGGCGCACCTGGTGCAGAACCCTGCGCTGGTTCAGTGGGTCAGTAAAGAGCAGAAACTGGAAAATTGTGACTTGCAGGGGATGGAAATTTACCGGGAATTGGTTGATTTTTGCTCAAAACACCCCAACATGACGACAGCCCAGTTGATAGAAAGGTGGCGCGGCAACGCGGCACAACCGCACTTGCAAACGCTGGCAACCTGGCCGCTGCAAGGGGAAGAAAAACACCAGGTACACGAGTTCAAGGATGCTTTGACCGGGCTGGAACTGCAGTGGACGGAAGCCCGCCTAGGGCGGATGCAGAAAACCATCGATCAAAATGAACAGGAAAGGCAATTGCAGCGCGATTTACTGCTGCGTCGTCAAGAGCTGAGACTAGCCCTCGCCGGCGAAAGGAAATGATGCGGAACCCGCTTAAAGCCAGGTCGCCGGTTGCAGGTTCTTGGGCTATAGTTAACTAACATCGACGCGAATCTTATGAATCAAAACCAACAATCACAACTGAAAGATCTGATCACCCAGGGCAAAGAACAGGGTTTTTTAACCTATGCCCAGGTAAATGATCACTTGCCCGATGACATCGTCGATCCCGAGCAAATCGAAGACATCGTCAATATGATCAATGACATGGGGATCCAGGTGCATGAAGATGCGCCGGATACCGATGACATCATTCTCAATGACGAGGCCTCGACCGACAGCGACGACGACACTGCGGTAGAGGAAGCTGCTGCCGCCCTGGTCGCAGTCGAAACTGAAATTGGCCGGACCACCGACCCCGTACGCATGTACATGCGTGAAATGGGCACGGTTGAACTGCTCACGCGCGAAGGCGAAATTGCCATTGCCAAGCGCATCGAGGATGGTTTGCTGCAGGTGCATGAGGCCTTGTCTCGCTTCCCCGGCTCTTTCGCCACCTTGCTGCAGGAATATGCCACTTTCCAGGAAGGCAACCAGCGTTTGTCCGAGGTGATGCTCACCTTCATCGATCCGGAGGAACTGGCCAAACAGGAGATCCCGCCGCCGCTTAAACCGGCGAAACTCAAGGACGATGATGACGAACTTGAAGCTGCAGGTTCCGGTGATGAGGACGAGGACGAAGACGACGTCGCGGACGAGGACGAAGAACAGATCAGCACCGGACCAGACCCTGAAGAGGTCGCTGCGCGGTTCAAAGAACTCGCTGCTGTGTTCAAACGGTACATCAGCCTGCACGACAAGAATGGCCCGCAGCACAAAGGAGTCATCAAGGCCCGTGCTGACATGGCGCATATTTTCCTGCGCATCAAGTATCCCGCGCGCATGGTGGATCACCTGGTCGATCGTTTGCGCTATACCGTATCGCGTACCCGTGATTTGGAGCGCCTGATCATGCAAATGGCCGTGGTGCAGGCGCGCATGCCCAAGGCGCTGTTCCTCAAGAGCTTTGCCGAAAACGAGGCTAACCCGCGTTGGCTAACGCCCATCCTCAGGGGCAAGCAAAAATGGGTGTCCGGAATCAGGGAGCATGCTGTAGAAATCAGGCTGGTGCAGGAAAAGCTGGCGCGCATCGAAGTCGAATCACGCCTTAGCATTGCCGAGCTCAAGGAAATCAACCGCACCATGTCCATTGGTGAAGCAAAAGCACGGCGTGCCAAGAAAGAAATGGTCGAGGCCAACCTGCGCCTGGTTATTTCCATTGCCAAGAAGTACACCAATCGTGGCCTGCAATTCCTTGACCTGATCCAGGAAGGCAATATTGGCCTGATGAAGGCAGTGGATAAATTTGAATACCGTCGCGGTTACAAATTTTCGACTTATGCCACGTGGTGGATCCGCCAGGCCATCACACGCTCGATTGCAGACCAGGCCCGCACCATTCGCATACCGGTGCACATGATTGAAACCATCAACAAGCTCAATCGCATTTCCCGGCAGATGCTGCAGGAAATGGGCCGTGAACCGTATCCCGAAGAATTGGCCGAGCGCATGGAAATGCCGGAAGACAAGGTGCGCAAGGTACTTAAGATTGCCAAGGAACCCATTTCCATGGAAACGCCGATTGGCGATGACGAGGACTCGCACCTCGGTGATTTCATCGAAGACGCCAATATCTCCTCGCCGGTGGATTCCGCCACTGGTTCCGGTCTGACCGGTACCGTCCAGGAAGTATTGTCCGGCCTCACGCCGCGCGAAGCCAAGGTGTTGCGTATGCGTTTCGGTATCGATATGAATACGGATCACACGCTCGAAGAGGTTGGCAAGCAATTCGATGTGACCCGCGAGCGCATCCGCCAGATCGAAGCCAAGGCCTTGAGGAAGTTACGGCATCCCACCCGCTCGGAACAACTGCGGAGTTTCCTCGACCTGGATTAAGCCAAATCGGGGTCAGAGAACAAATTGGGGTCAGAGTAAAAATTCATCGGGCATCAAGCTCGCAGACAAAGAATTACCCTGAATAATTACTCTGACCCCAATTTGTTCCTGACCCCAATTTGTTCTCTGACCCCAGTTCATTCCT
Organism: Lysobacterales bacterium; assembly: GCA_031362985.1. GTDB lineage: Bacteria > Pseudomonadota > Gammaproteobacteria > Xanthomonadales > SZUA-36 > SHZL01. The sequence continues at coordinate 52,833 of JANLTO010000032.1, read as the reverse complement.
TCAGGGTACAGACCATGGAAACCAAAACCATTGAGTTTGAGCGGCCAAAAATGCCGGGCGGTGCGACCGGCACGGCGACGGCCTGGGCCCGCGTACCTGCGGCTTTATCCATTGCCGAGAGAGGTGCTCTAAAAGAGCGCATCAAACATTTGCTCAAACAGCGTAACGCTGTTCTGGTGGCGCATTATTACGTTGACGGGGATCTGCAAGACCTGGCCCAGGAAACCGGCGGCTGTGTTTCGGACTCACTGGAAATGGCCCGCTTCGGGCGCGATCACCCTGCACAGACTCTCGTGGTGGCGGGTGTTCGCTTCATGGGCGAAACCGCGAAAATCCTCTCACCGGAAAAAACCGTGCTGATGCCGGATCTGGATGCGACCTGTTCGCTGGATCTCGGTTGCCCGGCAGACGAGTTTTCCGCGTTCTGCGACCTGCACCCGGACCGCACCGTGGTGGTTTATGCCAACACCAGTGCCGCAGTCAAGGCGCGCGCTGACTGGATGGTGACGTCTTCCATCGGTCTTGACATCGTTGCCCACCTGCATGCGCAGGGGAAGAAAATCCTGTGGGCGCCGGACCGGCACCTGGGCCGTTACATCCAGGAAAAAACCGGCGCGGACATGTTGCTGTGGCAAGGTTCATGCCTGGTGCATGATGAGTTCAAAGGCATCGAACTTGAAATACTCAAAGCACAACATCCACATGCCAGGGTGCTGGTGCATCCGGAATCCCCTGCGTCCGTGGTGGCGCTGGCGGACGTAGTGGGCTCAACCTCACAACTGATCGCCGCAGTGACTGCACTGGCAGCAACTGAATTCATCGTGGCGACGGATGCCGGCATCCTGCACAGAATGCGCGCCGTCGCGCCCGGCAAACACTTCATCAAGGCACCCACTGCCGGTGCCGGGGCCACCTGTAAAAGCTGCGCTGTGTGCCCGTGGATGGCCATGAACGGCCTGCAAAACCTGGCCGATGTGCTGCAGTCCGGTGGCAATGAAGCGCCGACCAACGAAGTACGGGTGGATGCCGAAATCAGCCGCAAAGCGGTGCGCGCCATCGAACGCATGTTGGATTTTGCTGCCGCCCGCAAGGACAGTATGCGGCCCACCGCAGGTGGCCTGGGTCCGGCATGAGCACCTTGATCAATCGTTTTGCGCCGTTTGACCCCGCCCTGGCGCAGGCCTTTGCGACGAATATTCAAGCTGCACTGGACGAAGACATCGGCAGTGGAGACTGGACTGCAATGCTGGTGCCTGAGAAGGCCAGGGTAAAGGCGTCGTTGATCGTGCGGGAAGATGCCGTGCTGTGCGGCGCACCCTGGTTTGAAGCAGTAATGCTGCGCCTCGACGGGCGCATGGCGCTGGACTGGCGTTATGCGGAAGGCGAGTGGATGCGTGCCGGTTCCGAGGTGTGTTCCATTGCCGCGCCTGCGCGCGCATTGCTCACCGCCGAACGCAGTGCCCTGAACTTCCTGCAGATGTTATCCGGAGTGGCCACGGTAACTCGCCAGTTCGTCGATAGCGTGAGCGGCACTCGAGCCAGCATACTCGATACGCGCAAAACACTGCCCGGGCTGCGCCTTGCGCAAAAATATGCCGTGCGGGTTGGGGGTGGCCGCAACCAGCGCATGGCCTTGTACGATGGCATCCTGATCAAGGAAAACCACATCGCTGCGGCAGGTGGAATTGCAGAGGCCTTGCGTGCAGCGTACGACTTGCGTGCCGGTGTGGTCATCCAGATCGAGGTGGAAGACCTGGCAGGACTACAGGAAGCACTGGCGGCCGGCGCTCAATCGATTCTGCTGGATAACTTCGCCCTGGATCTGTTACGCCAGGCAGTGGTGCATACCTCCGGCCTGGCAACACTGGAGGCTTCAGGTGGGGTTGGCCATGAGCACGTGCGCGCCATTGCCGAAACCGGGGTGGACCGCATCTCCATTGGCGCCCTGACCAAGAATGTTCGCGCCACCGATTACTCTTTGCGGGTGCTGGATTAATCCCGGCAACTACTCGGGGGTCAGAACGGAAGGCAGGGCTTTGGGCAGGGTCTCCGGAAAATCCCGGTTGAAATGCAAGCCACGACTTTCGCGCCGCGACAAGGCGCTGCTCACGATCAAGGAAGCCACCACCACCAAGTTGCGTAGCTCCAGCAGATCGGGCGTGATACGGAAGTGCGCGTAGTACTCATCAATTTCTTCTTTAAGCAGCCGGATACGATGCTGCGCCCGCTCCAGTCGCTTGGTGGTGCGTACGATACTGACGAAATTCCACATGAAGCGGCGCAGCTCATCCCAGTTCTGGGTGATGACCACCTCTTCATCCGCGTCCGTCACGCGGCTTTCGTCCCACACGGGTAATGCACCCAGGGCAAACCTGGGCTGTTGTTCAATATGCAGCGCTGCGGCGCGTCCCAGCACCACGCACTCCAGCAGCGAATTGCTGGCGAGGCGGTTGGCGCCGTGCAGGCCGGTGCAGGCGGTCTCGCCGATTGCATACAGTCCTTGCAGATCGGTGCGTCCGGAGAGGTCCGTGACAATGCCACCGCAGCTGTAGTGAGCGGCGGGCACGACGGGTATGGGCTGGCGCGTCATGTCTATGCCCAGTTCCAGGCACCGCGCATGGATGGTCGGGAAATGTTCGATCAAAAAAGCCGCGGGCTGGTGGCTGATATCCAGGTCAACGAAATCAAGGCCGCGTTTTTTCATTTCGAAGTCAATGGCGCGGGCCACGATGTCGCGCGGAGCCAGTTCCGCCCGGGAATCATGTTCCGGCATGAAACAGGTTCCCGCAGCCGCTCCTGCACTGGCCGGGAGCTTCAAGCGTCCACCTTCGCCACGCAGTGCCTCGCTGATGAGGAAGGATTTGGCAAACGGGTGGTATAAACAGGTCGGGTGGAACTGGATGAATTCCATATTGGCCATGCGGCAGCCGGCCCGCCAGGCCATGGCGATGCCATCACCGGTGGCGGTATCCGGATTGGTGGTGTACAGGTATACCTTGCCGGCACCGCCCGTGGCCAGTACGGTCTGCTCTGCCGCTATGGTCAGGACCTCGCCGCTCTCGACTTGCTGCACATACAGGCCCAGGCACTGGGGCAAGTCCCCGGGCAGCCTGGATGCAAGTCCGAGCTTGTCGGAGGTAATCAGGTCAATCGCGAAATGGTTTTCGAGCACGGTGATGTTCGGATGAGCGCGGACTTTTTGTTCCAGGGTCATTTGCACCGCATGGCCAGTCGCATCGGCGGCGTGAATGATACGGCGCTGGCCATGGCCGCCCTCGCGGGTCAGGTGGTAGCCCATCTCCGCATGCTCGTCGCTGGTGAAGGTGACACCCTGGGCAATGAGCCACTCTATGGCTGCGCGCCCGCGCTCGACAATAAACCGGGTTGCCCCCTCGTCGCACAGACCGGCTCCGGCAACCAGCGTATCGGCTACATGCTGGTCCGTGCTGTCCTTGGAGTCGAGCACTGCGGCAATGCCGCCTTGTGCCCAGTTGGTGGCGCCATCGCGCAGCTCGCGCTTGGAAATGAGCACGACCTTGCGGCTTTCGGCAAGGTGCAAAGCAACAGTCAATCCGGCAAGACCGCTGCCGATAATGGCTACATCACAGTTCATACTTCACTATATGCTATTTTTGCGGGCGATTTTCTGCATGATCCGCACCAATTGCGCACAATCCTCGTAGCTGTTGTACAGCGGCACAGGCGCCACGCGAACGACATCCGGTTCACGCCAGTCCGGCACCACTCCCGCTTGTTCCAGCCGGGTGAAAAGACTTCTTCCGGCTTCCCGGCCTGCACGCACACGCAATGATAGCTGGCAGCCGCGTCGTTCTTCCTGCATGGGTGTAATAATCTCCAGCACTTCACCCAGATTTTCTTCCAGCTGCTGCGCCAGCCATGCAGTCATGGCTATGGATTTTTCCCGCAAACGCGCAAAACCCGCCTGGTCGAAGACCTCGAGAGATGCGAGCAAGGGCGCCATCGCCAGCGTGGTATGGGTCGACAGTTGCCAGGCATCCGCGCCCGGTGCCGGCCTGAATTCCGGCGTCATCTGGAAGCGCGTGGCCAGGTCATTGCCAAACCAGCCGTTGAGCCGGGGCAGGTCGGTGCGCTGGTGGTGCCGTTCATGGACGAACATTCCCCCAACTGCACCGGGACCCGCATTGAGGTATTTGTAGGTACACCAGGCGGCAAAGTCGCAGCCGCTTTCGTTCAGGGCCAACGGGATGTTGCCGATCGCGTGCGCGAGGTCAAAGCCAACATTCGCCCCGCACGCTTTTGCGGCGACAGCAATCCTGCCCAGGTCAAACACCTGCCCGCTGGCATATTGCACGCCCGGCCACAACACCAGCGCCACCGTATCACCATGTTGGCGTAAATACGTCTCGATGCGATCTTCCGCGATCAATCGTTCCCCGTCTTGCGGCGCCAGTTCCACCAGGCAATCAGCGGGATCGAGTCCGTGCAGACGAATTTGCGATTCGACGGCGTAACGATCGGAGGGAAATGCATGTTTCTCCATCACGATGCGCCGGCGCGGGCCTTGCGGGCGATAAAAGCTGATCATTGCCAGATGCAGGTTGACGGTCAGGGTGTTCATCGTGACGATTTCATGCGGACCGGCGCCGATCATGGCTGCCTGGCCGGCACGCAGGCCTTCGTGGTAACGCAACCAGGGTCGCTGGCCAGTGAAATGGCCTTCGACTGCACGATTTTTCCATGCAGCCAGCACTTCTTCCACCACCAGTGCCACGGACTGATGCTGCAGGCCCAGCGAGTTGCCGCAGAAATACAGCTGGTCTGAACCATCAGCATTTTTCGGGAAGTGGAATCCCTTGCGGAATTCCTTCAGCGGGTCGGCGGCATCCAGTTGCCGCGCCTGTTGCAGGATGTGGCCGCCACCGTGGTCGGTATTGTGATGGCCATTGCGGGCGCTGGTCATTTCGTTGTTCTGCCTGTTGCAAGGATCGGTACAAAGATCGGTGTCACAGGATAAAGCATTGGTCGATTTACTACTGCAAATTCAGAATTTTCTGACTGGCGGGTTGAAGTATTCAACCGCATCATGCGCTTGTCGTGATTTCGATTCCCGGATATATTTCCGGATAGATAGCTAAAGGAATCACACAATGACACCAGCGCAAAAAAAGGCCGTGCATAAACATCGTCTGCGCCAGTTGAAAAAGGGCAACTCAAGAATGGAAATAAATGTACCTGAAGGCGACAAAGAGTTGCTGCGAAAGGCAGCAGCGAATTTGCGCGCTGGAGGCTTGGTTGCCGAACAAACCAGGGCGGCATTGAGCGCGATTCAAAACCCCTATGAAGGAATGAACCTGAAAGAATTACTGGAATTGGCACCTCTTGAGGGAGTAAATCTCGATCGTTCTCGCGAAACCAGCAGGGACGTTGAATTTTGAGTTACTTGCTTGACACCAATATCTTATCGGAGATCAGGAAAGGCCGAAATTGCAACCCTCAAGTCAGATCCTGGTGGTCTGGCGTCGAAGAAATTGATGTCTATGTCAGCGTCATAGTGCTGGGTGAAATTCGTCGAGGAATTGATCAGCTTCGGGTCAGGCATCCAGCTAAAGCGCGGGAACTGGAAAACTGGATGCAGGCTGTCATCCGGGGCCTGGGGGCAAGACTGCTGATCGTTGAGAGAACGGTAGCTGAAGTGTGGGGGACTTTGTCCGTGAAAAGAACACTGCCTCTGGTTGACGGATTATTGGCGGCGACTGCCTTAACTCATGATCTGACGCTGGTAACCAGGAATACCAGGGACATCGCGGACTGCGGTGTACGCCTGTTGAACCCGTTCGAGCCCTGAGCCCCCAGTGAAATCATCGTGGCGTGTACGGTGTCCGCCTCATCATGTAGAATGCCACGCCTCAAAGGGCCCTTAGCTCAGTTGGTCAGAGCAGTCGACTCATAATCGATTGGTCGCTGGTTCAAGTCCAGCAGGGCCCACCATTTTTCAGTGGTGTATTCCGATCACATGGTTTACACCTTATTCCGGACACATGGTTGACACTTTGTCCGGAGCAAACGCGGAACGCCTCCAGTCGCTGACTAATTTGCTACACTTTGCGGCGTGCGCGTGTCAGCACGGACAATGGAGTGGTTGGAAACAACGACCAAATCGGTAAATGGTGAAAATGGTTATTCCTTTCCACAGGTCTGCTTCATAATGCAGCTCGCCAAATGGTTACTGGTGACAGCGATCGCGCTGTCCCTGCTGCCTTCCGCCCATGCGGGTGACGTGATCGCAGGAATCAAAGCGCGCGGAACACTGCGCTGCGGGGTGAGCGAAGGCATACCCGGGTTTTCCGAGCGTGACAGCAAGGGCCGATGGAGCGGCATGGACGTCGATTTCTGCCGTGCCGTGGCAGCAGGCGTGTTCGGCAACGCGGAAAGGGCTGAATTCATTCCGCTCAAGGCCTCCGCGCGGTTTCCGGCTCTGCAGAGCGGCCGCATCGACCTGCTGACGCGCAATACCACCTGGACATTCGTCCGCGAGACCGCTTTCAATGTACAGTTCCCGGCCGTGTTGTACTATGACGGCCAGGGCTTCATGGTGCCGAAGGCGGCGAATATCGCCAAGGTCGCTGACCTGCAGGGCGCAACGGTCTGCGTGGAAAAAGGCACGACACACCTCGCCAATCTTGCGGAATACGCTGAAACACATGGTATGTCGTTCGAACCGGTGGTAATCGATTCGGCCGGCGAGGTTGGCGCGGCATTTTTCGCCGGCCGCTGCCGGGCCTACACTTCCGACGCGTCCCAACTCGCCGCCATGCGCCTGCTCGCCCCAGCCGCAACAGGCGGCCCCGACGCCTTTGTGATCCTGCCCGAGCGCATCTCCAAAGAACCTCTGGCGCCCGTTGTGTTGGCTGGGGATACCCAGTGGGCATCACTGGTACGCTGGGTGCTGTACACCCTGATCCTGGCCGAGGAACACGGCGTCACTCAGGCCAACGTGGGGCAGAAGTGGCCGGAGATCAAGCAGCGAAAAATCAGGTTATGGAAACTCGCGGGTGGCAGTGAGACCAACTACGGGCGCCTGATTGGCGCAGCCGACAACCTGGGGTTGCTCGTGGTAGCTGCCGTCGGCAACTATGGCGAGATGTACGAGCGCAATGTCGGGCGTGACAGTCCGCTCAAGATCGAGCGTGGACTGAATCGCCTGTGGAACGAGGGTGGATTGATGTACGCCCCGCCGGTCGACTGACAGGTGACGGCATGAGCGATATTCAGATTTACCTTACGCTCGGGACTTTCGCGGCCGTGATATTGGCGATCGCCTTCGATGTCATCGACATGGCCGTGGCGGCGCTACTCGGCGTCTGCCTGATGATGACACTGGGCCTGCTCAGCGGTGACGACCTGGTAGAAGCGATGAAGACTGCCGGCGGGCCGCTGGCGCTGCTGTTTGGCGGCATGGTCGTGGCACATGTACTCGGGAAAACTGGAATCTTCGAGCGCGTCGGCGCAATGTATCTGCAGGCTACGAGGGGCAGCGGAAAGCGCTTTCTGTTGCTGCTGATCGCGCTGGTCGCGCCGGTCTGTGCCTTGTTGCCGAATGCCACCGCGGTGATCCTGCTTGCCCCGATCATCGTCCGCGTGGCGCGCACACTCAAAGTGGATTTCGTCGCCCCTCTCATACTGACTGCTATTGTCAGCAACGCCGCGGGCATGCTCACCCTGGTGGGTGATCCGGCGACCTTCCTGGTGGGTAGTTCGATCGGCATGAGCTTCATGACGTATCTGCAGAAAGTCAGCTTTGCCGGGCTGCTGGCGGTGCTGGTGATCATTCCTCTCTTGCCAAAACTGATGCCATCGATCTGGCGTTCACAGTCTCAATTGCCTCCCAAAGCCGCATTGCCGCCGATTGATCGTCCGGGCTTTGCGGTCCTTGCGCTCTCCGTCCTGGGGCTGATGGTGCTGCTGTTCCTGGTCGGAGAGCGCCTGCCGGTGCATATCGTGCCCCCAGCCGTGGCGATCATCGGTGCAACGCTGGCCCTGCTCGTCATTTACGGCATCAAAATCGAACCCGTCGAGGCGGTCTTCCGCACCATTGACTGGAAAACCCTGGTATTTCTCGGTGCAATCTTCTGCCTCGTGGAGGGTTTCACCAAGACAGGCCTGCTGCAGGGGTTGTCCTTGCAACTGTACGAATGGTTTGGAGCGGACCTGACGCTGGTGGCGCTGTTGCTGCTGGCAGGAATTGGTTTGCTGTCCAGCCTGCTGGCGAATATCCCGGTGGTAGCGGCCTCGCTGATCATGACCAAGGGCTATCTGGTGGCTGCCGAGGCAGTGCCGGAGATTGCGCTCGCCGCGGGTTTCGCGGATTGGCCCACTAACACACTGCCGGTGTTCATCGCCATGATGTTCGGCGCCACGCTCGGCGGCAACGCGACGCTGATCGGCGCCTCCGCAAATATAGTGACCGCCGGCATCTGTGCACAGGAAGGGGAACGACTTACCTTTGGACGCTTCCTGCGTTACGGGCTGCCCATCACCCTGACCCAGCTCACGATGGGGTCGTTGTATGTGATCGCAATGTTCTGGCTATTGGGCTAGGCGTATCATCGAGTTCCGCGCAAACATCGTGGGGCCGTAGCTCAGCTGGGAGAGCGTCGCGTTCGCAATGCGAAGGTCAGGGGTTCGATCCCCCTCGGCTCCACCAATAAAATCAATTAGCCAGGTAACTCGACTTGGTTGGCCAGGCTGGACTGGCAGTCATTTATCAGTCTTGCCAAATATTGCCAAACCGACTAATCTCGGGCCATGAGCACAATGAATATATCCCTACCCGAAACGCTCAAGTCCTTCGTGGATGAGCAAGTCAGTCAAGGCTGCTACGGCACGAGCAGCGAGTACGTGCGTGAGCTGATTCGCAAGGACCAGGATCGCCTGCAACTGCGCGGTCTCCTGCTCGCGGGCGCAGCGTCTGCACCTGCTGCCCCGGCCGATCCAGCCTACTTTAAAGGGCTGCGTGATCGCGTGCGCAAAGCGGCCAAGGTGGGCGCTCGCGGGTGACGGCCAAGCAAGTTGTTCCTCGTGAGCTGGCCAATCGAGACATTGAAGACGCGATTGCCTACTACCTTAGCGAAGGTGCCTCACCTGCGGCGCTTGGCTTCATTGATGCCCTGGAGCAGGCTTATGCACGCATCGGTCGCCATCCTGCAGCCGGATCGCAGCGCTACGCCCACGAATTAAGCCTGCCCGGTCTGCGCTACTGGCCGCTTGCAAAATATCCCCACCTTGTGTTCTACGTCGAGCGTTCAGAGCACATTGATGTCTGGCGTGTGCTGCACGGCCAACGCGACATCCCGGCGTGGACGCAGGAGCCTGAGACCCTCTGAGTTTCGCCCAGGAGAGAAGGGTACTTCCTGGCGAGATTCCAATGCGGGAGGCGACAGCGCGCCCCACAGACCGCTGCGCCGCTGCACATTCAGCCAGAAATCAGGGCGGTTGCCGAATACGCGGGCAAGGATGAGTGCAGTCGGAGCGGTGACCGGTGTAGTTCCGGATCAGACCAGGGAGGGACTGAGACTTCCCCTCATTTCCTCGTCATGAGAATTGGTTACGACTTCCGTTTGGCTCTGGGCGAAACCGCCAGTCCAAGGAATACAAGAACCGCTTGATTGAGCCGCAGGATATCCGCGGCATCAAGTCTTCCGATGCGCTCGCCAACCTTGGTTTTTGGAACGGTGCTGATCTTGTCCACCATCAAGCGGCAGGTCGCATGCAAACCGTTGCGTTCATTTGGTGCGACGGGTAAACGAATCAGCGGTGCGTCTGTGTCGTCCGTAGTGAAAGCACACACTGTGATCGAATTCGTGCCGTCAAAACTGTCGTCCTGCACGATGACGGCCGGACGGGGCTTGCCCGCGTAGCCCTTGCCGCCCGAGATAGTCACGATATCGCCGCGCCTCATTCATCGCTCCAGCCCGAGACCGCATCAATGAACGCCTGGTCCTTGCTTGCATGGGCACTGGCGGCAACAGCCAGAGACTGGCGATGTGCCGCGGACCTGAATGCTCGCGCACGCACATCCGGTACCCAAATCTGAATTGGACGCAGACCCTGCGCACGAAGGCGTTCGCGATGTTCACGCACCTTCACGCGGGAAGGCTTGGGGCTTGGTACAGGGGCCATGGTTAATACTCTTAAAATAGTTACATGTAACTTAGCATGCGCGGTACACATTTTCCAGAGGTAGTTATCGGGAGGGGGTCGTAAGCGGCGGCACTAAAGACATCTTGTTCCTTGCTTATTGATTTATTTGGAACTTGCGTATTGCATTTACAATGCCTCACCGCCTCAAATCCAGTTGCTTGAGTTTCTTCGCAGCAGTTCCGAACTGGCCCAGTTGATACACGGCCGCCCCCGTTGGCGAGAAGGTGAACGGCACAAACGTAGAAACGATTCCTATCAGAAACGGGTCAATGATCGGGTCATCGGGGGTGGTGTGGAACGCGGATAAATCTCCAGTCTCCACCGTGAACGGGGCGACATTGACCTTAGTCATTTGATTTTCAGAATACCACCGGTAGGCAAGGGATCACGAGGCAAAAAAAGGGCGCCTCACAGTGGAGGCGCCCTTCGCAACGCTTGGTGCAGTGGAAACGCTAGTTACCGCTGGGCAGCGCGATGTTCACGCCTTCCTTCTGCAGTGCGTCCCTGATGTACTCGAATTGCTGATACTTCGAAATCTCGATCGGCCCATCGTAGCCCATGCTCTGCAATTTCCGTGGCGGATAGTCCACGTAGGTCTTCATGAGTTTCGTGATGGCCGCACTGATGGGCACCATGGTCCAGGTGCGTTCGGTGATGTTGCTCATGAAGATGTCATAGCGTTCCTGCGGGTCCGCCCACAGGTCGAAAATCTGCGGGATCGTTGCTACGTAGCTTTCGGGGCCCTTCCAGCCCAGGTTGGTATCGACCGCCAGTCCGCCCGTTGGCTGCCCGTTATCACCGCGCAGGTTAAACACCGCCTTGTAGTTACCCAGGCGCGTTGCACCCGGTGAGAGTTCATTTTCGGTGAAGTAGAACCATTCCTTGCGCGGGGAGGGACCGGTGCCGAACAGCACCGGCGACATATCGTAGCTGTCGAACATGATGGGCTGGCCTTCGCGGTCTTTCGTCGGCAGATCTACACCGGCTACTGCGGCAAAAGTAGCCATCAGGTCGAGGCCACCTATGATTTCGTGATTCTTGCTATCTGCCTTGATTTTTCCGGGCCAGATCGCAATCGCAGGTACGCGGTTGCCACCTTCACGCACCGTGCCTTTGGTGCCGCGAAACGGCGTGTAGCCGGCATCCGGGTAGACATCCTGCCAGGCGCCGTTGTCGGTGGTGTAGAACACCAGGGTGTTCTGGTCGAGGCCGAGCGCGCGCAGCTTGTCCATGATGCGACCGATGCGCGTGTCGAGCTCAACAACGGAATCGGCATACTTGGACTTCGACATCGATTTGAGTTGGAACTCTGGCGCCGGCATGTTCGGCTGGTGCACTTTCATGAAGTTGACGTTGATGAAGAATGGCTTGTCGGACTTCGCCGCGTCGTCAAGAAATTCCAATGCGGCCTTTTCAACGTAGCCATCGAAATAGGGAATACCCACCACACCTTCCTTGCCATCGATCACCGGTGTGTCCACGTACTGGCCGTTGATCTTGAATACTTCGACCGGTGTTTCCCCGGCATTACCGGACAGCGCACCCTTGGTGATCTTCTGGAACATGGCGCGCAGCGCCGGATCCATGTCCGGGAACCACGTGGGATCGCCATAGGTGTAGGCATTGAGATGATACAGGCCGGCATACTTCATGACGTCGTAGCCTTGCGCATTGGGCAGCGCATAGTCCGCTTCGCCCAGGTGCCATTTGCCGGTGAAATACGTCTGGTAGCCGCCCTGCTTCAGGACGGACGCCAGCGTCCACTCAGCCGCTGGCAGTCCACCGCCCTGGCCCTGGAACGCCACGGTGGTCATGCCGCTGCGGTTGGGTATTCGACCGGTTTGCATGGCTGCGCGACCCGGAGTGCAACTGGGCTGTGCGTAAAACGAGAAAAACGTCATGCCTTCCTGCGCCATCCGGTCGATGCTTGGTGTCGGCATACCACGGCCCTCGCCGCCGCCGTATGGGCCGAGGTCTCCATAACCGGTGTCATCCGAGACGATGAACAGGATATTGGGTTGCTTTCCCTTTGATGCGGCCAAAGCCGGCGATGTGGCAATTGCGAACATCGCAACCGCTGCCACGGCGGCCGTGAATAGCCTGCAAAACTTCATGATTGCTCCTCCTGATGTGTAAAGTGTAGCTCGATCCTCCTGACTGGACGGCACTTGCGGGCCGTCCGTGTTGAAAATTTACCGTCTTTGCCTACTGCGTCGATGGGCTCTTCATTGCCGCTGCCTTCGCTTCCAGCTCAGCTTTCAGCGCCGACAGGTTGAAGCTCGCGCCTGCCTGCATCGGCGGATAGGTGAGGAAGGTCTGGGCATACTTCCCGATTTCCTGCGACGTGAAAACGAAACGCCAGAACTCATACTTGAACCAGTCGTAGTAGGCGATGGAGCCACCGTCCTTGCCGTTAAACATGCCGTTACGCTCGAATGGGTCGAGACGGAGGTTGACGAGGATCGGCCAATCCACCTTCACCGTCGCGCCGAGCCAGCCGCCGGGTTGGTCGGTGAAACGATATTTAAAGTCGCCAATCCGTACCGCGCTTAAGGTGCTCTCGGTGAAATAGAAGATTTCGTTGCGGGCGGAAGGACCCTTGCCCGTGATCAGGTCCATCTGGTTATAACCATCGAGGTGGACCTTGTAGGTCGTACCTCCGAGTTCTTTCCCGGTGAGCAGCTCTGTTGCGATGTTGGGGTTACCCGCTGCGGCCACAAAGGTAGGGAACCAATCGAGGCCCGAGAAGATTCCATTCTGAACCGAATTTGCTGGCACCGTATCCGGCCATTTCAGGATGGCGGGTGCGCGGAAACCGCCTTCCAAAGCCGTTCCCTTGCCACCAGCGAACGGTGTCATGCCGCCATCGGGCCAGGTGAAGTTCTCAGTGCCGTTGTCGGTGGTGAATACCACGATGGTGTTGTCCTCCACGCCCATGTCTTTGAGCTTTTGCATGGTGGCGCCGACGATGTCATCGAGCTGGGCCATGCCGGCTTCCTGAATGGACCAGCCGTTATCTGAATTTCGCAAGTTGTTATACTTTTCCGAGAGGTGCGTCACCACGTGCATGCGCGTCGGGTTGAGCCACAGGAAGAACGGCTTGCCGTCGGCCTTGGCCTTGTCCAGCCATTTGAAGGCGATGTCGCGGATCTCGTCATCCACGGTTTCCATGCGCGTCGGACACAACTCACCGGCGTCCTCTATCTTCTGTTTGCCCACTTTCCCCCAACGCGGGTCGACCGTTGCATCGTCGGTGTTGCTTGCCCACGAATGCACCATATTGCGCGGACCTACCTGCGATCGGAGGTTCTGCGGGTAGTTCGGATGGCAAGGGTCTTCCATAGCGTCGAGGTGGTATAGGTAACCGAAGAATTCGTCGAAACCATTAACCGTGGGAAGGAACTGATTGAGATCGCCAAGGTGGTTCTTGCCGAACTGGCCGGTGGCATAGCCCATGGCTTTCAGGGCTGTGGCAATGGTCACCGCCTGTGCCGGGAGACCGATGGGCGAACCCGCCTGGCCAACGGTGGTCATGCCCGTGCGGATCGGCAGTTCGCCGGTGATAAAGTTGGCACGGCCGGCCGTGCAGCTTGCTTCGGCGTAGTAATCGGTGAATAACATACCTTCTTTGGCCAGCGTATCGAGGTTGGGCGTTGTTCCGGCCATCATGCCGCGATGATAGGCACCGATGTTCCAGATGCCGATGTCATCGCCCATGATGACGACGATGTTGGGCTGTCCTGCAGAGGCCGCATGGGCCGGCATTGCTATATTTGTCAGAATCAAAGCCATGGCCACCAGCAATAGCTTGCCGGCGTTCGGTCGGTGCTTCATTGAGTCTCTCCACTCGGTTGATAATTGATGCAGTAGCCTGACCTAACTCAGGCTTTGCTCGGTTATCTTAGGCTCCGGTTGTTACGGTATCAAGGCAAACGCGAGACGAATCCAGAACGTCTGCTTTCAGTCCTCCAGCAGACTCCGCAACATCCAGGCAGTTTTCTCGTGTATTTCAAGGCGCTGGGTCAAAAGATCAGCGGTGGGTTGGTCATTTGCCGCATTGGCCAGCGGAAACAGCTTACGTGCCGTGCGCGCGGTGGCTTCCTGGGCAGCGACCAGGTGGCGGATCATGTCGTTCGCTTTGGGTGCGCCTTCAACCTCCTTGATGGAAGCCAGCTTGACGAATTCCTTGTAGGTGCCGGGTGCCGGGTGGCCGAGCGCGCGGATGCGTTCTGCAATAATGTCCAGGGCGTTCCATTGCTCGGTGTATTGGCCCATGAACATCAGGTGCAGGCTGTTGAACTGCGGCCCGGTGACGTTCCAGTGAAAATTATGCGTCATCAGATACAGCGTGTAGCTGTCCGCCAGCAAGACCGAGAGCCCCCGCACAATCTTCTCGCGGTCAGCGGCGCTGATGCCGATGTCGATTGTGGATGCCTTGCTTTTTTTGTTGCTCATGGTCAGTGTCTCCGAAAATGAATGGCTCGTGCAAGTGTAGCAGCTTCGCGCGCTCGCCTGTCCGCCTGGCAGTCGATAATCTGTCATGGATAGACGATTAAGTTGCATTGCATGACCTGACTCCAATACGCTTGTGCACCATACTGGTTTGCAAGGAAAGAATGGGTCATGAACTTAGGATTCAAAGCGTTGCTGGTGTGGATGTTGCCGTGCGCCTGTCTGCTCAATCCATTGCTGGTCTCGGCCCAGAGCAAAGCATCCTCGACGCTTGATGAAGTAGTGGTCACCGCCACGCGCATTCCGACCGAGTGGATACGGCTGCCACTGGCCGTTGGCTGGGTAGACCAGGATGAAATCCAGCTTGGGCGTCAGCAGTTGGGCCTGGATGAGGCGCTGGTCAACATTCCCGGCGTGTTTTCCCAGAACCGCTATAACTTTGCCCAGGATTTGCGTATTTCCATTCGCGGCTTTGGTGCGCGGGCCAATTTCGGCATACGCGGCATCATGCTGATAGCGGACGACATTCCCCTGACCATGCCGGACGGGCAGGGCAATGTTGATTCCATTGATCTCGGTTCAACCCGGTCGGTCGAGGTGATTCGTGGTCCCGTGTCGGCGGTCTATGGCGCCTCCGGTGGGGGCGTGATCAACATTCGTACCGAGGACGGGCCCGAAATACCCTTCATTTCCGGCCGTTTGAGCTTTGGCAGTTATGACTATAGCCTGGCGCAGGCCAAGGCGGGGGGGCAAACCGGCAAGGCCAACTGGCTGGCCAGCCTGTCCAATACGCAACTGGACGGCTACCGCCAGCAATCGGCATACAAACGTACCTTGTGGAACAGCAAGCTGCGTTACGACTTTGATGATTCCTCGTCGCTGACGGTGGTGTTCAATGCGGTGGATTCACCCCAAGCGCAGGACGCCGGCGGGCTGACGGCAGCAGAAGTCCAGGCCAATCGGCGCCAGGCCGCTCCACGCAACTTGCTGTTTGACGCCGACGAAACCGTGCAACAGCAGCAACTGGGGCTGGCCTGGCGCAAAACGCTGAACGGCGAAAATGAGTTGCTGCTGCACGCCTACGGCATCCTGCGCGATTTCACCAACCTCCTGCCGTTTTCCATCAACAGCAACGGGCAGGGCGGCAGCGTGGCACTTGACCGCAAGGTCGCTGGCGCGG
Organism: Lysobacterales bacterium; assembly: GCA_031362985.1. Classification (GTDB taxonomy): domain Bacteria; phylum Pseudomonadota; class Gammaproteobacteria; order Xanthomonadales; family SZUA-36; genus SHZL01. Next base: position 37,019 of record JANLTO010000032.1, on the reverse strand, counting down.
GCGGGCACTGGCAGTGGAGCAAACCCCTGGCCGGGAACATTCCCAACCGGCTGGTGCTTGGCTTTGAACTCGGTGCCCAGCGTGACCTGCGCCAGCGTTTTGCCAACAACCAGGGGGTGCTTGGCATATTGACCACCAACCAGGACGAAGATGTCAGCAGTGCTGGTCTGTTTGCAACAGACACCTTGCAGGTCTCCGAGCAATGGACGCTGAGCGCCGGTGCGCGTATCGATGACATGGATTACAGCGTAAATGACCGGATTGCGGTGGCAGACGAAGCCACGGGCGATGAGTCCGGAGACACGAGCTTCAGCCATTTCAGCCCGATGCTGGGCACATCCTGGCACCGTGACGAGGGGCTTAACCTCTATGCCAATATTTCAACATCGTTCGACCCTCCGGCGATTGTTGAACTGGCCAACCCCAATGGGCCCACCGGTTTTAACCAGGATCTTGGTCCGCAGACGGCCACCAATTACGAAATTGGGCTCAAGGGCGTAGTGACCGGACGCTGGCGTTACGAGCTGGCCTTGTTTCATATCGATGTCACCAATGAAATCGTGCCGTATGAACTCGCCGGCTCCGGCCAGGCCTTTTTCCAGAACTCCGGCAAGTCCACGCACAGGGGCGCGGAGGTCGGGATCTCAGTGGAACTAACTCCGGGACTGACCAGCCGGCTGGCCTATACCTGGTCCGATTTCACCTTCAAGGACTTCAGTGAACCTGCGGGCGCAGCGGGATTTAACGTATACGATGGCAATCGCATTCCCGGCGTCCCGGAAAACCAGGCCAACCTCGATCTTGCGTACCAGCATTCGTCCGGCTTCTATGCCGGGTTTGATTTGCTCTATGTCGGGACTTTTTTCGCCAACAATGCCAACTCGGTCAAGACCGACCCTTACATTGTTGCCACTGCGCGCGCAGGCTACAGATGGGTGTCAGGCAGCTGGACGCTGGAGCCGTTCGTCGGAGTGAACAACGTCTTCAATGAGAAATACATGGACAATATCCGCCTCAACGCGACCTTCGGGCGGTACTACGAGCCCGCGCCCGAGCGCAATATGTACGGGGGGGTGGAGCTAAAGTATGGTTTCTGAAACCGCCGTTGGTTTCATCCTGGAAGGTGCAACCGCCCGGTGTCGCGGAAACTGGACTGCCGCCAATCTTCACGATATCGAACAGCGTTTGTCCACGGCAGACTGGCCGGCGACGGATATCCGCCTTGACCTCGGCGCAATCGAAAACCTGGACACCGTCGGCGCGTGGTTGCTGCACCGTACCATCAGCGCACTCGAAAGTGGCGGCGCAGAGCAAGGCCGGGAGGTTCAGGTCGATGGAGCGGATGTGCGCACGCGGCAATTGCTGGCGCTGGTTGGCGGCAAGAGCGCGGGAGCTGACCATCCACCCAAGCCCTATCTGCCGGGAGTGCTGGAAAATGCCGGCAGGCACGCCGGCAGCCAAACGGAGCAGTACCTCGAATTCCTCGTCTTCATCGGCAACCTGGCTTGGGTCAGTGTTTTGGCCATCCTGCGTCCATGGCGCATTCGCTGGCCACAGGTCGTCGGTCGTCAAAGAACTGCAAGCTGCGGGGGTAAACGCCTTGCCCATTGTTGGCCTGCTGACCTTCCTCATTGGCATCGTGATCGCATATCAGGGTGGCATGGTATTACGTGATTACGGCGCCAACCTCTACGTTGCAGACATCGTGGGCCTTTCCATGGTGCGTGAACTGGCGCCCCTGATCACCGCGATCATCGTGGCTGGGCGGACCGGATCGGCCTACACGGCGCAGATTGGTACGATGATGGTCACCGAAGAAGTCGATGCGCTGCGCAGCATGGGCATCGCCCCGCTGGAAATGCTGGTCCTGCCCAAACTGATTGCCCTGCTGATCGCCTTGCCCTTGTTAACCGTGTTCGCCGATGCAATGGGTTTGTTTGGCGGCCTGATCATGGCCAATACCATGCTCGACCTAAATCCGGCTACATTCCTCAGCCGGCTGGCCGAGGCCCTGACGCTGCACTCCTACCTCAGCGGCATCGGCAAGGCGCCGGTGTTTGCCGCCATCATTGCCGCTGTGGGATGCTTCCAGGGTTTCAGGGTTCACGGCAGCGCTGGCAGCGTTGGACGGCAGACGACTGTCAGCGTGGTCGAATCGATTTTTCTGGTGATTATCGTGGATGCTGTTTTTTCCATGGCGTTTGCCAAGTTGGGAATTTGAGTCATGGAAACGCGTCAAACATTCGCGGATGATTCCACCGGGTTGGCCGCCGTCGGGCAGCCCAACGGTGGCTGCGTGATCGAAGGACATGGGCTTGCAATGACATTCGGGACCAAGCGCGTATTCGCAGACATAAACGTCGGTGTCAGGCCAGGTGAGGTGCTTGCCATTGTCGGTGGCAGCGGTTGCGGCAAATCAACCTTGATGCGTCAGCTTGCATTGTTGCAGACACCGACCTCCGGTTCGGTCACGGTGTTTGGCGCCACCTTGACGGATATGGAGGATGGCCGGGCTGGCGCATTACGCAGCCGGCTGGGTGTAATGTTTCAGAACGGTGCTTTGTTTGGTGACTTGACTGTGCTGGAAAACGTCAGCCTGCCCTTGCAGGAACACACGGACTTAAGCCTGCCCTTAATTGAACAGGTTGCCATGCTGAAAATCGCCCTTGCAGGACTTGAGCCGGAAGCGGCTGCGCTTTATCCCAGCCAGTTGAGCGGCGGAATGCGCAAGCGTGTTGCGGTCGCGCGCGGCATTGCCCTTGATCCGGCCATTTTGTTCCTGGATGAGCCAAGTTCCGGCCTCGACCCGATCAGTGCCGACGCGATGGATGAACTGGTGCTGCAATTGAAAGAAACGCTGGGCCTCGCCGTGGTGCTGGTCACGCACGATATGGATTCCCTGTGGCGGGTTGCGGACCGGATCCTGTTGTTGTCTGATGGCAGGGTGGCCGCCGAGGGCGCGATCCACGAGCTGGTGGATTCCAGCAACGCGGCGGCAAGGCAATTTTTCCACAGCCGCCGTGGCCGCGCATCAGGAGCCATGTATGACTAGCAAAACCAGTTATATGCTGGTCGGGGCATTCGTCCTGGTGCTCGCTGCGGCATTTATCTGGGGGATTTTGTGGATCAGCGCCGGTGGCACGCCGCAGAGCATCGACCGCTACGTGGTCTACATGACAGATTCCGTATCCGGTTTGAATGTTGATGCGCCGCTCAGGTATCGCGGTGTCGATGTCGGCAAAGTGGAACAAATAAACATCGACAGCAAAAACCCGCAACTGATCCGCTTGCTGTTGCAGGTGCGTCAAGGCACGCCGATCAGCGAAGATACGGTAGCTTCGCTGGAATATCAGGGGCTGACGGGGATTGCCAGTGTAAACCTGACGGGCGGCGCAAGCGGATCTTCGCCACCCAAAGCCATACCCGGTGAGGACTACCCGATCATACAGAGCCGCCCATCGATATTTGCCAGCCTCGATACGTCTCTTGAGGGTTTGCTGGCCAGCCTGACGGAAACCTCGACCAGCCTCAATGCGCTGCTAAGTGAAAGCAATCGTACCAACATTGCCCGCTCACTCGAAAGCGTGGCGACGCTTTCTGATAATTTCGCACGCCAATCGACTCATCTTGAAACCTTGATCGCCCATCTTGAAGCCACACTGTCCAATACCAGCAATGCGAGTGCGGATTTCCCGCAACTGGTCAGTGAATTTACCCGCAGTGCCGAGGCCATCACGCGCATGGCCGACGAGATTCGCGGCATTGGCGAAAACCTTTCCGCAGCCAGCGCCAGCATCGAGAAAACGGTAAATGAAAGCAGCGACGGCGTCGTTGATTTCGCGCGCACGACGCTGCCGGAAATCACGCAAATGGTTTTTGAACTCAGGGTGGCGTCGGAGAACCTGCGGCGCATGAGCGAAGCCCTGGAACAGAATCCCAGCGTACTGATTTATGGTACGCCTGAACCAGAACCGGGGCCGGGCGAATGAATACTTCCAGAAGCTATATCCGTTTCCTGGCTGTAACCCTGGCCACAACCCTGGCGATCCTCGGCGCGAGCTGCAGCCTGCCCGGTAAAGCGCCGGTTACGGCGAAGCAGACCTATCTTTTGCAGGATAGAGGTTTGCAGCACGGGGGGCAGTCAGGCACTTCCCTGGCTACGGAAGCGCGTCATTGCCTCAGCTTGCGCGTAACCACGCCCGCATCGGCGCCGGGATATGCCAGCACTCGCATGGTGTATGTAAAACAAGCGCCGCGGTTGGACTACTTTGCGTATCACGAATGGGTGGATACACCGGCGAGAATGATCCAGACCTTGATGGAGACCCGCCTCGACTCCAGCGGCCTGTTTGGCACAGTGGTCAGTGGTTCATCCGATGTCCGCACGGATCTGCGCCTGGATGCCGAACTGCAGAAACTGCAGCAGGATTTCAGCGGAAATGGAAGCACACTGAGCCTGGAGATCAAAGTGGCTGTGGTTGAGATGTCCGGCCGGTCCTTGCTGGCATCAAAATCCTTCAGCTACACAGAGACTGCCGGCGTGGATCCCGCTTCGGGGGTGGCAGCGGCAGACCGGGCCGCGCAGCAGTTCCTTGCTGACCTCACCACCTTCGTGGCTGAAGCCATCAGCGCTTTGGAGTGCGGGCCTTAGGGGCCTTCCGCCAATCAAGCCGCCGCCACTTTGAGCTTGCTGACGCCCTTCAAATCAACAATCTGTCGAGCTACCCAAAGGTCGTGGGCATCCTGCATCACCAGCCAGCTTTCCGGCGAACGTCCCACGGCCTTGGACAGGCGAAGCGCCATCTCCGGTGTCACACGGCTGGTCCCTTTCAAGATGCGACTCAGCGTCGAGGCTGCAACGTCTAGTCCCGTGGCCAGCTCCCGGCCGCTGATGCCGTTAGGTTCCAGGTAAACATCAGTGATGAATTCACCGGGGTGGGGAGGGTTGAACATGTTCATTAGTGGTAATCCTCATAATCCAGAATATAAACATTGCCGTCATGGAACTCGAAAGTAAGTCTCCAGTTGCCGTTGACGGATATCGACCAAAGACCTTTTAGTTTGCCTTTCAGTGGGTGCAGGCTATAACCAGATATATCCATATCATCTATTGTTTGTGCGGAATCCAACGCGGCAAACTGCATCCTGAGGCGTTTGCCGTGATTGGCTTGAACGCCGGCGCTGCTGCCCGTTGCGTAAAGTTTCCGCAGTCCCTTGTGCCGAAATGACTTAATCACAGGGCTAATATAGCATGTTGCGCACCACGCAACATTCATTGTTGCCTCACATTGCATAACCTCTGGGCGGATGCAGATTCCCCCAAAGCCCTCTCCTCCGGGGCGTAGCGCCAAAGTCTGGCGGCGCGACCCGGTCAGGCGCATCATGTAACATACTGAACTTATGCAGGAAGATTGCTTTACCCCGGTTAAGGGGTCTACTTGGAATTAGGCGGGCTACGCTCACGCGGCAGGAGTGACTGTTGGTAGTATTTAAGAAACCGAAGCTCGAAACTCTCGCGCGAGTCGCCGAAATGGCCGCGGCCGTAGCCGTCGTTGTGTCCGTTATCTATCTTGGCAAGCAAATTGGCGACAATACGAAGTTGCTGCGCAGTCAATCCCATTTCAACGCGCTCACGCTTGGACAGCGACCGATGGAACTCTTGATCGAAAATGAAACCCTGGCAGGCGAGGTCATTCAGTGCAGCGCAAGTCCGGACAGCGTTGCGGCCGCGACATGGGAGCGCTGCCGCAACTTTTACTTCATGCAGTTTAATTCCTGGGAGTATTTCTACTACCAGAACAGCGACGGGTCTATTCCGCGACAACTCTGGAATGGAGCGGATGACTACTTCAAGACCCTGGTCAAGACCAGACCAGGCTATGCACGCTTCTGGTCCGAGATGCAAGGAGGATTCGACGAACCCTTCAAGTCCTACGCTGCCCGGCTGATGCCGCAGTCATCGCCTGAGCGAGCGGTGCAGAGCCAATAGCGCATGATGTTTGCGCGCTTGGAGCAATCAGGCTGATCAGTACTACCGGACCGGTGGGGGGTTCCTTGCCGGTCTATTTCTCCGGGAATGATAGCTGGTGGGTGCTCTGGATGCGGTCGCGCCACTCATCCGGAAGCGCGACCTGTGAGGCGAATTCGGGCCAGCGTTCGACGGCCGCGACAACGTCCCCGATAATGGCCGCGGCGCGTCCGCGCTTGAGCATCGCAGCCCTTGCACCCGCCGCGAAATCCGCCCGCGTGAAACCCTCGCGCTTGCCGTTCAGGGTCATCTGGTGGGTGGCAGTCCATGTGCCCGCCGGGTTGTAGCTGTAGGTCACGTCGAAGGCCGGCGCCAGGGACCATTCACCCTGCTTGTTCATGAGGAACGCGATGTTCTTCACATGATCGTCCTGGTTGCGCGCAACGATATTGAAGACCATGCGCCGGAACTGTTCCTCCACCGCGGCCATCGGCAGGTTCAGCTGGCGGATCGTCAACAATGCCTGCTCGTAGCCATAGGCACCGGCTTGGTTGAAATCAAAATGCGCCAATGCGCCGAGCGACTGCATGTGCAGTTTCTCTCCGCCGGCCAACCGGTCGAAGCGGCGCGTCATGAAATGCCGGCGTCCGTTTTCCTCCATGAGCCGGCATTCGCTCATGGTAATCCCCGCTGCTCGTGCCATCAGGTAGTAGGCATATTCGATGGTGCCGTAGCCCCTGGGGTCTTCCAGTTCCTTGTCCTTGTTGCCGGCCACTCCATCGAACTTCAGCAGCCAGTATTCGAAGCCATCGCCGGCTGCGATCTGGCCTGAGCGCACTTCATTGGTCTCGGGATTCCAGGAAATCACTGCTTTCGCGCGCGCGCCACCGGCGGACGTGCCCACCACCAGGATGTCGCGCAACGCCTTGCCCTTTCCGGCCGCGTGGAAATACCCCTGCAAATTGCTGCGGTGGGTGAGCACTTCACCTGCGAGCCATACCAGCGCATCCAACTCGATGGCCAAGGCCGTGCGCGGTCGCGGTCCGAGCACCGGCGCAAACTCCAGCGCGCCCATGCCGCGCGTGCCGGTATAGCACAGGCGCTCCACCGCATTGAAACTCTCCGGCGTGCGGCCCTCGGTCGCCAGCCAGGCGTCAATCAGGGCATTGCCAAACCGGTCCGGCAGCGAATCGGCCAGCAGTCCCGGCAGCCCGCGAAACGTCATGCGCGGCAGTTCCGGGAACTTGTACACCCGTTCGTTCAAGGGCATGGAAAGAGGGGAAATCTCTATTGCACTGCGCACGAAATCCGGGGCGTATTGAAAGGCCGCCACGTCCTGCCCCTCGGCCTGGGACACGGCACCAATCGTCCGTCCCCACAGTCGCACCTCAGCGATCATGCCGGATCACCCCAGGTCCATTTCTTGCGGCTGGGTTGCGCAGTTTTGCTGCCGCTGGCCCGCTGCCGCTGACGGCCCTGCAGCTTCAGTTGCGCCATTGGGCTGGCCACAGGCTCGGGCAAGAGGGCTTCGAATTGCTCCAGCAAGCCCAGCGCCCGGCAGACCCGGACAAAACCGGACAACTGGGTGGCCGCCTCGCCCGATTCCAGTCTTTGCAGGGTACTTTTGGAGATGCCCGCCTGCTCTGCTAACTGCAATTGCGTGAGGTTTCTTTGCAGGCGCGCTGTGGCCAGGCGCTGCCCCAGTTCCCGGAGGATGGCTTCGTCGGTGGAATGATTTATGATTTTCATAGTGCACCTAATATGATGCATTATCGATTAAAAATCAATCAAAGCATGATATAAGAAGTTTTATATTGATTTAAATTTAAAACCAGAGACAAAAAAACCGCCTGTGAGGCGGTTTTTCAGTATGGCGGCGAGGGGTGTCCGCCGAAATTCTAGTAATACCAGTGCTTTGCAGCCTCCGCTGCAATCTTCAAGCAGCGGCGTGTTGCCCTGGTTCAACAGAAAGCTTCATGCCTACGGCCTTTAACACCGCCAGAAGAGTTTTCAGCGTTGGATTACCCTTGGGCGATAAGGTCCGATAAAGTGATTCTCTGCTGATGCCAGCTTCGGCAGCGACCGCCCCCAGTCCGCCGTAGGCTTCTGCCACAGTTCGCAGCGCAAGAAGACCTGCGGCGCGATTGTCCGGATCATCCAGGGATTCCATTGCCGCCTTGAGGTATTCAACCGCCAGTTCGCGGTCTGCACGAAGCTCGGCTACCTCAAGGTCGTGATGAGAAACCGCCGCGTCAACTTTTTTGTTCATGCTTGCCTCCGTTTCCAGTCAGCCCAGTAATCCTTGGCCGTCTTGATATCCGTCGATTGTGTCTTCTTCGATCCGCCAGACAGGAGAATGACGATCGACTGGCCATGCCGCCCCAAATAGACCCGATATCCGGCACCGAGGTGCTCCCTCAGTTCCAAGATACCGTCACCCACCGATTCGCAATCACCAAAATTTCCCGCCTCAATCCGCTTTAGACGAATCCTGATCCTGGCTTGCGCTCGCTTGTCACGGAGCGATTGAAGCCACTCGGTGACCGGCTCATGGCCATTGGCCATTTGGTATCGGAAAACTTCGATCATGAAAGGAGTGTAGCTTAAAAGCTACATGCCGGCAATGACGACACTGCACCTAGCCTGTTTCGTACTGGGTTGATTTGATTGATCCAACCACTGGAGTGAACCCCTGGAACGTTGGACATATTTGGTTGTTCGCATGTTTCAATATTCCCTCAAGACCTCATGCCGGAAGTAGGTATCAAAGCAGGGAATAAATCTCGGTATAAAATAAATAACTATAACGTTCAGCTACGTAATCAAATAAATGGCGGAGAGGGTGGGATTCGAACCCACGGTACGGGTAACCGTACTCTTGATTTCGAGTCAAGCCCATTCGGCCTCTCTGGCACCTCTCCGGGCAAAACAGGCGGTATTATCCGGTGCGGTGTTGGTTTTGCGCAAGGACCAGTGCCCGGAATCAGTGCGCTACGCAGGCAGAACCGTGTAACTTCGAGGCACACCACAATTGAGATCAAGTCCGCGCCGGGTCGTTCTTGCATTCAGAGCCATGATGGGTTCAACATGGACTATTCAGGCATTTGGCTGTCGCTACCGCCACTTTCGCAACCAAAGGATCTCACGTAAATGAACGCCAAAAAAGCGCCCGTTAAAAAGCCGCTGATCAACACCAACTCCGTCACCGAGAAACTGAAAGCAGCCAGGCACAAGGCCGAACTCGCCAGGAGACGGTTGCTACGGGCCAAAGCCGCGCACAAGAATGCCCCCAAGGTGCTCAAGCTAGCCCGCAAGGCCGCCAAGGCGGCAAGCAAGAAGCTTGAAAAACTGCAAAAGGCCATCACCAAGGCCCTGGCCGTCGCAGCGAAAAAAGCCCGGGCTGCCGAGAGCGCGCTCAAAGAAAAATTTCCACCCACCGCGACGACTCCGAAACCTCCGCCGGCGGTGAAAGTTAAAAAGGCCCCGAAAAAATCCAAACCGGCCGCAAAGAAAGCCAAGCCAGCGGCGAAGAAAGCCAAGCCAGCGGCGAAGAAAGCCAAGCTGGCCCCGGCAAAGCCTAAACCGGCCCCGGCGCCTAAACCAGCTCCGCCCAAGCCCAAGCCCGCCCCAGCCAAACCCAAACCAGCTCCGGCCAAGCCCAAGCCCACTCCAGCCAAACCCAAACCAGCTCCGGCAAAGCCAAAGTCAGCCAAACCTTTAACGCCGGGCCCAACGCCTGTACCGGCCCAATTCGTGCCCGCTCAGGCGGTAGCCTTGCCGGCTCCCACGGAATCCCATTTGCCCACAACGGTGGAGCAAGCGAGTATGGATGGTTCCGCGCCCGCACCCTCCGTGTAGGGATCAGGCTGGGGCTTTGAGGGCAAGGCCTTAGGGGTGAGACCATGAATCCGCTGTTCAAGGAAATTCGCCGCAACCCACTGCTCTGGCTGCTGGCTTTTGTCCCGCTGGTATTGGTAGCAGAGCACCGCCGGCCTGAAGCGCATACGCTGTTGTTCGTGCTTTCGGTGCTTGCCATCGTGCCCCTGGCGGCCCTGCTCAGCCTTGCGACTGAATCCGTGGCGGCCAGAACCGGCGATGCGGTCGGTGGCCTGCTTAACGCCACGCTGGGAAACCTGACCGAACTGGTCATTGCGCTCACCGCACTCGCGGCCGGCCAGTACATGCTGGTCAAAGCCTCCATCGCTGGTGCCATTGTCACCAACGCCCTGTTCATGCTGGGTGCCTCGTTTCTGCTCGGCGGGCTGAAGCATCACGCGCAGGAATTCAACCGGGTCAGTGCGCGCTTTCAGGCCGGTTTGCTGTTCCTGGCCACGGTCGCGCTGTTGATTCCTTCAGCGGTGTCGCAGGCCGATACAGACACCGCAGAATTCACACAGAAGCTGAGCCTGGGTCTGGCCGTTTTGCTCATCACCACCTATGGTCTGGGCCTGTTCTTTTCGCTCAAGACACACAAGGAGATGTTTGCCAGCGCCCAGTCCGGTGATAGCGAGTCCGGCGAGACACATGAAGCGACCTGGCCAATGGGCCTGGCGCTGGGCACACTTGCTGGCGTCACGGTCCTGGTAGCACTGGTGAGCGAAGTGTTCGTGGAGTCGGTGCAAAAGGCGGCTGAGACCTTCGGGATGTCGCCGGCCTTTGTCGGTTTCATCGTCGTTGCGCTGGTGGGTGGCGCGGCGGAGATGACCTCGGCGTTTTCCGGCGCACGTAAGAACCGGCTGGACCTGAGCGTGGGCATTGCATTGGGCAGCGCCGCTCAAATCGCGCTGTTCGTCGCCCCGGTGCTGGTGCTGCTGAGTTACTTCATCGGCCCGACGCCCATGAGCCTGCAGTTCTGGCCGGGGGCCGTGGTCATGGTGTTGATCGCCACGATGACCGCAGCACTGGTCACCAACAGCGGGCGCTCGACCTGGTTTGTGGGTACGCTGGTGTTGATGGTCTACCTGATCTTTGCCATGACGCTGTATCTGTTGCCACCCCATGACTGACGACTCCATCAAATCCACCAAGCGCGTGCTTGATCCGATCAGCCGGGTTTCCGAAACGCTGTTCGGGGTCATCATGGTCCTGACCTTTACCCTCTCGCTCAGCGTGGCCGAGGCAGGGCGCGCGGGTGTGCGCACGATGCTGATTGGTGCACTCGGTTGTAACATTGCTTGGGGCATCATCGATGCGATTCTCTACCTGATGGGCAGCCTGGCCGAAAAAGGCAAAGGCATCAAAACATTTCGGGCAGTGCGCAAGGCACCCGATGCGCAAAAAGCCCGGCGCCTGATCGCCGATGCCTTGCCGTCAGTGGTCGCGGTTGTCCTTGAGCCTGCCGAACTGGACTCCATGCACCAGCGCCTGAAGCAACTGCCCGAGCCGCCGGCCTATGCAACGCTGCACCGGGACGACTGGCGCGGGGCCATTGGTGTTTTTCTGCTGGTGTTCCTGTCCACCTTTCCCTTGACGATTCCGTTCATCTTCATGCAGAACGCCGGCGCGGCACTGCGGGTTTCCAATGCCATCGCCATAGCTCTGTTGTTCTTCCTCGGCTATGCCTTCGGACAGATTACCGGCAGGCGTCCCTGGGTGATGGGTGTTGTAATGGTTGTTCTCGGAACCATCCTCGTGGGCATCTGCCTCGCGCTGGGAGGGTAATGCCCGCATGAGCGATGTGTGGATCACCGAAGGGTTGCGGGATGAAGCGGATGCCCTGGCGCGGCAGATCGGCGGCATGCTGCAACCGCTTATCAGCGGCCTGGATCACCGACTGACCTTGCCGCCGGACAGCGCCGCCGCCCTGGCGGAGCTGGAAGAGGCTTTGCCCCTGAACGGTACCGGCATGCGTGCCACGCTGGATCGCTTGCTGGACCTCAATAGCCGTGCTGGCGCTAACACCAGCGGACCCAAATGTTTCCACTTTGTCATTGGTGGCTGCACACCGGCCGCGCTGGGTGCCGATCTGCTGGCAACCGCCTGTGACACACTGACGTACACCTGGCTGACCTCACCTCTGGGCGTGATGATGGAAATTCGCGCCCTGGCCTGGTTGCGTGAACTGTTCGGCCTGCCGGCGAACTGGAGCGGCGTGATGGTAACGGGTGGCACCATGGCCAATTTCGTGGGCCTGGCCGCAGGTCGCCAATGGTGGGGTGAACAACAGGGCTTCGACGTGTCGGAAATCGGCTTGTCGGGCCAGCCGGCTATGCCGGTGCTGACCTCAGGTTTCGTCCATGCCGCAACGCGCAAGTGCCTGGCCATGCAGGGCATCGGTTGGGGCAATGTGCGCGTCTACCGCCGCGACGACGTCGGGCGCGTTGATCTGCCAGCGCTTGAAGCCGGTCTGCAGGCACTCAATGGCGCCCCGGCCATCGTGGTGGTGAATGCGGGCGAAGTGAACGCTGGAGAATTCGACCCGGTTGAGGAAATCATCGATATCGCCCGCCAGCACAACACCTGGGTTCATGTGGATGGTGCCTTTGGTCTGTTTGCCCGGGTCTCACCCCGCACCGAACATCTGGTCAGGGGGGTGGAGCGGGCCGACTCCGTGGCGGTGGACGGGCACAAGTGGCTGAACGTGCCGTACGACTCGGGTTACGCCTTTGTGCGAGATCACGGCCTGATGGCGCGTGCGTTTCGTTACACCGCGGATTACCTGCCGCCGGAAAATGACCCCCGCCCCACCATCGGCGCGATCGCACCCGAAAGCTCCCGCCGCGCCCGCAGTTTTGCGGTCTGGGCAACCCTGGCGGCTTACGGCCGCGAGGGCCAACGACGCATCGTCGAGCACTGCCTCGACATGGCGCAGCACCTGGTGGAACGCATCGGCCAAACAGGCGACCTGGAGCTGATGGGCAATGTACCCCTGAATATCGTCCCTTTCCGTTATCACCCCAAGGGACTGTGTGAAGCAGAGCTCGATGACCTGAACCAGCGCCTGGGTAGCGCAGTACTGGCCGACGGGCGCTTCCTGGTGGGTACATCCCGGCTGGGCCAGCGCACCATCTTCCGCCCGGCCTTTTCCAACTGGCGTACGCGCCGGGAGGATGTGGATGAATTTGTCGCGGTGATCCGGGAGTTGGGCGCGCGGCTGAGCGCGCTCGCATGACCCCCCGTATAACCCCGGACTAACATGAAGCTAAAGCCATGGTTGCTTGGTTTTCTGCTGCCATTGTCTGCCCTGTGGTCTGCCGAATGTTGTGCCGCCACGGCTCCGGGTTTCGCGCCAGCGCCGGGTTTCACCCCAGTTCAACCGTCCCTGTTTGCAACACCGGGCGCCTTATCCAATGCCTGGGGAGATTATGACAATGACAGTGATCCCGACCTGGTCGCGACCTTTGAAGGAGGCATGATTCGGCTTTATCGCAATGCACCGGAAGGCTTTACCGAAGTCGGCCAGGAGGTCGGCTTGCCCGGAGATGCTGGCTTACCTGAAGATGCGGGCGATCCGCGCTCGGTTGCCTGGGGTGATTACGATGGCGATGGTGACCTCGACCTTTACATCGGCTACTCCGGACACCAGGGTCCCGCCAATCGTTTGTATCGCAATGATCTGGACACCGGCACGGTGAAATTTACCGAGCTCGGCCAGCAGGTCGGCGTGGCAGTGCTCGGCCTGACGCGGCAGGTGGCTTTCGTCGATTACGATGCCGATGGCGATGTGGATCTCTACGTTGCGTTGCGCGATGACACCAACCTGCTGCTGCAAAACAACGCGGGTGTATTCACCGACGTAAGTGAGGCGGCTGGCCTGTTCGAACCGCGCCGCACGGTCGGTGCCTGCTGGTTCGACATGGATGCAGATGGCGACCTCGACTTGTTCACCGCCAACCAGAACGGCGATCGCGACGGCCTGTTCCGCAACGACCAGGGCAAGTTTAAAGACATCGCCATCGAGCTCAACATGGACCAGCCGCGCCGTCCGGTAGACGAGGGCAGCGTGGGCTGCGCGGTAACGGATTTCGACACCGATAGTGATCTGGACCTGTACGTGGCCACCTATGGCAATGACTTGCTCTACCGTAACAATGGCGATGGCTCGTTCACGGATGTTGCGGCCGACACGGGCGTAAAACTACACGAGCACATGGTCAGCGGGGCCTGGGGCGACGTGCAGAATGATGGCCGTCCCGACCTGTATACCGTGGGCTACGTCTGGGGTGAGCCGGGCCGGCCTGACTACCTGTTCATCAATGAAGGCATGCGCTTCAGCAACCAGATACCTGCCGTCATGGTGCAACACGATGGCGACCACAGCGTGCAATGGGCGGACTTCGACCAGGACGGTGATCTGGACCTGGCGCTCACCAACAGCGACCCCAGCGGCTCACACTTTCTGTTCCGCAATGATTTGCCGGAAGGCGATGCACGCCGTTCGATCCAGGTTCTGGTCCTTGACGCCAAAGGCCACTTCACCCGGGCGGGTTCCGAAGTGCGGGTCTATCAGGCTGGAACAAGCACACTGCTGGGCTTGCGGCTGGTCGATACGGGCAGTGGGTACAACTCACAAAATGCCCTGCCGGTGCATATCGGCCTGGGCGCATCGGACCCGGCAGAGGGGACCAGGGTGGATATTCGCGTGACCACCATGTCAGATAACGGCCCCCAAACCTGGGAGTTCAAAGACATTGATCCAGATTTACTTCAGGGCAAACCATTCATCGCTGAAGTTGGTCACTGATCCGATTTCGCACCCCTTCACATTACCGCTTTCCAGGCTGCTCCCGTAGTGAGGCCAAATTGGCGTTGCGCGTCTTCGTCACAACACCGTTCCATTGTGCAGGAGATCACTTAATGTGCATCCATGCCCATAGATTCCGTGCGCTTGGAATCCGCACACCTGGTCCCTCTTATTCAAATCGTCGCATCAGGGCATTCGGGTCCGGATCGCGGCCTCTGAAATTGCCGAACGCCTCTGCCGCCGGGACGGTATCCCCCGCCGAGAGGATCATGGAGCGATAACGTTCAGCGACCTCGGGGTCGTATAGTCCGTCCGGCGCCGCCAGGAAGGCCTCCGCAATGTCAGCCGCAATCACGTCCGACCACAGATAGGTGTAAACGCCGGCAGCATATTCCTCGGTGAAGGTGTGATACGCATGTGGTGCATACAGAGTGAGGTCAATCGCCGGTGGCAGCTTCAGCTCTTGCAGGATGCGCTTTTCTTCGGCCATTGCGTCGATTTCGCGTCCATCGGCCAGCAGGTGCAACTGCATATCGACAATGGCGGTGGCCAGGTAATTGAGGGTAGCGCTGAAGACGCGGTCATGTTTTGCGGCGCGCTCCACCCGGTCAATCAACTCGTCGGGCATCGGTTCGCCGGTTTCGTAATGACGCATGAAACGCTTCAGCACTGCGTGGTTCATGAGCCAGCGTTCATTCAGCAGTGCAGGCACTTCGACAAAGTCCCAGGGAACATGGGTGCTGCCCAGTGAAGGGTAGGCTGCGCTGTTGGACAACATGTGCAGGCAGTGCCCGAATTCGTGGAACATCACGTTGGCGCGCTCCCACGGAATGAGTGTCGGGCCATCGTCCAGCGGTTGGGGCACGCTCGAATGCAACGCGACCAGCGGCAGGACTTCACCATGAAGAGTGCTGGCCGTGCGGTATTCACTGGCCCAGGAGGCCGGGCCTTTGCCCTGCCGCTGGAACAGATCGACCCACAATACACCAAGCACTTTGTCGTGCCGCGACACTTCAAACACGCGGATGTCCGGGGATATCACCGGCACGCCTTTGAGTTCGCGAAAGGAATAACCGAACGATTCGCCCGCGGCCCAGAACATGGCGTCCACGACATTCTTCAACTCCAGGTAGGGTTTCACCGCCTCGGCGTCAAGCTTGAATTTCTCCTGCCGGAGTTTCTCCCCGTAGTACAGCCGGTCCCAGGTTTGGATTTCGAAATCTGCGCCTTCGGCGTCGGCAATAGCCTGTAGTTCGGTGATCTCCGCCAGGGTCGGTTCCATCAGGAGGTTCCAGGACCTGGTCAGGAGTTCCATGGCAGCCTCCGGAGTGCCAATCATCCGCGTCGAAGTTTGATAGTGTGCAAATGTCGGGAAGCCCAGCAGCCTCGCTTTTTCGCCGCGCAGCTTCAGGATTTCAGCCATTACCGGGCGGTTGTCGTTGTCGCCGGGATTGGACCCACGAGTTGCCCACTTGCGCCACACCTCCTCGCGCAGGGCCCGTGACTTTGCATGGGTCAGGAAGGGCCAGACCGTGGGCCGCGCAATGGGAATTGCCCATGGGTCCGGTCGGTCACGCTTTTCCGCCGCCGCTTTGGCGGCCGCCTTGTCGGCGTAGGTCAGGCCGTCAAGGCCGGATTCATCCTCTATGAAAACCACAAGTGAACCTTCATCCCCCATCGCGTTTTGCTGGAACTCTGTGATCAATTCCGCCAGGCGCCCGTTGATGGCTTCCAATCTTCTCTTGTCTTCTGCGCCCAACTGCGCGCCGCGGTGGCGCATGCCTTCACGCATGACAGTCACCAGCCGGCGGGCCTCTGGCGTTGGAGCAGAGTCCGGCAGGCCTGCGTAAACCGCTTCGACCCGCGCGAAAATTGTTTCGTCATGCGCGATCTCGTCTTCCAGTTCGGCAGCAAGCGGGGCGACGCGCGCAGCCACCGCGGCGATCTCCGGGGTGCTGTTGGTGGCAGTGAAGATGCCGAGCAAGGGTTGAATCCGCGCCAGCGCTGGTCCACTGCCTTCCAGCGCCGCCACCGTGTTTTCAAACGTGGGCGGTTCAGGGTTAGCCGCGATGCCGCGAACCTCGGTTCTCTTTTCCTCGACCGCACGGCGGTAAGCCGCCTCCAGCGTGGCTGGCGTGGCTACGTCAACCGGTGGCAGGCCCCCGTACTCGCCGGGCCACTCCGTCGTGAGTTTCCGGTAGGTGGCATCGTCGATTTCAGTGCTGCCCGATACATCACTGGCGATACGCAGCAAGGTCTGAGTAACGAACTCTGGCGCTTCCGCAGGAAAATTGTGACCGGTCCCCGCGGGGGCATAGATACGCTTTGAATTATGTGAAGCGAGAAGGAAGCGCTCGCGGGTGGCGGTCAAGAAGCGCGCAAACCGGTCCGCTCCCGGGCCGGGGCCTAATACTTGCTCGGTGTAGACTGCGGTCGAGGCATCCTGTCCGGGTGCAATCAGGTAAACAGGTAAATCTCCCAGTTCGCCATCAAATACCACCGTTTCCCAAGCGCGGTCGACCAAGCCATGGGCGGATAACTCTTGCAGGATGGACGCGTTGGCAAAACTTGTTCCGGCATGGGTTTCAACGCTCTGTACCACGGCCTCGGAATTATCCTCCAGGGTTAAAGCTTCGCCCGGTTCCGCAGCTTCTGACTTGGATGGAGGTGTAAACCAGTACAGCCCGAAGATGCGACGAATGCCGCTCCAGAAGGCCATGCGGTGCCATGATGCCAGGCCCTTCTTGTCGGCACCGTAGAACAGCACATCCAGGGGGGTTGGGTCCAGCAAGGCGACTGCCGCGGTTTTTTCCGGGTAGCGTCGCGCGATGTTCGCCGCCAACAACCCACCGAAGGAGTGCCCGGCCCAGATGAACGGTCCTTTCTCTCCGGCCGCATCCAGGGCGAGCATGATTTCGTCGGCTTCACGCGCGGTGGTGCGCGGGAACGGGCCGGTGTCGCTCCAGCCACTGCCAGGACGATCGACCATGATGGACCGCACCTGGTCGCGCACGCTCTTGTGGAAATCGTAAAAACCAACGCTACCCGAGTGCGAACCGGGAAACCACACGATGGCGGGGCCGGCTGCGACTCCTTCCTTGGGTCCTTCGGCCAGGACGTGCATCCGGTAGCCACCGACATCCACCATCTTTCCAGGCGGCGGATACTGGGCATCAATTTTGGAAACCCGCACGAGGTGCGACACGGCGCCCACGGCCAGCACCATCGCAACCACGGCTATCAACCTGAGCATCCATGTCAGCGAACGCGATCGGCTGCGTCGTAATACCCATACCACCAGGGCCAGCAAAAACAAGGCGATGATCAGCCCGCTGTAATCCAGGCTGAGAAACTGATACAGCATGTTGTTCATTTCCGTACCTCTGGATTTACTTCCAACATTGGTTTGCGATCCGCAGGTGGTTGCCGCCCAGGATCGCTCGAAGGTCATCAGCGCTGTAACCGAGGTCGCCCAGGGCTCCAGCAATTTCTGGTAGCTGCTCAGGCCTTACCATGGCGATTCCGCTGCCATGGACCTCCCCAGGCGGAAATACCTCCGGGTGCGCGGCCAGATAATCCAGCAGTTCCTGCTGGTCAAACACGTAGTCCAGCGCGAGACCGACATGTTCCACACCCACCAGTTCGACGGTGTAATCGATATGGCGAACTATGGTTGCGGTGCTCGCATCGTTGATCCCAAGGAAGTCGCCGATGCCGTTGATACCCACCACGCCGCCCGTTGCCGCGCAGGCCTTGATGGCTTCGTCCGTGATATTGCGCTTGTGTTGCCATACGCCCAGTGGGTTCGAATGAGAGAAAATCACCGGCTTGCTGCTGAGTTCCATAACCTCCATGGTCGTGCGAAAACCGCTGTGGCTGCAGCACACCACCATGCCCACGCGGTTCATTTCTACTATAACCTCGCGGCCAAAGGCGGTCAGCCCGGTGTCTTCACCCATGCAGCCAGCACCCAGCTCATTATTGCGGTTGTAGGCGATCAGCATCCAGCGGACACCGAGATCGTAGTAGCTTGATACCTTGGAAAGCTGACCGGCCAGCGCACAGCCGCCTTCAATATCAAAACAGACACCCAGCTTGCCATTTGCCCTGACCGCGAGGATGTCGTCGACGTTGCCGACCAGTGCGTACTCGTCCGGATGCTGCAGAATCCAGCGGCGGAAATGGGCCAGCATGAGCGGCGTGTTTTCCCAGGGCATTGCGTCGAAACCCACGTTCAGGGAAACGATATGGACTCCGGCATCGCGATAACGCTGCAGTTGGGGCAGGAATCTGGCGTCTTGCGGCCGCAAGGGCATGCAGCCGTGGTTATCCCACACCAGGGCATCGCGGGGTATGGGGTTCTCAGTTGCCACGGCGCCAGATGACCGGAAAGTCTTCGCAGTCCATTTCAGCTCCATGGGCCAGGCCCGGGTCCGTGGTGGGAACCCCCACTTCACCGCTGCGGCGGTCGTAGCGCGCATCATCGCCGGTCCAGCGGGTCGAGTAGGCGCGGCGGCGACTACTCATCGATGCATTGCCTGCTGCGCCATGCACAATCATGGCCTGGAACACCAGGCAATCACCAGGTTCCATGTCCCAACCCAGGAACTCGTATTTTTCCGGTGTCGCGTTGATGTCCGGCAGCTCGGGAAGCCCGGTGTCCGCGTAAGGTGAATCATCAATAAAATGGTGCGGATTGTGTTCCTGCCATAGATGACTGCCTTTGACGTATTTGAGGCTGGATGCTTTCGAGACGGAATCCAGTGGCAACCAGATGGAGGCGATCTGCCGCCCCCTGACAGCCCAGTAAGGTTGATCCTGGTGCCAGGGCGTGGGTGCTGACGTTCCAGGCTCCTTCACCAGCAACTGGTCATAGAAGAAATTCACCTTGCGGGATTGCATCAGCGTACCGCCAATTTCTGCGGCCGGGGAGTGGTGGATGAACTCGCGGAATGGCGCATGCCGCTTGGCAACATCCAGGTCGCCAAAAAACCGCCCGCCGCCCTTGGCGTATTCCTCTGCGTGGGGCCCTGGCTCGGCCATCGCCACTTCAACGGCCGGACGCAGGAAATCAATCCAGTGCGGATCAAACACTCCGCTCAACTTCACCACGCCGTTCTCCCGGTACTGGGCTATCTGTTCCCTGGAGATCGGCGTTAAGGGTGCCGTGCCGCGCATTGCCCCATTTTAATCAGTTGTAAGCGTAACGCAGGGTTATACCAAAGCTGCGTGGCCTTGGGCGCAGGGCAATCTGCCCGTCGAAAGCCGCCGCTTCAATGGCGCCGTCTTCATCTGTGAGATTGTCGCCCCAGACATAGGCGCTCCAGTCGTCCCATTCCAGGCCAAAGCGCATATCAAAAAGAGTCATGGCATCGGAAGGCGCGGCGAGGTTCACCGGGTCGGTGCGCTCCGAGGTGTATTGCAAATTACCATTGATGAATCCCCCGAGTGTTTCAGTCCATGGCCAGCGGTAGGTCGCGCCGCCGAACAAAGTGAGTTTTGGAACCTGGGCTATGTTGTCGCCATCGACAATACCAGTCCCGGGGACCGTCTCCGTGTACTCAGCATTGACATAGTTACCGGTGAATTGCAGGACCAGGCCATCGACCGGCGCAGCGGAAATGGCGAGCTCAAAACCTGTCGATTGTGCGGTACCCCCGTTAATGAGAGCGGCAACGCGTGGTGATTGATTCACGACAGCGACCACTTGTTGGTCCTTCCAGTCGTTGTAGTACACGGCGGCTTCCACGCTGACACGGCCGTCAGCCACCGTGCCCTTGGTGCCTACTTCGTAACTCCACAGGGTTTCAGGGTCGATTCCCAGGGGCAGCTCAATCCCACCCAGCGCTCCCAGCGCGAGTGAAATCAGTGGCTGAGCCTGCCCGGTGCGGAAACCCTTGGCGATATTGGTATACACCATCCAGTCCTCGGAGGTGCGATATACAATATTGAAACGCGGGTTGGTGGAGTCAAATTTCGGGGTCGAAGAACCGGTCCAGTCAGGGTAGAGATTCTCAATCAGATCCACCAGGAAAGGATCCAGCACCTCGGTGTACGAGCGGTCGTCTTCGAAGTAGCGCAAACCGAGGGTGAAATCCAGCTTGTCATCGAGCATGGTCCAGGTGCCTTCACCAAATACCGCCCATGAGTCGCTCTTTTGATCTATGTCCTGCACGATGGGGAATGCTTCCAGGTTTAGGTAGGTGTTCTGCTTGAGGCTGCGGTAAAAAAACCCGCCGGTCCAGCGGAACATACCTTCAGTGTTAGACGTCAGGCGTATTTCTTCGGAAAAGGCATCTGTGCCGTTATCGATAGTGAAAGGCGCCCCAAAAAATTGCGAGTCATAGGAATCGGAATAATCCATCCATGATGAGGCGCTGATAAGGTCAAAATATTTGAAGCCGTAATTGATTGTCAGGCTGTACAGATCGTAATCCGTTCCGGTTGCCTCAACATCAAGCGGTGTGGTCAGGTCCGGCAGGGAGGCAGCGCCCGCGTCAACGTCTTCCTTGGTATGCCACCAGGCCAGGGTGACATCGAGGTCTTCGGTGGGTGCGTACGTCAGTTTCGTTCGCAGGTTGGTGATGTCGCGGCTGTTCTGATCATCGATGCCGGTGGTGGTGTTGTCCACCCAACCGCCAAAATCTTCCTGCGAAGCCACAATGCGCAATCCGAGTGTGTCTTTCGCAAATGGCACGTTGAGCATGCCTTTGGCTGCCCAGCTGGAATCACCATGCGCAGTGGCGATTCCATCCACTTCACCGCTGGCCTGGAACTGGTCCAGCACCGGGTTTTTGGTGAGTACCCGGATGGTACCTCCAATTGATCCATCGCCGTAGAGCGTACCCTGCGGGCCGCGCAGCACTTCTACGCGCTCCAGGTCATAGGTGCGCACATCCGGCACCTGGGTATTGCCGATCAGGGTGAACGGAAATTCGTCGAGATAGTAGCCTACGAGGGCGTTGCCGTAGGTCGAATTGATGCCACGGATCTGGATAAACTGGGTACCCGACTGGTCGTCGATGATACCTACACCCGGCGCGGTCTGCAGAAAGTCCGCAAGTTCCGATGCGCCGATGTCCTGCAGCATGTTGTTGGTGAACGCGCTGATGGATAAAGGCACGTCAAGCAGGTTTTCTTCGCGTTTTTGTGCAGTAACAGTGATTACTTCCAAGCCCTGGTACTCCTCGTTTTCCGTTTCCTGCCCAAAGGCAGCACTACCGTAAAGCAGGGCACAGCAGAAGCACGAAATCCAGGCGGTAAACGTTCCGGTGCGGCTCATAATGGCAAATCTCCCAACGTGAAATTCCTCTGAAAACAGAAACAGTCCCACCCAGTAGACGCATTGCATGGGAATTCCCTCAAACAGTGGTCAGGGAGCCGGAAAATGCCAGGCGCTAAACAGCAGCTGGCTTGTTTTCTACATGAATATCAGTGACCTGCAATGCATGGTGACGTCGCGTAGCCTGCAGTCGGCGCGTGATGATGCGTTGTCGCCGTGCGTTGATCGGAAAATACCAGATCAAAGGCGCGGCGATCAGCAACAACAGTGCCGGGAGCAAACTGAAAGTGAATAGCAAACCAAACCTGGCCAAAGCAGTTTGTTCCGCGAGTTGCGGGTCGAAACCAAACAACCCCACCAATGCCAGGCCTGCTGCGGCCCCAACCTGGGGTACTGCTTTATACATGAGGAGGTAGAAAGAGAAGTAGGTCCCTGCGTAATCTGCACCGAAACGCAAACTGCCGTAATCCACTACGTCCGCCAATACGGCCGGCGCCGCCACCGAATAGCAAACATACATAAGCACAACGATGACATGCAGCACGGTAAGCCAAAGGGTGGCGTATTCACCCGGTTGAATCAGCCCATAAAGACAAATGGCCAGGCCGCCGCCAGCCGTGCTCAGGGCCCACGCCTGTTGTTTGCCGAAACGGCCACACAGATAGCCCCACAGGGGTACCGCAACGGCCCCCATGGGCAGCGCGATCAGGAAAATGCCCGCGAGCGCAGTGCCCTGGTGCATGTAGTCGTTGAAGAAAAAGAACAACACGCCATTTAGTACGCCGACAGAAAGCCCGATCGTGCCGAACATCAGGGCAAACAGCAACAAGGGGCGGTTCTTTACAATGGCCCGCCAGGCATTTTTTCGTGCGTCTGCTTGCGGGGGCAGGGGCGCAGTACCATTGGGCACCACCCGGAGGGCAATGAACGTCAGCAGGGGCAGCGTGACGGCCGCGAGAATGGCCGTCCACTTAAGGGTGTCAGCAGTAAATTCCGTGGTTGGAAAGATGGGCATGAAGGGTATGGCAAAGAAGGCCATAGCACCCAGATACATAAAGCTGGCGCGCCAGGCGGTAAGCCGTGTGCGCTCGTTATAGTCCGGGGTGATTTCAGGAATCCAGCCGCCGTAAGGTATCTCTCCGAGCGCCCAGCCAAAGTAGGCCAACAAAAGCCAGAAGAGGAAGTAACCAGTGGTTACCGGTGGGGTGGGTGCATAGAGAAACCAGCCGGCTATGACCGTCACCAGTGCCCCGACGACCAGCCATGGCTTGCGTGTGCCGAAGCGGGCCCGGGAGCGATCCGATGAGTAGCCGATCAGGGGGTTGGTCACGGCATCAGCTATACCGGCAAGCAACAGCACGAGAGCTATGGACTCTAGGGGCAATCCAAAGTGAACTGCATATATCCCCTGGATAATGCTGCCGCTTGGGCCGTGGATCAGCGCCTGGGCAAATGCCGGGGCGGAGTAGGCAGCCAGGACTTTGCGTGACAGCTTTGTGGGTGCCTCAGTCACGGCCCTTGCTCACAAAATAGGGCGCGCAATACAGGGGCTCACAACACATCGTCAAGAAATTCGCGCACCACCGGCACCAGCACCGCAGGTTCAAGCGCTATGCCATGTCCCTGGTTCGGGATTGCCGTCACCCACCAGCCCATGGCTCGAAGTTCCGGCGTTCGTTTCCGCAACAGGGCGGCGAAAGGCAACTGGATTCCTCCTGCGTCCGTCAGCGAGTCTGCGCCGACATAGGTCATCCTTGGGCACTCAATGGCTGCCACTGCCTCGGCTTCCGGCCAATCCTGCACGCTGCCATAAAAGGTAGACCATTGTGCGTATTGCGCATCATTGCGCAGCACCACTTTGGCATAATCGGGTGGCTTGGAGAGGTTGACGGATGCGCCCTGCAGCATGTCGGCATAAGGTCCACCCAATGGTGGCCAGCCGCCTACGACCAAGGCAGACACGCGCGGGGTCCGCGAAGCAAGTTGCAGTCCAACGACCGCGCCCCAGGAATAACCCCACCACGCAAATTGATCGAAACCAGCCGCGTCGGTAACTTCCAGCATGTCCGCGCATACCCGGTCAGCGGTCAATTCTCCAGGTGGAATAGACGCGCTCTTGCCAATGCTCGGATAGTCCGCCAGCAGCACGCTGTAGCGATCGCATAAGCGCTCAAGGTAACCCTGCAGAACCTGGGCGCCGTTAGCTACGAAAATCTCCCCGTGCGATGCCATGATGGGGAAGGCAAGGAACAGGGGTTTGCCCGATCCATGAACTTCGTAGTAGATCCCGCCCGGAGTCGTGCCTGATTTTTTCGGAGTCAGTATGTTCACTTATGCTTTCTCGCTACCCGTGGCGTCAATCCAGGCCTGTACGTGCTGGTCCAGCAGGTCGAGTGTAACCGGGCCTGCATCCATGAACCGGTCGTGCAAGCTGCGTAAGCTGAACGCGTCACCCAGTTGGCTGCTGGCCCGCTTGCGCAGTTCGCTGAACTTGAACCCACCGACTTTATACGCCAGGGCTTGCCCAGGCATGCCGATGTAGCGGTCGACTTCCGCTTCGATGGCGGCCGGATCCAGGGTAAGGTGCAGCCTCATGTAAGCAATCGCCTGCTCCCGGCTCCAGCCTTGCATGTGAATGCCGGTATCGACCACCAGGCGCACCGCCCGCCACATTTCCATTTCCAGGCAACCATAATGCGCAAAAGGGTCGGAGTAGAAACCAAAATCATGGCCCAGTTGTTCGCAGTACAGGCCCCAGCCTTCTATGAAAGCCGTGTAATTGGCCAGGCCGTAGCGCCTGAATGCTGGCAATCCGGTCATTTCCTGCAGCATTGCAATATGCATCAGGTGGCCAGGCCAGGCTTCATGCAGCGTTAATGGCACATGCAAATAGCTGGGACAGCGTTGTGGCAGGCTGGTGATCCAAAAGATTCCCGCTGAAGTGCCGTTCGGCGGATTCGGTTGGGCATAAGCAGGAGGCACTTGTGCGGCCAGGCTTTCCGGGACTGATTCGATGCCATAGGTCATGCGCGGCAAGTTCCCGAAGAACTCAGGAATGCGCCGGTCGATGCGCTTGCACAGGATGGCAATACGCTCCAGGATTTCCTCCTTGGACGCGGAGTAGAACTGCGCATCCGTGCGCAGAAAGTTTCTCAGCCCGGGCAAGTCATTGTAGCCGGTTTTGCTGGCTATGGACTTCATCTCTGCAACGATGCGGGCAACCTCAGCCACGCCCCTGGCATGGATTTCTTCAGCCGGGAGGTCCGAACTGGTGTAATAGCGAGCGAGGAAGCGGTAATAGGCTTCGCCATCGGGCTCGTCAATGGTTGCAATGGATTCCCGGCACTCGGATGCATACTGCGTCCTTAGCACGTCGGTCCATGCCTTGTAGGCAGGCCGGATTTTGGTTTCGATCAGGGACCGCGCTGCCGACTCCTCCGCCTCAAATATCCGTCCCGCACTGCGGGCCTTGGCAAAAGGCCCGTACCACAGGCTTTGCTCAAGCGAGCCTTCAAGATAGCTCTGCGCCGCAGCGCATACCCGGTTCAGTAAAACCCGTGGCAAGCGGAATCCCGAATCGAGCCCGCTCCAAAGGCGTTCACTGTAGTCGGCAAAAAATGCCGGGATCGATTCGACCCGCCGTACATAGTCCTGAGCCTGTTGCCGGCTGAACAGCATGGTTTTGTGCATAGCATCTGCAACCCAGCCTTCCGGGCCCAGAGGAAATAGCATCGGGCGAAGGTGGGTTTGCATGGCAAAGTGTTTACGGTCGTTTAGTAGTTCCCGTTCCAGCAGCTGGAAGGTGAATTGGTCCTGTCCCTCCAGCAAATCCGAGTCGATCCCCGCCAGGCTTTGCAGCAGCATGGCGCTCTCGCCGTCCCGCCTCTCGAAGTCAGCGATCGACTCCTTGAACAGCTCGTGACGGAAACGCTCATTCCCTTGTCCCAGGGCAACGACCGGATGTTCGCGCAAATAAAATTCCCAGTAGTCGCTAGCCAGGTGGCTCAATTGCTCAGTGGCTTTGCGGGTTTGGTGTTTTTCACCTGGCGCTGATTTCGCTTTCATAAGTCCTGCACGTTAAAGTGTTCTATGCGAATCGGAAGACGCTTAGCAAGGCAAGCACCTCAAAATTATGGCGCATTTGAGGAAATCACGGCCTGCAGCGTCTTCTGGTGTGAAGAGGTGCCCATGTCTGCTGAATGCAAAGAAGCTGAGTATAGGGAATTTGATCTGGTCATTCGAAGCGAAATTACCATCGATGCTTCTACTGCAGTCGTATGGGCACAGTTCAACCAGCTCAAGCAGTGGAAAGACAGCATCCATTCACTTGAGCACATTGCCGGAACGCCGGGGCAGACAGGCAATGTGGTGCGAATTGGCCAAACCCGGGGTGAACGGGTTGTTTATGTCACTCAGGAAACATTGGCAGTCCAGCCTGGGCGCTGCAAGGTTGAGTGTTTGCAGACTGAGGACGGATCGGCCGCCAGGGGCTACATCGTCTATTCGCTTTATGCCCAGGCATCGAGCACGCTGGTTGTATGCGACCTGCTGCTACGCGCCGCCGTGCCTGCAGATCAATTAGCTGGAAAAAGTCTTGAACAAATTTCGGATCTGGCCAGAACAAGCACCAGGGAAAAACTCGATAGTGACCACCTGGTTCTGAAAAGGCTCAGTGAAAATGGTCAGTTATCAATGATGGACGTGCAGGGGAGTGGGCCGGGTGTCAGCTAAAACAGCGAGCAAAAAGAGCAGCGCACACAAGTCCGTCCAGTCGCTTAACGCGAAACGCGTCGTGCTTGACCGGGCGGCGTGGATAGTCGAGGCCAGGGAAGCATTGATAAAAGGTGGTATCGCCTCGGTGAAAATTGGCAAGCTGGCCACGCGGCTTGACGTCACCCGTGAATCTTTCTACTGGCACTTCAAGAATCTCCAGGAGTTGCATGATGAACTGCTGCGTGACTGGGAAACCACGACTACCTCGGCACACGCGGCCCTGCTGGACCCGCAACACGATGGCGCAAAGGAATTCCTCTCCATGGTGCGGTTCCACCTGGATAAACAGCGGTTCAACCCGGCCTGGAATTCAGCCGTTCGGGACTGGGCGCGGGTAGCAAAGCCGGTTGAGTTGTCGGTCAGGCGCGTCGACGAACAAATCGTCGAAATGATCAAGCAGATGTTTCTTGACATGGGGTACGACGGGATTGAGTCATTGATAAGGGCGCGTATCACGCACTTTCACCAGATTGGTTACTACAACGTCAATCCGGGTGAATCCGAGCAGGAGCGAATGCGATTGCTACCTGTTTACGTGCGCCTGCTAACGGGTCTGCCACTGATGGAATAGAAACAAAGCCATGGTCTTGACTTACACGTCTGTAAGGGATACCTTACGCCTCTGTAAGGAGGGTAAGCATGGCGTCACTGGCAGTTCAAACCAAACAAAACCGGAACTCATTGTTCGTTGGTGCCCGAGATGCGTTCCTGGCCGATGTTCACGCCAGCTTCGATAGCATTCTCAAAGGGTTCTTTACCCACCAGGGCCTGAAGCGTGAGCAGGCAGAAGACCTGACCCAGGAGATCTATTTGCGTTTGGCGCGGCGCCAGGAATGTGGCGGCATAGAAAATACCAAGGCGTTTGTGTTCACTATTGCGCGTAACCTTCTGCGCGATCGCTTTCGGCGCAAAAAAACCCATGGCCAGGAATTGGACATTGAAGCAGGAGAGCAGATTGCTGCTGAAACAGCCGATCCCCTGCAGACCCTGGAGTTTTCCCAGCAACTGGACGATGCGATAAACGTAATCGGCACGCTCAAACCAGCTGCACAACGTGTTTTCCTGTTACATCGTGTTAGCGGTTTAAGCCATGCCGAAGTTGCAAGCGAACTCGGTGTGTCGGTCAGCCTGATCGAGAAACACATGATTTCGGCGATTGCGGCTTTGCGGCCTTTAAGGATGAGCTGCTAGTCCGCTGAATAAGTGTTTATCCGGCCTTGCGCCGAAAAATCCAGAAACCAAGCAGCATCACCCCGGCCACCGCCAGGCTCAGCCACAACTGCTCCGCCAATTCCTTTGACAGGCCCATGAATACCAGCACGGCCAGCATAGAGGCGATGGCAAACCAGCTGCCGTAGGGGTGGAACCACATCTTGATGTGCAGTCGTTCGGGGGCTTCAGCTTCGGTCTTCGCGCGCAATTTCAATTGCGCGAAAGACAACAGCAGGTAGATGAACAGCATGGTGGCGCCGCAGGCGTTGATCAGGAAGCTGAACAGGTCGGTGGAAAAATGATTGATGGCAAAGGCCACGTAGCTGAACAGGCTGGCCACCAGGATGGCGCGGGCCGGTACTCTACGGTTGTTGATTTTCACCAGCCACTGCGGCGCATCGCCGTGCCTGGCGAGGCCAAACAAGGCTCGCGAGGTCACATACAGGCCGGAGTTCAGGCAGCTCAGCACGGCCACCAACACCAATGAATTCATCGCCACGTGGGCGCCTGGCAAGCCCATGGTTTGCAGGGCAGTGGCAAATGGCGAGATACCCGGCTCGATGGTGTTCCAGGGCACGATGGCGACGATCATCAGGATCGACAGTATGTAAAACACCAGGATGCGAAACGTGACCGTCACGGTCATGCGTGAAATAACCCTGGCGGGCTCTTCTGATTCCGCCGCAGCGATGGTAGCGATCTCCGCGCCACACAGGGCAAAAATGGTCGAGGTCGCACCAGCCAGCACCGCCGCCCAGCCCATCGGCGCAAATCCGCCATGTGCGGTGAGGTTGACGAACCCTGGCGACTGCGGCATGCCGATGCCGAATACAAAGGCGGCCGTCACCAGGATAAACACGATGATGGCAGCCACTTTGATCGAAGCGAACCAGAATTCAAATTCGCCATAGGAGCGGGTCGACATCAAATTGACGGCGGTCAAAATGGCCATCAAACCTACGCCTATAGACCACAGAGGCAAGTCTGGAAGCCATTCGTGGATGATCCTGGCGCCGGCGATAGCTTCGATGGCCACCACCACCACCCAAAAATACCAATACAGCCAACCGGACATGAAACCGCCGAGGTGACCAAGGCCAAGGCGCACGAACTCCGGAAAGCTCTGTACGCCGGGCGTGGCGACGGCCATTTCCGAGAGCATGCGCATCACCAGCAGGATGATGAAACCGGAAATCGCGTAGCTCAACACCACTGCGGGACCGATTTGCGCAATGGCCGTGGAGGAACCGACAAACAGTCCAGCGCCAATAATGCCGCCGATGGCGATCATCGACACATGGCGTGATTTGAGCGTGCGGCTGAGCACTGCGTCGGGGGCTGACATGGCGCTGTTGGATTCCGTCATGAAGTGATCTCTGGACTGGGGGAAGCACAACTCGTGTTGTTTGGTAGCATAACGCGTGGCGCGTTGCGATGCACCGGGGGAAGCCCGGCGCAAGGAAGTGGGGTATTGTTGGGGGGTCGATAATGAAATTGGTTCAGGACTAATTAATGCTGCGCACTTTTATGCCATTTGTTCTCGTCGGCTTCGGCAGCATGCTCGGCGGGGTAAGCCGCTACTGCATGACCCTGCTCACGCAAAACGTTGGGGTTTTCAATATCCCTTATGGCACGCTGATATCCAACACGGCGGGCTGCCTGGTCATCGGCGTCATTGCCGGAGTCAGCGGCAAAACGGAGCTCTTGTCCACTGAGATGCGCTTATTGCTGGCCACAGGGTTTTGTGGCGGATTTACCACGATGTCTGCTTTGGTATACGAACTGGCGCAGTTTGTACAGGACAAGGAGTTCTACTGTGCGTCTTTTTACTTCATGGCGACCCTGGCCGGCGCCGGCCTGGCCTTCACCTTGGGTTTGCTGCTCACTGAATTAATAGTGAGGTAATTGCGGGCAATTTCCGGGCAATTTCCGGGCAGGCGGAACAGCACCCGGGCAGACTTCGCTACTGAGGCTCGTCAGGGCTGTTCGCGCCGGCATTCCACCATGTCAGGTTCGACTCGCGCAGCACGCTGAGTTCAACCTTGTGGTGGATCATGAGTTCGCCTTCCTCGTCGATGATCTTGAACCGGATCAAAGGGTCACGCCGGTCCCAGTCGATCTCGATCATCCCGAAGTTATCGCCACGCATCTCGACGGCAAGACGGTGCCTGTTGGGTTTCGGCATGCGGTAGACGTGCTCGGACCAGTTCAGCGAACTGGACGTGAGATCGTAGATCGGGTAGCCGGCATTTCCATCCATCATTGAGAGCTCGGCATAGTGGACGTCTCCACTGATGAAGAATGAACCTGTCGAGCGCCACAGCAGGTCGAAAAACCGCTGTCGCTCCAAGGGGAAGTTGGCCCATTTTTCGCCGCCGGAATCCTCATTCACCACCTGTATGCTTGAGCCGATGATGCGGATTTGGGCCGGTACGCGCAGCTGGTCCTCCAGCCAGGCCCATTGTTGCGCTCCCAGCAGGCTTGCCTGAGGATCAGTGCTGGGTGCGTAGTGTCCACCCAACTCAGGGTTAGCGTTTTCCTGATAGACCAGGGGCGAGCGGTTGTAGCGCGTGTCCAGCAGGATAATTTGAACGCGCTTTCCGGGGGGGCCGAAGACTTCGGCAGAATACACCCCATCGAGTTGACGTCGCGGTGAGTCTTTGGCTACGCCCCAGAAATCAAGAAAGGTCTGCTTCGACATTTCCTTCGCAGGAAAATCGCCGCCGGAATCGTTGGTGCCGTAATCGTGATCGTCCCAGGTGGCCATGATGCGGGTCTGCTCGCGTAGTTTCTTCAGACCCGGTTGTGCACCCAGTTTGGCGTAGGCCGCCTGCAGCTCGACCGGGTCGGCAGTGTCGGAATAGATATTGTCGCCCAGAAACACAAATACATCCGGCTGCGCTGCCAGCACGTGGTCCCAGACAGGCTGCACACCGTCCTGACCCAGGCATGAGCCGAAGGCGATGCGACTGACCAGCGGTTCGCCAGGTTCTTCCAATGGCGGCAGTGCCTGTACGTCGGCAAGGTCTTCTACCGGACCGTTCTTGCCACAGCCGCAAAGCAGCAGGGACAAAAAAACCAACTTCGCGGAATGCCTCATGATCGCGCCATGGTGCTTTTCGGTTTACTCACAATTCAAGCCATCCAGGCTGGTCAGTCGTCTCAGGGACAGCTCCCCTGAGCCGAAACCCTGCTCGATGCTTGCGTAGCTGGCGGTTCCACCCGTGCAACTGATGTCCAGGTTCAAATTTCCCCATGAATACACCTCGACTGCGGCCGGATCAAAAGCTTCGCCAAATACACCACCACGCGTGCTGAGCATGTCATCGAATACAAATTGACCCTGCTCGAGACGGCCGACGCCAAAGAACCAGCGGCGAGCACCGGCAGGGTCGTAGCTGAACCAGTACACCAGGGCCTGGCCGTTAGCCATCACCTCCAGCGTGTAGCCCTCGCCTGAGTGGCTGGGGTCACTCCACGAACCGCTCAGTTGGTACTCCGGAACGATGGGCGACAGGACGGGCGGGCCGCAGTCTATGCCCATCACCCTGGACAGCCGTATGAGATTCATCCGCCCCTGGTCCTCACCCCCGTGGTACTCATCCATGACCCAGTCCATGACTCCGCTGTCGCAATCCTGCCATGTAAATGCGGCAGATCCGACCACGGTCTCCGTGATCCTGGATGGGTCGAAGCCGTCACCAAACTCACCGCCGGAGATGCGCAACAGTTCGGGGAACACCACGCGCCGTCCGTGCACGTCACCGACCGCAATGTACCAATCCTGCTCACCCGCATCATCGTAGGTAAACCAGTACAGCACGGCTCGCTGGCCAGGCAGGATTTCCAGCATAAAGCCTTCGCCGTTACGCTCGGGATCGGTCCACGCTGCTGAAATTCCGGGCTCCAGTGCAAACGGCGATGGTGTGGATTCGCTGGCTTGCAGGTCCAGCAGTTGGTTGGCTGTTACGTTGGAAAGCCGGGTTTCCCCTCTATGCGGCCAGCGCACGCTCACCTCGTCGATTTTGCCCGCGGCGCCGAGGCCGAAATGCTGCAGCAAGGGGTTTTGCGATGCGTAGTTGCTGCCCACCGTGATCTCGCGCATCTGCGTTATTCCGTGCGCCGTTACGCGGATCGTGGCGCCAACCGCGGCCGGATTGTCAGGTTCGCCATGCAGGCGTACTTGCAGGTAACCCGGGTTGGCTTCCAGGTCATTGCGGTACAGTTTTGAGAGTCCCTCCCAGTTCGCAGTGAAAATGTCGACATCGCCATCCGTGTCATAGTCAAAACACACCACGCCGCGGCCCTGGCCCGTGTCATCCAGATGCAATGACTCGCTGCGTTCGGTAAAGGTGCCATCCTGGTTGTTGATGTAAAGCATGGACCGGTCTGTAGTGAAGTCGGTCTGGTTGGGCCCGTAGGAAGGAAATCCGTTAACGTGAAAAATGTCCAGCCAGCCATCGTTGTTGAAATCTGCCGCACAGGCACCCCATCCCCAGTGCCCGATCGCGATACCGGCACGTTCGGTCACGTTGGTGAACTGGCCACTGCCGTCATTGAGGTACAGGCGGTTGCCGCTGCTTCCCCAGGTGGGAGGTTCGGTTTCGTCCCAGATGCTGCTCACAAACCAGTCGATGTCGCCGTCATTGTCGAAATCGGCCGCGGCTGAACCCATGCCGTTGTCATCATCAATGTCGTGCGTTGTGCTCAGGGCAAAACGCTCTTTATCCACGCACATCAATACCTGGCTGGTGTGGTAATCGCTGGTCACCAGCAAGTCCTGCGTCCGGTCACCGTTGATGTCGGTGAAGGTCGGAGAGAACGTGTGGTCAGCAACAGCGAACACTTCGATACCGGCCCAGTCGTCAGAAGCCACGAAGCTGCCTGTGCCGCGGTTGATCCAATAGTGGTTTGTGGGTAGTTCGGCGCCCCAGTGGCTAATGAAGAGATCCAGGTCACCGTCGCCATCCGGGTCGCCAAAGGCGCTGGATAAGTCGCTTTGAATGTCTTCCTGCTGCAGGATTCCGCTGGCTGCAGTAACGTCCACGAATTGGCCGTTACCGGCATTGCGGAATACGTGGTAGCCCGAACCCGCCACTCCACCAACCACCAGATCGGGCCAGCCGTCTGCATCGATGTCGGCAAATGCCGGGCCGCTGTTAATCTTGCCGTCCAGCCCCGCGCCGTGCACCTCCGGAGGAACCTGGGTGAAGCTACCGTCGCCATTGTTGCGCAACAGGGCGTTGGGTGAAATGTTGCCGGTGATCACATACAGGTCGATGTCGCCGTCCTGGTCAAAGTCGCCGGCGGCGACGCCGCCAGCAGTCATGCGTGCCCCGGGATGATTAGTGTCAGTGTGGCCGTGCAGAATGGCTGCACCCGCGGCTTCGCCGACTTCGGTAAATCGCCATTGCGCCTGCAC
The DNA here is from genome assembly GCA_031362985.1 of Lysobacterales bacterium. Taxonomy (GTDB): domain Bacteria; phylum Pseudomonadota; class Gammaproteobacteria; order Xanthomonadales; family SZUA-36; genus SHZL01. Next base: position 3,679 of record JANLTO010000032.1, on the reverse strand, counting down.
GGATAAAGGCGCGGCCAGGACCAGTATTAGCAGTCGCACCCAAGTCCATTTGGCCTGCCCGCTGTGTTGGCTCACTGGTCTTGCAGCTAGGTCGAAACTCACCATCAAGGGCTTCCATTTTTTACATTGACTGTGCTGTCCCCAGCGGTTAGTTTTACCGCTGAACGGATGCTGCACATAACAAGGGATATCAATAGCACATGACCGAAGTTCCCGCCACTTCTGACACCCGGGGCTCCATCCCGGCTTCTGGCCTGGTGATTACTGCGCAGGCTGATTCACAAAATGAAATTCTTACACCGGCTGCCCTGTCTCTTCTGGCCACGCTGGTGCATGAGTTTAGTGACGAGCGCGACCGTTTGCTGCTGCAGCGGGTGCGTCGGCAACACGCCATCAGCATGGGTGCATCGCTCGACTTCCTCGGGGAAACAGCATCGATACGCAGCGGTGATTGGGCGGTGGCGCCGCTTCCGCCGGAAGCACTCGACCGGCGTGTCGAAATCACCGGCCCGGTCAGCCGCAAGATGGTCATCAATGCCCTCAATTCCGGCGCCCAGGTGTTCATGGCGGATTTTGAAGACGCCAATTCACCCACCTGGACCAATTGCATCGAGGGGCACATCAACCTGCGCGATGCGGTCAATGGCAGCATTGAATATGTCGGTGGCGCGGGCAAGCATTATCGCCTTAATGAAAAAACCGCGCTGCTGATGGTGCGCCCGCGTGGCTGGCATCTGCCGGAAAACCATGTCCTGAGTGACGGCAAGGCTATCCCCGGTGCGCTGTTCGATTTCGCCCTGTTCCTGTTTCACAATCACGCAGCGCTCGCTGCCCGCGGCGTGCATCCGTTTTTCTACTTGCCCAAAATGGAACATTACCTCGAAGCGCGCTTGTGGAACGAGGTGATTTCCCGCGCTGAGCAAATACTCGGCCTGGCCCACGGAACGGTCAAAGTGACGGTATTGATTGAGACCTTGCCCGCCGCATTCCAGATGGACGAAATCCTGTTTGAGCTGAAGGATCGCATCCAGGGCCTCAATTGCGGCCGCTGGGATTACATCTTCAGCTACATCAAGACCCTGCGGGACAAACCCGAATACCTCCTGCCTGATCGTTCACAGATCACCATGGACAAGGGGTTTCTCAATGCGTACTCGCTGCTTCTGATCAAAACCTGCCATCGTCGCAGGGCCATGGCCCTCGGAGGCATGGCAGCCCAGATCCCGATCAAGAACGATGCTGCTGCCAACGAGGCAGCCCTGGCCAAGGTCCGTGCCGACAAGCAACGCGAAGCAAGCGCCGGCCACGATGGTACCTGGGTGGCGCACCCGGGACTGGTGCCCATTGCGCGGGCAGAATTTGATGCCGTGCTGAGCGGGCCAAACCAGCTCCAGCGTCTGCGCGACGACGTGCAGGTCAGCGCCGGGGACTTGCTAAGACCGGTGAGCGGAACCATCACTGAGCATGGCTTCAGAAGCAATATTCGCATTGCGCTGCTGTACCTGCAGGCCTGGCTGGGTGGCAACGGCTGTGTCCCCATCGATAACCTGATGGAGGATGCCGCAACCGCCGAAATATCCCGCACGCAATTGTGGCAATGGCTGCGCAATCCTGCCGCAAAGCTGGATAACGGCAGCCCGATTGATCCTGCCATGTACCGTGCCGAGCGCTCCAGGATCCTGGACGATTTGCTGCAGCAGGCAGGCGCGGAAGAGTCCGCACAATTGCTTAAGGCTGCAGAACTAATGGACAGGCTGGTGCTGAACGATGAGTTCGCAACGTTTCTGACACTGGATGCTTACGCCGCGATCTGTTAGTTCCGATCCGCTTGTTTGCGGCCGTGCAACGTCTCCACCACCAGAGCCACTATTTATCTATGTTCGGATTGACGCAGTCTGTAATCCAATGAGTCCGGCTTTTAGTCGACTGCTTCTCACTACAAAGCGGCTATCCATGAATCATGGTTTTCTAAATGACGACATGGCGCTATCGGCCAGAAGCAGTCTTTCGAGGTCGGTGGAGTTAGGACTCTCAGTATAGGGAAATCTCTCACTGAAAATGGACTGGTTTATGGGGGAAAGGTCACGGGTCAGCCCAAGGGCTGATTCGGCTGCAAAGCGGGAATTGAGTCATCGCGGGTTGTTGGGAGCGCGTGCAGCCGCCTTGTCGGCGACGACTCCGGTGGTTCAGGGTGCCGCCAGGGTCGCATTTGTCGTCAAGAAAAGGCCCCTGATACTTGTCTGAATGCCTGAAAAGGTGCTTAATACTTCCTATCCACTTCAGCCATCCCACAGTGTCTCCCAAAGGAGGACATACGACCATGCTGCTCTTCAAGAGGATGTTCGCGGTCGGGGCTGCTATCGTCGCCCTCACGGCCCTTGCCCCGGTAGCGTTGGCGGGCTCGAGTCAGGCCTTCCACCTGGACAAGACCTGCGCCGACGACGCCTCCGAGCCCCTCGGCTACATCTGTACGGTCCAGCACTCCGACCTCGAATGGATCCCTGCCGGGACCGACATCCGCTACCTCAGCCAGGCCGGCAATGTCGTGCAGGCTGCGATCGAGACCCGGAATGGCACCACGAGCGGCGCCTGCACCTGGAGCAGCGATGTCGACGCAATCTGCGTCTTCGGCTCAGGGACCGGGCAGCTCACCGAGTTCCACCTGGACGTCGTGGTGACGACAAACGCGGACCAGTCCGTGTGGTACTGGGACGGGACGTACTCGTTGGGCAACTAGCGGCTCTCGCCAAGCCGACTCGCTGAGCAGGAACGGCGTGACGCTCGCCTCCAACGACTTTGTCCATCTCCACACGCACTCGGAGTTCAGCCTTCAGCCCATCGCCGTGCTGCAGGACCCGTCGCGGGTCGATGAGGCTGTGCGGCAACTCCAGTCCCATCCGCTCGGTAGCACCGACCAGGCCTGGGCGTTTGCAAAGCTCGGCCAGAACGAGCTTGCACTGGCGGAACTCGAACGCGGGTTTCGCGAGGGCAAACCGAGCCGAATTAATATTTATGTGGCACCAGCGTTCAAGCCGCTCTATGCAGAGCCGCGTTTCCAGGCATTGCTGCGGCAGATGGGTTTGCCGGAGGTCGGCGCCGAAGAGGTTCGGTGATGGGTGTTTGGGTAGTGTGAGTTCCGGTGTCCACCGGATAGCAGAACTATTCTTGTTGGACTTCTTCTGGCCAATTGCACCACTAAGAAGAACAAGAATCTTGGGTTGGTAAAGGTCTGCTTCCTGGCTGTAACCAGCCACTAGCCAGCCCGGATGGCATATAGCAGATTCCGACCCAAACCAGCTATTGGTTAGCTAGGGCTTCCTGCATCGGTCATGGCAGCTTTCGGCCAGGAGCAGCCATTGGCCTGGAAATCGACTTCGGTAGACGCAAGCCGGGTGATGAGCTGCAACGCTGGGATCATAGCCATCTGAGTGCTGCGGCACCATCGGCTAAGTGCTTGTCGCAGCCTAGGAAAAATGCTTCACTGGTCGAACACAAAGGCAGACTCTACCGTGCACCACCCCGAAAACGGGGTCTAATCGTAGTTGAACTAAACCGCTGTCGCGGTGGTGCTCCGATCCCACTGTCTCCTCTTCAGCCTCCCCATTCACCTTTGCTGTAAATGACGTAAAAATCTCTGATCCTTGATCACGGGGGATGTCCCCGGTTTGATCAAGGAGAT
>JANLTO010000031.1:0-3204 GCA_031362985.1 Lysobacterales bacterium | reverse complement strand
ACCGCCAAATGAAATGGGACAAAGAATGTTTCGGCACGCGTTTGTTGGTTAGGCAAATGGGCGTTGCTCTAAGAATCGGTTTCTTTTGCGTTCTGGCACTCTCGGGTTGCACAATATCCGAGCCAGAACCAACTCTGGTTGAAGGCGATAGCGCATTCACCGGCGTAAACATAGTCGATGTTGCAGCAGGCGCCATTATCCCCGATCAAACCGCAGTCATTGCAGATGGCGAGATCACCCAGATCGCGCCCAGCGCAGATATCACACTCGGGCCCGGGGTAGCTGTCATCGACGGTGCGGGCAAATTCCTTGCCCCCGGCCTGATGGATATGCACGCGCACGTGTTCAGTCAGAACACCCTGACTGCCTACCTTGCCAACGGCATTACGACGGTGCGCAACATGTGGGGTGATGCGGACAGCCTGGAGATGCGCCAGGCCGTGGCCGAAGGACGTGTGTCCGGGCCGCGAATTTTTACTGCCGGTGCCTTGCTCGATGGCGTTCCGAAAATCTGGGCGGGCTCAACTGAAGTCTCCGATCCTGCGATAGCCGATGCTATCGTCGCCCAACAGGCGGCGGATGGTTACGATTTCGTCAAGATTTATTCACGGCTCTCGCCGGAGATATTCGACGCCATCACCGCGGCAGGCAAAAAATATGGCATCGAGGTATCCGGCCATGTGCCGCAGGATGTTCCCTTCATGCATGCGCTCGAATCGGGCATGCGGACTTCCGAACATTTCTTTGGCGCTTTGTGGGCCGTGCTCAGCGATCCGAGTTGGCCCAATCCCGACCTTTCCGCTTTTGATGATCGGTCCAGGGAATTCATCCTGGCACTGGGGCGCGGTGAAATCGATGCCGAAACGTTGGTCGACCCCGAGCGAGTCACGGCCCTGGGTAATGAATTGGCCCAGCGGGAGTTCTGGTTGGTGCCAACCCAGGATGTGATGAAGAACTTCACCCACACGAAAAGAAAATCCCATCCCGAATCGGTGAGATTCATGTCCCCCGTCGATCGGCAACTGATGAAAATGCTGGAAGACCCTTCCTTCCAGATGATGCCGGAGGAAAACCTGAACGGTGAGGACGTGTTGTTCCAGGTGCGGGGTAAACTCCTTTTCGACCTTTACCAGGCCGGCGCAAAAATACTGGTCGGGACCGACGATTCCATGCAGTCCGGCTTTGTTGTTGTCGATGAGATGGAAGCCCTGTCGGACGTAGGCATGAGCCATGCGGATGTGCTGCGGGCCGCCACCTCGGAACCTGCCAACTACCTTGGCATGAAAGGTGAGTTGGGCGTGGTGGCCGTTGGTGCTACGGCCGATCTCGTCCTCATCGACGGCAATCCCCTGGAAAATCTTGAAGCCCTGCGCCTGCCGTCCGGGGTCATGCGTGCCGGTACCTGGTACACCCGGCAACAACTCGACGACATGCTGGAATTGATGGCTGCTGAAAGCGACAGGATCGAGGCCGAACTGGCAGACGCGCCGGTGTTTGCTCCTGAATCCGGCGTGCCCACAGATTTTCTGGGTGGCGAGAATGGCGGCGTTCGCTTTGCGAAGAGCGACGCCGATGGCGTCACCACCGTAACCGCGGCAATCCGTAATGAAGGCATCTGGAACACCTACGTTGTGACCGCTGCACCGGGCTCTGTGCTCATTGCCCAGGAAGGGCAGCCCACGCTGCAGATCCTGGAAACGGATGCTGGCTGGCAGCTCAAGACCGGTGATGAATTGGTCGGCACACCGGTGCCCGGAGACATTGCGACGGTTCTGACCGGCACACCGGCTGACATTCTCATATTCGATGCGGTGGCCGGACAGTTTGGTGCTGGCGAAAACCGCAATCTCGCTGTTTGGCGTTGTGGCCCGGCAATGGATTGCACCCATGCCGTACCGGAACAAATGATTCTGACTGGACTGGGGCCAGCAATCGTCAAGGGCCATCGTATCTGGGAATCGACCAATGTCTACAAGGTGCGCAATGCCAATGGCAGTGAGGCGGGCGCGATCGACTTCTGGTATGCCCCACCGGCGCTCTACAGCGGCGGGCCTACCCGTATCGAGTTCGATGGCGTGAACGACTGGCGGCGGATCCGTTGATGTGCGCGTTAATGGTGGTTGCAACAAGGGACAAATGAATCATGACGGATAGCAGCCAGATTCTTAGCGGCCACCGGATTACCGGCGGCGGCACGGCGCGCCTCTACCTGGACGGCAAGCCCTACCTCAATTTCAGCGGCTGTAATTACCTGGCGCTGACCGAGCGGCCGGAGTTGCGCGAAGCAGCGCTAAAAGCGCTGGAGGATGGTTGCCTGTTCTCCCGCTACCTGCACGCGGCTTATGGCGGCATTGACGAACCCTTCGATCGGGTCGAGCGCGAAGCGGCGCGCTACTTTGGCACGGAAAGCGCCATCTACCTGCCTTCGGGTTATCACATTGGCTTCGCGGCCATGGCTGCGCTCGCGCCACTGTTCGATGTGGTTTTGCTGGACCAGCAGGCGCACTGGTGCCTGGAACATGCGGCCAAATTGAACGGCGCCCCCATTAACCGCTTTGATCATTGTGATGCTGTATCACTGGAACAGGTACTCGGCTCTTTGCCTGCGGGGCAGCGCCCTCTGATTGCGACCGATGGCGCGTTCGCCACCAGCGGCCGTTTACCTCCGTTGGACCGCTACGTGGAACTGGCGAAGCGCTTCGATGGCCAGGTTCTGGTCGATGAATCCCACGCTCCCGGCCCGGTGGGCGAAACCGGCCGGGGCGCTGCACAACATTTTGGCCTGAAAGAGCGGATTCATATTGGCAGCACCCTGAGCAAGGGCTTGTGCGCACAAGGTGCCGTGTTCGTTGGCAACACGGAGATGATCGCACGGGCGCGTATGACCCAGGCCATCCGCGGCTCATCTCCGGGCTCGCCCATTTCAGCCGAAGTGGCCACCGCTGCCATGAAGCTGGTGCGTGAGCATCCGGAACTGTGCGTCCAGGCGCGTCAGAATGCTGCCTATTTGCGTTCTCGCTTACAGGCTTTGGGCCTGGATATCGCCGAAACTCCCGCCGCCATCGTGTCCTTCAGCAGGGGTAGCTTCCAGGATATGCGCGACCTGCAGCGACGCTTGTTCGATGAAGGCATGTTTGTGCTGCACTCGAATTACATCGCGGTAGGGCCATCAGGGACGATCCGTATGACTGTGTTCCGCGATCA
>JANLTO010000008.1:0-61546 GCA_031362985.1 Lysobacterales bacterium | reverse complement strand
GTACGTTCAAATTTTGCTTTTGACATGCCTGTCTCCGAAATGTGCAGTCAATACTGTTTCGATCCATGGTGCCCGCAACTGGACTCGAACCAGTGACCTCTCCCTTACCAAGGGAGTGCTCTACCACCTGAGCTATGCGGGCCCTGTTTGTCACACGCCAAGCTTTTCGTTCACTCAGCTCACACAATTTGGAGCGGGTGATGGGAATCGAACCCACATCATCAGCTTGGAAGGCTGAGGTTCTGCCCTTGAACTACACCCGCCTGGCAATTGCATCCACCTGGCTGCTGCAATCCCAAGGCTATTGCAATCGACTTCAGTAACCTTTACGTTATTCAACAGCCACGCATAATTCATGAGATGGTGGAGGGGGTAGGATTCGAACCTACGAAGGCATAGCCAGCAGATTTACAGTCTGCCCTCGTTGACCGCTTGAGTACCCCTCCGGTACCTTGAATTCGCACCAAGAATGTTGAACCTTCGCTTCACCCCGACCGTACTTTGCAAGCTTTCTGTCCAAAAACCACCCACGACAGAACGCCCTGAGCCACCTCAAGCAAGCCTCGCATTTTCGCTTACGAAACCTCGAGTGTCAAGCCGGAAATGAACGGTTTTCACGGTTCCGGGCAGGTTCGGCTTGGTGTTACCGGATCTGGCCTGTGGCCCACATCACCACATGGAATTAAGCCGTTTATCACTTCTGACAGGCGTGTCAGTGCGCAGGGTGCGCGGTGTTGCTCATTTCAAGGAGCGTACTGAGAAACAGTGACATCAGTAAATACGGGGGATGTGATTAGGGTAATGTCGACCGCGTCTTCTGAATATTTCGTTGAAAATATTGACTATTTTTCCTTTTCCTCAAATTCTTCAGCTTCCCCCGCTTCATCTTCAACTTCAACTTCAATCTCTTCGTCAACTTCAAGATCAGTGTAATAGCTGGAAACCTGATCTGAGCCACCGAAAATCTCTTCGTCGATCTCTATGTCTTCATGCCAAATATCAGTGAGCATGTTTTTTAGCCGCGCGCGTTCGACAATGGCTTCGATGTCACGCCAGCCTCGCTTGCGTTGATTGGACTTGGCCTGAAGCTCCTTTGCAGGTCCGACATTCTCGACTTCACGGTGGTCGTTCCGCGACCCTGAAGAATTGTGTGCAGGACCTGCCACTTTGGGCGACCTAGCCTTGCGTGTTATTTTTTTCTTTGCACCTGGCATTCCCGCGGCCCCCAGACTCCCTTCACCGGAAATTCTGCACTGCTTATAGCGCAAAAGTGTGGATGTGCAAAGTGTTTTTTGAAAAAACCGGTATCTTGTTTTCTACGTAATCAAAGGTTGAAACGAAAGTGCATTACATCCCCCTCGTTCACCAGGTAGCTTTTGCCCTCCAACCGCAATTTTCCAGCTTCCTTGGCTTTCTGTTCCCCCCCCAGTGACTTGAAGTCCTCAAACGCTATAACCTCGGCCCGGATGAAGCCTTTCTCAAAGTCGGTATGAATTCGTCCCGCTGCCTGGGGAGCTGTGGAACCTGAACTGACGGTCCAGGCGCGAACTTCCTTTTTCCCAGCCGTGAAGAAAGTCAGGAGGTTCAATAAGCTATAGCCCGTGCGCACGACCCGGTCCAGACCGGACTCCGCCAGACCCATTTCCTCGAGAAACTCCTTGCGGTCATTGCCGTCCAACTGAGCGATATCCGCTTCTATTTCGGCGCACAAGGGAATTACCGTCGCGCCTTCTTCCGCAGCTACCTGCCGAATCTTTTCAAGCAGAAGATTTTCTTCCCCTGCTCCTTCAGCAATGTTGGCAATGTACATGACGGGCTTCATCGTGATCAGTTGGAGATCCCTGATTGACAACCGCTCTTCCGGTGAGAACTCAATGCCCCTGGTTGGTAAACCATCATTGAGCGCTTTGGCCAGTCGCTGCAGGGTTTCGAGCCGTGTTTTCGCCTCCTTGGGGTTCAGTTTTGCCAGCTTTTCTACCCTTGATATTGCCCTTTCAACCGCTTCCAAATCAGCAAGGGCAAGTTCGGTATTGATCACCGCTATATCTGATAAAGGGCTGACACGGCCGGACACATGAACCACATCGTCATTTTCGAAACACCGCACAACATGTGCAATAGCATCGGTTTCACGAATATGCCCCAGGAACTGGTTTCCCAGCCCTTCCCCTTTTGACGCACCTTCCACGAGGCCGGCAATGTCAACAAATTCCATGGCAGTCGGAATCACTTTCTGCGGCAGAACGATCTCTGCCAGCACCTGCAATCTCGGGTCATTAACAGCAACCACCCCCACATTTGGCTCAATAGTGCAGAAGGGGTAATTTTCGGCGGGGATTCCCGCCAGCGTGAGCGAATTGAAAAGCGTCGACTTACCTACGTTGGGCAGGCCGACAATTCCACATTTGAATCCCATGATTTAGTTCCAGACAAGAAAGGTGAATAGGGAGGAAGATGGCCAAGCCATTTCATTCCGGTTTGATCGCGTGTCCAGCCGGGTCAGTTCTCAGTTCCTGCGGTATGCAGTGCCTGCATCGCCCGCGCCAGCTGGCCACCGAGAATATCGGGCAACACCTTGATTGCGTCCGAAATGCTGTTGCGAATCTGCTTTTCCTCGCCAGCATCCGGCCTTCCCAGCACGTAGTCAGTCACTTCAGATTTGACTCCGGGATGACCGATCCCAATCCTTAGACGCAAGAAGTCCTGGTCGGGCCAGTGCTGGAATATGTTCCTGAGGCCATTGTGCCCCCCGTGTCCACCGCCATGCTTCAGGCGGGTTTTGCCAACAGGGAGATCAAGCTCGTCGTAGGCCACGATCAACTGTGAGGACTGAACCTGAAAATAATTCATCACAGCCTGGACCGCCTGCCCGCTATGATTCATGAATGTTTTGGGCTTTAGCAGCAAACATTCCTGCCCAAACAATTCAATACGAGCCGTTTCCGATTTTAAGCGACTTTGCTCACGGAGCACTACGTTGTTGCGCCGCGTGAGTTCATCCAGAAACCAAAACCCGGCATTGTGCCGGGTTTCAGAATACTTCGGGCCTGGATTTCCCAGGCCAGCAACTACAAATAAGCCGGACACTGAAGTATCCGCAGGCCGGACAATAAACCCGGCTTAGCCATCCTTTCCGCCGTCTTTTGGTTCCTTATCTGCATCCGGCGTTACAACCTGAGCAGCGGCTTCTGCAACGTCTGCATCAGATCCCTGGGATTCCTTCACGTGAATGGCATTTGCCACTGCAGCATCGTGCTCCAAACCACTTGCCAGTGCCGGGATGGTTACCCCATCAGGCAAGACAATCTGGGATAGCATCACGGAATCGCCAACGTTCATGGCAGACAAGTCGACGGACAAGTACTCCGGCAGGTTCCTTGGCAATGCTTCGATTTCCACTTCCGTCAGATGGTGCTGAATAACTACACCCGACATTTTTCCTGCCGGTGAATTCTCCGCGCCAACAAAATGCAGAGGAACTGAGATTGTCAGTAGTTCATCGGCAGATACACGCATGAAGTCAATATGCATGATCACCGGTTTGACCGGATGTCTGTGCATATCACGCACAACTGCCTGTTGCACCAAACCACCACCTGCCTGAATTTCAATTACGCTGGAGTAAAAGGATTCTTGTTCAGATGCGTGCAGCAGATCCGTGTGGTTTAGCATCAGCGCCTCCGGGTCAAGGTGGCCGCCGTAGATAATCGCAGGTACTTTACCGGTTCGGCGCAGGCGGCGGCTCGCACCCTTCCCTGCTTCCTTACGGAACTCAGCGACAATAGTGTGTTGAACTGACATGATATTCCCCGTATTCAATATGCCGCCAAAAGAGCGGGACCCGGCCATCAAGACCAAACTGCCCGGCCCGCGACCAAGCCTGGCACCCAAAATAGCCGGTCATTGTATCCTATGATGTGGGAGGTTAGAAGCGACTTCGACGAGTTTGCCGTTACCTCAATCTACGTAAAGCGAACTCACCGATTCCCCCTGGGCCATACGGCGAATGGTTTCAGCCAGTATTTGGGCAACACTCAGTTGACGAATCTTGCCGCATGACAAGGCCGCTTCGCTCAGGGGAATGGTATCTGTGACTACAACTTCGTCCAGCAAGGATCGGGAAATATTGTCTACCGCGGGGCCCGAAAGCACCGGGTGCACGCAGTATGCAACAACGCGACTGGCGCCTTTCTCCTTCAGTGCCGCTGCCGCGGCACAAAGAGTGCCCGCCGTGTCCACCATGTCATCCACCAGGACACAACACTTATCCCGGACGTCGCCGATGATGTTCATCACGTTGGCCACGTTGGCACGCGGTCGCCGCTTGTCGATGATGGCCAGATCCGCGTCGAGGCGTTTCGCAATCGCACGCGCCCGGACTACACCACCCACATCCGGTGAGACGACAATGATGTCGTAGCGGGACTGGCGCTGCCAAATATCCGCAAGGGTCAGCGGCGAAGCGTAAACATTGTCGACAGGAATATCAAAGAAACCCTGGATCTGGTCGGCGTGAAGGTCTACCGTGACTACCCGGTCCGTCCCCACCGTCGAAATCATTTTAGCGGCAACTTTGGCGGTGATCGGGACACGTGCAGAGCGTGGCCTCCTGTCCTGCCGGGCATACCCAAAATAAGGCATTACCGCCGTAACACGGGAGGCTGACGCCCGCTTTAGCGCATCCACCATGACCAGCAGTTCCATGAAATTATCTGCGGCGGGCGCACAGGTCGGTTGCACGAGATAAACATCACGACCGCGGACGTTTTCCATGATTTCCACCATTACTTCGCCATCGCTGAACCGGCCAACTACAACCTTGCCCATTGCGACATTCAGTTCGTGCGCGATATTGTTGGCCAATACCAGGTTTGCATTGCCCGAAAATATCATCAGTGATGGTGCGGCCACGCTTTACTCCCCTGATCGCTTCGCCGAAAACATCTGGGCCGCATTCATAGTGCGGCCGAAATGCGCACTTTCGCGTTGGAAATTTCTGCTCTTGTTACATTTGACCGTGCACTGCCTGGGCGTAAGGCACCAGCCGGATGGCTGGGACGGCAGGATTCGAACCTGCGAATGCGGGGATCAAAACCCCGTGCCTTACCACTTGGCGACGTCCCAATTTGCTGAAGCCGGCTAGCACGTGCCGGGTGCCAAACCCAGCGCTTCGTGCACCGGTGAAATATCCAACCCACGCACGGCGCGCACAGTATATCGGCATTTTATTTCGAGCGCCGTGTTGATTGCTGCTTTTTTATCCGGCATCGGCAGGAAAATGCAACTGCCGGTTCCGGTCATGCGTGGCTTGCCCCATGTTTCGAGTTCTGCAAGTACCTGTTCAAACTGAGGATAGAGCTTGCATACGACTGCTTCGCAATCATTTCTACCGGAACCCGCCAATGCGTCTGCCAGCAAAATGGGGGCTGAATCTCTGGGCAGATACGGGTGATTGAATACTTCAGAGGTCGAAATATGAAACGGGTTAAATACGAGAACGTAGTGCTTTTGCCCGAGGTTCACAAATTGTAGTTTTTCCCCGATTCCCGTTGCGAGTGCAGACCGGCCATAAATGAAAACCGGGACGTCAGCGCCGAGATCCAGGGCCAAGCTGGCAAGTTCGACCACACTCAAACCGGTGCCCCAAAGGCTGTTGAGTGCCATCAATGTCGTGGCTGCATCAGAGCTGCCACCACCCAGCCCAGCCCCCAACGGAATATTTTTCTGCACGGCGATGCGCGCACCTTGCCGCGTGCCGGTAGCCGACTGCAGCAGCTTTGCAGCCCTGAACACAAGGTCTTCAGTTGGATTGACCCCGTAATTGTCACCCGATCGGGAGATTTCCACTGACCGGGTAGATTCAAAACTTAACTTATCAGCCAAGTCGATCAGTTGAAAAAGTGTCTGAATATCGTGGTAACCGTCCCGACGTCTGCCCGTTACATGCAGAAACAGGTTGAGCTTCGCCGGAGCGAGGTGAGTGACAACAGCTGGTTGCAAAAAACTACCCCGCCCCGGCTTTAAGGTCCCAAGTCTTGACCACCATTTTTACCCGGTATTTTCCATGCCGGGCAGTCAGTTTTGATGGCAAGCGGGAACCGCTGACCTCGCCATAATTGCCAAACTCGACTTCCCAGCCAAATTGACTGAGCTTCATGAGCTGCCCGCTTTCATCCAAAAGACGGTTTTCCCATTTGCCCGGATCAGCGAGGCCTTTGATCCACCATGACAGGGCTTCTACTGGTACTTTCCAGCCCAACTGTTGCAGTACCAGTTCAGCAATAGTAGGTGCAAGGTGAGTTTCGCCGTTTGCCAGCTCAATCCGTGCACCGGCGGGACCCGCCTGTAATTGCCAGGCGCCTTTTCCCATGGCGCCATAAAAGGACATTCGGGTTTCATCCCCGTCCTTTTGCCAGGTGAGATTGCCGCTACCTCCCTCGTTTCCGTCAGTTAAGGCCAGACGACCTCTCAGGGTCCAATAATCAAGAGATTGCAAATGTTCAACCCGCGCCTGGTAGGCCAAGGCAGCGCCCGGACTCTCTGTCTTCCGATGCTGCAGGGGCGCACATCCGGACAACAAAAGAAGGCCCACGATGCAGGTTTTTGAACCAAACCGGCTCAATGTTCGTGATCCAATCGTTGCACGGCTTCCTGCAAGGCGACATTGTGCGGGTCTACTCCCTGGCCTTTTCGCCAGATTGCACGCGCTTCAGTTTTTTTGCCTTGTACCCACAAGACCTCGCCAAGATGGGCAGCGATTTCCGGATTGTTGTCCAGACCCCAGGCCAGGCTAAGGTACTCTTCCGCCTCATCCAGTCGGCCCAGGCGAAATGCCACCCAGCCCATGCTGTCGGTGATGGAAGCATCATCAGGTTGCAATTGGTATGCTCTGCGAATCAGTTCTTCTGCCTCCAGGTAACGATCCGTCTTATCCGCCAGGGTATACCCCAATGCGTTAAGCGCCGCAGTATTTTCAGGTTGTTTGCTCAGAACCCATTTGAGATCAGCCTCTGCTACGTCAATTTGATCAAGCTCGGCCGCCAACAGCGCATGTGCATAGCGGATCGGAATGGACGTGCCCAGTGAAGCCATTGCCTGGTCCAGTGAGCGCAAGGCCTCCTCACCGGTGCCATATTGCTGAAGCAACCGTGCTTCGAGCAGCCAGGATTGCTCCAGGATGGCTGGGTCGGTCGTGCTCCGAAGCAAGGCGAGAGCGCTCCGAGAACCTTGCAAATCGCCCAGCCCGGCCATCAACTCAGCGCGTCTTGCAGTCGCAGCCAGGAATATCTCCCCTTCCTGAATCGACTGGTAGTAGGCAATGGCTTCCTGTTTCAGATCCAACCCCTCAGCAGCCTGGCCAAGATAAAAAGCCTTCATCTGCTCGTCTTCGAAGGTCTCCTGCTGAAATTCCTGATAGATGGCAAATGCCGCCGGTTGTTCTCCCGCGCTCAATTCAAACAGCACCCGGGTGAGCATGACGTCCGGAGTCTGTTTCATCTCTCCCAGGAGCCTGCGAGCTTCTTCTTTTTGGTCATTGCGTGCGAGCAGGTCAGCATATGCCAGGGTCAGGTCATGATCATCGGGGTGGACCTTCCATGCCCGCTTCATGTATTGAATCCCACCCTTCTTGTCACCGCTGTTCAGAGCAAGGCGACCTGCCCACGTCAGGAACTCAACGTTGCCCGGCTGGAGTTCAGTCGCCTTCTGTGCATAAGCGTAAGCCGTATCGAAATTGCCAGCCCGAACAGCCAATTGGCTCTTCGCATGGTAACCGGCTGCACTCTCCGACTGACCTTCTGCCGCAAGCAATGAGTCCAGCACCCTGGTGGCTTTCTCCGGACTGTCGGATCGGGCCAACATTCCCGCTATCGTTGACCAGGTCGCTTCCTTGTCTGCACTAAGCGCCAACAGTTCTTTGAGTTGTAGTTCAGCTCCGACGTAGTCCGCAGTGGCCAGCATGGCAAGCGCTGCCGATTCCCTGGCTGGTGCGCTGGATGGATCCAATAAAGCCCATCGATCTGCCGCCATCGACGCTTGCTGCCAAGCCTCGGCAGCAAATGCCACGCGGGTTGCCCGCATGGCGATTTTCGGGTCATCCGAGTTCATCGCTGCTTCCAGGTACTTTCCAACTGCGCCCTGAAGATCGCCCTCGCTTCCCAGCAATTCTGCGGCAAAAACCTGGTACATGACTTCACTGTCGCCCGGCTCGGCACCCGTTTCCGGCACGATTACTTCGGTAGCCGGTAATGTGTCACTAACGGACGGTTGATCGGCTGCACCAGCTCCAGCTTGCGCATAGCAATTGGACGCAAGGGACAACAATGAGAACAATGTCACAACAAAATTCAGACGAATCATGAAACAATACCCGGATAATATGCGCCCAAAGGATACGCGATTGCAGCACGCAGACAACACCACCATTGCATTAGTGCAGCATAGCGCAGGCGATGCCTGGCTGGTTTTTAGCCATACCAGTCACCTGGCAATGGTGGTGATATTACCCCAGTCCTTGCGCATAGTCCTGAGTTAACCCGGGCCCAATCCAATGCCACTACTTGCACTAGGTATCAGCCACCACACTGCACCGGTAGGAATCCGGGAACGGGCGGCCATTAATACGCCAGACTATGCCGATCGAATCCGGCAAGTCCTGGCGATTGGTGGAGTTGAGGAAGCCATCATCCTTGGCACCTGCAATCGTACAGAAATATATTGCGTTAGCTCACAGCCTGTGGAACAGGAATTGTTGAACTGGTTGCACAGCAGCCATGCACTGCCCGTCGGACTACTGGACAGTCATTTTTATCGCCACGTGGGCGAAGAGGCTGTGAGGCATCTGATACGCGTAGCCGGCGGCCTGGATTCCCTGGTACTTGGTGAAGCGCAGATACTTGGTCAAATCAAGGAAGCGTGGCAAATCTCGCAAGCAACAGGTGGCGCCGGCCGGGTGCTGAACCGCTTGTTTCAACATACCTTCTCAGCAGCAAAGTCGATACGTCACAACTCGGGCATTGGCACCCATCCCATTTCCGTTGCATACACAGCGGTGAGCCTGGCCCGGCAGATTTTCGGTGAATTATCTTCACAAAATGTCGTGCTGATCGGTGCTGGAGAAATGATTCGATTGTGCGGCTGGCATCTGCGTGAACAAGGCATCACCCGCATCGAAATCGTGAATCGCAGCCTAAAGGCAGCGCAAGACCTTGCGACAGACCTGGGTGCCGTAGCCGGTGGTCTGGACACGCTGCACGAGGTTTTGCCGCGCGCAGACATCTTGATAAGTTCTACAGCCAGTCCTGTTGCCATCATCACGCTGGCGGCAGTAAAGTCTGCCCTGAAAATTCGTCGGCACAGGCCCATGTTCATGGTGGACATTGCCGTTCCACGGGATGTTGAACCGGCTGTGAAGCAATTGAATGATGTTTACCTCTACACCATTGATGACCTGCAGCAAGTTGTAGATGAGAATTTGCAGCAACGGCGCATTGCCGCAGCTACCGCAGGGGCCGATATCGAACTCAGCGTTGACACGTTTATGCGTTGGCTGCACGGCATCCGGGCATCCCAGTCACTGGAGCGAATCCGGTATCAGTCTCATACCCACGAGACCGTCCTGATCGGGAAAGCACTCAAGAGGCTTCAGGCAGGACAGGACCCGGGGCAGGTTTTGGCTGAATTAGCCAATGCCCTGACCAATCGAATCCTGCATGAACCAACCCTGCGCCTGAGGCAGGCTGCCGAAGAGCAACACTACGAAATCGTCAAAGCAGCTGATTGGCTCTTTAGTAGCGACACAGAAAGGAAAAATGGATGAAAGAATCGATCCGCAATCGCCTGAGGCAACTCGCTGACCGCTACGAAGAAATTACCTTTCTTCTGGCAGAGCCGGACGTTTTTTCAGAATCCAACCGGTTTCGCGACCTTTCACGTGAGCTCTCCCAACTGGAGCCATTGGTAGCTGCGTGGCGAATTTGGGAATCCATCATCATCGCAGTTGAAGACGCCCGGGAAATGCTTGACGAACCCGACAAAGCGCTGCGGCAGATGGCTGAAGAGGAATTTCGCAGCAAGAGTGCAATGGCAGCGGACCTGGATCGCGATATACAGGTGCTACTGCTGCCCACAGATCCAAAAGATGAGTGCAATATTTTCCTTGAAATCCGCGCCGGAACCGGTGGCGACGAAGCTGCGCTGTTCGCCGGCAATTTGTACCGCATGTATCAGAAATATGCAGAAACAAAAGGCTGGAATACCGAAGTCATCAGCCAAAACCAGGGTGAGCATGGAGGTTTTAAGGAGATAGTAGTTCTCATGGAAGGACAGAGTGCCTATTCAAGGATGAAATTTGAATCAGGCACTCACCGCGTGCAACGTGTTCCGGAAACCGAATCGCAAGGGCGCATCCACACGTCTGCCTGCACTGTAGCCATTCTTCCGGAAACTGAAAGCATTGATTCAATTGATGTCAAACCCGGCGATTTGCGGATAGACACTTACCGCTCCTCCGGCGCTGGCGGCCAACATGTGAACAAAACTGATTCCGCGATCCGCATTACCCACCTGCCCAGCGGTATTGTCGTTGAGTGCCAGGAAGAACGTTCGCAGCATAAAAACAGGGCAAGAGCGATGTCCTTGTTGCAAGCCAGGCTACTCTCGCAGGAGAGAGAAAAACAAACTTCCGAAACAGCTGCATCGCGGCGCCTGCAGGTGGGCAGCGGAGATCGCTCACAACGCATACGAACCTATAATTTCCCCCAGGGTCGGCTGACTGACCACCGCATAGATCTTACTCTGTACAAGCTGGAAGAAATTTTGTCAGGAAACCTCGACCTGGTGATTGAGCCTCTGCTGCATGAGCAGCAGGCGGAGTTACTGGCTGAACTTGGATCCTGAAGCGGCAGGTTTGCGGTTTTTCAGCAAAACCCAGGCAGCAGCAAGGTTTAACGGCAGACACGCCGCCAGCAGGTCCGCCGTGTATTGACCCGGCGGCAGCACGGTAATGACCATCGCGATCGAGCCCAGCACCAGCAACAACCAGGCGGTCATGGCAAACAGCCGTCGACCAAAAAGACACAGCAACCAAAGTGGATTGAACAGCAACAGGTTGAGGTTGGCCCGGGTCACCGCATGGTCAGTGAAAAACCACAAGTAGACCAGCACTCCGCCTGCCAGTGCTGATAAAACCAGCCAGCAGCGCGACAGCACCACGGGTGACAACCAGGCCACCCATCGACTCAGGAGGTAAGCGGACAAAAGCAGCGCCGCAGAAAACAGCATGTAGCGCGGCCACCATAGGCCAACAGTTTCCGGGGGCCCGGCCCGGGTGGATGTGTAGATCATTGTATCTTCGAGGACCAATTGGCCGCCCTGCTCGCCGTTCCCATCGGACGTCGCAGTAAGTCCGTCTGCCAGCGCACCGGGAATGAAGAACTCGTCCCATCTGCTAACGGGCTGGTCAACCGGAGATCCGAGGCCGAGTTCCAGTCCCAGGTACAGCCAGAAGTCAGCAATGGTTAATCGCCTCGTCTGGTCCCGCATATCCATTGTTGCGGTCAGCGATCCGGTTGCCTGGTGCAATAGTCCGTCCAACGCTTTATCCAGTGCATCTCGCACCCGGGTTGAGCAATTGTTCCAGTAATAATCATAGAGGTAATTGCGATTGGCTGGCTGGACTTCATTAATCAGGTAGTCAGCAAGATTAAGCGCCTGCTCAGATGTCAGTGCCAGACGCTGCACCCTGATTGAGCGGTCCTCGTTAATGTACCGGGCAAATTCTTCCTGGGCAGGCAGGGCTGCTGCAAAGTACACCAAGCGGCCTTGCATAAAATTCTGCAGGAAATCTTTCTGTTCAAAATCAAAAAAACCGAAATTGAAGACGTAATCGAGACCAAGATCCTCATCACGAATCCAGATTCCATTGTGTCCAAAACGTTGCCAGTAAATCTCACCCGGTCCGTATGTGACCAGCCAGACTTCGGTATCCTTGGGCGCTTCCTCGGCAAACGCTGCAGGGCAAGCCAGCCAGAGGGGGAAACCAAGCACTATTAGTCCGGTTGCGAGCTTCCGCAAGAAATGGGCGAAAGAGGACTCAGGCAAGTACATTCAGTTCAAGCGTGACGATACGACGGTTTTCTGCCCGCGTGACACGAAACTCCCAACGTTCGTCCAATACCACAACGTCACCAAGTGCAGGTACGCGGCCACATTCTGCCATCAGCAAACCACCGATGGTGCCATAATCCTCATCGTCGAAGCTACTGCCTACCGCTTCGTTCAATTCATCAATCGGCGTAAGCGCCTGCACCTGGAAGCGGCCTGGGCCAATCTGCATGACCAATTCTTCTTCCTGCGAGTCATACTCATCGTCTATATCGCCAACAATTTCTTCCAGAACGTCTTCAATGGTAATCAGCCCTGAAACGCCGCCGTATTCATCAACGACGATGGCCATGTGATTGCGACTGGAACGAAAATCCCGCAGCAGCATATTCAGCCGTTTGCTCTCCGGAATCAGGATCGCCGGCCGGATGGCGCTGGACAGGTCGAACTTCTCGCCGCCGGAGGCGACAAAAGGCAAAAGATCCTTGGCAAGCAGAATTCCGATAACTGCATCCTTGTCCTCGCCGACAACGGGAAAACGCGAATGACCGGATTCAATGATGCGGGGTAGAAAAGACTTGAGGTCAACGTTGTCCGGGACGACAACCATTTGCGAGCGTGGAATCATTGCATCGCGAACCTGCGTCTCCGACACATCCAGGGCGCCGGTAATCATGGCCAGGGCGTCAGCGTCCAGCACTCCCTCTTCGAATATTTCCTGAAGAAGTTCTTTCAGCTCGTCGCGGTTGCGAGGCAGGTTGGAAAAAGCCTTCCCGATTTTATCGACCCACGACTTTCGCCCCGAACCGTTACCCGATTGGTCTTCACTCATGATGCAAACCCGGACCAGGTGCAGAGCAAGTCAGCAGAAAAATCCGGGGTAAAGCTGGCAACGCCATTTGCGTCACCCCGAATATAGGGGCGAAAGTTGTTGTATTCCAGTCTTTTTTTCGCGTTTCGATATTCATATTTGCCGTCATGTCAAGTAAGACTGTACGGATCCGGGAAGCCCAATTTGGCCAATAAGACAGTTTCACGTGCCTCCATTGCCTCAGCGTCGGACTCTGACTGGTGATCAAAACCAATCAAATGCAGCACTCCATGGATCACCAGGTGGGCCCAATGCGCCTGCAGATCCTTTGATTGTGCTTTGGCTTCAGCGACGACCAGGGGCGCACAAATCACCACGTCGCCCAGCAACGTCAGACCGACTTCCGGCGGAACATCCGCCGCAAAGGACAGTACATTCGTCGGTCCGGGCCTGGAGCGAAAACGCAGGTTGAGGTCAGCGCTCTCTTCCTCGTCAACAATACGGATGGTGAGGCAGGCATCTGCATAATCTTCGAGTGCATGCATCGCCCAACGCTGCAAATTAAGGTCCGTGGCAATCAGGCTGGATGCGGATGCTCTTTGCACGTCCACTTCAATCATCGGAATGTTTACTGGCCGCTTCGTACGCTTCAACAATGTGCTGCACCAACGGATGGCGAACAACGTCACTGGCCTGAAAGTGACAGAAGCTGATTCCCTTCACACCGGCAAGGACCTGCAAAGCATGAATCAGTCCCGACGCCCGCTTATCCGGCAGATCGATTTGAGTTACGTCGCCGGTGACTACAGCAGTTGAACCAAAGCCAATGCGGGTAAGAAACATCTTCATCTGTTCGCGTGTGGTGTTTTGCGCTTCGTCCAGAATCACAAATGCATCGTGCAACGTGCGTCCGCGCATGAATGCCAGGGGAGCAACCTCGATTACGTTCCGGTCAATCAACGTGGCCACGCGCTCCAATCCGAGCATTTCATACAGCGCATCGTACAGTGGGCGAAGGTAAGGATCGACTTTCTGTGCCAGGTCGCCGGGCAGGAAACCCAGGCGCTCCCCCGCTTCAACTGCCGGCCTTACCAGGACGATTCTTTGCACGCTGTCATCCTGCAAAGCACCAACGGCGCAGGCGACTGCCAGAAACGTTTTTCCTGTCCCCGCCGGACCAACACCAAAATTGATGGCGTTCTCGACAATATTTTTCAGGTACATTTTTTGATTGGGGCCACGACCGCGGATGATGCCCATCTTGGTCTTGAAACCAATTTCCTGCCCCTGCCCGACCAGGGTGCTTTCTTCAAGCAGTTCATCGATCCCCGAGTCCTGCAAGTGAAGATTAACCTTGTGCGGTGTCAGCATTTCAGATTCCGTAAGGCGGTACAAAGCCTGCAGCAGGTGCCTTGCAACCCTGGCTTCTCTGGTTCCACCATCAATGGTAAAAAGATTTCCGTGACAAAGCAGGTCCACAGCAAGACGGGCTTCGATCTGCTTGAGGTGACCATCAAACTGACCACACAGGTTTGCCAACCGCCTGGTATCAACGGGTTCAAGTTCGAGCGTCAGGCGCTCATTCATATACGTTGATCATGCAACAGCGTTTTTTGCCAGGTCACTGGTGACGACTCGTCCTCGCAGAGAGTTGCTCATGACTTCGGTGATGAGCACGTCGGCGAATTGACCAATTAGCCGCTGGTCACCGTCAAAATTGACCATACGGTTATTTTCTGTTTTACCGGCGAACTGGCGATCACTTTTCCTGCTTTTCCCCTCGACCAGTATCCGCTGGATACTGCCCACCATGCTGGCGCTGATGCTCGCTGCCTGGCGATTGACCAATGCCTGCAAACGCGCCAGGCGCTCTTTTTTGACATCCATGGGGAACTCATCCGGCAAATTTGCTGCCGGCGTTCCCGGTCGGGGGGAATATATGAAGCTGAAGCTTTGGTCAAAATTCAATTCTTCAATGAGCCTGAGCGTAGATTCAAAATCCCGTTCCGTTTCTCCCGGGAAACCCACGATAAAATCCGAAGACAGGCTTATGTCGGGTCTTCGTTCCCGCAAACGGCGGATTTTTTGTTTGTACTCCAGGATCGTGTGACCCCGTTTCATCAAGCCGAGTATCCGGTCCGATCCGCTTTGCACCGGCAGATGCAGATAATTTGCAAGCTGTGGCACTTCAGCAAAAGCCTCAATCAGGCTCTGTGAAAACTCAACAGGATGCGAGGTGGTAAAACGGATGCGATCAATACCCTCGATGGCTGCAACAAAGTGAATCAACAGGGCCAGATCAGCACATGTCCCATCGTCCATGGGACCCTGGTAGGCATTCACATTCTGACCCAGCAGGTTTACTTCTCGTACACCCTGCTGCGCCAGGGCGGCGCATTCCGCAACTACGTCATCAAAGGGCCTGCTGACTTCCTCGCCGCGCGTATAAGGGACAACACAGAATGTGCAGTATTTGCTGCAGCCCTCCATGATGGAAACGAATGCAGTGGGCCCGTTTGCGCCCGGTTGGGGCAGATGATCAAATTTTTCCACCGCTGGAAAAGTTATGTCTATGGATTGCTTGCCGGTTTTCCAGACGGAATCGAGCATCGCTGGCAAACGGTGCAGCGTTTGTGGTCCGAACACCATGTCGACATAAGGCGCCCGGTCGAAAATAACAGCCCCTTCCAGGCTGGCTACGCAACCCCCGACACCAATCACCAGGTTTGGCTTGTTCCGTTTCAATTCCCTCCAACGTCCCAGTTGGGAAAATACTTTTTCCTGCGCCTTGTCACGAATGGAACATGTGTTAATAAGGATTACATCGGCCTGGTCTTCGTATTCGGTAAGTTCCAGGCCATGAGAGACGGCCAGCACGTCACGCATCCTGGCGGAATCGTACTCGTTCATCTGGCAGCCGTGCGTCTTGATATAGAGTTTGCCTTTCATCGGGCTTTCTACCAGCTTTGAAGCTCAATCCGTGCGTAAAACGTGGCGATTTGCACAAACTTTATCCTGCAGTGTTTTGGACCGCGTAGAATACACGCAAGAGCCCGCCGCTGCCACGCTGCAGGTGGCAAAGCGGGTTACCATTTGCCGGCAAACCGGAGAACATATGAACTCGACCATGCGCGCGCTGGTGAAGAGTAAACCAGAAACTGGCATTTGGATGGAAGACGTTGCCATACCTGAACCAGGCACGAACGATGTCCTGATCAAACTGGAAAAGACTGCCATTTGCGGGACCGATGTACATATTTACAACTGGGATGACTGGGCTCAAAGAACCATCCGGCCGGGTTTGACCATAGGGCACGAATTTGTTGGTCATGTCCACGCGCTGGGCACCGGGGTTACTGGCTACAAGCCCGGAGACCGTGTTTCGGCTGAAGGGCACGTGGTATGCGGCCACTGCCGCAACTGTCGCGCCGGGCGCCCTCACCTTTGCCCGAACACGACGGGAATCGGAGTGAACCGCAACGGAGCTTTTGCTGAGTATGTCGTGGTTCCTGCATCAAACCTTTGGCCTATTCCGCCTGAGATACCTTCGGAGCTCGCCGCATTCTTCGATCCCTTTGGCAATGCAGCACACTGCGCTTTGCAGTTTGACGTGGTGGGTGAAGACGTTCTGATCACCGGTGCCGGCCCGATCGGTATCATTGCCGCTGGCATTTGCCGCCACATCGGCGCCCGCCACGTGGTGGTGACGGATGTCAATGACTACCGTCTTGGGCTGGCCAGGGAAATGGGGGCCAGTCGGGTCGTGAATGTCCAGCGGGAGTCCATCGCAGACGTGGTTGCCGAGCTTAAAATTGAAGGGTTTGACGTCGGGCTGGAGATGTCAGGAAATTCGCATGCTTTCAATGACTTGCTGCATAACATGTACCATGGAGGCAAGGTTGCGTTGCTGGGATTGCTGCCGGAAGGCACCGGTTGCGATTGGGACCAGATCATTTTCAAGGGGCTGCAGCTACAAGGCATTTATGGCCGGCGCATGTACGAGACCTGGTACAAAATGACGCAAATGGTTCTGACCGGGTTTCCACTTGGCCGGGTGCTTACACACCACATTCCGATTGAAGATTTCGAGCGCGGTTTTCAGCTGATGCGCGGAGGAGAGTGTGGCAAAGTTGTCTGTGACTGGACCGGGAAAATCTGAACCATGATCAATCAGGCTGTTACCGAAACGCTCAAGCGCTACCAGGACACCCTGCAGGAAATCGAAGCGGCCGGCTTATACAAGCAGGAGCGCGTCATTACCTCGCCTCAAGGTGTTGCGATCCGGGTACAAGGCGGAGCAACGGTATTGAATTTCTGCGCCAATAACTACCTCGGGCTGGCCGACCATCCGGAGGTAATCGCGGCAGCACAAAAGGCCTTGGGCGACCACGGGTTTGGCATGGCCAGCGTTCGTTTCATTTGCGGTACCCAGGACTTGCACAAGAAACTCGAACAGAGCATTTCGTCTTTTTTCGGAACAGACGACACGATTCTCTATTCCTCCTGCTTTGATGCCAACGGAGGATTGTTTGAGACCTTGCTGGGTGAAGAAGATGCGGTCATTTCGGACGCTTTGAACCATGCTTCGATTATCGACGGTATCCGGCTGTGCAAAGCGGAAAGGCACCGCTACCCGAACAGCGACATGGCAGCATTGGAAGAAATTCTGCGGCAAACCCAACATTGCCGGACTCGCCTGATTGCCACTGACGGCGTGTTCAGCATGGATGGCTTTATCGCAAAGCTGGACGAAATAAATGCGCTTGCGGAGCAATACGGCGCCCTCCTGATGGTGGATGACAGCCATGCCACGGGATTCATAGGCTGCAGCGGCCGGGGCTCGGCTGAGCATCGCGGCATAATGGACAGGGTTGACGTATTCACTTCGACACTTGGCAAGGCCCTGGGTGGAGGTTCCGGCGGTTTCACCACCGGCCGGAAACCAATCATCGACCTGTTGCGCCAGCGCTCGCGCCCTTACCTGTTCTCCAATACTTTGCCTCCCGCCCTGGTCGCAGCTTCCATCCGGGTATTTGAGCTGCTCAACTCCTCCACAGAGCTGCGCGACACATTGGAGAAAAATACCGCGTATTTTCGCAAGCGCATGACCGCCGCAGGTTTTGCTATCAAGCCAGGTGAACATCCGATTGTCCCGGTCATGTTGTACGAAGCACCACTGGCCCAGGAGTTTGCCCGACGTTTACTGGATGAAGGTATCTATGTGATTGGATTTTTCTTCCCGGTGGTCCCGCAGGGAGAGGCGCGTATCCGTGTGCAGATTTCAGCCGCTCACAGCCTCGAACACCTGGACCAGGCGGTTGCAGCATTTACAAAAGTGGGGAAAGATCTCGGAGTATTGCCAAGCGGAAATGGTTAAACAGTATCAACCCTGCAATTCTTCCCGGACTGTATCTGCAAGCTGCTGCGCCAGGCGTTGCACCTGGGCGGGGTCATGACCTTCAAGGGTAACCCGAATCAGAGGCTCTGTGCCTGAAGGCCGCAAAATAACCCTGCCCATCCCATTCAGTTCGGTTTCAATGGTTTTTACAGCGTCCCTGATGCGTGCTGACTGGCCTAACATCTGGCGGCCGTTAGCACCCACCCGGACATTAATCATGGTCTGCGGGAATTTTCGGAATCCCTGTCTTAGCTCTGACAGGCTTTTCCCGGTGGTGACCATGACTTCCAGAACCTGCAAGGCACTTACGATTCCATCTCCGGTGCTGGTGCGGTCAAGGCAAAGCAAGTGACCGGATGCCTCGCCACCAAGTTTCCACCCGTTGCGGATCAAGGCGCGATGTATGTGCCGGTCACCCACCGGTGAACGCTCAAACGCGATGCCATGTTCTGCGAGGGCAAGTTCCAGTCCGAGGTTGGTCATCACGGTACCTACCACCCCCCCAACCAGGGTGCCGGCACGTTTACGCGCCAGGGCAAGTATGTATAACAGCTCGTCACCATCAACCAGGGTGCCTTCACTGTCAGCCATAACCACCCGATCACCGTCGCCGTCAAGAGCAATGCCGACGTCGGAACCACGGTTGATCACTGCCTGCCGCATCTGCTCGGGCTGGGTGGATCCGCAGTTTTGATTGATGTTCATGCCATTGGGATCGGCACCAATAAGGTTTACTTTGGCGCCGAGTTCGCGCAAGACTGCAGGTGCCACCTTGTACGTGGCGCCATTGGCGCAATCAAGAGTGATCTTCAAACCACCCAAAGACATTCCAAACGGCGCGGTTCCTTTGCAGAATTCGATATAGCGGCCAGCCGCATCATCGACCCGGGAAGCCTTTCCAAGCCGGGCGGATTCGACGGTGACAAACGGCTGGTCAAGTTCCGTTTCGATGGCTGCTTCAATATCATCCGGCAGCTTTTCTCCATCCGCCGAAAAAAACTTGATGCCATTGTCCAGGTACGGATTATGCGAAGCCGAAATGACGATGCCCGCGCAGGCGTACAGCGTGCGCGTCAGGTAGGCCACGCCGGGCGTGGGCATGGGCCCAAGCAACAGCACATTTGCGCCAGCCGCGGCCAAGCCCGCTTCCAGGGCAGACTCGAACATGTAACCGGATATTCGGGTGTCCTTGCCGATGACCACGGCCCGCTTCTGCCCCGCAGCCAGGACCACTCCAGCCGCTCTGCCCAGTCGCAGCATAAAGTCCGCGGTAATAGGGTGTTCCCCGACCAAACCGCGTACTCCATCGGTACCAAAATACTTTCTTTCCATGCGCTGATTCTAACCCCAGATTTAGGGAAACTCTGATTTATTCGGAGTTGCCCTGGTTTTGCGTACTACCCCGCCGAAGAACCGCGGCGGTTTTCATGGAATCCACGGTTTCACTTACGTCGTGCACGCGCACAATCGCGGCTCCAAGCTCGACGGCCAGCACTGCCGCAACGATGGATGCCGGCATTCGTTCCTGCACCGGTTTGCCGGTAATTTCACCCAGCATGGATTTGCGCGAGACCCCGACCAACAAGGGGAAACCCAGTTCACAAAGACGGGGTATGGCCCGGAACAGCTCAAGGTTATGCAAATATGTCTTGCCGAAACCGAATCCGGGATCGAGCACAATCGCATTATCAGCTATGCCCGCATCGCGGCACGCTGCAACCCTCTGCAAGAGAAAACTGCCCACTTGTGCAACCACGTCCTGGTACTGAGGCGCTACCTGCATGGCACGAGGCGTGCCGTGCATGTGCATGAGACACACTGAAACATTCAGGCTTGCCGCCACTTCCAAGGCCCCTGGCTGCTGCAACGCGCAGACATCGTTAATCATTTCCGCACCCGCATCAACCGCTGCCTGCATGACTTCGGGCTTGCTTGTGTCAATTGATACCGCGATATCCAGCTCACATTTAATGCGTCGGATCAGGGGGGCCGTTCGGGCAATTTCTACTTGCGGCGAGACCGGCAAGGACCCCGGCCGAGTGGACTCTCCACCCACATCAATAATATCTGCTCCTGCCGCGGCCATATCCAGGGCACGGCGCAAGGCCTGGTCTGAATTGAACCATTGGCCCCCATCGGAAAATGAATCCGGTGTGGTGTTAAGCACACCCATTACCCATGGGTGGCGGTGGTCACGCAACTTCGAGTCAAACCTCAAGTTGGAGAGCCTATACCTGCTCTGCTGGACCACCGATCGGGGACTTGATGTCCCGCTCATCGCTACTGCTTACCTTGGTGTCGGTGTCGGGTTCGGCTTCGTTCCAGCCTTCTGGCGGATCCGGTTCCAGTCCTGCCATGATCTGGGTAATCTGGCTGCCGTCAATCGACTCATATTTCATCAATGCATCCGCCATGCAGTGCAGCTGCGAAAGATTGGCCTGCAGCAGCGCCTTGGCAGTGCCGTGCGCCGTTTCGATAATGGTGCGGATCTGTTCGTCAATCAGGCGGGCGGTATCGTCTGACACATGCTTGTGCTGCGTTACCGAGCGACCCAGAAATACTTCGTCCTCGTCTTCGGCATAGGTCTGGGGTCCCAGCTTCTCAGTCAGCCCCCATTTCGTTGTCATATTGCGCGCAATGTTGGTGGCGCGTTCAATGTCATTCGACGCGCCGGTCGTTACGTTTTCCACTCCAAAAACAAGTTCTTCGGCAACACGACCGCCAAACAAGCTGGCCAGTTGGCTCTCGAGCTGCTTTTTCGAAACGCTGTACTTGTCCTGCTCCGGCAGAAACATAGTCACTCCCAGAGCCCTTCCCCGCGGAATGATGGATACCTTGTAAACCGGATCGTGCTCAGGCACGAGACGTCCGACTATCGCATGACCGGCTTCATGGTAGGCCGTAAGGTTCTTCTCTTGTTCTGACATCACCATGGAGCGGCGTTCAGTACCCATCAGGATCTTGTCCTTGGCGCGGTCCAGGTGCTCCATGGACACTGACTTGGCATTGTCCCGGGCAGCAAACAGCGCAGCTTCATTCACCAGATTCGCCAGGTCCGCACCCGAGAAACCCGGGGTGCCCCGCGCAATGACTTTGGCCACTACGTCTTCCGCCAACGGCACTTTGCGCATGTGCACCTTGAGTATGGCTTCCCGGCCACGAATATCGGGCAAAGGCACATAGACCTGCCGGTCAAACCGGCCGGGTCGCAACAAGGCAGGGTCCAATACGTCCGGGCGGTTGGTTGCGGCAATAACGATGACTCCTTCGCCACCCTCGAAGCCATCCATTTCCACCAGTAACTGGTTGAGCGTTTGTTCGCGCTCGTCATGGCCACCGCCCAGCCCGGCACCCCGATGGCGGCCCACCGCGTCGATTTCATCGATAAAAATAATGCAGGGTGCGTGCTTCTTGGCCTGGTCAAACATGTCGCGCACACGGGAGGCGCCCACGCCTACGAACATTTCGACAAAATCCGAGCCCGAAATTGAAAAGAACGGAACCTTGGCTTCCCCGGCAATGGCTTTGGCAAGCAGTGTTTTACCAGTTCCCGGCGAGCCCACCATGAGCACTCCGCGCGGGATGTGCCCGCCCAACTTTTGGAATTTACCCGGATTGCGCAGGAATTCGACCAGTTCACCCACTTCTTCTTTAGCCTCTTCCACGCCGGCAACATCAGCGAAGGTGATTTTGACCTGGTCTTCGCCTTGTAATTTGGCCCTGCTTTTGCCAAAGGACATGGCCCCGCGGCCAGCTCCACCACCTTGCATCTGGCGCATGAAATAGACCCAGACACCGATCAGCAGGAGGATGGGGGCTACACCAAGAATGAGATCAACCAATACTGATCGTTCGGCAGGAGGTTCAGCGGTAATTTCGATCTTGTTTTCCACCAGGTCGTCAACCAGCTTCTGGTCGGGCGGGCCAAACGTCTGGAAATCCTTGCCATCTGCAGTCCGGCCGGAAATGTGGTTGCCACTGCCGGTGCTTTCGATACGTACCTGAGCGACCTGTCCCGTGCGCACGTTTGACAGGAACTGCGAATAAGAAACCGTATCGGTGACCACGCCGACGCTAGCGTAATGATTAAAAATGGAAACCAGCACTATGGCGATGATCGCCCAAGTGAGCAGATTCTTGGCAAGATCGTTCAAATCAGTTTCCTCTTAATCTAAATTGGGACGTAGCTGGTTGTTCGCATCGTGACATCAATTTAACCGCCCTTGTGTCCCCGGGCCAGCAAATAGACTTCACGGCTGCGGGAGCGCGATGCGTCTGGCTTGCGCACTGTAACCTTGGTAAAAACTCTGCGGGCCTCGCGCACATATGCATCAAACCCCTCACCGTGAAAAACTTTGACCAGAAAATCACCCCCTGGTTTCAAATATGACTGCACGAAGTCCAGGGCAAGCTCGGCGAGGTACATGGCCTTGGTCTGATCCGTCACAGCCATACCGCTCATATTGGGGGCCATGTCGGACAACACAAGATCAAGCCGTTGCCCGCCCAGCAATTGTAGCAGTTGCTCCATGGCGACATCCTGCGTGAAATCGCCCTGGATGAACTCGACGCCGTTCAGCGGCTCCATATCCAGCACATCCAGTCCGATCACCCTGCCCCTGGCGCCCACCATACCAGCAGCCACCTGGCACCAGCCTCCCGGCGCACAACCCAGGTCAACAATGCAGGAACCGGGCCTGATAAGCCTGTGTTTTTCGTTAATTTCCATCAGTTTGAACGCAGAACGGGAACGCAAACCCAGTTTCTGTGCCTGTTTCACATAGGGATCGTCAAAATGCTCTGTGAGCCATTTTTTGCTGCTTTTGCTGCGTGCCATCGCCGACATACCTTCGCGTGCTAGAATTCCCACCCTGAAACGGGCGCCAAAATCGTGCAATAACCGTGCACTCAGCTTATACCCGCTTGCACTCAACCACAGTTTGACATATCAGGAAGCAAGTCATGTCACTATCAACCCAACAGCAGCGCTATCTGCGGGGGCTCACCCACAACCTCCAACCGGTGGTCGCAATTGCTGACAAGGGCCTGAGTGAAAATGTCCTCGCAGAAATAGACGCTGCCTTCATCAAACACGAATTGATCAAGGTTAAGCTGAGATCCGCAAAAGACACGCGCGAACAGTGGATAGCCGAAGTAATCGACCGGTTCAAAGCAGAAAAGGTGCACGTGATCGGGCAGGTCGCATGCTTTTACAAGCGCAACAACAAAAAGCCCGTCATCGCTCTTCCGGGCAAAGCCTGAGCTAAGGAAATGCTGTGGATCTTACGCTGCAGAGACCGGGCGACCACCTCTTCATAAAAGCCATTTCTGCCGAGGGAATACAGGTGGGTGAAGAGTGGTATTCCGGACCCCTGATCATTTCCGCGACCAGCCTGGTGACTGACTGGGACACCCGCTCCGTGGGGGATCTCCATCCACACAGTTTTGACCAGATCTTTGAATTGGGCCCCGAAGTGGTGCTGATGGGCACAGGAACCCGTCAGCAATTCCCGCCGGTGGAACTGCTGATGGAGTTTTACCGCCGGGGTATTGGAGTCGAGGCCATGACGACGACTGCAGCGTGCAGGACCTTCAACGTGCTGGTGTCTGAACAGCGCCTGGTTGTCGCAGCTCTCATGCCGCTTGTCCCGTGCTGATGTTCTCTTTCAGCCCATAAACGGGAATTCTGCACATCCTTCCTTGCTGGAGATCTCACGCAATCTTTTCAAAGCGCTCATTTGTAACTGCCGCACACGCTCGCGCGTAACTCCCATCAATTGCCCCACTTCTTCCAGCGTGAGTCGCCCACGGTGGCGTAAGCCGTAGCGATATTCAATTACTTCCCTTTGTTGGGCAGTCAGCTTTTCCAGCCAACTTTCCAAACTTCGCTCCGCTGCGGTATCAGCACATTCTTCCTCTGGATTCCGGCGGTTTTCATCGGGAATGGCATCAAGCCAATCGCGGCCGGGATCAGGGCTGATTGGTGCAGAACCAGGTGCAATGGTTTCGTACAGTTCGGTCAGGCTCAACACAGTGTCCAGATCAACGCCAAGCTCCAGGGTTAATTCCAGCGCTGTGGGTCTCCGGTTGAGTTTTTGTTCAAGGGACCGTGACGTACGAAGTTGCTTCGCCAGCTCGCGAATAATATGAACGGGCAGGCGCACCGTGCGGCCCTGGTTCATGATAGCGCGCTCAACAGATTGGCGTATCCACCAGGTCGCATAAGTTGAAAACCTGCAGCCCCTTCCCGGGTCGAATTTCTCCACGGCCCTGATCAAGCCCAGGTTACCTTCCTCGATCATGTCGAGCAAAGGCAGACCGCGTTGGGTGTAGCCGCGGGCAATTTTCACAACCAGGCGCAGATTTGCTTCTATCATGCGCTGGCGGCTTTTTGCGCAACCGGCCCGAGCCGCGCGGGAGAGCTGGATTTCCTCTTCCGGCATAAGAAGCCTGGTTCGGCCAATTTCACTGAGATAACAATGTGTTGCATCGCTATTTTGGCCGGGAGAACGCCGTGTGCCGGTTCTGCCCGGGAGTGGGGATGAAACGGCGGAATATGCATCCTCTGCAAAGAGCATGGGAACATCCGTGTGCCCGGCAAGGGCTTCGTGCATCGATCCTCCCAACACCGGTCAAGCGTTGTCAGGTCGGCCCGCCCTGAGGATGCCCGCGTGTTGCCGACCATAGCGGGTTGAAGTGGCGGCGGGACGGACTGAAAACGCTAACACAATCCTGCATCGTTGTCTGCACAGCGCATTCGACGGAGCCCGACCGAACCATCCTGCAAAGGCCGGTCGCGCCCGTGCATTACTGGCCAGAGGCTACTCAGCGTTGCGGCAGGTACTTCAGCGGGTCCTGCGGGCTGCCATTAACCCGAATTTCGAAATGCAGCTCTGGCTGGTTGCGATCGTTGGTGCCCATTTCGGCAATCTGACTGCCGGCAGTTACCTGTTGGCCTTCGCTGACCATACGCTTGCTGTTGTGCGCATAAGCACTGAGCATGCGATCGCTGTGCTTGATAATGATCAGTTCGCCGTACCCCAGCAAACCGTTACCACTGTATACGACCTGCCCGTTTGCCGCAGCAATGACCGACTGCCCGGTCACACCCCCTATATCAATACCCTTGCGTGCCGGGTCATTGGCCTGGAATCTGCTGATCACCTTGCCATCGGTAGGCCACAGCCAGTGTGCGGGGTCTTTCCCGGGTGTTGCATAAGCCGCACTGGTAGGAGCCTGGGTGCCTGTAGCCGCAGCCGTGCCGGTCGCAGGTGTTTTGGCAGCAGTTGGGGGACCGGTACCTGCTGAGGTTGCCGGCTCGGTGGACGATGCAGGCGATTCAGATTGTGATTCCGCCGAGGCTTCGACGGATGCAGACGAATCGACGGTGGTCGTGGTGGACCTTGGTATTTCGACCGTGCGAGTCGTGCTTGACCCGGGTGATGGCATTGCGGTGGTTTGCACACTGGAGGAACCTGCTGCGACACCGGCCGATCCGCCGGCCGAAGAGCCGCCTCCCGCCAACCCCGGTTCCGCAGCACCAAAGTTCCCGGTCAGGCGCAGTTCCTGGTCCGGATAAATTATGTAGGGTTCTGGAATATTGTTCAGCCGCGCAATTTCACGCCAGTCCAGGCCAAACTTGAATGCAACCGTGCTTAGGTTGTCTCCCCGGCGAACCCGATAATATCCATCTTGCGTACCCTGGCGCGAACTAGGGTTTGAGGCAGTTGATGACGCAGGCTTGGGCGGTGGCCCGGCGCAGTTAACCAACATGACTGCAAATAATACCAGCAGGGCAAGTTTCAGGTTCATGAATCAGTCCAGACCACTGAGCAGGGGTACAAAGATAACACCACCAAGATCATTCTCCTCGAAACCCGAATCGGTTCTGCGAACAGACAACAAGCGCTGGGCCCCGCATCGCTCTACCGGTATTACCAGAACGCCCCCTACTTTCAACTGCAGTAGCAATTCCGGAGGAATTTCCTTACCTGCAGCGGTGACCACGATGGCATCAAACGGGGCTTGGCTGGACCACCCCAGGTGTCCATCGGCATACCGGGTGTAGATGTTTTTCAGGTGCAGCCGGTGGAATCGCCTTCTGGCTAGCTTAAGCAGTTTCTCAATACGTTCAACGGTAAACACCTGCGGTACCAGGGCCGCCAGAATGGCAGCCTGGTAACCCGATCCGGTACCCACTTCCAGGACTTTCTCAGGCACACCACCGTCCATGACCACCTGGGTCATTTGCGCCACGACCCAGGGCTGTGAAATGGTCTGACTCTGTCCTATGGGGAGTGCTGAATCTTCATAGGCACGGCTGGACAATGCCTCGTCCACAAAGACGTGGCGTGGGGTCGTGGCAACGGCCCTGAGTACGCGCTCGTCTTTTATGCCAGTGTCGCGCAATCGCTGCACCAGGCGGTCGCGAGTTCCCTGCGATGTCATGCCGGTGCCTTGCGGAACCGCTTTTTGTTCGCGCTGGTGCATCATCCACTGACCTCGCCATCCTGGCCAACACCCAAACTGATATCAGCGACCCAGCCCGCAACCTGCTCAAGTGCCTGGTAGCGAGTCAAATCGACATGAATGGGAGTAATGGACACGTAACCGCGGCGTACCGCACTGAAGTCAGTTCCTGGTCCAGCGTCCTGCTCGGCGCCGGCTGCACCTATCCAGTACATGAGCTCCCCCCGGGGGTCAAGCATCCGGATCGTGGGCTCTGCGCGGTGTCGGTGGCCCAGGCGGGTTACTTCGATACCGCGAATTTCGTTCCATGGCAGGTCTGGCACATTGATGTTCAGAATGGTATCGGCCGGTAAAGGGTCTTGCACCAGGCGTTCTATTACCAGCCCGACAACCCGGGCAGCCGTTTCGTAATGCTGCGGCTGCTCATCAAAAACCAGGGAAACCGCAATGGCGGGTAAGCCCAGGTAGCGACCTTCCATGGCTGCTGCGACAGTGCCGGAATAAATCACGTCATCGCCGAGGTTGGCGCCGGCATTGATCCCGGAAACTACCATGTCGGGATCCCGGTCAAGCAGCCCTGTGAGCGCAATATGCACACAATCCGTGGGCGTTCCACTAGCCCGAAACGTTTGCTCCTCAATTTCCCGAATACGCACCGGGGCATTGAGCGTGAGCGAGTTGCTGGCGCCACTGCGGTTCTGGTCTGGCGCCACAATGGTAACGTCGCCCAGCCGTTTCAACCACTGCGACAGGACCCGGATGCCGCGAGCTGAAATCCCATCATCGTTACTGACTAGAAAATGCATAGCATGTATTGTCGCTCACCCCGGTCCGACAAAGCGGGGTAGTTATGTGTTGAATCCAAAACAGAAATGCCGCAGAGGTGATATTGTACGATTTAAAGCAAGGTACGGAAATGAAATCGAAAAAGAGCCCATCAGAGAGTGCAGAGGTTTTTCGCGCCGCCATGGCGGGGGTACAGCCCTTGAAATGCGAGAACCGCCTGGCACTCCGACCAGAGAGGCCAACCCCTGTTCCCCGGCAGCTGCGTCACGACGAGGCAGCGGTTCTGCAGGAGCTTCTGCAGCCTGTTGATGATCCGGCGGAAATCGAAACCGGTGAAGAACTGCTGTACCTGCGGACGGGGTATCCGCCGCTACTGCTGCGCCAATTGCGCCGGGGCGTTTTCAGCTGCGCGGACTCGATAGATTTGCACGCGATGACGGAAAAGATTGCCCAGGAAGTACTGGTGCAGTTTATTGCGCAGGCCAGCCGGCATGACCTTGGTTGTGTGCGAGTGATTCATGGCAAAGGCCTGCGTTCACATGGGCGGCCCGTGCTGAAACTGATGGCGCAAAAATTCCTGAAAAAGCATCCGTCCGTAATCGCTTTCGCATCGTGCCGGCCGATTAACGGTGGCACCGGCGCCGTGGATATCTTGTTGAAAAAATCCAGGCTGCGAGCGCCATGACGGGTTTGCTCTTTTTTGTGCTGTTCGTCTTCGCTGCTCTCGCATGGTGGAGGTTGCTGCAAGGCAAGGAGGCAGCGCGGCGCGCGGCTGCCATGGCATGCCGGGAACATGATCTCCTGCTCATGGATGATACGGTTGTTCTCAACAGGATCGAATTAGCCGGCGTTGCCCAATTCCGTTCGTACGGTCTGAGCTACCGCTTCGAATTCGCCCATAAGGGGATACTACACAAGGGTGGCAGTGTCCTGATTACCCGCGGCGAACCGGTACGGGTCGTAATCACCACCAGCGGCGGCCAGTTGATTGAAGAGTATTAACCGGCAGCCCGAATCACCGGCGAGTTCTATTTAACCAGCTTCAGGTGGGACTTCGGTGGATCGACGTCCGTTTGTCCCGGTCCAGTGGGTGGCATGTTGCCCTCTTCCTGCGCAAACATCATGCCCTGGCCG
This sequence comes from Lysobacterales bacterium, assembly GCA_031362985.1. Taxonomy (GTDB): domain Bacteria; phylum Pseudomonadota; class Gammaproteobacteria; order Xanthomonadales; family SZUA-36; genus SHZL01. The sequence goes on along the minus strand of JANLTO010000008.1, from coordinate 32,846 downwards.
TTTTCCTTGGCGTAAATTGCCAGCACAGCTTCCAGTGGCACTTTAACTTCATACCGACGCCCGGAAAACCTAGCATTAAAGCTTAGCCATTCATTTGCCATTTCCAGGTCATGGACTGCCGCCTGGTCGATGTTCAGAATAACCTTGCCTTTTTGCACAGCTGCTTCAGGCACGTCCACCCCGTCGATGGAGGCATCCACGAGGATGTGTGGGGTCAAGCGGTTCGCACCGATCCACTCATACAGTGCCCGCAGCAGATACGGGCGGTTGGACGTCATTTCACCTGCCATGAGATCTCGTCACCGGGCTTAAGCCAGGTTAAGCAACAAGTCCCGCTCAGCCTGCGTCAGGCTGGCTTTGAAAGAGGTGCGGGAGAATATCCGGTGGGCATACGCTTCTACTGCGCCGCCCGGCTTGCCCAGTTTTATTCCGAAGTAGGGCAGGCGCCACATCAAGGGACCGAGCGTGCAATCCACCAGGGTCAGTTCCGGACTGAGTACAAAGTCAGCCATTTTGAACAAGTCATTGGCGGCAATGATGGTTTCTCTGAGCAACTTCCGCGGTTTTTCACCTTTCTTGCCACTGCTTGACTCAACCTCCCGTGCGATCGGAAACCAATCCTGCAGCACACGGTGATGCACCAGGCGCAGTTGTGCGCGCGAAACAGGGTCTACCGGCATCAAGGGGGGATGAGGATATCGTTCATCCAAATAGTCGTTGATCACGCCAGCGTCATAAAGAACGAGGTCACGATCGACCAGGGTCGGGGACTGGTTATAGGGGTTCAGTTCAGCCAGGTCTTCCGCAGCGGATTTGTCTTCAGTTACGTTGACAATGTCCACGTTAATGCCTTTTTCTGCCAGAACAAATCGCACGCGGTGGCTTTCCATGCCCGTGTCGGAGGAATAGAGCGCCATAGTCGAACGGCCTCGAGCTGTTACTGCCACATTGTTCTCCCAGTCCTGTGTACTCATAAGATAGCGTTGATGGTAATTAGTAAATGGTTAACAAACGTGTCAGTGTACATCACGCCAGAATTCAGCCTTCAGCGCAAAAGCAAGCAAGGCGAAAATCACGAGAAACAGCATGACCCAAATCCCAATGCTTTTACGCTCAAGTTTTGCCGGTTCGCCGAGATAATCCAGGAACGTTACGAGATCGCGCACAGTCTGTTCGTATTCTTCCGGGGTCTGCAATCCTTCCGCCACCAATTCAAGGTGACTTATGGCGCGCTGGTCAGCCTCTGCGTCATACACAGGCTTTTGGATTCCCTGCAACTGCCAAAGCACGTGAGGCATTGCTGCATTCGGCAAGGCTACATTATTCCATTTGCCGCTTTCATCCTGGTAGAAGGACTTCAGGTAGGTGAAGAGCCAATCTGTTCCCCTTGACCTTGCAATCACGGAAAGATCGGGCGGCGTTTTCCCTAACCAGCGCGCTGCCTGGTCGGGTTTCATTGCAATGTCCATGGTGTCCCCGATTTTTGCATCGGAAAACACCAGGTTTTGCATTACCGCTTCCTCGCTCAGGTGCAGGTCCTCCGCGAGTCGGTTATAGCGCATGTATTTAGCGCTATGGCACGAAAAACAATAATTGACGTACCATTTCGCGCCGCGCTGCACTGCAGACACATCCCTGACGTTAATTCCAGCGGATTCGAGGCCACCTTCTTCGCTGTTGCCAAGTGCCCCGCCACTAAACCCGATTATGATCAGGGACAGCGCCAATGTCATGAGCAGCTTTTTCATCAGTGCGTCACCCGTTCTGGTACCGGCTTGGTCTTTTCTTTGGGGCTTAAAAAGAACAGCAGTATAAAAAACGCAAAATATACGAAGGTCCAGACCCGCATCTCTATGGTTTGAAGGGCCGTGCCTTCCGCCATTCCCAGCATACCGAGGCGAACGAACGCCACCGCAAACAAGCCGAGCATGCACTTGAACTGCCATCCGCGATAGCGAATGGACTTAACCGGCGCCCGATCGATCCACGGCACGAAAAACAGGATAAGCACCGAAGCACCCATCAACAGGACGCCAATCAGCTTGTCGGGTATGGCCTTCAGGATGGCGTAAAACGGTGTGAAGTACCACACGGGCTTGATATGGATTGGCGTTACCAGCGGATCGGCCGGTATGAAATTGTCATGCTCAAGAAACAAACCGCCCGCCTCAGGCCAGAAAAAGATAATGAAAGCCATGATCAGCAGGAACATGGAAACGCCAAAAATATCCTTCACCGTGTAGTACGGATGAAAAGGTATGCCATCCAGCGGAACACCCTTGTCATCCTTGAGTTTCTTTATTTCGATGCCGTCAGGGTTGTTTGAGCCGGTCTGGTGCAATGCTGCGAGATGAAGAACTACCAGCACCAGCAGAGCAAGCGGAATAGCAATAACGTGCAGTGCAAAGAACCGGTTGAGGGTTGCATCAGAGATGAAATAATCCCCGCGAATCCACTCCGTCAGCGGTTCACCAATGCCGGGAATGGCACCGAACAGGTTGATGATTACCTGTGCACCCCAGTAAGACATTTGACCCCAGGGCAATACGTAGCCCATGAAGGCTTCGGCCATCAGGGCAAGGTAAATGAATACTCCAAGCACCCACAGTAATTCGCGTGGCTTGCGATGCGAGCCGTAAAGCAGGGCACGGAACATATGCAGATAAACCACAACGAAGAGAAGTGAGGCACCGGTCGAGTGCATATACCGAATCAGCCAGCCCCAGTCCACATCGCGCATAATGAACTCTACCGAGGCAAAAGCCATATCGGCTGAGGGCTTGTAATTCATGGTCAGGAAAATTCCGGTGACAATCTGCATGACCAGCACCAGCAAAGCCAGCGAGCCCATGTAATACCAGAAATTGAAATTCTTTGGAGCGTAATACTTTGCCAGGTGATCATTGTAAAACTGAGTGACCGGCAGGCGCTCATCAATCCAGTGCATAAAGTCCCCCGCTTTCCCGCTCAGACTGCTGGCAGGCTTGTCCATTACACTTCTCCTGCGGGATCAACACCAATCAAGAGCGTCTGGTCATTGATGTAGCTATAGGGGGGGATGCGCAAGTTTGTCGGTGCTGGCACACCCTGGTATACCCGCCCGGACATATCGAACCTGGATTTGTGACAAGGACAGTAAAAACCACCTTTCCAGTTTTCATCCCAGGGCTCCGCCCGGACCTCGGGCAGCACTTGCGGTACACAACCCAGGTGCGTGCAGTGCATGTTTACCACCAGGAACTCCGGCCGCGATGCCCGGACTTCATTCTTGGCAAACGGTGGCTGTTCAGATTCCAGCGACTCCGGATCCCTCAGTTGATCATCCACTTCGGGCAGCAAGGCAAGAGTTTCCTGGGAGCGGTGCAAGATGCCGATGGTCTGCCCGCGCCACTGCACTTTCAGAAGTTGTCCAATTTCAAGGGCATCGATGTTTACGGTTACTGGCGCACCCACGGCTTGGGCCCTGGCACTCGGCATCCAGGATTGCAGGAATGGCACCGACGCAAAACCAACGCCGGTTGCACCAACGGCTGATGTGGTGGCAATAAGAAACCGGCGCCGCCCTTTATTCACGCCCTCTGTTGACATCTGTTTCTCCAGCTGGAAGAAGCCCTTTAACGAGTCTTTTCATTATCAGACGGGCTGTTATCGCTGACCGGGAAAGTGGAAAATATACCCTGTATCTGTCAGCCAACCGGTCAAACGACCCATTTTATCCGAAAGCTGCCATGCGAAACAACGCATTTACCGATAGAATGCATATTTTGAACATCAGCTGCCGGACCCACTCCTCCAAGTTCATTACAAGGCATGAAAAAAACTACTGAATTACTGGATTTTGTTCTGCGCGCCATAGTCTCCGGCCTGGCGATTGCATTTCTCGTGGTTTACCTGTGGCCGTCCCTGCTCAGTCGCAGCCAACAAGCGGAAGAGGCCAGGAACCCGATTGTGCAGGAAGAAACCGTTGGCGCCCCCGTATCTTATGCAGATGCCGTTAACCGCGCCGCCCCAGCCGTGGTGAGTATATACACCAGTTCACTGGACCCCCAGCCCGTTTCCCCTGAAGTTCAGCATGAGTTAGGCGATCGCTACCTGTACCGCATGCGGCGGGATATGGGTTCCGGTGTGTTGGTCAGCGAGGACGGCTACGTACTGACCAATCACCATGTCATCAGTAGTGCGCAAAACATAAAGATCGCCTTGTGGGATGGCCGTTTAGCCAGCGCACAGGTTGTTGGTTCCGACCCCGAAACAGACCTGGCGGTGTTGAAAGTCAAACTCACTGGCTTGCCAACTGTTCCCATCGCACGGGACCCCCCGCCACGGGTTGGTGACGTTGTGCTCGCCATTGGCAACGCACTGGGATTAAGCCACACGGTCACCATGGGCATCATCAGCGCCACGGGGCGAGACAATATTGGATCACCCACTGCCGATGGGTTCCTGCAGACTGACGCAGCCATCAACGCCGGCAACAGCGGCGGAGCCTTGGTCAATGCACGGGGCGAGCTCATAGGGATCAGTGCCAGGAACCTTGGAAGTATCCAGGGTGCGCAGAATATTGGATTTGCCATACCCATGGGCATCGCCCAGAACGTAATGCAACAAATTATTGATTACGGCTCTGTGCGTCGTGGATGGCTCGGTGTTCAGTTTTCCAATGTGCCGTCATCCAACCGTTACGGCGCCGAGCGGCCCCAGGGCGGAATTCACGTTCGCAGCGTAGTCCATGATTCGCCCGCATGGAATGCCGGTATCCGGGAAGGCGACACCATCCTCAAACTCAACGGCGAACCGGTTGATGACATCCGCGTATTCAACCTGGCGATTTCATCTGCCCTCCCCGGCACAAAGGTTGAGATGGACGTTGAAAGAGAATCCGAGGTTTTTTCAACCTATGCAATCCTGATTCAGCAGCCGCCCATGCCCTGAAACAGTCCCGGCAGAACTGCCCTCATGCTTTGGGCAAGGTAACGCCCGTCTGCCCCTGGTATTTACCCGCCCGCTCCGCATAGGACGTCTCACACGGCTCATCGGATTCGAAGAACAGGAATTGTGCCACGCCTTCGTTAGCGTAAATTTTGGCCGGCAGTGGAGTGGTGTTGGAAAACTCAAGAGTCACGTGACCCTCCCACTCCGGTTCAAGCGGCGTCACATTCACGATAATCCCGCAACGCGCGTAGGTGGACTTACCCAGGCAAATGGTCAGCACCGAGCGCGGGATACGGAAGTACTCAATGGTGCGAGCCAGGGCAAATGAATTAGGGGGAATGATGCATACGTCCCCGCTGAAATCGACGAAACTGCTGGCATCGAATCGCTTGGGGTCAACCACGGCAGAATTGATGTTGGTGAATATCTTGAACTCACGTGCGCAGCGGACATCGTAGCCATAGCTGGATGTCCCATAGGAGATCTGCGCTGCGCCCGCTGCCGAGCGCCGCACCTGGCCCGGTTCAAAGGGTTCGATCATGCCGTGCTGCTCGGCCATCTGCCGGATCCAGCGGTCGGGTTTAATGCTCATTTTGTACTCCGATTTTCTGAAAAAACTGGCAGGGTCGCCTCTGGGCGCCGGGTTGCCAGCGCGTATTAGCGGTTTTGCAGATTGATCTGCGGCAGATTCAACTCCAGACTGCGCGGCCGTCGCGCCAACAGCGAGGCGACGCTGCGCGCGCATTGCCGGTAACTGGCTGAGATTTCAGACTCGGGCTCCGCCACCAGGGTTGGGGTGCCGTGGTCCAGGTCAGAGCGGATACGGGTAGCCAGAGGTAACTGACCCAGCAGCGGAAGTGAATACTCCAGTGCCATTTTTCCCCCGCCACCTGTGCCGAATATAGCTTCTTCATGGCCACAGTGACTGCAGATATGGGTACTCATGTTTTCCACGATGCCAAGCACCGTCACGTTAACCTTGCGGAACATCTGCACAGCCTTGCGCGCATCCAGCAAAGCAATGTCCTGGGGCGTGGTCACCACGACTGCAGCACTGACAGGAACTTTTTGCGCAAGGGTTAGCTGGATATCACCCGTCCCGGGCGGCAGATCTATCACGAGATAATCCAGGCCTTTCCAGTTGGTTTCAGTCAACAGCTGCTGCAGGGCCGAGGTTACCATGGGTCCGCGCCAGATCATCGGCGTGTCCTCTTCAACCATGAAACCAATTGACATCACCTGCATCCCGTGCGCCTGCTGCGGCACGATTCTTTTTCCATCCGATTCAGGCCGTCCGGAAATTCCCAGCATACGGGGAATACTGGGGCCGTATATATCAGCGTCAAGAATACCCACCCGGGCGCCATCCGCCTGCAGGGCCAAAGCGAGGTTGACCGCAGTTGTAGACTTACCAACACCTCCTTTGCCTGATGCAACCGCAATGATGTTCTTGATCTCGCTCATCGGCTTCAGGTCGCCCTGGACCTGGTGTGCGAACACGCGCCAGCTGAGGTTCACGCTGACACCAACAATGCGCGAATCCGACAGGAGTGCAGACTGCACCGCTGAAACTATCAGCTTCCGTATGCCTTCGATGGGATAGCCAGCCCTGAGGTCCACGGCTACGCGATCCTGGTCAATTCCAATACCTTGCAGCCAGCCCAGGCTGACAATGTTGTCCGTGCCGCCAGGCTCCTGCACCTGGGTCACCAGGTCAGTAACAATCTGTTCAGTCAAAATCGGCATACCCTCTCACGCTCCACGTTGCTGGCCATGAATGACAGCGGCCATTGTATCGACTTGGCGTTGTAATGGCATGGATGAATCTGACCGGTAGTACAGATAATCGACTCGCCGTGACATAATTCGGCATGCATACCCAAACCGATCCCAAGCCGACGCCAAGCCAACCATGGCAAACAACCAGATGAGTGAATCCAAGAGACAAATCCTGCTCACCAGCGCACTGCCGTATGCCAACGGAGACATGCATCTTGGGCACATGCTGGAATACATTCAAACGGATATCTGGGCCCGGTTTCAGCGGGCGCAAGGCCACGAATGCTATTTCGCCTGGGCTGACGACGCACATGGCACCCCAGTTATGCTGCGAGCCCGCTCCGAGGGAATTTCGCCGGAAGAACTGATTGCCCGCATGAATGAGGAGCACAAGGCTGATTTTCGTGATTTTGGTATCAGTTATGACAATTATTCTTCAACTCATACTGACATTAACCGGCAATTGGTTGAACTGATTTACCAGCGACTGGACGAGGCGGGGTATATCGACCGCCGCAACATCAAGCAACTGTACGATGAACAGGAAGGCATGTTTCTGCCGGACAGGTTTATCCGGGGTACTTGCCCGAAATGCGGTACTGAAGACCAGTACGGTGACAGTTGCGAGTCCTGTGGCAGCACCTACGCACCCACGGACTTGCGCAACCCGCGGTCAGCGGTTAGCGGTTCCGTTCCGGTGGTGAAGGAATCCGAGCACTACTTTGTGCGTCTGTCAGCATTTGAGGACGCTTTGAAGACCTGGATGAGTTCCGGAACCCTGCAGCCTGAAATCGCCAACAAGATGCAGGAGTGGTTTGCCGATGGCTTGCGGGATTGGGATATCTCCCGCGATGTGCCCTATTTCGGTTTTCGCATACCGGGTACCGAGGATAAATATTTTTATGTGTGGGTAGATGCGCCCGTTGGCTACATAGCCAGCTTCAGGGAACTGTGCAATCGCAAGGGCCTGGATTTTGATTACTGGTGGAAGCCGGATTCGCCCACCGAGCTTTACCACTTCATTGGCAAAGATATAGTCTACTTCCATACCCTGTTCTGGCCTGCCATGTTGATGGGTTCGGGCTTCAGAACGCCCACGGCTGTTTTTGCACACGGGTTCCTGACGGTAGACGGTGCAAAAATGTCCAAATCACGCGGTACCTTTGTGCGCGCCAGGACCTACCTTGACCACCTGGAGCCGGATTACCTGCGTTACTACTTCGCCGCCAAACTGGGCTCCGGCACCGGCGATATCGACCTCAACCTGGGAGACTTTGTGCAGCGCGTGAATGCGGACGTCGTTGGCAAGGTCGTCAATATCGCCAGTCGCTGTGCCGTGTTCATCCAGCGCAATTTCAACAACCTCCTGGCAAACAACCTGCCTGAACCGGAACTCTATGAGTCGTTTGTTACCAAGCGCGGGGAAATCGCCACAGAATTTGAAGGCAGGAATTTCCAGGCAGCGATGCGACTCATCATGGCCCTGGCGGATGATGCCAATCGCTATATCGATGAAGCCAAACCCTGGCAACGCATCAAGCAAGAGGGTGAGATGGCTGCTGTACACGGCATCTGCACCCAGGGCATTAATCTGTTTCGGGTGCTGATGACCTACCTTGCGCCCGTGCTGCCTTTTACTTCCGCGCGCGCCGCCGCATTCCTGGGACGGGACCTCGGTGACTGGAGTGCCATTGACCAACCTTTGCTTGCCTGCGAAATCGCGAGTTTCACACCTTTATTGACCCGTGTTGATCCGCTCAAAATCGACCTAATCATTGAGAATTCCCGGGAAGCCATGAAAGCCATAGAGTCGGCCGGCATCGAAACGAAAAAAACACCGGAACCGTTGGCAGAAGAAATTGGTATCGATACTTTTTCCAAAATCGACTTGCGTGTTGCCCTGATCAGGAATGCAGAAGCGGTGGCCGGGGCAGATAAGCTGGTCAAGCTGACACTGGACCTTGGCAATGAGACCCGTACAGTATTTGCGGGTATCAAGTCAGCTTATGCGCCCTCTGACCTGGTGGGCCGGATGACCGTCATGGTGGCCAACCTCAAGCCACGTAAAATGCGCTTCGGCCTGTCGGAAGGCATGGTCCTGGCTGCGGGCAACGGCAGTGATGAAGTATTCATACTGTCACCAGATTCAGGCGCGACTCCGGGGCTGCGGGTAACGTGAAAACCGGACTTCGGGATGGTTTCATCCACAGGCGGTCATGAAGGAGTACCTGCTGATCCTGGTAAGTACCGTACTGGCCAACAATTTTGTCCTGGCACGATTTCTCGGCGTGTGTCCTTTCATGGGAGTTTCAGGCAAGCTGGAAGGCGCCATTGGCATGTCCGTGGCGACAATGTTTGTGCTCACGCTGTCTTCCGCCTCAAGTTATCTGGTCAACCGCTACTTGCTGCAGCCTTTCGAGCTTGAATACCTTTCCATCCTGAGTTTTATCCTGGTTATTGCCCTGACGGTGCAAGCAACCGAACTGCTCATGCGCAAAACCAATCCACTGCTATCCAGGATTCTCGGTATTTTTCTGCCACTGATCGCCAGCAATTGCATGGTACTTGGCGTAACTTTGCTAAACGTTCAGCAGCAACATAATTTACTGCAATCGGCGCTTTATGGCTTTGGCGCGGCCTGTGGCTTCGGCCTGGTACTGGTAATGTTTGCCGCAATGCGTGAACGCACTGAGTATGCACCCGTGCCCCTGCCGTTTCGCGGATCACCCATTGGACTGATCACCGCAGGTCTGATGGCCCTGGCCTTTATGGGCTTCACTGGCCTGGCCCGGTTGTAACCGAGCTCCCTTGATTTCCCTGGCCCTTCTGTCACTTTGCCTGTTCGGAGCAGCTTGCGGGCTTGGACTGGGCTGGGCTACGAAGAAATTTCGCGTGGAACCCACCAGCCTTGCAGACCGGATTGACCAACTGCTTCCGCAGACACAATGCGGGCAGTGCAGCTACACGGGTTGCCGCCCCTACGCCGAAGCAATTGCTACCGGCCAGGCGGAAATCAACCAGTGCCCTCCCGGCGGGGCATCCGGAATCAAAGCCTTGGCCGGTTTGCTGGGGCGGGAACCGATGCAGCTGAACCCTGAAAACGGAATGGAAAAGCCGGTCGCAATAGCGGTGATTGACGAACAGGTTTGCATTGGCTGTACCCTGTGTATCCAGGCCTGCCCGGTTGATGCCATCCTCGGCGCCACGAAACAAATGCACACAGTGATCGCAGCGGAGTGCACCGGGTGTGAACTGTGCATTCCACCCTGCCCGGTTGATTGCATCGTAATGAAGGTGCCGCGGCCCGGCTGGGACGCGTGGCGCCCGCCCAGGCCGGTTATGGCCAGGGTTCTGCCTCCTCAGCACCCGCTTCCGGAACATGATGCACCGGCAGGTGACATGTGAAACAGGACACCGCGGCCGAACTGGCGCGTAACGCGGGCAAGCGGGTGTTCCATTTTCACGGTGGTTTACGTTTACACCACCATAAGCAAGCCTCCTGCAAGGTTGCAGTGCAGACCCTTGCCATACCGCCGCGGCTTTACATACCGTTGGCGCAGAATGCAGGACCCGCAGCCCAGCCGCTGGTAACTCCCGGCTCACGTGTACTGAAGGGCCAGCAGTTGGCGCGGTTCGATGAGCCGTCCCTTGGGTTTGTGCATGCGCCCACTTCGGGAACCGTCGTCGCAATAGCGCGGCAACCCGTTACCCATCAGTCAGGACTGGAAGGTTTATGTGTGGTGCTCAAGCCCGACGGCCTCGACCGTTGGACGCAACTGGATCCCATTGAGCACTGGCGCTCGGTGGACGCGGAGGTGATCCTGCAACGCCTTTGCGAATCCGGCCTGGTCGGTCTGGGTGGAGCCGTTTTTCCCACCAGTAAGAAAGTGGATGAGGCGCGGAAGTCCGGAATTCATACGCTGATTCTCAATGGCGCAGAGTGCGAACCCTATATAAGTTGCGACGAAATGCTGATGCGGGAGCAGCCGGACAAAATCGTGCTGGGCGCGCTGATCCTGCAGAGGGCAGTTGCAGCGGAACAGGTCATCATTGCGATCGAAGACCAGATGGGCGAAGTATTCAGTGCATTACAGGCAGCCCTCAGCCGCGCTGATTGCACCGACGTCCGCCTGGTGAGGGTGACCACGATTTACCCCGACGGTGGTGAGAAACAGCTGATCCAGGTATTAACCGGACTGGAGGTTCCAAGCGGGTGCCGGCCGCCTGAACTCGGCTTGTTGTGCCACAACGTCGCTACCGCAGCAGCTGTTGCCGAGGCGGTGACGGAAGGCAAGCCTCTGCTGCAGCGCATCGTGACCGTCAGCGGAAACGGGGTGAAACGACCGAGTAATCTGCTGGCACTGATTGGCACACCGATCAGCAACCTTGTCGACGCCTGTGGCGGCTATACCGAAGACGCTGCACGCCTCGTTCTCGGTGGTCCGATGATGGGCTACGCCTTGGCCTCGGACCAGAACCCGGTCATCAAAGCGGCCAATTGCATCCTGGTGCTGAGCCAACGGGACGTACAGCCCGGGCAGGCAGAAATGCCCTGTATCCGCTGTGGTGAATGCGCCCGTGTTTGCCCCGCCCTGCTCCTGCCCCAGACGCTCAATTGGCAAATACGCAATGACTTGCTGGATCAAGCAACTGACTCCGGGCTGGGAGAATGTATTGAGTGTGGCTGTTGCGATTATGTTTGCCCAAGCCACATTCCCCTGGTGGATTGGTTCCGGTTTGGCAAGTCCGAGCACAATTTGTTGTCTAAGGCACGGGCGCAGTCCGAACGTGCAAGAGATCGATTTGAGGCAAGGGAAGCGCGGCTTGAACAGCTCAGGCAGGACCGCACCCGCCGCATGAACGAAAAGAAACAGGCACTGCAGGACCGCCCACCGTCACCAGACGGCGCCCCGGGTCGGGGCCAACCGTGAACCGGAAATTCACCACTGGCGCGGCTCCGCACACGCCACCGATCACGACGGTGGGGGCTGTCATGCGCCAGGTGCTGTACGCACTGTGCCCCGGTATAGTGGTATACACCTGGTTTTTTGGCACCGGCATGCTCATGCAAATTTTGCTGGCGAGCGCTTTTGCACTTTTGTTTGAGACCTTGATGCTCAAGGTTCGCAAACAGCCCCTTGCGCTGTTTCTGAATGACGGGAGCGCCATCGTGACCGCGGTTCTGTTCGCCTTGTGCCTGCCACCCCTCGCCCCCTGGTGGATAGCCTGCATAGGGATGTTCTTCGCCATCGTCATTACCAAGCATCTTTACGGCGGACTGGGTTACAACGTGTTCAATCCGGCCATGGTGGGTTACGCGGTGGTATTGATCAGTTTTCCCCAGGCAATGACACAGTGGCTGCCGCCGATGGCGATTGCGCCCGTTGATATCGGCTTTCTCGACGGCCTTAGGAGCATACTCACCGGGCATCTTCCGGCGGGACTGACCTGGGATGCAGTCACCCAGGCCACGCCTCTCGACGCTATCCGCAGCAGCGTGGCCAACGGGCAAACCGTTGCCGAAGCGCGCCACCTGGCAACGTTTGGCGATGTAGGTGGGCGGGGGTGGGAATGGGTCGCAAATGCCTATGCTGCAGGAGGGATCTGGCTTATCTGGCAGCGGGTGATTTCGTGGCAAGTGCCGACGGCATTGATTGGCAGCGTTTTTCTGCTCGGGCTGGCCGGTTTTGTACTGGATCCGGGCAGCAATCCTTCGCCTCTGCAACACATTTTCTACGGAGCCGTTGTCCTCGCTGCATTTTTTATTGCCACAGATCCGGTAAGTGGCTGCACCAGTCCGCACGGACGATTGATATTTGGCGCCGGTGTCGGCATCCTGACACTGATCATTCGCCGCTGGGGCGCGTACCCGGATGGCGTGGCCTTCGCCGTGCTGCTGATGAACATGGCAGCACCGCTGATCGACCGCTATACCCGTCCGAGAATTTATGGACATTGAGCAAGCCGCGCCAAAGTCTGGCGCAGCGTGGCGCGGTGCCTTAACTCTGGGGCTGATTGCATTGCTCGTCACCGCTCTGCTGGCAGGAGTGAACCAGCTCACACGTCAGCGTATCGAGAGGCAGCAGCGCCAGGCTGCGCGAGTGCAACTGGAGCAATTGCTGCCATCCGCGCAACATGACAATGTCCTGCAGGAAGACAGCTACACGTTTCGGGACATTGCCTGGTTTCCTTCAGGACAAGGTATAACCGTATACCGCGCGCGCAAAAACTCCACGCCGGTCGCGGCAATTTTCCGGCTTGCGGCGACGGATGGTTACAATGGTGACATCAACTTGCTGATCGGCATTACGTTTGAAGGCAGCGTGACCGGGGTGAGAGTGATTTCGCACCAGGAAACGCCCGGCCTGGGTGACCCGATTGAATCGGGGACAAGTGACTGGATAACCAAGTTCTCCAACCGGTCTTTGCACGACCCGGAACTGGCCGGTTGGGCGCTAAAACGTGACGGGGGAGAGTTCGATCAATTCACCGGCGCTTCTATCACCCCGCGCGCAGTGGTCAGGGCGGTCCGAACGACACTGGAATACTTTGCCGCCAACCGGGACCTTGTGTTCGCACAACCCGCAGACAGCCTGCAGAACGAAGTTACGCGATGAGCAGCAACAGAGAAATATTCCTGGATGGCTTGAGGCTGAACAATACCGGGCCCATGGCCCTGTTCGGAGTGTGCCCTCTGCTGGCCGTAACCAGCTCATTGATCACCGGTTTGGCGCTCGGGCTTGCAACGACCATTGCCCTGGTTTTTTCCAATTTCACCGTTTCCGTGGTCCGGGGCCGGCTCAGGCCGGAAATCAGGATCCCCGCATACGCACTCATCATTGCCGCAGTGGTAACCGTCATACAGCTACTCATGCAAACGTGGTTTTTTGACTTGTACCAGGTTTTGGGCATTTTTGTGCCGCTCATAGTGACCAACTGCGCCATCATGGGTCGCGCCGAGACATTTGCTGTACGCAACTCCCCCCTGCCCTCAATGCTGGATGGATTTGCCACCGGGCTGGGTTTCTGCCTCGTGCTGGTGTTGCTGGGTACAACCCGGGAATTGCTGGGCAAGGGCACCTTGTTCAGCCACGGAGAGTTGATTTTCGGAGCCCCGGGTAACGCCTGGCAACTTGCAGTCCTGCCGGATCACTACGGTTTTTCGCTCGCGCTTTTGCCGCCTGGAGCTTTTATGTGCCTGGGCTTCCTGATGGCGGGTCGCAACTGGCTTGATAGCTGCCGTGCTGGTGGAGAACGGCCCGGGCAAGCCGTTCGTTTGCGGCAGCACGTGCCTCTGGAAAGCTCATGAAGCCAGCGGCCCGATACGAATTCTTTAAACGCCTGCAGGCGATAGATGCGCATCCCGGCACCGAGCTTGAGTACTCGACGACGTTCGAGTTGCTCATTGCAGTGATACTGTCAGCCCAGGCAACTGACGTCTCGGTCAACAAGGCCACGAAGAGTTTGTTTGCAGCGGCTAACACTCCTGCTGCGCTCGAGGCTTTGGGCGAAACTGGCATCAAGCTTTACATCAAGAGCATAGGCCTGTTCAACACCAAGGCAGCAAATATCGTGAAGTGTTGCCGGCTCTTGCTGGAGAAACACCAGGGTGTGGTGCCCCATGAGCGATCCGCATTGGAGTCGCTGCCTGGCGTGGGCCGCAAAACCGCCAACGTGGTGCTCAACACAGCGTTTGGTCAAGCAACGATCGGTGTCGACACGCATATTTTCCGCGTGGCCAATCGCACCGGGTTGGCGCGGGGCACGACTCCCCTGGAAGTTGAGTTAAAGCTGCTGCGCGCAGTGCCGGATGAGTTCCTGCGTCATGCACATCATTGGCTGATTTTACATGGACGCTACATTTGCATGGCGCGTAAACCCCGCTGCCATGAATGCATAGTCCGCGACCTGTGCGCCTATCCTGCCAAGGCTGACCCTGCCCCCTTGCCACCAGTCGTGTAATATTTGGCAAGGGCAAGCGGTCTCTTGCCGGAACGTGGAGAGTTGTTCTTTGCAATTTCGTGCCTTGGCGCCAGCATCTAATTTTTTTATGGAGGTCTTAATCAATGTCACAAAAAACCACAAGTATCAAACCCGTAGCTGCAGCTGTTGGCGCAGCGCTTCTTGCATCTCTTGCTTTTTCGTCTGTAGCGCTTGCAACGGATAATCCGTTTGCGGCCGCTGACCTGGACAGCGGTTACCTGGTGTCCGGTAATGAGACGGGCGATAGCGACAAGGGTGAAGACGGCAAGTGCGGCGAAGGGAAATGCGGCAAGGAAATGGGTGAAGACGGCAAGTGCGGTGAGGGCAAGTGTGGCGAAGATAAGGGCGCCGATGGCAGCTGCGGTGGTGACAAGGCCAAAGAAGGCAGCTGTGGTGGTGACAAGGCTAAAGAAGGCAATTGCGGTGCCGACAAAGCCAAAGAAGGCAGTTGCGGTGCTGATCACGCTGCGGGTTCTGATGACTCTGCAGGTAAGGAGACCGAGGACAGTTCCGCTACTGACAAGGAATAATTCGCATTACCACACAGCGGACTGAAAAAAGCTGGTCACTTATGACGGACCGATACCCGGTCAATGGTGCGGGCTTGGGATTGAGGCGGGCCCTGCTGGGCCCGCTGGCTTCACATCCAATGCCCGCTGTAGCTTTTATGGAAGTCGCACCGGAAAACTGGATCGGCGTGGGCGGACGAAGAGGCAAGCAGTTACGGTCTTTTACCGAAAAGCTGCCGTTTGTAAGCCACGGGCTTTCGCTTTCGCTGGGTGGTCCCGGACCGCTGGACGAAGGCTTTTTGCAGAATCTGCGAATCTTTCTTAATCAACACCAGGTGCAATGTTACAGCGAACACTTGAGCTACTGCACCGATGATGGCCATCTATACGATTTAATGCCCATCCCTTTTACTGGGGAAGCAATCGAACATGTTGCAAGCCGCATTCGCCGCGTGCAGGACGTGTTGGGTCGGCGCATCGCGGTGGAAAATGTTTCTTATTACGCCGCACCCGGCGCTGAGATGAGCGAGTTGCAGTTTCTCAATGCCGTGCTTGCCGAAGCTGATTGCGATTTGTTGCTGGATGTAAACAACATTTACGTAAACAGTGTCAACCATGGGTATGACGCAGCAGAATTTCTAGCCGGTCTGCCGGCACAACGGATTGCCTATGGCCACATCGCCGGGCACTATACGGAAGCTGAAGACCTCATCATTGATACCCATGGCGCCAATGTTATTGACGGGGTCTGGGACCTGCTGGACCTCGCCTACAGCCGTTTTGGAGTGTTTCCTACAGTGCTCGAACGGGATTTCAATATTCCAGCAGTGGATGAACTGCTGCTTGAAGTAAACAGGATTTTTGAAATGCAGCAGAAATTTCTCAACCGGGCCGCTCATGTTGATCATCGCCACCATGCCTGAATCCTTGCGAGAATTGCAGATTGCGTTCGCGGGACACATCAGGAACCCTGTGGAGATTTCAGCGCCAACGGGTATTGAAGACCGGCGTATGCAGGTTTATCGCGAACTTTTTTTCAACAATGTCAGCGGCCTGCTGGCGGGAAACTTTCCGGTGACGCGGCGCTTGTATGACGCACCTGGATGGTCACGACTGGTGCGCGAGTTCTATATCGAGCACCGCGCGCAAACACCCCTGTTTCCAGAACTGCCGCAGGAATTTTTGCGTTACGTGCAGGAACAACGACAAGGGCGCGCCGATGATCCGCCATTCCTGCAGGAACTGGCCCATTACGAGTGGGTAGAATTAGCCCTTGCATTGGACCAAATCGAACTGGCGGACATCAAAGTCGACCGCGAAGGCAACTTGGTCGAGGGCATACCCGTCCTGTCACCACTGGCCTGGCCGCTGAGCTATCGCTATCCGGTGCAGCACATTTCAGAAACGTTTCGACCCACTGAAGCTCCGGTGCAAATGACTCACCTGCTGGCATACCGCAACCGCGCTGATCATGTCCGGTTCATGCAATTGAACGAGGTTTCGCAATTGTTACTGGCGCTGATGCGCGAACAGCCAAAACTGTCCGGCCGGCAACTGCTCGAACTTATTGCAAGCAAGATTGCTCACCCCAGGCCGGCAGCAGTCATCGAAAGCGGGCGTGCTCTGTTGCACGACCTGTGGCAGCGTGACGTGGTGCTTGGTACCGTGACCAATTCGTGAAAATGTTTCATCCCAACTTGGAGCGGAGCAGAAGAAATGCTTGATTTATACGATAGCCTGACTGCGAGGCTGCGTGCGTCCGGAGAATACGTCTGGCCCCTGGTATTGCGCCTGTTCATGGCCTGGGAATTTTGGGAGTCCGGAATCACCAAGCTGAAAGGCCAGAACTGGTTTGGCGACATACCCTGGGAAAGCTGGCAAAAAGGATTTCCATGGCCCTTCGACAAGATATCCGTGGACCTCAATTGGCAGGCTGCAACCTGGGGTGAGTTGATTTTTTCACTGCTGATACTGTTTGGCCTGTTTACCCGGTTTGCAGCTATTTCGTTGATCGTAGTTACCGCAGTGGCCACCGGGGCTGTTCATTGGCCGACCGAATGGAGTAGCGTGGAAGAATTATGGAAAGGCTATGCCATCACTGCCAAGGGCTATGGCAACTTCAAACTGCCGTTGCTATTCATTGCCATGTTGCTGCCACTGGTATTTCACGGCGGCGGTAAGCTGAGCATGGATAGCGTTTTGCTCAAGCTCAGCGGTAATCACCCGGGCACGCCTGACGGTCAGGGTGACGCCATCGCAGCGAGCCTCGCCTTCCTGGTGCTGGCGGTTACAACGGTGTTTCTTGAACCGGTCTGGGGCATAACATTCTTCTCTTTGGCCGTGGTGTCCGCTGTGATACCAGCCATTAGCCGTTAGCCTGGCTCACTCCGGCTTCAGTTTCGGTTTCGGTTTCGGTTTCGGTTTTGGCTTTGGCTTTGTCCATATCTGCCCCGGCTGCCGGTGAAAAGGGCATGGGCAGTGGCTCAAGCGTGTAGCCCTGCCGGCTTAGCAGCGCCAGCAAGCCATCCGGACCGGGCAGATGCAAGGCGCCGACGGCAACGAAGACCCGGTCTTCCTGCAACATGGTCAATAACTTTGTGACCATGTGTTCGTTGCGTTCACTTATGCCCCCTCGCAGGAAATAGTCCCGAACTTCGGGATCCAGTTGCGCAAACTGTTCGTCGGATATTCGCTGCAGACCGGCCAGATCACCGCTGAGGTAGATATCCAACATCCGCTGGTTCAGTTCCTCAACCTGCTGGTATTCAGACAAAGCCTGGTCCAGCAATGCCAATTGGTAGGCTATGGGCATGTTCTCAAGGAATGATACCTGTTGCTCCAGGGTTTCCAGCCCCTTTACGCTGGCCCCGGCTCCGGCAGCACGGATTGAGAGTGAAAAATCCATGAAGAATCCAGTCTCGGGCACGGGCACGCTCAAAGTCATCATGACGGCCCAGGCCTTCATTCTGGCTTTCATGTCCGGTGGAACGTGGTATGCCACCAAGGCCTGCATAGTCCGATCATAGCGTTCCGGCCCTAAAATACGCGCAAGCGTGTCAGCATCGCGGTATCTCATCAGTTCATTTATCTGGCTGAGCGTTTCCGCGTCCGGGACCAGTTCCATTGCAAACACCGGGCAAGACGTCAACTGGGCAAGGAACGCTACGGGGAAGTCGAGTACTCTGGGATCTTCGCTATGCATGGTGCCAAGCACGTAGCCCGCGTCCGCACCGTCCTTGGTAATACGCCAGAATGTGCTCTGTTCGGGACCTGTTTGAGACGCCCAAAGCCCGCCACTGGCCAGTAGCAGAGCGCCTGCAAACCAGGCGGGCAAGCGCGCGTGCACGCTGGTGCAAACGCTGGCGATCCTCAGATTTGAGCGCATGGCATTTCCTTTTCCAATACCGTATCCTCGGCGGTTCCTGGCACGCAACCGAACCCCAACTGGAGCATTATGCCGCGCATCGCAGATCGATTCAGAGGTTTTCTACCCGTGGTAGTTGATGTGGAAACTGGCGGCTTCAACCCGAGAACCGATGCGCTACTGGAAATTGCCGCCTGCATTCTCCGCATGGATGATTTTGGTCGGCTGGTCGTTGGCGAAACCATTTCCGTTCATGTGGAGCCATTCGATGGCGCAAACATCGACCCGAAGTCACTGGAAATTACCGGCATACGCCTGGATAGCCCTTTGCGCGGGGCGGTACCCGAGAAAGAAGCACTGAGCCGAATCGCGCAACCCATTCGCAAAGAAATTCGCGCCACGGATTGCCAACGTGCCATCCTGGTCGGGCACAATTCATTCTTTGACCTCTCCTTTGTGAATGCGACCATTGCCCGCACAGATTTCAAACGCAGTCCGTTTCACCCGTTCAGTTCATTCGACACGGCCACTCTTGCCGGCCTGGCCTTCGGCCAGACCGTGCTGGCGCGAGCGGTTCAGTCAGCAGGCCTGGAATGGAACGAATCGGAGGCGCACTCAGCGGTCTATGACACGGAAAAAACGGCTGCGTTGTTTTGTTCCATTGTCAACCGGTGGAAAATCCTAACTGGATTTTAGGGAAGCTCTGAAGAATTCATCCATGCATGATCAGAGCACGCAAACAAAAAGCGTGCCCAAGAAAGTAAAGGGTGTTTGGCTTCATTTTCAATGATTTACAATCATCGAAAATGGCGGCACATCCCTGTACCGCGGAAACTCCGAATAGATCGGAGTTTCCTTAGCAAAACTGGTGCGTAGGCGCAGGAACCCGATAACCTGCACACTATCAACCCCGGTGGGACCAAGCGGAGACTCCATGAACAATCATCTGATGAACACCTATGCCCGCCTGCCGGTGGCCTTTGAGCGCGGCGAGGGCGCCTGGCTCTGGGATGAGTCCGGAAAACGCTATCTGGACGCAACCAGCGGACTTGGCGTTACTGCACTTGGTCATGCCCATCCACAGGTTGCGCAAGCAATTTGCGCGCAGGCCAGGCTTTTAATGCATACCGCCAACCTGGCGCGCATTCCATGGCAGGAGAAGCTCGCCGACCGTCTGGCCGCAATCTCCGGGATGGACCGCGCCTTTATTGCCAATTCGGGTACTGAGTCGATTGAATGCGCCCTGAAAATGGTCCGTCTCGCCGGGCATGAAAAAGGTTTTGACCATCCCAGCGTTGTGGTTATGGAAAACAGCTTTCACGGTCGATCCCTGGCAGCACTGTCCGCCACGGGTAGCCGGAAAGTCCAGGCCGGCTTCGAGCCTTTGGTCGGAGGATTTTTGCGGGTTCCCTTCAATGACTTAAATGCAGTTGAGAAAATTTCCCGCGGACCAAACCAGGTTACTGCGGTTCTGCTTGAACCCATCCAGGGCGAGGCGGGAATCCAGATACCGGATGACGGCTATCTGGCGGCGTTGCGGTCACTGTGCAACCAGCACGGCTGGTTGTTGATTTTTGATGAAATCCAGAGTGGCCTGTGCCGCACGGGACGGTGGTACGCGCATCAATACGAGCTAGCTGTTCCGGACATCCTTACTACCGCGAAAGCCCTGGCCAATGGGTTCCCCATAGGTGCCTGCATTGCGCGCGGAACCACCGCGGAGCTGTTAACGCCTGGGCGCCATGGTTCAACGTTCGGCGGGAACCCGCTGGCTTGCCGCACCGCATGCACCGTGTTGGACGTGATGGAACAGGAGGGTTTGGCGGCTCGGTCTGAACAGCTTGGAAATACCATGCTGCGCGAGTTGCAGCACAGGCTGGGCACCCATTCTGCGGTGGTCGAAATCCGCGGACGCGGCCTGATGATTGGTATTGAACTGAATTGCGAAGCTGACGACCTGAAGCTACTTGCCCTGGCACAGGGCCTGCTGATGAACGTTACGCGAAGCAAAATTATTCGCCTGCTGCCACCATTGATCATTGACCAGGAACAGGCGGAGGAGATTGTGTCCACCGTTGCAGGACTGGTGGAGAGTCATTGCTGATTTTGGCCTGAGGCCGGTTGTCAGCAATGCGCATGAAGCTGGGACAGCAACGCCGGCCAACGTCCTCCCAGGGCTGCCGCAATACGAGAAGCGTTGCGCGCCAGATCCGACTCATTGCGCGCAACCAGCGTCGCGTGCCCAAGTTTTCGCCCTTGCCTCGGAGTCTTCCCGTAGTCGTGCCAATGCAATCCCTGCTCGGGTAAAAGCTTGCGCATGTCGGGCATTTCACCAATCCAGTTGAACATCAGTGCATGATCGGTCATGCCGGTATCGCCCAACGGCAGGCCGCATATGGCGCGCAGGTGGTTTTCAAATTGTGAAGTTACTGCAGCATTCAAAGTCCAGTGACCGGAATTGTGCACCCGTGGCGCCATTTCGTTTACCAACAGCTTGCCATCAAGGACGAAAAACTCGACTGCCAGCACACCAACGTAATCCCAATGGGCCAGCAGCCTGCCGGCAATATCCTCAGCTTGCAGCTGTAGTTCAGAACCAGGCATCCCTGGACGGCTCAGCACCAAAACACCGTTCGCATGAACGTTTCGTGTGAGTGGCCAAAAGCGTACTTCGCCCTGCATGCTGCGAACTGCAATCAGGGAACACTCCGCCGTGAACGGCACAAAAGCTTCAAGTATCAGGTCAGCTTGTCCCAGGGCTTGCCAGGCCAGTTCGAGATCTTCGGGCTGAGTTAACAGCACCTGGCCTTTGCCGTCATATCCCAGGCGACGGGTCTTCAGCACTGCCGGCAGACCAATACGTTCCACTGCAGACAGCAAATCAGTGCGTGAAGATACGCTCTGGAAGTCCGCTACCGGTATTGCCAGCGACGTTAACAGGCGCTTTTCCAGCAACCGGTCCTGGCAGTTCTCCAGTGCGCTCACGCAAGGATGAAAAGGCAGAGCTGACGCAAGCGAGTGCGCCGAAGCCGCTGGAACATTTTCAAAATCGAAGGTCGCCACATCGATCTCGGATGCCATGGCCTGGATGGCTAACAGGTCGGAAAACTGCGCCTGGTGGAGTTTACCGAGAGACCCGGCACAGGCAGTGAAAGAGGGATCAAGAAAATGAAAATCAAGGCCCAGCGGCTTACCAGCCAGGGCCAGCATGCGCGCCAACTGCCCTCCACCCAGGATCCCAACCTGCCGGATGCCGGCCTGGGGGTTTTCCATATATGCTCTCAAAGCCCGGGCTTAGGTTTTGGATCGCGCCGGGTCGGGCATGGACAACACAGCTTCGCGGCGCTCGCTGCGATAATTTTCCAGGGCCTGGCGTACTTGCCCATCCATGTTGCCGACAATGGCTGCCGCCAGCAAAGCCGCATTGACAGCTCCCGCTTCTCCAATGGCCAGCGTTCCAACGGGGATGCCCGCAGGCATTTGCGCGATTGAAAGCAGCGAGTCAACGCCATTGAGCGCCTTGGAACGAACCGGAACACCGAGGACAGGAACCACGGTCTTGGCCGCCACCATACCCGGCAGGTGGGCTGCCCCGCCCGCGCCGGCAATTATGGCCATAAGCCCGCGGCCTGCGGCTGCCTCGGCGTATGCAAACATGAGGTCAGGAGTGCGGTGCGCGGAAATGACACGCGTTTCATAGGCCACGCCCAGCGTATCCAGCGTGTCAGCGGCATGCTTCATGGTTTTCCAGTCCGACTGGGAACCCATGATGATGCTAATGCGTAAAGTCTGTTCCACCTGCGTCATTCCTTTTTGGAAGTCGCGTATTGTATCAGTCCGGGCGACCAGCGAGCAGTGGGTGGCAGGTACAGGCCATTTAAGGACAGGCCGGGTTGCATTGGTTACAATGACAGAATCGAATCAAGCGAGCAGGTATTCTAATGGCCGTAGATGGAAAATTGCTCGAAATCCTGTGTTGCCCCGTCAGCAAGGTTGCCCTGATCCGTCTGGAAAACGCCCGACTGGAAAAACTCAACCGGGCCATAGATGCCGGAGGGGTGGAAAGCATACGCGGAGAAAAAATCCCGGTGCGGCTGAAAGAGGCATTAATAACTCAAGACGGACGGGTGATTTACCCGGTCGTCGACGACATTCCCCTGCTACTGGAGGAAAAGGGCATAGGCACAACTCAGCTGCAGAATTTCTGAGCCTCAACTGCCCCACCCTAACTCGTCCGCCCTAACTTGTCCGGCCCAGCAGTTTGCCGGGATTCATAATGCCTGCCGGGTCAAACACTTTTTTGATGCCTTGCATGGCAGCTATGTCACCGACTGACCGTGTCATGCCCAACCACGGTTGTTTCAGCAGGCCAATGCCGTGCTCAGCGGAAATGCTTCCTCCCAGAGACTGCGTCAAGGCATAAGTCTGCTCGCTGATGTGGTGACAACGCTCCGCGAAGCCCGGCGTGTCCGGCCCTTGGGGTCCAATGATGTTCATGTGCAGGTTGCCGTCACCAATGTGCCCATACCAGACTGCCTCGTATTCGGGGCAAATTTCCTGCATCAGGCGATGCATTTTCTCCAGAAAAACCGGCACCTGGGAAATTCTCACGGACAGGTCGTTTTTGTATGGCCGATAGCGTGTAATGGATTCTGAAATGCCCTCGCGGTAACGCCACAATTCACCGTTTTGACGGTCGCTCTGGCTTATTACTCCGTCCAGCAACCAGTTATTTTCCATACCCTGGGCAAAGCAGTCCATGGCCGCAGTTTCTTCAGCCTCAGTGGAGCAGTCAAATTCGGTGACAACGTACAATGGACACTCGTTACTCAACGGTGCGGACAACTGGTGTCCGTGCCGCACATGACGCATGGCGCGATCGGTCAGGAACTCAAAAGCTGATAAGGTCAGGTGTGTTCGCAGCAGGGCAAAAACCTTCATCAGCGCATCCAGGCTGCTAACTCCCAGCAGCATCACTTTGCCCGGAAGCGGCGGGTCCGCCAGTTTTAGCGTTGCCTCTGTGATCATTCCCAGGGTTCCTTCGCTACCGATGAACAGGTGGCGAAAATCGTAACCGCTGGCATTCTTAACCAGGCCCCGGTTGCACTCCAGCAGATCAGCCGTGCCCGTTACGACTTTCAAACCCGTGACCCAATCCCGGGTCAATCCGTAGCGCAGCACCCGTATCCCGCCGGCATTGGTGGCGATGTTGCCGCCCAGTTGACTGGAACCCTCTGCAGCGAAAGAGACCGGGTAATAAAGACCATTTTCCCGGGCACAGGACTGCAGCGTTGCAGTCACAACTCCGGCCTCAACAGTGACGGTGCGATCGATGGGATCAAACTGCAGAATCCTGCGCATCCGGTCAAAGGACACCACGAGTTCACCAGCGGCCGCAACTGCACCGCCGCTCAGTCCGGTCCGTCCACCGGACGGCACGAGGGCAAGGCCGCAGTCCAATGCAAATCGAACGATATCCTGTACCTCGGCGGGATTTGCCGGAAACGCCACTGCCAATGGGGCCGGCGCATTGAAGCGAGTCCAGTCCTGGCCGTGGGACACGAGCACGCCTGCCTCATCGCTGATGTAAATACCAGGCAATGCCAGGCGAATTTCGTGGACTTTCTTTGCACGTTTTTCGGCGTTCATAAGGCTGTTGTTGCGCACTGCTGCATGAATAAGGACAATGCCGCACTTATATCACGGGACGGTGTGCTCCGAAATGAAAAAAGCGGCGGGAAATCAGTCTCTGGACAAGGGAAAAATAAAGTTCCTGTTGCTCGAAGGCGTGCATTTGGCGGCCCGGGATATCATTGCCAGCCAAGGTTATATCCAGATCGAGACACTTAAGCACGCCCTCGCTGGCAAGGACTTACAGGCCGCTGTCAAAGGAGTGCATTTCCTTGGCATTCGCTCGACCAGCCAGCTGGATGCGGAGGTGCTGGGCTCGGCTGACCGGCTGGCTGCGGTTGGTTGCTTCTGCATCGGCACCAACCAGGTTGACCTGGTCGCCGCCCAGCGCCGGGGCATTCCGGTGTTCAATGCACCATTTTCCAACACGCGTAGCGTGGCCGAACTGGCGCTCGCGGAAATCATCATGCTGATGCGAGGCATTCCACAACGCAATGCGGCGGCACATCGCGGTGCATGGATGAAATCCGCAACCCATTCGCATGAAATCCGCGGCAAAACCCTAGGTATCATCGGCTACGGTCACATTGGGACCCAACTTGGAATCCTCGCGGAAAACCTGGGTATGCGCGTGATTTTTCATGACATCGAGAACAAATTGCCCCTCGGCAATGCCGCCAGCCGGCCAAAGCTCAAGGACTTGCTCAAAGAAGCCCATGTTGTGAGCCTGCATGTGCCGCAAACCGAGCAAACTGCCGGCATGGTTGATGGCGGGTTTCTCAAGTCCATGCAAAGCGGGGCATTCCTCATCAATGCCAGTCGCGGAAACGTGGTAGACATAGATGCCCTGGCTAAGGCACTGCGTTCGGGGCACCTGGCCGGAGCTGCCATTGATGTATTTCCGCTGGAACCCAAAGCAAATTCAGAGGTATTTATTTCGCCTTTGCGCGGCCTGGATAACGTGATCCTGACCCCGCACATTGGTGGCAGCACCATGGAAGCCCAGGAAAACATCGCCATCGAAGTGGCGGGAAAACTGGTGAAATACAGTGACAACGGCTCAACCGTTTCTGCAGTCAATTTTCCGCAGGTGTCCCTGCCCGATCACGGCAACGTCAGCCGCATCCTGCACATACACCGCAACGAACCGGGCGTGCTGCAGCAGATCAACCGGGTTTTTTCGGACAACCGGGTAAACATCGCAGCGCAATACCTGGAAACCCATGGCGAAATCGGCTACGTGGTCATGGATCTTGAAACTTCCAACCCCACACGACTGCTGAAGCAGCTAAAAACCGTACCGGCCACGATTCGCGCCAGGATTTTGCACTAGGATTTTGCACTAGCTGCGCGGGACGTGACGACGGCCTATACTAGAGAAAAATTCACGAGGGAATTTTTCATGAACCGTAGCCGTTATCCACGATTGAACTCCAATCCCCTTTCCATTGTGGCGCTGATGTTTGCGCTGGTCTGGGGACTTCCACCTAACCAGGCCATGGCCCAGGCAGAAAGCCCTGAAGCGCCAAAACCTGAGAAACTGTTCAAGTCTGTCGAGGTAATAAACATTACCTTGAAAGCGCCCTGGCGCCAGATCATCAAGGATAAGAAAAACCAGAATCCCTACCCAGCTACGCTGGACTACACCGATAATCTTGGCCACTCCTTCTCTATTCCTCTGACGGTGGAGCGGCGCGGATTGACGCGTCAGACGGTA
Source organism: Lysobacterales bacterium (assembly GCA_031362985.1). Classification (GTDB taxonomy): domain Bacteria; phylum Pseudomonadota; class Gammaproteobacteria; order Xanthomonadales; family SZUA-36; genus SHZL01. The sequence continues at coordinate 6,931 of JANLTO010000008.1, read as the reverse complement.
TGCAAGCACCCTCCCATCAAATTGCGCTTCAATCCGGAAGACGTGAAGGACACCATTTTTCATGGTCAGAATTCGCTCAAGATGGTAACGCACTGTGACGTAGGCGAGCGCTGGGAACAGTATCACGTTCGGGAATATGTAATCTACCAGATATACCGCGAGATCACGGAGCTGAGTTTTCGGGCGCGTCCGCTCTCCGTGACCTATATTGACAGCTCGAATGACTCATCCCAGAAGCCCCGCTTTGCATTCCTGATAGAGGACGACAGCGATGTAGCGAAGCGCAACGACATCAAAAAACTCGCTACTCCGGAGATTGTTCCGGAACAACTTCAAGCAGAACAAGCCAGTCGCATGGCCTTGTTCGAGTACATCATTGCCAACGTGGATTTTGACCAGACGGGGGGCCCAAAAACTGACGAATGTTGTCACAATTCGCGCTTGTTCGGCCTTGACCCAGCGGCAAATATCTATCCCATACCCTATGATTTTGACGGTTCCGGCCTGGTGGACACGCACTACGCGGCACCGAACGAATTTCTACCCATCAAGAAGGTAACTCAGCGCCTGTACAGGGGATTCTGCGCCCACAATCCGTCGCTGGAGGCAGTACGCCAGGAGTTCTTCGCCCATGAGGAGCCAATCTACTCGATAGTCCGTAACGAAAGTCTGCTTACAGAGCACTCCAGGGATAACATGCTGGAATTTCTACAGGATTCTTTTGCGACCCTGCGGGATAACGCAAAATTCGACAAGCAAATTATTCAGAAATGCCGCAAATAGGCAACGTGTCAGCCTCGCTTTGAGCGTTTTCGGCAGTAGGGTCCGTGGCCATCGCGCCGTGGTCAACGCCTGCTTGGGCCTGCTCTACACCGGACTCTCCGGCAGGTGAGGACAAGGATTTCTGCAAGTCCTTCAGATGGGTATTCGCCGGGTTCAGGGCAATCACCTGGTCCAGATAGGTAAGCAGGCCGGAAGAATCCGACGGCAGCCTCACCTTGCCGCTTGGATAGCCGGCAAACAGTCCTTCGGGGTTGATTTCCAGGTAGGCAACATGTCCGCCGTAGGCAGCAGAAATCCCCGTGTCGATCTGTACAACGCGCCCAGCATAGCGTGGCCAGATGATGCCACTGGTGGGCGTGTGACCGACCACGATACGCGCAGCCTTGTTAAAATCCAGAATGGCCTGCACTGACTCAACCGGTGCCTCAGGCGCCTCACCCGACAATCCCCTGTACCACAGCGGGCCGTACTCATCTTCGAGTATCCCAGGATTCGCCGGGTCATATGCTTTTAGCCCCGCCACCACTTTGTCAGTCAGGGATTTCAGGCTGTTCTGGCAGTATTTTCCGCTGATGCCACCGTGCAGGAACACGGTGTCATTGATCTGGATGGCCACTCGCTGGCCCATCACCCAAAGTCCAAACTTCGCTTTCGGGTTCCACGCCGGGTCCCATGCCTGGCGATGTTCCAGCCAACCGAGCGGGTGCTCCTTATCCCAGGTTTCACGAGAGTTCGGGGGTAAGGCTGCAAACGCTGCCGGATCCCGCTGTTGCAGGTCCTGCATCACTGCGTTGTAATATCGATCGCGTAGCTTTGCCGAGTTCTTGTTGACAAATGCCTGGTACTCCCCGGAGCTTACGTATCGCAGGTCACCGTAGACATTCATCGCTTCGTGGTTGCCGATCAGGCTATGCACCCTGCCACCTTTCTTGCCGGCTTCCTTGGTGAGTTTTTGCAGTTGTTCGATAATCCTCGATGTGTCCGGTCCACGATCCGGAATATCACCGGTTTGCACCAGGTGGGTAGCCCCGCCGATCCACTTGCCACGCTCATCGACCAGGCCGGCATCCTTAAGGGTTGCCATATAGTGATCGTAGTCCCCGTGAATATCACCGATGGCGATTACGCGTTCCACGTCCACCCAATGGTGGTCATCAATTTCGCGCGGCGCAGCCCAACAAACCTGGCTGAAAAGCAACAACAGGGCAATCAGATAATTCATTTGTGGCTCCACTTCGGGAAAGTCGGCGATTGGAAAAGCCTGAAGTTAACAGCATAGCCGCCTATAAGGCCGTGTTCGATATGAAATATATCAAATAAAAAGCGCGAAAACGCAGTACATCCATCTTCAGGCTAATGCCATCACTGCGGTACACTGGGCATCTCGACCCGGGAACAGGCAGCACCGGTCCCGCCAGATCCGGCCAATAGCTATGGGAGCACGATCACGATGTTTAGCAAAGTTCTGTCAAAAACCGCCGTACTCATCACTTTTGCCTGTCTGAGCATCGGCCTGTCCGCAAAGGAGGAGTTACCGGAAGTCACCACAGAAGGCTTGCATCTCGTGCCTGATTCAAAATTGGCAGTGGTCTATGCGCAACCCGGCGCCAGCCTCTCCGGGTACAACGAAATTATCCTTCTCCCTGCCCATGTGGCGTTCAGAAAGAACTGGGAGCGCGATCAACGCAGCACTTCTGTTACCGGCAACCGTTTAAGTTCGAAAGACATTGAAGGCATCAAAACTCGACTGGCACAGGAATTTGACCAGGTGTTCAAAACAACCCTGGTCGATGGTGGCTACCCGGTGGTCACGGGGGCTGGCGATAATGTGCTTCTGATCCGGCCGGCCATCATCAACCTCGATGTTAACGCTCCGGACAAACCAACTGCCGGAATTTCCCGCACCTACACATCATCAGCAGGCGAGATGACCCTGTACGTGGAAATCTACGATTCAGTGATCGGTGACCTGATCGCCAAAGCCCTGGACCGCAAGTCTGACAGCAAGAATGGGCAGTTTTACACCTGGTCAAACTCGGTTACCAATAAAGCTGCTGCAGGCCGGATCCTGAAAGGCTGGGCGCAAATCCTGCTGGCTGCCCTGAACGAAGCCAAAAATGAGCAAGAGGCTCCCCAATGAGCTACAGCCATGAATGGCCAATTGAACTTTTTGCCGATGCACGATTCTATGCATAGCTGGTAAAATCGCCCCAGCGCCGGCTTTGTATCCGGCGTTTAATTTGATCACCCTGGAGAAGTCATGAGTAAGTTGATTCGAAACATTTTTGTCGCCGCCCTGATTGCAGGAAGCTCTTCGCTACTAGCCAGCGACCCTGCTCCGGCATCAACCACAGCCGCTGAACCTGCGGCAACGACAGCTACAACCCCAGCAGCGACTGCTCCTGCAGCTACTTCTGCCACAAAACCACCAGCCAAGGCCGCGAAACCAAAACCAGCCAAGAAGGAAGCCAAGCCTGCCGAACCACCACCACCTCCGAAAACAACCGCAACTGTTGTGACCAACGAAGGCTTGTCCGAGCGCTGCATACTTTCCACAATCGTAACCGAGGTTGAGGGTAAAGCGGTTGCAGCAGGAGACAAGACCGATACGTTTGAATTTGCACCGGGCGAGCACAGTATTGCAGGCTACGGCGGAGTTGACCCCAGCAAGTGCGCCACCTTTATGGGTGACAAAGCGGTGAAACTCACTGCAGACGAGCACATTGGCCAGAGCACATTGAAATTTACTGTTGTGGCAGGCAAAACGTACTATCTGGGTGTGGACGTTCGAAAACCCGAAAAGAGCACCTGGAAGGTCGTAGTCTGGCAAATCAAGCACTAGTCTGGCACCAGCCAGGGCGGGCACCAGCCAGGCGTCTGCTTGCAACCGGCTGCACCCGCGACGCGAAACCTGGCCCGCTGGCAAATAGTCCCCCTCTCATTTACGGGGGTTGTGAAACTCAGTTATACTCTGGCTGCCAGTTATCCCGGTACTGAACCGGGATAACTGGCACTGTCGTACAGACCGCGCAAACTGCGGATGTCGGTATAGAAGGTACCGGATTGTAGTAGTGATCCGGGGAACACTGATCCATCCGGGGGGAAGGGGAAATGAAAACAAATAGCACGAAATCGCAAATGCGCGGAATCAGCCTGATCGAAATTCTGATCGTGTTGGCTGCGTTGACAGTTATCACTGCAATTGCTCTGCCAAAACCGGAAAAAGACTCCGCGAAAGCTGAAATGCAAGCTGCCGTGGAAAACCTGCAGCAGGCGGTTTATCTCGCGCGGAGTACCGCCATGAGCAAGCAAACCGATGTCATACTGCACCTCGTGCCCGGTAACACCGAGGAATCGGGCAAGGTAACTTTTTCATTTGCCAATCCGAAAGCAGGCATGGATACCAGCACCCTCGACCACGAGTACCCGTTTCCATCGGGAATTCGCCTTGAAACGTCTGAACCTGACGTGCACTTCAATTCTGCTGGACAAGTCGAGTACGAGGCCCGCATAGCCCTCATTTCCAACAGTGACAAGGACTTCATCGAACGACTGCTGATCGAATAAGTAACGCGAGCCAGGAACTCACGGGCGCCCCTGTAGCCCGTTTCTGCGCTGGCCTATTCCTCAGGCGCCAGTTTTACCACCAGTCCGTCGTGTTTTTCCTGCAGTTCCAACTGGCAGCTTAGCCTGGAGTTGGGTTTAAAATGGTCCAGGAATTCGAGCAGTTCTTCCTCGTCCATTTCACGCTGCGGAAAACGGTCCAGCCAGCCTTCGTCGATAAAAACGTGGCAGGTCGCACAGGAACACATCCCTCCGCAAATGGCGGACACACCCCAGTCAAACTCACGTAAAACCTCCATCAAGCGGTCATTGGCGTGCGCCTCTACGACATGTTCCTTACCTTCCCGGTCGGTGACCTTAATCGTTATCAAAGTAATTCCTTCAAGTTATGGGCTTGATTCGACAATGTTTCAACGCCGACCTCAGTGCGATGTGCAATCAGTTGTCGACCCACCATGTAGTCCCGTGGTGAGTTGACACTCTGGACCCCGCTCACGCGACCCTCGGACAGCGTGAATACGCTGAATCCACCGGTTTCGTCGTTTTCACGGCGTACCTGCTGGTCGCCGGCACGCGGCATCCCCGCCATTTGCAGCCTGCAATCATACTGCTCAGACCAGAACCAGGGCACGTCAGTATACGATGCCTCCTGACCCAGTATGGATGCGGCCACGACTTTGCCCTGGCTAACCGCGTTTTGCACCGATTCAAGTACCTGCCAGCCGTCCAGCAAGGGATGTTGCAGTTCCGCAATATCCCCCGCCGCAAAAATATTTGGCACACTGCTGCGGCAGGATCCATCCACCAGGACTCCGCGATTTGTCGCGACGCCAGTGCCCTCAATGCAGCGCAAATCAGGGCGTACACCCACTCCCACCATGACAAGATCAGCGGGAATCAGCTCACCATTTTCAAGTTCCACAGCCTCGACACGGGTTGTACCTTGCAGGCCTGCAACCTTCCGGTTCATGTGCAGGACTACCCCTTCGTTCTCGTGTCGCAGGTGCAAAGCCCGCGCAATTTCGGGCAAAGCGGAGCGTTTCATCACCCGCTCCAGGGCTTCTATGACAGCTACCTCGCAACCCAGGCTGCGGGCCGCTGCGGCAACTTCAAGACCAATGTAACCTCCGCCGATAATGACCAGTCGTGCACCAGGAACCAGCCGGGCTGACAGCGCGAGTGAGTCATCTATGGTCTTGAGGTAATGCACTTCAGGCAAGCGCCCGCCTGCTATGTTCAAGCGGTTCAATCGGCTGCCGGTGCAAATCACCAATGAGTCATAGCTCCAGTCGGAGCCGTTATCAAGGCGCACTTTTCCGGTTGCAGCGTCCACGCTGACAGCAGAAACTCCCAGCAACAAATCAATATCGTGTTGTGTGTAAGACTCAAGATGCCGGAACTGGCAACGCTCCCCGGCCCATTCTTTTTTCAGCACTTGCTTGGACAAGGGAGGACGCTGGTAAGGCACGTGCTGTTCCTTTCCCGCAAGTATGACTTCACCCGTGTAGCCCCCCTGGCGCAAACTCATCGCGGTCTGCACACCTGCCTGCCCGGCCCCAAGGATGATGACTCTATTCTTCAATGTTCATACTCACTTTTCCTTTGGACCCAGGTAGCGGCACAGCACATCATGGCGCGACTTGACGATATGAATCCGGTCACCCAGTTCCATCACATACTGTCTGCTGGCGGTGTATACCGGCCAGCCGGGATGGTTAGTTGCTTGAGGACTTCCATTCTTCGCAAAAGAGGTCCAATAGTCCATCATCGCTTCGGACAGTGCGTAATCCGTATCCTCGGCAGGCAGCCATTCATCATGCTGACCAAATACGTAAGGAAGTTCTGCACCATGGTAAACACCCAATTCAGCCCCGCCTGCTCCCGGCCTGCTGCGGGTGAAATAATAAACGAAACCCTGGCCGCCCTGCGCACTCACTGTAGCTGCCAGGTACCGCGCAGGGCACAGGGTGTCCCGGGCCGTGCGCAGGCGATCCATCGCCTTGCGCGGATCAGGCTCGTCTGCGACCGCGGTCATCAGCGACCCGGCAAACTCGGGCGCGGTATCGGTAATCCAGCGATTAACCTCTTCTGCCTCCATAGCCGGATCCATATACATATACCATTCGTCCGCATTCGTCCCGATCAGCAAATCCATTTCACGGCCACGGCCACCCTCCAGTGCAGCCAGTGGCTGTCGTTCCAGCACCAGCCCATCAAGTACCGGACTAAAATAGTGACCATCGAGGCCTGTGTCGGCTGCCTCCAGCAAGATTTTCGCGGGGAGCGCACGCAATTGCGAGCTGCTGGCTTTGGCATCAGCCCCGGCTGCCCGGGCCAGGGCCTGGCCCCGCAGCTGCTCTTCAGCGAGGGTTCCAAGTTCACCCGTTGCAGCAGGTGAACTTTCAGCAATGATGCGTTGGAATAGTTGCTCACGATCCTTACCGGCCAGGGCCAGCATGAGCAAATTTCCAGCTCCCGCTGACTCGCCAAAACCGGTGATGTTGCTCCCGTCCCCGCCAAAATTATTAATATTCTGCTTAACCCAGCGAAATGCCTGCTCAATATCCAGCAAGCCGAAATTGGC
>JANLTO010000159.1:0-42854 GCA_031362985.1 Lysobacterales bacterium | reverse complement strand
GTTTCAGGTTCGCTTACCAATGCCAGTGGCACCGGTTCAGCTGTGCCTTCGGTTTCCTTACCGTGTACGCAACCAACCAATACCACGTTTTCGTGTGCGCTGAGCTCATTTCCGCTTGGAACAACGCCTACAATCACAATCAGTAACTATTATAAGAATAATCAGAATCTGATCGCTTGTGCAAGTGGTGGATTAACGTATGTTTCACACGTGAACGGAACCAGCCTTTCAACCAACTGGACCAAGTACTTGCTGCCCACCGCGACCACAAGCAGCATCGTGATCACTATTGTCAAAGGAACCTCCTGCCCATGAGGATCTCCTCTACCGATTGAGAACGCGCCATTAGCGGAAAATACCTGCTGCAAAATCAAAACCGCCCCATACGGGGCGGTTTTTCCATGAGTGGTCAAAATTCTGCTCTGGACGGTAGCCCAGCCCCATCGCTTTAAGCCCCTGCCTGCTTATAATTACCTCACTCAAGGATGAGTCTTTCAATCAGGATGATTGATTATGAAGAAATGGAATTCAGGTTTTACGCTTATAGAGATCATGATGTCGATCGTCTTGTTGGCGATTGGCGCTGCGTTGGCGCTGCCTTCCTATCGTGAAATGGTGGAAAAGCGCCAGTTGACGAATGGCGCAGAGCAGATCATGGCGTTCGTGAATTCCACCCAGATGGAAGCCATGAAGCAAAATCGCGTGGTCACGGTTTCTTATTCGCGTACCGCTGACAATAACTGGTGCTTCGGCGCAACCCTGGGCGCCACTGCCTGCGATTGTAATGAAACAACCAGTACTGAAACTGATTTTTGCGCCATAAATTCCGCGCCCAGCGTCATCGGCAATGCGAATACCGGCAATCTTGACCTGCTCAAATCTATCACCGGTGACGGGGCTTATTCTTTTGACCCGATCCGCGGGATTTTTCTTCCCAATACCGACAATTCCATAGACTCGTTGATCGCGGAACTGAGTTCCCCAAGCCAGACCTACAAACTCAGCCTGACCGTGAGCAACACCGGCCAGACGATACTTTGTTCGAAAGATTCCAGCCACAAAGTTCCAGGCTACAGCGTATGCCCGGTCGTCTCATCATGAAGAACAATCCCAGGAGCCCAGTGATGAATAGTGCTTGCAACGCCAATCGCGAACCCGAGCGGATGAACATTCGCCGCCAGGCAGGTTTCAGCCTGATGGAAGCCGTGGTCGCCATGAGCATCAGCCTCGTTGTCACGGCCTCCATGGTGGCTTTAATGGCCAATTCGCTGGGTGCCACCTCGCGCGTCGTCAACATGACCAAGCTCAGCGATGACCTGCGCTCAACCATGCAAATGCTGACGCGCGATGTACGCCGCGCCAGCTACAACGCCAATGCCCTGCTGTGCTACGGCAATGAAAACTGCTACACCGATGGCAGTGTTACGCTCGCGGGCGATTTGGTCATCAACAATAGTAATGACTGTTTCACGTTTCAACTGGATCGTCTGCACGATGGCAATTCGACCAACGACGCAGCCGGCGGATTCCGCCGCAGGACTGTCGGCGCCGTGGGGGCCCTGGAGATGTGGACCGGGGGCAGTGCGCCCAATTGTGCAGCAGGAGCTGGCGGTAGCTGGGTGCGCGTGACCAACCCGGACAGCATGAACGTCACTGCGTTCAACATTAACGATGATGACCTGTCCTATACGCAGGTGATTTTCGATGATGGCGCGGGCAACACGATTTCACAACGGGTGCGTAAAGTGCGATTCCAGATCGATGCCCAGTTAGTTAATGCCACTGGTATCACGCGCCACATCGAAGACGTGATCAGTGTGCGCAACGATTTATTGCTCTGACAACTTGCTTAAAGCACAGGGATGCGCAAAAAATGAAAAATCTGAATTATCCGGCGAGCCAGCCTGCACCGGCGGCAAGACTTCAACGCGGCATGGTGACCACATTCACCGGCGTATTGATCCTGTTGCTGTTGACCATGATGATGTTTTTTGCCATGCGCGTGGGTGTGTTTGATCAACGCAATTCGTCCAATGACATGCGCCAGAAACTGGCATTCCATGCTGCAGAATCTGGTATTCACCACGCCAAAGAATTTTTCCGGGCCAACTCGGTCATTGCTGGCTCACCAGTGGAAAACATATTGCCCAATGGAACGGATGGTTGGCTTTCGACTGCTGCGGGCGCTGGCCGCTGGCTGAAGTGCAGCGAAGCGGGGCTTAACCTCACTACGGGCAGTGGCACCCATCCGTGTTTCGGCGAACCCGTTCCTGCACGGCGTTCCACTCTTTACTACTACTCGTTTGGCAACTCCATGTTCCTGCCTATCGACACGGATGGCGTGATTCCTGGTGCCACGGAAACCGTGGGAGTGCAGGCGCTTTTGTGCCTGCTCAATGTTGATTTCAATGCCGTCACACCCGTGAAGGGTTGCAGCACCAACACCACGGATGATTCGGTGGCGGGTTTCGTGGATGGCTCGTATTACATGCTTACCCTGCTGGCGCGTGGCAGGGGTGACTGTGTCGGCACTGACTGCAAATCAGAGGCACTGGTGAGTGAACAGATGTCCAATTTCGGTGCGGTGGCCGGTGGCCAGGCCCCATCGGTGCCCCTGACGACCAAGAGTACCTTCCCGCCATCCGGTTCGGCAGAAGTTGTGCCCAATCCCAATTCGGGTGGCGTGGGCGTGCCGGTGTCGGTGTGGATGAATGCCAACACCAGTTGCGCCAATGGTGCTGTAGTGGACCCCAGCAGCGGCTCATGGGCTACCTGCGAAATGCAGGAATGGTACGGGGAAGACTCCCTGCCGGCTGACTACACATGCAACGGCAATTGCAGTTGCACCAAGGAAGAGGCTCTCAGTTACACCCATGCCGGTGACAACATACTGGGCATTGACCTGGTGTCTGACCCCAATTTCCCCTGTGACTTATTCAGCTTCTATTTCGGCGTGCCTAAAACCAGTTACGAACTGGTCAAGAGTTACGCCAAGGTGTTGAGCAACTGCGATACGTTGGACTCCAATTCCGCCGGCATCTACTGGATCACCGGCGCTGAATGCCGCATCAACAGTAACACCACTGTTGGTTCGCCCTATGCGCCGGTGTTGCTGATCTCTGCAGCCACTCTTACCCGGCTGAATGGCGGTGCGAATATTTACGGAATTCTTTATATCAGCGATGCAGAGACCGCAAACGCTGAACTGGATGTGAACGGCAATAACACCGTGTACGGCCAGGTGGTCGTTGATGCCAAGCTGGCCAAGTACACGGGCACCTTCCAGGTGGTCTACAACGAAAACACGGTGGGTCGCGCTTCGGGCGGTGGTGGATTGGGCACCTTGATCGGTGGCTGGGCTGATTTTCATCCCAGCTGGCAATAACAGGAAACTACTATGAACATCTCATGGCCTATGAACATCCCACGTACATACAAGCGCGCAACTGGCGGTTATACCCTGCTGGAAGTCCTGATTGGCATGGTGATTTTCGCCCTCGGCATGATGGCCCTGATGCAATTGCAGGGGAACCTGACCAAGTCCAGTGCTGATTCCAATGCACGCTCGGTGGCGGTCAACATTGCCGAGGAAACCATCGAAAATGCGCGTACATTTGCGCAGGTGACCGGCGGCGTTGGCCTCAATGCCTTTAACAACATTGTTTCGGGTAGCGCCACCACCAGCCGTGGTGGCATCAACTACACTGTAGCCAGGGTAGTGACCAACTATTATTACCAGCCACCCGGCACAGTCAACGGTTCGGGCACGTTCACCACCACCAAGCCCGGCAACCAGGTCAACCCCGACATGAAAATGTTGCAGTTGACGGTGTCCTGGGGAAGCGGCCAGACCTTCCAGGTTGACAGAACGCAGGCTGCCAACCTCGGTAGCGGCAGCATCGTGCTGACGGATATGATTTCATCCATCACTTCTCCATCCGGTGGAAAAGTTTTAACCAACAGCACCGCCCAGCAATTGTATGGACCACCGGTCGACTATCACCCGGGCCAGAACCCGGACATCGTCTCCATACAATTGGGCCAGAACCGCTTCAAGGAATCCACCAAGCCCGAACCCAAGGTATACAACGCCAATGAGCGGGTAGAGACCCAGTTCGATGTAGTGACCTATTCCCAGGATAACGCGGGTGCAACCTTTCTGCGGCGCGAGGAGTTTCTGGCCGTGGCCTGCGAGTGCACGCTGCACGTGCCCAGCGGATCGACGCAAGGCGGCTTGCGGCCTACCCTGTGGAACGGCAATAGCTATACCGAGGGGGAGTTCGTATCCAAGGCCTACGGCACAAGCAATAGAGACAATAATACGAACTACCAGTCAGAGTATTGTGGCGTGTGTTGCAGTGATCACCACGATGGTGGAACCGGCACCAAGGATGACGCCAACGACACCCCGCGCAGCAAATACAATCCGTTCCGTGCTTCTTCGGAATACCGGACATCCGCCGATGGCGCCACGGGATTGATCGGGGATCACAAGCACTACAGGCTGGGTGGCATTACCCTGGCCAATGACGGAGATACCTACTACGAGGCCTGCCGCCTGGTGCGCAAGGACGGTTTTTTCCGCGTAGCACAGGATTTGCGACAGGAAGCTCTGAACAGCTTCCCGGCCAGCTATCTCGACGATAAATCGGAAGTTGGCGTGTATTCATCCTACGTCACCGGCGCGATGGCGCTGTTTAAAGCCGCGGGGGTCAACAATTACGAACAGAGTCCGCCCACCTTCCGCACGCCCCTGGCCATGAGTCCTGAGGTTGTATTTCCTGGCAGCAAGACCAGCAACCGTACTGCACTCAGCGTATTTGTAGCGGCCAGCTCGCCGCAGCAACTGCGCTCCCGGGCTATCTATGTCGACTATCTCACCGATGAATTACGCACGATCATCAGTTGCCTCGATGGCGGCGGATCGGGCCAGACATGCGGGGTTGGAGCGTCCAACTCGGCGCTGGAGATCCTGCCGTTTTTTGATGTACAGTTGACCTGGCTGGGGCGCTGGAATGAGAGCCCGATAAATGCGCCCGTCACGGTCAGCAATGACGCAGCCATCGCAACCGGCAATACCCATGACCGCGGCAAAGCCAGGCTCACCAGCGGAAGTGGTAATTCGGACATCACCTTCAAGGTCAATAGGGGCAACCTGGGCCTGACCGGTTCCGATCCGATTGATGGCACCTACACCGCCAACACCAGGCAATATCCCATGTACGCCCTGGCGGTAGTCGCTGCGCCGCCGCCGGTGGTGACGGGCTACAACGTAACTGGCACCATCACCTCGAACGTAGCCAGCGTGAAGGCCTCGGATGTGGTCATCGCGGCCAGCAATGGTGCGGCTTGTAACCGCACCCTGACGGGCTTTGAATGCGTTGTGCCGGTTTCCGGTGGCAGTCCGCGTCTGACGGTTAGCAATTACTTCAAGAAAAATACCACCCTGGTGGCTTGCAGTACCACTTTGGCCACCAACGGTGTTCCGCACACCGGCACTACCGTAGCGGACAACTACACGCGCTTCGACCTGCCGCAGACCGGCGATGTTACAGGCCGTAACATTTACATCAAGTCGGGTACGAGTTGCCCATAAGGCCGCCCAGGTCGCATGCAATTCCAGGGCCGCCTTCGGGCGGCCTTTTTTGCAACGGGGAAAGTGCTGTACGAGAGTCTTGCGCGACCGGGAGGCGAATCAGCAGGCGCGAAGATTTGGTTTAGGGAAACTCCTGTATGATGCTTCGGTTAATTAGCCTGTCCTCTATGACGCAGGACCCAACTTATGAGCTTTGTAAAACGCATCACCCAAGACACGGAATCCGTCAGCGAAATCCTGCGTCTATACCCCGGGATTGCCGGGCCGCTCAGTGAACTGACCGAACATGTATTGCGCGGCGCCGACAGCGCATTCAGCATTGCCGAGCGGGAACTCATCGGGGCCTTTGTGTCTGGAGTCAACGCGTGTACGTATTGCTGCGACACCCACCAGGCCACCGCCGAAGTGATGGGTGTGCCGGCGGGTGTGCTTGATGCCCTGCTGATCGATATCGACGACGCTCCGGTGAGCGTTCGCTTGAAACCCGTGCTGCGCTTCGTCCGGAAACTCACTTTGACGCCAACGCGCATGGTACAAGCCGACGCCGATGCGGTCTTTGCAGCCGGTTGGGACGAACGTGATTTTCACTACGCCATCATGATCTGTGGCCTGTTCAACTTTTACAACCGCTTGCTGGAGGGTTATGGCGCCAAGAATACCGCCGACTTCCGGTTGACCGCCGGACGCGAACTGGCGCAGACCGGCTACCTGCATGTGGCCGAAAGTGCGGATAAATAGAAAGTGGACGGGGCAAATTCAGTCGACTGAATTTGCTCCGTCCACTTTGATCAATCGCCGCTCTTTTCGAGGGTTGGGTTTATGCAAGGAATTCCGCCCGTGTATGGATGTTTTCCTTGAAGCATCCACCCAGCGCGGTGGTGCTGGTTTGCGAGTTGGAGTCCATTACGCCGCGTGACTTAACGCAGTAGTGCGTTGCGTTTATGTTCACGGCAACGTTGTCGGTACCCAACAGGGCTTGCAATGCAACCAGGATCTGCCGGGTAAGGCGTTCCTGTACTTGCGGGCGCTGTGCGAAGAAGCGAACGATGCGGTTGATCTTGGATAAGCCAATGAGCTTGTCCCGGGGAATGTAAGCAACCTTGGCGACCCCGTCGATGGTAACGAAGTGATGCTCGCAGGTGCTGGTCAGATCAATGGCGCTGATTTTGACCATCTCGTTTGCGCCCATTTTATTGTCAATCAGGGACATTTTCGGGAAGTGCCGGTAATCCAGCCCGGAAAAAATCTCGCTCACGTACATCTTTGAAATCCGGTGCGGTGTTTCCGCCAGGCTGTCATCCTGCAGGTCCAGACCCAGGGTTTGGATCACTTCGGTCATCAGGCCCTTGATGCGCTCATACTTTTGCTGCTCGCTCAGGCCGGTTTCAACCATTGGGGTTTCGAGGCCAAGCTCGATCAAGGCCTTTCTCACCAGCACGGCCTCCGGACTGAGTCCATCCTCCGGGTGATTTGCCTGTCTGCTGATATGCAGCGGTTTTACATTCATGATGCTTTCTCCAGGAGTCTGACGGTGTTGATCTTGTCGGCTCGATACTCGAGCGACAGCGAAACGGAATCGGCAAAGCGCAGCGCGTGAGGCTTGTCAATCGAGACGCGGGCGTGATTGATGCCGGGGTGGTGGCTGCAAAGGGTCAGTACGTCTGCTACCAGTTTTTCCAGGAGAAGAAACCTGCCTTCCTCAACGTGCTGAATCACTTTCTTGGCGATCACTTTGTAATTCAGTGCGTCTTCGACCTGGTCACGTAGCACGGACTGGGCGAGGGTGTAGGTGATCTCAATGTTGATCACCACATCCTGCTGTTTTTCCATTTCCTCGGGGTTGAAGCCGATAAAAGTGCGCAGGCGCAGGTTATGGATGTTGATGGTGGCAGATGTCGACGCCCTGCCAGGCTTAGGAAATGCGTCCAGATTAGTCATGTGAATTCCCGATAATTCAGACAATAATGCTCAAGAAATCGCTGGCCCTGATCGCGTTCGCCAAGGAGGCAGATTGTTCACAGGTCCTTGCATTCAGGTATTAATGTATATGTATTGTATAATTAAATCAAGAAATATCTGCAAATATATTAGTAAAGTACACATAATGTACATATAACTACTCACTTCTTTGATCTTTTCTCCCCTATCTTGAATTCACGTCCTGACCGGAACAACAGGCAGTTGGACGCAGCATGAAGGACCGGCGTCCCTGACCTCGGTAATAATCAGTGCCGTGATGCACCCAATTTCCAAACTTTGCTGTTTGCTGCTGCTGGTCCTGGGCTTTTCCGTTTTCGCCGGCGAGGATGCAGTGGACCCCTTGCTGCAGACGTTCACCGAACTGGCGCCTGGCGTGTGGCTGGGTAATCGACCGGACAGCACGCGCTTGCCGGTGACGCCCAATACCACCTTCGTCATCGGCACAGATGGCGTGGTGGTTTTTGACGGAGGCAACCTGCCGCTGGTAGCGGACCGGGTGATAGAGAAAATTCGTGCGCTCACCGACCTGCCGGTCACCCACCTGATCATCAGCCACTGGCACATGGATCATGTGCTGGGCGTATCACGCTACCTGAATGCCTTCCCGCAGGTGCAGATCATTGCCCATCCCTATACCCGCGAATTGATTGCCCGTTATCTAGCCCAGCATGAGCAGGATATGCGCAATACGGTTTCAGACAACGCTCCCGAAATTGCCGCCATGCTGAAAAAAGACGCGCAGTCCGCAAAGCCTGTCATGGATGCAAAAACCGCAGCCTGGTACCAGCAATTCGTGGATGTATCCGGCCTGCTGGAAGAGCAGTACCGGAATTTCGTGCCGGTTTATCCCAACCTGGTGATCGATGGCAATCTGACCCTGTTTAGTGACGGCCAGGAAATCCAGATCCTCTCGCCGGGAACCGGCAATACGCCGGGCGACCTGGTGATGTGGCTGCCACAGGAAAGAATCCTCGCCAGCGGCGACATCGTCGTGTGGCCCATTCCCTATGGCCATGGCGGGCACCCAAAGGAATGGGCCCAGACATTGAAGAAACTTGCGGCGATGGATTTTGCTTTGCTCATCCCGGGCCATGGCGATGTGCAGACAAAACGCGACTACCTGGAATTACTCGCAGCCACGCTGGAGAACGTTTCCAGCCAGATGAGCCTGTTCGTTGCGCAAGGCATGGACCAGGCCGCCGCCAAGGCCGCACTGGACCTGTCGGCGTTTGAGGTGCAATTTACCGGAGGAGATGAATTCCTCGCAGCGCGTTTCGATGAATGGTTTACCGACCCGATCGGCACTGCTGCGTGGCTGATCGCCGGGGGCCAGGATCCTGAGATTGTGCAGTAGTGTCAGGGGTGGCAGCTGCTGGTCTCGGGATCGCAGGAGTTGCCCAAGGCGCAATGTTCCGATGTTTGGCAGGTGGTATAGCAAAGCCCGGTCACCGGCGCGCATTTGTAACCACCGGTGGCGCAGTTCTCTTCCGCACCTGCGGTATTGCGGCTGATCTCGCGCGATGGGCAATACGCGATCACGAGACTACCGCCAGGAGCAGTCATCTCATCTATTCTCGCTTGCAGGATATTACGCTCGCGGGCCAGTGCATCGCGTTCCTCCGCCAGCGCCTGGTTCTGCTCTTTCAGTTGACGGATGCGCGCCTTTAGCGCCTCCGGGTCGTCGACAGGAATGGCCAGCGAGGGATCTGATGGAGAGACCTCCTGCGTTGGGGCCACCATGATCATGGAACTATCCAGCGTTTCCGTTTCGGCTGATTGCCGGATCCCGGCGGAAACTTCTTCGTCACTTGCAGAATTCTGCGCCATCGCAGGGCTACCCATCAACAACCCGCCAATGACGCCGACAAATCCAAGAATGAGTACTCGCATAACCACCTCCCGCGCTCTTCAGCGACTTGAGACACTGCGACGACACTAAAGCCGCTACCATCATACCCCCTTCCCAGGCGCACACCACGGCAGATCGCATCAGCCGGTCTTGTGGCGGGTGCTAAAAAAGAAACCGGAAAGGGAATTTACCGGCGCTGGTCTAAAGTAGTCTGCCTTTCAGGCCCTGTCCGTCCCATGTGAGCAATTCCGTCGAACCGCCTTGCATGGAGTAGTCGAACACGCCGCGAAATTTGTGGTAGCGGCCATCGACCAGGTAGGTCTTGCGCTGCAGCAGGTGTCCGAGGATGGCGACGTGCAGGCGGGTTGTCACGATTACCTGCGCCCCGGCCACGTGAGTGAGGAATTCTGCAAAGCAGCAAGTTTCCGCCAGGCTGATATCGGCAAGCAGCGGAGGCGGCGCCGCGGTCTCCGGGTGCCGGTCATGCACAAAGCGTAAGGCGGCCTGGCCAAACTTTGATGCGCTGTCCTGTTTTCTTCGCATCGGACCGAGCAGTGCTTTCCTGAACATGGTGCGCAGGCGTTGCGGAATGAACTCCAGACCCGGCGGCGCAAACGGGCGGGTGCGCCCGGTAGGTCCTTCCCAGTCGTCGCGCTCGACCACCAAAACACCGTGCTGTATCGGGGTGCGGTGCAATTCCTCGATCACGGAATGTTGGGCCAATGAGAAAGCCAGGTCATGATCGAGTTGCAGGTGAACGTGGTCGCCCAGTCCCGCATCACGCAGTACGTCGAGGCTGGCCCGTTCCCGCGCCCACAACCACAGGGGTGCCTGCCGTGTGCCAATGAGTTCTTTCAGATTGCTATGGGTGAGGTGAAAACTGGAGGGCAGAACCGCCAGCGGATGGGAGGGATATGCAGCACTGTAGCGGGCCAGTTGTTCCAGTCCAAACCAGCCATCAGCCATGCTTCCGCCGCCGTTGATAAGAATGAAATCGGCTGACTGCGGGTTGGGCGCGAGAGTGAAGGGCGCCTCATCCAGCAAGGATTGTGTGGCCAATGACAGCAAGCGATCTCCGTGGTTGCCATGCAGGGTGTCGAAGAATACGTTCCTGCCGCGCAGGGTCTGGAGAAATTCAGCAACCGGCCACCGGCTCATTGACGCCGCCCGGAACTCAAGCGCAGCACCACTTCGTGGCGGAAACGCTGCAAGTCCGAACCGCGCGGAGCGTATTCATGGGCAAAGACATAGGCCCGCGCAGCTTCGTCCAATAGCGGGGAGTCTTCGCCCTGGTACTGCATGCGCAGGCCATCTCTCAGCCCCGTCAAGGTTGCCCGGAACAAGCCATTTCCCAGGCCCTTCAGCAGGTAGCCCAGCAGGTATTCCAGCAGCATCCATGGCTTATGCCAGTACTTGCGCTGCAGATACACCATGTTCCTGACGTTGTAGTAATAGCGGCCGTCTGCCCAACTGATGCGCTGCTCCTGGCTGGATTTATGGCGCACGGCAATTTCCGGGACGTAACGGATTTCATAGCCGAGGGAAATCAGCGACCAGGACAAGTCCAGCTCCTCTCCGAAAAAGAACAGCTGCTCGTCGTAGCCCGGGCTGGCTGCAAAGGCCGCCCTGGAAACCGCATGACCGGCGCCGCAGAAACGGGCTGCAGGGAACTCCTGGTTGAAATGACTCGCCACCGGCCAGGGATACCCCCAGCTCCCCACGTCGGGACCGCCCGTGGCGTAATCGTGCACAGCGAAAGCCAACACGCCGAGTTTGGCATCGGCGGCAAATCGTTGCCCAACCCGGGTTAAAACGCTCGCATCGGACAATACCGCATCGTTGTCCAGAGCAACGATGAGCGGCGCCTTCCCCATGCGGTATCCGCAGTTGCGACCTGCGGCCACGCCGATATGTCCGACTTCCACGAAGGAGAAACCATCGGCTTGGGAGCGCTGCCTGAGGCTGGCCACTGTGGCGGGTTCGCTGCCCTGGTCCAGCACCCACAGCCGGACCTGGGGATGATCCTGCACCAACACGCTGTCTATGCACTCCAGCGTGTCGTGCAGGCGGTCGAGGCTGAGAACGACCACGTCTATGCTGGCGTCTATGCTGGCGTCACTCTTGGCATCGATGGCGGCATCGATGGCCTGTGGGGTCATTTGATCATTCCAAATTCCTGGTAGAAGCGGCGGGCACGGGGATCGCGCAGCAGGGGACCGTGAACCTGCCAGACGTGATATCCAGGAATTGGGTTGCCCTCCAGGCAGGTCCAGCCCTGTTCCAGTTTCACCAGGTCCCAGCCTATGCAAGGGGTGTAGGGCAGGTGTGCCGCCAAAGCCAGCAATTCCTCCATGGTCCGGTGCCAGTCCGGCACAACAACGCCTGCAATGGCCTTGCCGGTGTCCGGATGATGGCTGATGCGCCTGATTTCCCAATTTTCCCGCATGACTGCCTGGCCCAACTCACCCGAGGCGATATCGATGGGAACCGACAGGCCGCCGGCGCCGGCATGGAAATTGTCCAGCGGGCCGGACGCGGTGCGCCCAAAGCGATGGCAGGCGGCTGCAATGAAAGGCGCGTTTGCAGAACAATCCCACAGGGTCAATATTCTCAGGGTGTTGGTCGATCCGGGGAAGATTTCGGCAGCATAAGCCGCCTGGTTGACGTAACGGGTCACAAGGTAGTCGTGCAGCGGTCCGACCAGGCGTTCAAATGTTTCCTGGTCGGCGGGAAGGGAGTTGACCCGGTAGCCGGTAGGTGCAAGTTCAAGGAACAGTATCCCTGTGCCCCCACCGCCAAACGAAGGTCGTAACACCAGTTTCACGCCCTGGTCCAACAGTCCGCGGATGCCGGGCAGTGCGGCACAGGCCGGCCCCGCCTCCGGGTAAAACGCGCCCCGCAGCAGCATGCCCAGCAGCATTGGCTGCGGAGCAGCCAGTGATTTCAGCATCCGGCTGAAGACCACTTTGCTGAAGACCGCGTCGGTGTAGCGGCCATTGAGGTCGTTGCCGAAACGCATGCCCGCCACGTCCGACAAATACTCTCGCGGCGATTTGCCTGCCAGTTCATACAATCGCCAGGAAAATCCGGTGAATCCATAGCGCCATGCCCGGAGGCGATGGTTCCACGGCAGGCTGATCCACTTGCGTTTTTCCAGCAGCAGCACATCAACCCAGCGACTCAGGAAAACTATGAGGGGCGTCAGCCATTCCAACAGGCCCGGTCGCGGCGTATCAATGAAAAACCGCTCGCGCAATGCGCGCATCTCGGGGTCAATTTTCCGGGGCTTGTTCAGCATGATGAGTGTATTGACCCTTGGCGTTGAAACGCCCGATAGTACCAGTCATTGAATACCCGCGGAGGCTTTCTGAACAGGGTTCTCAGCAGCGGGGACTGTGCCCTGGCAAGCTCATTTTCCAGGCTCCTGATCAATTCCGGGCTGGCGTTCCTGGCGCGGGCTGCCTGCAGGTTTTCATCAACGAACAATGTCAGGTTGGGGCTGGCGGGCATTGCCCGGGACAGCCTGCCGTAGTCGAGTGGCACGGAGAACGTGGAGTAGTGCTGCAGCACGCCGAATATCTCCAGGGCTGCCATGGTGCGCAGGCATTTTTCGCACACGCCACAATTGTATTCATCACCGCGGTTTTCCCAGCACACGCGCAACGCACTCTGGACCACCGGATGGCCGGCAATGATTTCGATTTTTTCTACGCGGTTCAACTCATAACCTTGTGCCGCAAATGCCAGGTCTTCGGTACTGAACAACGGTGTGAGTTGCGGATGAGTACCATCAGGTTGGAGACGTTCGTAGGAAACGCCGGCCGAAACATCCAGGGCGTCCATGTGCCGCGACAGCAGTAAAGCACACGCCGCCAGGGCCCCGCCGTATGCGAAGATCCAGGGCAGGTAACGATCAGAAAATTCCCGCAGATTGGTTTCTATTTCGAACAGGGGCTGACCCAGTTCTGCAGCTGACCATGCCAGCCGTTCACTGACCACTTTGCGCAGCTCATGCTTCACAAGCGCCACATCAAAGCCGTGGACATACAAAAGGGAAGAGCCTGGGGATTGCAGCGCCGCGTAAAAGGAATCGACACCGCCGCTGAACGCAATCGCACGCCGGGTTGCACGGGTGGTCACCGCACGTGTGATGGGAAGCCGGGCGGGGACCCTGATCTCTACGGGCCGGAGTTTCGCATCCCAACTGTGATACAGATTCTGGATCCCGGAAATGTTCCCCAGCAGCCGGGGTGAGACGGGGGCTGTGCTGATCAGCGGCCCGCCGCTGCGCATGGCGGCGGGTAGAGCCAGTAACAGCAGAGATTCTGCAATGGCATCGGACAATTCAAGCGTGGACTTGAACTCAACCCGGTACTCGCGAGAACCGACTCGAATTCTTCCCTCTGCCCGGCCAAACACCGTTTTGAACTCATCTATGATAACCAAAACAGATCCCCGCAACCTGCCTCCCTCAGGCGCAGTGAGGCCAAAAGCAAGTTATCATTCTGCCACAATTGCCAAGCAGTGAGATGTCGATCGTATGGGGGAAGCTTACGCCGCAGCTTGAAACACACCTCAATGGTGATCAGCAACGCAGGCCTTCGGTGTGGGGGCCGACCGTTTGGTTGGCCGTTGTACTCCTTGCAGTTAAGGCGGCCTATGTTGGCCCCTCCAATTTCTGGGACTGGGCAACCCCGTGGGATTACCTGTCCTTCCTGTACCTGCAGTGGGTAGCTGCCGCGTCGCAAGCGGATCTGCTGTTTGCGCTGGGCGTGGGCCTGCTGGCTGCAATCAGTCTGAGGATCGCAGGCCGCAAGCGCACAGTCGGCCGCTTCATCGCCCGTTTGTTCTTTGTCTTCGCAGTCCTTGCCGTCCTCTACGCGGTTGTTGCCCGTGAGTTCTTTGCCTGGGCCGCGGCGCCGCTAACGTTTCAGTTGCTGTCGCTTGGCGGGCGTCCCGGCGAAATGATGTCCTCTCTGGCCGCCTTCCTCACGCCACCCGTGATCGTAGCGCTGGTGTGCGCTCCCTTGGCTTACGCTCTTCTGGTTTGGGGCAGTGCCCGCATTGCCCCGCAACTGCCACAAGGAGTTCGCGTCGCGGGGAAGGTGATCGCCTGTACCTTGGTGTTGGGATGGCTCCTGCTGGGCCGCCAGTTGCTGGGCTCGGACTGGTTCAAAGCCCAGGATCGCTATCTCCCGGACAGCCCTCACTGGGTGCTGCTTGAATCGACCGTGCTCGGGTTCATGGGAGCACGCGTTGACCTGGGTGCTGTCGACATCCGGCAAGAGGATGTTTGCGCACTGGTGAGTCCACATGGGGATGCAGCCGGGTGGCAAGGCGCGACGCCAATGGATGCGATGACCGGACCACGTCCGCAAAACGTCATCCTGATTGTGCTGGAATCAGTTGGCGTCGAGTTTCTGAACCTCTATGGAAGCACTCTGGAGACCACGCCGCGATTGTCCGGCGAGCTCAACAACAGCCTGGTGTTCGACTCGTACTATGCTCCGGTAGGGTGGACCGCTTTCTCCTTGTTCTCGCTAGTGCACTCTCGACTCCCTCCGCTGGAGGGATATGACATTGCATCCTTCAGCATGGGCGAAACGGGCGGAGTAACCCTGGCCAATATGCTGTCCACGCGTGGCTACCGGACTGCGTTCATGGCTGCCGGGGATCCCGATTGGGCAAGCAACCTGTTTTTTGAGGGCAAGGGTTTTGCCGACATCGTGCACATGGCAGATGTAACGGGCGCAAAGAAATTGTCCTCGTGGGGCGTGCGCGACGGCGTGTTGTTCGACCACATGATCAACTGGATCACTGCGCACCGGAAGGAGCCGTTTTTCCTCATGGGCTGGAGTGACCAGTCGCATCACCCCTACCGGCTTGCACCGGATCAGCCGGTCCTGGATTTATTGCCTGCCGATCTAAAGGGACACAAGGACCTGGCCCGTTACGTAACGCTGCTGCATGAACTGGACCGGCAAATTGGCCGCTTGCTGGACATGTTGCGCACCCAAGGCCTGGCCGACAATACCCTGGTCGCCATCACCGGTGACCATGGCGAGGCGTTTGGGACTCTGCACCGCGTGTCCGGCCACGGCTTCACGGTGTATGACGAAGAAGTCAGGGCGCCGCTGGTGCTGTGGAACCCGGTTCTGTTCGCCGGTGGCGGCCGGTCTGCCCGCGTTGGGTCCCACGTTGACCTGAATGCAACGCTGCTCGATGTGCTTGGTATTATGTCTCCCAGACAGTGGCAGGGGCGCAGCCTGCTGGCGCAGGGCAAGCCGGCACCGGTGTACCTGTTCGCAGCGGGTTGGGGTGAAAACCTGATGGGTGTGAGGGACGGAGACTGGAAGTATGTGTTCGATGCCAGGCAGGGCCGCGATGAGCTCTACAATCTGCGTGGGGATATGAACGAGCAAGTGAATGTGGTCGCGGAAAACCCGCAGCTCGCGCTGCGTCTGCGGCAGAAACTGGCTGCCCGGGTGCACGTGGACAAGGCAGACCGCAAAGCCCTCGAAGTATCCTGCCGGAAGGGCTAACGGCATATAAGAGCCGGGCCTGTAGCAATTGCCCAGGGTATTCCTGATATTATTTGTGCATGAAAGCGCTCCTCAAGAGTCTGCCTAACCCACATCACCTGTTCGATATTCCGGAGGATGTCGCTTGTCTCGACTGCACCTGCCGATCGCCTGTTCTTGATGCGGCGTTAGCAGCGGGCGAGTGCAGCGCTTTGTGACGGGTGTGCACGCACACGCCGTCCGGCGCAAAGCTGACGCCCTGGTTGATATTGCCGCCGACTTTGAGCGCTGTGGCTACGCTGTGGTTGCCAGCCCATTCGATGCTGGCGAGATCAAGCGATGGCGTGACGAATGTGAGCGCCTGTGGGCCATGCCAGGAATCCATGACGCATCCGTTTTTTGCGTGGACCTGCGCGACACGGTCCACGGGGGCCGAGTAGCAGAACGGCTTGATCCTGTGACTGATGCCTCTCCGCTTTTCGCTGCACTGGCACGCGATGAGCGTATTGTTCGCCTGGCTCGCTTGCTGCTGAACGAAGACGTTGTGCTGTTTAAGGACAAACTGATCATGAAGAAGCCCGGCACGATGGGCTATCCAACGCACCAGGATTTTTCCTACATCGCGTTCATGGGGTTTCCGGGCGAACGACAACTGGCAATCGCCATAGCCGTGGACGCTACGAACGAGGAAAATGGCGCGGTGGAAGTGTTTGCCGGTTATCACAATAAGTTGGCGCCAACTGCGACTGACGACGAGTTCCTGGTGGACGAGGGAGCCCTCAATCCAGACTCCAGCGCCATGGTCCCGTTGCTTCCCGGGGACATCCTGGTGCTGCACAGCCTGTGCCCGCATCGCAGCGGTCCCAATCGCACCGACCAGCCACGGAGAATGATGTTTTTTACCTATAACGGGGCTTCAGTGGGCGACCATTACGAGACTTATTACCGCCTGGGCAAGCCATGACCGACCTCACTTTGGCGCAAGCAATCCTGGATCTCGAGGTACCGTATTTTGGGCAGAGCCAGAAAAACAAATCGGATTCTCAGTCCTGCCTGTTCCGGCCGCGTCGACTGTTGTCCTCGCCTGCAATGCTCGATTACATAGGAGGCCGGCTGGCAAGTGTTGTAGTGGGGCAGTGTTCGTCGCAAGTTGTCGTTGGCCTGGCAACCTCAGGCATCGCGTGGGCCGCTCTCGCCGCGGCACGCGCGCGTGTTCCCATGCTCTACGTGCGCAAGCAGCCTGAGCTGGAAACCAGTAACGACATGGTCGAAGGGGTTCCCCCAGTCGATCGCCGTGTGGTGTTGGTAGACGACCTGCTGTTCACCGGCCAAAGCAAGCGCGCGGCCCTGCGTGTTTTGCAGGAGCATGACTTCGTAGTAACAGACCTCGTTGTAGTGATCGATAGACAATTGCAACGTAAGTCCGATGGCCCGTCGCTACAGGACGAGTTTGGCCTCAAGCTGCACGCGTTGATTTGCATGGCGGACATCGTTGAATACATGGTCGAGCGGGGTGCGATAACTGGAGAACAGTTAGCCGAACTGATTGCTGATTACCGCGCGTTCGAGCGCTGGTATCCACCTGCCTTCATGATCCGAGGCGCTTGAGAACCTTCCGACAGGCCATGCACGATAGCGGCACGGTGATCTCTGCGGAGCTATCCCTGCGCCATGACACCACCGCTGCGCAATTGCTCGAACAGGCTGAACAGTTACGGCCATTTGTTGACGGTATGCAGGTGGCGGACAACGCGCAAAGCTGGGTACAGATGTCACCGCTAGCCGCGGCTTGCCTGTTGACCGAAAACGGCTTTGAGGCCATTGCACAACTTACCTGCCGGGATCGCAACCGCATTGCGCTGCATAGTGATCTGCTCGGGTTGCAGGCCATGGGGGTGCACAACCTGGTGCTGAACAAGGGCAACCAGGTCGTGGCCAGGGACCGGCTGCAGGCCAAGCCGGTGTTCGACCTCAGTTGCCGTGAACTGGTGGCCATGGCCACAGCTATTGGTGAAAAAAGCGCGGGGGATCGTCAGTCCGATGCGGGATTCCTGATCGGTACGGGTGCGCGGGTATTTGCCGCGCCGCCGGAGTGGGATGCCGAGATCATGCTGGCACGGTCCAGTGCCGGCGCACATTTCCTGCAAACCCAATTGTGTTTCAACCCGGCCATGCTGCAGGTTTATGTGCAGCGCCTGGTTGCAGCAAAAATTACCTGGCGTTATGCGGTGATGGTCAGCCTTGCCCCGCTGCCATCGGCGGCCACCGCGCGCTGGTTGCGTGAAAACCATCGCAGTGTGCTGATCCCCGACAGCCTGGTCAAACGGCTGGAAACAGCGCCGGACCCGGCACAAGAGGGCATCGCCATATGTGCGCAACTGATGCGGGAGTTTGCCGCTATACCGGGAGTTTCCGGGTTCAATCTGCACACCCTGGGAAATCCCGTAGCGGTGGTTGCTGCCATTGCCGCATCCGGTCTGCGCCCTACCACCATACCGTATACAGACCAACCAGCATCAGGGTGATGACCACGGCGCCGAGGTTGAAGCCGCCACTGGTGGAATGGTCAACCAGGCGGTAATCAATCGCGCCCCTCTGCACTGCTCCCCCATGCGAACCCCGGGCTTGCACTGCCGAGATCAGCATGCCGAGGCTGACACACAGCAGGAAAACCAGCCCGACGCGATCTATGAAAGGCAGGGAAGGCCACAGCAATTTGAAGCCCAGTGACAGCACCGCCGATCCAATGGCCGCCCCGAGCGCGCCATTGGCCGTGGTCGGCTTCCAGAAAATAGCCAGCAGGAAAATCGCTACGATGCCGGGCGTGAAGAAGCCAGTGAATTCCTGGATGTACTGAAACGCCTGGTCAAAACTGCCCAGCAATGGCCGCGCCAGTACCATCGCGATCAACATGGAACCCAAACTGACCATCCGTCCGACTCCCACCAAGTGCTCCTGTGTTCTTGGCTTCTTGCCCATGTGGGAATACATGTCCATGGTGAAGATGGTGGAAATGCTGTTGCTCATGGAAGCCAGTGACGACACGATGGCAGCAATCAGGGCGGCGAACACCAGCCCTTTGGCGCCTACCGGCAGCAATTTCATGATTTCCGGATAGGCGCTATCCGGGGTTTTCAGATCCGGCGCCAGGATGACGGCCGCAATGCCGGGCAACACCACCAGTATTGGCATCAGCATTTTCAGGAAAGCCGCAAACAAAATGCCTTTCTGCGCTTCGCGGGTACTTTTTGCCGCCAGTGCACGCTGGATGATGTATTGGTTAAAGCCCCAGTAGGACAGGTTCATGATCCACATCCCGCCGACCAGCACCGAGATGCCGGGCAGGCTGGCGTAGTAGGGGTTGTCTCTCGACAGGATCATGTCAAATTTTTCCGGCGCCTGCTGCAGCAGGGAAGTAAACCCGGCAATCACGCCGGCCCCGTGGGAAATTTCGTTCAGGGAAACCCATGCAAGCATCAATCCACCCAGCACCAGTACAACCACCTGGAAGATGTCGGTCAGGGCAACGGCCTTAAGGCCCCCGTAGAGTGAATAGGCGATGGAGAAAACCCCCAGGATGATTAACGCCAGCGTCTGGTCTATGCCGGTAACCGTGTTGATGGCCAGCGAGCCCAGCCCAGAATGGACGTCAGGTTGACGAATACGTATACACTCAGCCAGAACGATGCCATGACCATGCGCACCCGGCTGTCGAAACGTTGTTCCAGGAATTGCGGCATGGTGTAAATGCGTGCCTCCAGCAGCACTGGCAGCAGGTACTTGGCGACGATAATCAAGGTGAGTGCTGCCATCCATTCGTAGGAAGCAATGGCGATGCCCATCACGTACGCGGAGCCGGACATGCCGATGATCTGCTCAGCGGAAATGTTTGAGGCAATCAGCGATGCACCGATGGCCCACCAGGGCAGGGAGCGGCCGGCGAGAAAATAATCCTGCGTATCCTTGTGATGCCCCGCCTTATCGCGCGACACCCATTGTGCCAGGACCATCAGCACGGTCGCGTATACCAGTACTACCGCAATATCAATGCTGTGCAAACCCATGATGTTTTTCCTTTATTGCGTTAAGGCGACCATGCCATTATGCCGGACTGGTCCGTATATTCAGTAAATGTCGGTTCATTGAGCTGCCGGTTGCATACAGGTTTTGCGCAGCCTGGCTGCCGCGACTTCCGGGGTGAGATCGCGCTGCGGCATGCCCAGCATTTCAAATCCCACCAGGTGTTTGCGCACGCTGGCGGAGCGTAACAGCGGCGGATAGATGTGCGCGTGGTATTGCCATTCCGGGTGGGCTGTTCCATCGCTGGGCCTGGGGTGGAATCCCATGGAGTAGGGCACGGGAGTACCAAACAGGGTGTTATAAGCCCGCAATGTGCGTTTGCAGACCCGTGCAAAGCCCTGCAGCTCATCCGCGCTCATTTCCTGCGGGCCGGTCATGGCACGCCGGGGCAGCAACAGGGTTTCAAACGGCCACACGGCCCAGAAAGGCACCAGCGCAACGGCGTATTCATTTTCATACACGATGCGGCTGCCCTGCGAGATTTCGGCCGCAAGATAATCCATCAGCAATGAACGGCCACAGGCTGCGAAGTAGGTCGCCTGGGAGTGCAGTTCTTTGGCAGGCTCGACCGGTACATCGCTGGTGGCCCAGATCTGGGCGTGCGGATGCGGATTGCTGCAACCCATCATCTGACCGCGGTTTTCAAACACCTGCACGTAAGCAATGTCCGGCCGCCGGTCGAGCTCGGCAAACTGTTCGGTCATGAACGCAAACGCTTGCAACAGTTCTTCATCGGGCATGTCGGCCAGATGCTGGTCGTGACGCGCGGTATAACAGACCACGCGGCAACAGCCATTGAGCGGCGCGGCTACGAACATTGGATCTGCGGCTCCTGCCGCGAAATCCTCTTTGTCAGAGTCGGCCGAAAGTGCGGTGAAATCATTGTCGAATGCGAACGGCCCGGTGTATGCCGGGTTGCGTTTTCCTCCGGCCCGTTCGTTACCCGGACACAGGTAGCAGCCGGCGTCATAGGGCTCAAGCACTGCCGGTTCCGGTGTTTCCACCATTCCCTGCCAGGGGCGTTGCACGCGTTGCGGCGATACCAGCACCCAATCACCCGTCAGCAGGTTCTTGCGCTGGTGGGATGCGGTTTGCAAACGCAGCTCTGAGCCCATGCTAACCCGCCATTCCCTCGCTTGCCGGATGTTGCGCTTCAGCCAGGCGATTGACGGCAGCGACGGTACGAACCGGGTGCATCCATGGGATGCTTCCCAGGACCTGGCCGTATTCGCTGCCAATGATATCCATCGCCTCGTCCATCCGGTTAGGCTCAACCAGGTTGATGGTGCAGCCGCCGAAACCGGCGCCCATCATTCGCGCACCCAGCACAGCGGGGCAGTTGCTGGCAATGTCGGCCAGTTGATCCAGTTCCGCGCAACTGACGGCATAATCGTCGCGCAGGCTGGCATGGGAGTCGTTCAGCAACAGGCCGAGTTGCTGCAGGTCCGAGCTCTGTAGTGCACGGGCGGCCTGGTGGACACGGTGATTTTCGCTGACCACGTGTCGCGCCCGCTGAAACAAGGTGTTTTCCAGTATGTGCTGGTGTTCCACCAGTTGCTGCAAGTTCAACTCAGCCAGCGACTGGAGGCCTGGAAACACGTCGCTGAGCACCTTTACGGCCTCCGCGCATTGCGCTTTGCGGGTATGGTATTCGCTGGTGCGCAACTGGCGTTGCACGCCGCTGTTGACCACCAGGAACTGCGCTGCCTCGGGCAGGGGGATATGTTCAAAATCCAGCGAAGTGCAGTTGAGCAGCATGGCGTGCTGTCGCGCTCCCAGAGCAATGGCAAACTGGTCCATGATGCCGCACTTTACTCCGACAAACTCGACTTCTGCCCGCTGGCAGATGCGGGCAACGCTGCTGCGTTCGACTTCCATTTCCACCCGGTCCAGCAGCAGCCAGGCCAGCACGGACTCCAGCGACGCCGAAGAACTCAGGCCGCCGCCGAGGGGAATGGTGCCGGCAATGAGTACATCACAACCGGCCAGTTCGAGACCTTCCTCCTGCAAAGCCCAGGCCACGGCTTTTACGTACTCAACTGCATCACCGGGCCGGCCTTTTTCCAGCGCGTTAAGGGCAATGTCATGCGTGTGGTGTTCATGATGCAGATGCACGCGCAGGAGTTTGTCGCCCCGCGGGGCCATGGCCGCAAAGGTGCCAAGATCAACCGCAGCGGGTAGTACCCAGCCGCCGTTGTAGTCGGTATGTTCACCGATGATGTTGATACGGCCGGGGGCCTGGAACAGGCGCGGTGTTCCGGCAAACATGCGGGCAAACTCCGTGCGCACGAATTCCGGGCCCGATTCGTACTCCATGGAAAGCGCTCCTGTAAATTCTTCCTATCTTATTAATGAATTTACTCTTATGAAAATGGACTTTGCCGCTATGAAATGGATATTCTTACGATTAGTTGCCAAACCATGAAGTCCAAGCACGCAAATCCGGGGTCTTGTTCGCCTATGCAACAGCCACAACTCAGAGAGGGTTTCGCCGGGCAGGACATGTATGTAATCCCGCGCCCGATACTGGCCAGTGCCAACCGCCATCCCCTGTTTCGCTCCCTGTACCCCACCGATATTGGCTGGTACCCCAAGGCCCGTTACCACTACCGCGACCGCCCCGGTGGTGCGCGACAGGACCACCTGATGCTGTGTGTCGATGGTAATGGCTACGTGGTGGTTAACGGGCACAAAAATCACCTGCAGGCAGGCGAACTGCTCATCATTCCCAGGAATGCACCGCATACCTACTGGGCAGCAGATGATACGCCCTGGTCCATTTACTGGATGCACTTCCTCGGGGACGAGGCGGACTACTACGTGGAACGGATTCCAGGGCCCGGCCAGCCCATACCGGCAGACTCTGCAACCCAACTGGAAGCCGTGCGCTTGTTCCGCGATTGCCTGGATACGCTGGAAACGGGCTACGCCTTGCCCACGCTGATCTATGCCGCGCAGTCGGCACGGCACATTCTGTCCTTGTTGCTGTTTCGAAACCCTGCTTTTCCGCTGGAGCAGAAAGCAGAAAATCGCCAGCAGTTACTGGAAAGCACGCTGGAACTCATGCGTAACCGCGTGGCGGAATCGATCGGCCTGGATGAGTTTGCCAGCCATGCAGGGCTCTCCGTCAGCCATTTTTCCGCACTGTTTCGAGATCAGACCGGGCAATCACCCATGGCCTACTTCACCCAGTTGAAAATTCGCAAAGCCTGCCGCTTGCTGGATCTGAGCGCCAAGCCGGTCAAGGTCGTCGCCATCGAGACCGGATACTCCGATCCCTATTATTTTTCCCGGGTGTTCAAGAAAGTCATGGGAATTTCGCCGGAGCGATACCGCACCATCAAAAAAGGTTGAAAGGCCAGCTGGCGCTGGCAACAAAATGTAAAATTATCGTAATATTGTCCATCATCCAGTGGTAACATCCATTGAGCGCATTGCAAACGGCATGAGACCATCGGCACTATCGATCAAAAATCCGGAACCATTTCGGAAGAAAAAAGCGGCGCACCGCTAACAAACCAGCAGCGATACAGGGTTAATCCTATGAAAATGGCGCAGACCGTCACCAATGCCCCGCAGCTTGATGCCCTCGAAGATGTAAATGCCACGAACACCGCCCGCAACCGCTACGCGGTCTCCGGCCTGGCCGGAGCCATCCTGGCGGCCCTTTATCCCCTCGGTCCGCTCATGGCTCAAACCGAGGCGACAGACGGTGATGGTCAGCTGGAAACAATTACCGTAACCGCCACCAAGCGCAGTCTGAATCTGCAGGACGTACCGCAGAGTATTACGGCGTTTACCACCGCCGATATTGAAAAAAATGCATTCAAGAACATGCCGGATTACATTCGCGCCTTGCCCAGCGTCCAGCTCATCAATCTGCGGCCCGGACGCAACGAACTGAGCTTCAGGGGAATTTCCACTGGCACCGGCGAATACCGCCTCGACAGCCAGGTCGCGGTATACCTCGACGAACAACCCATCACCACCATCTCGCAGCAAGTCAGCCCCTACATGGTGGACATTGCACGGGTGGAGTCGCTGCCCGGACCCCAGGGCACCTTGTTCGGTTCAAGTTCCCAGACCGGCACCCTGCGCATCATTACCAACAAGCCGGATACGGAAGCTTTTTTCGGGCAGGTGTTTGGTGAAGCTCGGTTTACTCACGGTGGAGATCCGGGCTACGAAGTCAACGGCGTCCTCAATATTCCCCTGGCCGACGACAAGATGGCTCTGCGTCTCGTCGCTTATGCCACGGGGGACGGTGGTTGGATAGATAACGTGTACAGTGAAAGCCTGGCCAATGGCCAGTATGCCGGTGAGGATTATGCCGGCCCCTTCAACAATGAAGAATTCGTTGAAGATAATTTCAACAACTCGGACCTGGTTGGTGGGCGTGCGGCACTGCAGGTGGATCTTTCGGACAGCCTCGAAGTTCTGGCCCAGTTCATCACCGAGGATAGCTCTACCAGCGGTTCCTGGGACGTTGACCCTTACCTGGGCAAGACCAAGACCAACAAGTTCCTGGATGAATCCAGCAGCGATAACTGGTGGCAGGGCGCCCTGACCATCACCGCTGATGTGGGATTTGCCTCGCTGGTATCCAATACGGCCTATTTCAGCCGCGACATCGCCTATGAATGGGACAACATGACCTATGGCAATTGGAAGGACAGTTACTGGGGCTATTACTACGGTTACGACCTCTACAACACCCAGTACACGCCCAACTACATCTTTAACGACCAGAAGCAGACTCGTTTCTCGCAGGAAATCCGCATAACCTCAACCGGCGACAGCCGTTTCCAGTGGATGGCAGGCTTTTTCTATGAAGATGTTTATGACACATGGTTGTATGGCGCCGACAATCCCGACCTGATGTCCACCATCGCCTGGGAAGCAGCTAATTACTATGCCTATTACGATAAGTACGTGCTGGGATATGACGTGCAGTATCCGCTGCCAGCAACGACTTATGGCTATACCAACCGTATGAAGCGCACCATCAAGCAGACCGCGTTTTTCGGCGAAATGAGCTATAACTTCACCGATCAGTGGTCGGCAACAGTGGGTGCGCGCTGGTTCCAGTACGATCGCGACCAGTACGACCAGTACCAGTTTCCGCAAGGCCTGCCACCTGCTGGAGGTGGCGATACCCTCGGTGCCTATTCATCGAAGGGTAAGGAAAGCGATACGATCTTTAAATTCAGCACCCAGTACAACTTTACCGATACCAACATGGTATACGCCCTGTTCAGCCAGGGTTTCCGCCTGGGTGGCTTCAATAGTCCCCGCGCCGCCAATACCGGGCTGATTCCGTACAAATACAAACCCGACACCATGAACAACTTCGAAGTCGGTATGAAGAGCCAATGGCTGGACAACACGCTCTTGTTCAATATCGACTTTTTCCTGATGAAGTGGGATGACATCCAGGTGACTTCGGGCAGCGTGGACAATGTCTGGTGGCTGAACGGCACCTACAATGGCAAGACGGCCGAACAAAGAGGTGTTGAGCTGAACACCACCTGGTGGATTACCGAATCTTTCCAGTTCCAGGGCAGCATGACACTGACCAATCCTGAATTTACCGAGAGCTTTACGGAGATTGATGGTGACGTTGTGCCCAAAGGCACGACCATGCCGATTTCCCCGGAGCAGGTGTTCTGGGCCGCGGTGGAATACGACTTCGATCAGTGGCATCCCTTTGGCGGAGACCTGTGGGTGCGTTATGACCAGAACTACACCAGCGCGAAGTGGAACAGCCTGAGTAGTGCGATCGATGAAAATCCGGATGGCCGCATGGATTCGTTCTCAATTGCCAACTTCCAGGTCGGCCTGGATTTACCCACTCAGTGGAACATCACCTTTTTCATTCGCAACATGTGGAATGAGTATGCCCAGAGCTGGCTCAGCAGTTCCGATTACCAGGCAGAGTGGTTTGGCAATCCCGCATTCCAGCACTATCGCACCTACCAGACACCCAGGACCATTGGGTTTAACTTCCGCAAGACGTTCTAAGCCCCGCTGCCTGGCCTTGTTCTCTGCAAGGCCAGGCAGGCACACCTGTCTTTCTCCCTGAGGCTCCCGGCCTTATGGTCCAGACCCATGCCATTCCACGGTTAATAGCCACTTCCGTCATTCGCGGCAGGCAGAAGCTGGACAGCCGGGGCGGGGTTTTCCTGATTGATCTGGAGCAGGAGCATGTAGTTCTCGCCCTGGACTGGAATACTGCCGGCATAGACTGGCAGGGCCGTGGTTTCGAGCTGGGTTTGCGCGGCATTGCCTGTACGCCTGACGTCGTTTACCTTGCAGCCGGTGATGAACTGTTTGCCTATTCACCGCAGTTCAAGTTGCTCGGGTCATGGCGCAACGAATATCTCAAACAGTGCCGGGGCATCGCACTGCACCAGGGCAAGCTGTTTCTTGCCTCCGGTGCATTTGACAGCATCCTCGCATTTGATCTTGACCAGCAAAGATTTGATTGGGCCATGCACATCAACGTGAAGCAGTTCCGTTTCAAAGGGGCGCCGTTTGACCCCAATGGCGCAGACGGGCCGCTGGCCCTGAACAAGCTGGAACTCACGGATATATTCTGCAACTCTGCCGGCATGTATGTCAGCGGGCACAACACCGGTGGCCTGCTGCACTTCAATGGCACGACCGTGCTGATGACGGTCGAGTTGCCGCCGGGTGCGCGCAATGCGCGCCCGTTTCGCAAGGGAGTTCTGTACATTGACAACGAAATGTCGGCCCTGCGCTATTGTGGCCGGGCGGACAGCAAAGAAGACCGCGCATTGCCGCTGCCCGCACACAATCCCGCAGACCTGCAACACGCGGACGCGGATTTCAGCGGTGAAGCACAAGCAGGATTCGGCCGGGGATTGTGCGCGGTGAATGAACGTGCGGTAGCTGTTGGCACCTCTCCCGCTACTGTCACCTTGTATGATCTGCAGAAAAATCGTCCCCTGTTTTCCGTCAACCTGTCGCGCGATGTGCGCACGGCCATCCACAGCGTGGAGATTTGGCCATATTTGGAGTCAAATTAGGACTCCATGCCCGCATTGCGGATGTGCGGCGGCAGGGCCTCGATAATGTCATGCAGGGATTCCTTCCAGCTGCCAAGGTGCGCTTCATACTTACGCCATTTTCCCAGCGAACCCCGATAGATCGGTTGCCGCACCTGTTCTGAACTGGCGGTGCGAACCGCCCGCGGATTTTCGTAGAACTTCAGGCAAGCCTCGTCAAACGGCAAACCGCAATGATCGAGGATGCGCCTGACCTGGCCTTCAAAATCCAGCACCGTGTCCTCGTAGTGCACGTCCAGCACCTTGCCCGGCAGTACCTTGTGCCAGTGATCGATCATCGCGCAGTAATTGCGATAGTAATCTGCCAGCTCGTCGATGTCGTAGGTGAAATTCTGTCCCTTGCCAAATAACTGCTTGTACGCGCCGAGGCAACTGTCCAGCGGGTGCCGGCGGGTATTGATGACTTTGGCGTTGGGCAGGATCAGGTGCAGGAAACCGATTTGCGGAAAATTATTGGGCAGTTTGTCGGTAAAAAACGGCCGCCCGAGAACACGGTGCCGGCGGGTTTCTTCGATGTATTGCTGGCCATAGGCCTGCCAATCGCGCGGCGACAGGTGTTGCGCTGCTCGCGGATAGTGCACTTGATCGGAGCGGTAACGCCCGATCGAAGTGGCGATCTTGCTGAGGTTGGGCAGTTCCGCCGTACCTTCCACCTGTGGATGGCTTGAAAGGATTTGTTCCACCAGTGTGGAACCGGAGCGCGGCAGGCCCACAATGAAAATCGGGTCGGGCGCCGCATAACCGTGGCCGGAATTCTGCTCCAGGAATTCGCGCGTGAACACCTCGAAAATATCCCTGTGCCGGGCACTCATTTCCAGCGGATCGTAATACACCTGCGTTCGTTGTAGCTGGTTGCCTGTGTGATAGTACTTCCAGGCTGTGTCGTGATCTTTCAAGTCCTCGTGAGCCTTGCCGAGAGCAAAGCGAAAATGCGTTTCGGCGCTCTCGCTGAGGCCGCCTTTTTCGAGCCGCGCTTCCATCGCCGCGACTTCTTCGGCTTCGAAGCGAAATACCTTGAGGTTGGCCATGCTCCAGTACACTTCGCCAAAGTCCGGCTTGGCCCTGATGGCGGCACGATAGCTCTCCAGCGAGGCTTCCTGGCTACCGAGGGTCTTGAGCACGTGGGCATGCCCCATGTGTACGCCCGGAGCACCAGGGTTCAACGCTACCGCCCGCGCATAGGCCACCGCGCTCTGGTCCACGTTGCCGGTCAAAGCATATGCACTGCCGAGACCGGCCCAGGCAGAGACGTTTTCCGGGTCCAGTCGGGTCGCGGTACGGTAGGTCTCGACGGCATCAAGGTGTTTACCCTGAGAAACCAGCACCGAACCGAGGTTGAGCCAGGCAACAGTGAAATCCGGGGCAAGCCTGACTGCGCGCCGCAGCAGGGCTTCGGCATCGTCCCAGGCTTCCTTTTTCTGTGACCAGGCCACTGCGAGGTAGCGCATGACGTCGACATCATCAGGATTGTGTCTGAGGGCTGCGCGGAATACCGTGATGGCATCTTCCAGTCGCCCGGCCTTGAGGTGTTCAGCCCCCTCGGCCACTGCTCGCTTGGCCGGGTCGAGTTCAAAAAATACTTCGAAAGACTGGTCAGCCTCTTTACCCCGCCCGGCTGCTGCCAGCGCCTGGCCAAGCTTTTTGTGTGCCAGGGTCAGGCGGGGATCCAGCTTTATGGCGGCCTCAAAGCAAGCAATAGCAGCGGAGAAATCGCCGCGCGTGGCCAGCACGCTGCCGAGGTCTTCGTGTAACTGGGGAAAATCCGGTTTGATTTTCAGTGCAAAACGGAGGCGATCTTCCGCTTCATCAAGGCGCTTTTGTTTCATCAGCGCAAGGCCGAGCAAACGCAGGTGTTCCGCACAACCCGGTTTCATGTCCAGGTAGTCACGGCAGATCTCTTCGGCCAGCAGCGGCCGATTGGCTTTCATTGCGCCTATGGCTGCCGCCAAACTTTCTTGCTTTGTTTTTGAACCTGCGCTCAAGTTAAATTGCTCGGACGTTTACCGGGGATGGGCTTGGTAGCGAGCCGCTATCCTACCGCCTGCACAGGAATTATGCAGCCATGTGCATTTCGGTCAGGTGTGCATTGCAGAGCTGACTCTAAAGTGTTTAATCTGTGCTATTCAAACCCAAAGGAGATTATCCAGGTGAAATCCAAACGAAACCCGCTCAGCGGAATTGCCCTGTTAGCAGCAGTGTGTCTGTTTGCAACCTTTGCGCTGCCGGCAGATGACAGCCAACCTGCCGCTGCTGCCGGTACATTGACCATTGCTGACCTGTTTCGCCTGGGTTCGGTAAGCGACCCGCAAATCAGCCCCGAAGGCCAGTGGATTGCTTACACCCTTACCCGGCAAAACCTGGATAAAGACACGTCCGGGAGCCGGATCTGGGTTATTCCCGTGGCAGGTGGAGAGCCTCTGGCCATGACCGCTGAGGGCAAATCTTCTTCGCACCCGCGCTGGAGTCCGGATGGAAAATACCTGGCGTTCCTGTCGGCCCGCGACGAAGGCCAGACCCAGGTATGGCGCTTGTCCCGCCAGGGTGGCGAAGCGGTGCAAATGACCGATACGGCGCAAGCGGTTGAGGATTTCGCCTGGTCTCCGGATTCCGCCCGGCTGGCATTGGTTCTGCAGGATCCCACGCCGCAGGAATTGGAAAAGAAGAAAGAGGGCGAGAGTTACAAGGAAAAAACCGCACCACCCTGGGTGATCAACCGTGAGCAGTTCAAGACCGATTACGTTGGCTACCTTGACCACAGGCGCACGCATGTCTACCTGCTGGATGTATCGGTGGGGACTCTTACCCAGCTGACCTCAGGTGACTACGACGACGATGAACCGGTGTGGTCCCCGGATGGGGGCCACATTGCCTTCACCAGCAACCGCAGCGCAGACCCGGACAATAATTACAACACGGATATCTGGGTGGTCAGCTCAGCTGCAAGCTCTTCTGCAGGCCCTATGCCGGCGGAACTGGTCGAGGTCAGTGATTCGGCAGGGCCGGACGCCAGCCCGGCCTGGAGCCCGGACGGCAAATGGATTGCCCACACCAGTACCACCGATGTTGCAGCCGGCGTCTACGCCACGGCTCACCTGGCTGTGTCTTCCGCTGCCGGTGGCAATTCCCGGGTGCTGACCGCCGAACTTGACCGGATGATTTTCCGTCCCGAATTTTCACCGGATGGAAAATCCATCTGGTTCCTGCTGGAAGACAGTGGTGAGCAAAACCTCGCGCGCATCAGCCCCAAGGGTGGAAAAATCGAACGCCTGATCACGGGAGATTCGGTCGTGGCAGATTTTTCTTTTGGCAAGAATTCCGACGCGGCCGCCCTGATCAGCCGGCCGCAATTACCGGCCGAGGTGTTCAGTTTCAACCAGGGAAAACTGGAGCAACGCACCTTTACCAACCAGTCCGTTCTGGCTGGCCTGCAACTGGGTACGGTGGAAGAGGTTCACTTTACCAGCAAGGACGGGACGCCCATCGAAGGATTCATCATCAAGCCCCCGGATTTTGTCGAAGGCCAGCGTTACCCGGCCATTCTCGATATTCACGGTGGCCCGCAGTCGCAGTTCGACTACAGCTTTCAGTTCGAAGCGCAGTTGTATGCCGCCAACGGCTATGTCGTCATTCACCCCAACCCCCGCGGGTCCACGGGCTACGGTCAGGCATTTTGCCTTGGCATTTGGCAGGATTGGGGCGGGCCTGACTTTGAGGACGTGATGGCGGGGGTGGACTACGCGATTGCCCGGGGCTGGGCTGACCCTAACCGTCTCGGCGTTACCGGTTGGTCGTATGGAGGCATGCTAACCAATCACGCAATCACCAAGACCGACCGCTTCAAGGCAGCGGTCACCGGGGCCAGTTCCACGCTGTACGTTGCCAGTTACGGACATGACATGTACCAGCGCTGGTGGGAGCAGGAGCTAGGCTATCCGTGGGAACCTGCGGCGCGTGAAAAATATGAACGCATATCCCCGTACAATTCGGTGAAGAAAGTGGTAACTCCCACCCTGATCATGGGCGGTGAGATTGACTGGAACGTGCCCATCATCAACTCCGAACAGCTCTACCTCGCCTTGAAAACTCTGGGTGTGGAGACTGAACTCGTGGTTTACCCGGATGAGTATCACGGTATTGCTGCGCCCAGCCACGTCAAGGACCTGTATGAACGTTACCTGGCCTGGTTCGGCAAGCATTTGTGAAAGCACACAGCGTAACACTCAGGGATACGCAAACCGGATCCGAGGTGGAAATACTCACCTCGCGCGGGTTCAACTGCTATCAGTTCCGCGCCGCATTCGAATCAGAAGTAGTAGATGTATTGTGGGCTGAGCCCAGATTTGAGAACGGAGCAGGAGAGGCTGCACGCAGTGGCATGCCCTTGCTGTTCCCTTATCCCGGGCGTATTCAAGGCAAGACGCTACATTGGCAGGGGAGAGACTACCCGCTGGAGGGCGACGATGGTTTGGGCAATGCCATTCACGGCTATGTACTGGACCGGCCCTGGCGGGTGCTGGAGCAAACTGCGTCGCGGGTGGTCGGGCAGTTCCAGGCTGCAGTCGATGCACCCGAACTGCAGCATGCCTGGCCATCAGACTTTCGCATCACGGCCGCGTACGAGTTGGCGGGGCGCACGCTGCTGTCCCGCTTCCACATTGAAAACCCGGGTGATCGCCCTTTACCGTTTGGTTTCGGCGCCCATCCGTATTTCCGTGCGCCACTGCGTGGCTCTGCTGCTGATCAGTGCCGCGTGATATTGCCACTGGCTCACCGCTGGGAACTGGAAAATATGCTCCCTACCGGCAGGCAGATTGACGCGTTCACTCAACCTGCTTGCGGAGCCTCTGATGAAGCCGCTACGCAGCTGATGAATGCAGCGAACCTGAGACGGGGAATGGCCTTTGCCGACATCACGCTGGATGATGTTTTTACCGGGCTGGAATTCGTGGACGGCTGGTGCAGTTGCCGGATTCATGACGCTGCGAGCAAGCGCGAACTCACATTGAAATTCGATGAGTCGTTTCGCGCCTGCGTGGTCTACACCCCGTCACATCGCGAGGCCATTTCCATTGAACCCCTGACCTGCGTGCCCAATGCCTATGAATTGTCGCAGCAGAACATCGATGCGGGGTTGCGCGTGCTGTCTCCCGGGGAATCACTGCAGCTTAAACTAAAGCTGCAGGTAGAATAAGCATCGGCCTGAAATTTATGTGACCCGGAATTTATTGGGTGCTGGTCCGCACAATGACGGCTGCCACCTGGTCCAGCCGAACCGTAGCTCCAAAAAACTCCATCCCGGTCAGTTCGCTGACGACAACCACCTCGTCGCTGACCTCCGTCACCTTGCCTTCCACATCCTGGCCAGAAACGAGTTTGAGCTTCGCGTGTTTTCCCAACTGCTGTTCCAGTGCCTGACGGATGGAACCCGGATTGGCTGCACTGGCCGTGCTCTGTTGCGCATGAACGCTTGCCATCGGCACTCCGACACCAACTGCCAGGGCGAGGGTGAGAACTGCAGTGGTCAGTGATTGGCGAGGGGACATTTGAAAACTCCTTGAGTGATGAGGGTCGTTATACATTCTAGTAGCATTTCCAGTGCAAGACGAGAATGCCAGCGAGGACTCCGGGCAGCACCCGGAGGCGCGCCCGATTCAACCCGACGCCCCATCTTGAACAAGGTACAGGTCTTTGAGACGAACGTAATGCTCTGCACCATAGCGCAGCATCGCCACTTGCTCATGAGACAGTGGCCGCGCGAGACGGGCCGGGTTGCCTTTCCACAAAGTCCGGGTGGGCACGACCGTTCCGGGCGGCACCACCGCTCCGGCAGCAATCATGCATTCGTCTTCCAGCACCACCCCGTCCATTACGATGGCGCCCATGCCTACAAAGCAGCGCTGACCAATAGTACAGGCATGCAAAATAACTCCGTGCCCAACGGTTACGTCATCGGCCAGGATGAGTGCAGCGCCCTGCGGTGAATAGGGGCCTTCATGCGTAACGTGCAGTACCGCGCCGTCCTGGATATTGCATCGCGATCCAATTTCGATGTGATTAACGTCCCCGCGAATCACTGCCATGGGCCAGACGGAAACGTCATCGCCCAGCACCACAGAACCGCTAACGCTGGCCTGTGCGGAGATGAAAACGCGCTGCCCGAAGCGTGGTCGTTCCTGCATGAAGCGGTAGGTTTTGTTAGCTTCTGTGGTATTCATCTGACCCATCGGTTAAGCGCTGGGTACGACGCGCTGCGGCACGAAGTGTGCCCATCCACGCTTGAGCAAGCGATACACGAAGCGCACGCCTACCAGTGTCAGCACCAGTTCCAGCGCAGTCAGCAGGGCACTCAATGCGGTCCCGCGCAAGCTTGCACGGTGTTTGAATTTTGCCACCAGGCGGTCATGTGCAATTTCGATGCTGTCGTAAAACGTCGGGATCATCAGCAGTGTCAGCAGGGTGGAGGTGATGGTGCCGCCGATGATAGACACCGCCATGGGCTGATAAAACTCGCTGCCATCGCCGAGGCCGATAGCCACCGGCATCATGCCGGCTATGAGTGCAAATGTTGTCATCAGGATCGGGCGCAAACGCGCGCGGCCGGCAAACATCAGGGCGTCTTCCCGGGTATATCCTTCTTTTTCTCTCGACCGTGCGCAATCAAGCAGCAAAATCGCATTCTTGGCCACCAGGCCCATGAGCATGATGATGCCAATAAGGCTCATCAGGTTGATGGTGTGGCCGGTCACCACCAGGGCAATGACCACGCCTATGAGGCTCAGCGGCAAGCTCATCATCACTGGCAGCGGCGCAAGGAAGGAACCGAACTGGATTACCAGGACGAGGTACATGAGGCCAATTCCTGATACCAGGGCCGTCAGCATGGCGCCGAATACTTCATCCTGATCCTGGCCTGCGCCACGCAATTGAATCCCGTAACCCGGGGGGAAATCGATGGCATCCACGAGTTTCAAGGCTGCACCGATTACCTCACCTTGTGAAACGCCTTCGACGTTTGCCGTGACAGTGACGGTACGCAGGCCATCCGTGTGGGTGATGCTGGAGGGTGCCTTGCCCATGTTGATAGTAGCGATCTGTTCCAGTGGCACCACGCTATTGCCACCCCCTGGTACCAGCGGCAGGCGCGCCAGGGCCGACACACTGGCGCGATCATCCGGATGCAAGCGCAAGGCAACGTCCCGGGTCTCTCCCGTCGGGTCTACCCAGTCGCCAACTTCGATGCCGGCAAAGGCAACCCGCAGGGCTTGCGCTGCATCACCCACGGTAATGCCAAGACTACTGGCCAAACCGCGGTCCAGTTCGATCTGATACTCCGGCATCGGATCCTGATCCTCCAGGCCAACATCCACGGCGCCTGGCACTTTGCGCAAATCATCCATAAAGGCATTGGTGATCTCCATCAGTTTGCGCGAATCTACCCCGAAAAAATTAATTACTACCGGCTTTTCACCACCATCGCTGGTGTCGTCCTGTACGGTGTATGCGGCGCCGACCAGGCGCTTCAACGAGGCACGCAAAACAGTAGCGATTTCAGCAGCACCGCGCTGCCGGGTCCTGGCTTTACCTATATTCACGTCAATCCGGGAGGAATCTCTTTGGATGTCACTGAATATCGCCTCTACTTCCGGAATCTCGCGCACCAACTCGACTGCCTGTGCGGTCTTGATCCGTGCATATTCCAGGCTGGCACCCGAGGGCAGGCGGATTTGGACCACTAACTGACCATTGTCA
This sequence comes from Lysobacterales bacterium, assembly GCA_031362985.1. Classification (GTDB taxonomy): domain Bacteria; phylum Pseudomonadota; class Gammaproteobacteria; order Xanthomonadales; family SZUA-36; genus SHZL01. The sequence goes on along the minus strand of JANLTO010000159.1, from coordinate 7,991 downwards.
GAGTTCGGCAGAAAACTCGTTCCCCCGATGGTCGATTGCATCCACAAAGCGGCAACCAGGCTCGATACGGCAATGATAGCCATGGAGCGGCGATGGCCCAGGGCCCAGCGGATAAGCAAACCATAGCGGTCAGCCTGGCGGTCGAACCAGCGGTTAAAGCGTTGCAGCAGGGCGCTGAAACCTCTTTTGGGTTTTTCCTGATAGCCCACCGGATCGCCCCAACGCGAAGACAGCATGGGATCAAGAGAAAACGATATGAACAGCGACACCAGCACCGAGGCAACGACGGTTAACGCAAATGGCTTGAACCACTGACCGGAGCCACCACCCATAAATGCGACGGGCACAAACACGGCCACAATGGAAAAGGTGGTCGCCATGACAGCAACGCCAATTTCTTTGGTGCCTTCGCGCGAGGCCGTGATCCGGTCTTCGCCGCGTTCCATGTGCCGGACAATATTTTCACGCACCACGATGGCGTCATCGATCAACACACCGATAGCCAAAGATAGCCCCAGCAGGGTCATGAAATTAAGCGAGAAACCAAAAAGCCATACCGCGATGAATGCTGCCAGTACCGAAGTTGGCAGGGCGAGTGCCGTGATCAACGTGGAACGCCAGGAATTGAGGAAAGCGTAGACCACGAAAATAGTCAGCATGGCGCCAAATAGAAGGGCCTCAATGACATTGTTCAAACTCTGTTCGGCCCATTCTCCGCCATCGTTGGCTATGTCGATCTTCGTGCCTGCCTTAAGTTGTTTGTTTATGTCATCCAGTTCCTTCCGAACCAGCTTGGATACGGCGACCGTGCTGGCTTCACGCGTGCGAATCACGGCAATGCCCACCGAGGTCTGGCCGTTGTAGAGACTGAGACTCCCCTGCGGAGCGGTGCCATCCACCACCTCGGCTACATCACCCAGGCGCAACACATCATCGCCACGGCGCTTGATCACAATGTTGGAAAAGTCTTCCGGGGTTTCAAGGCGCCCGATCAGGCGGATGCTGCGGTCTTCCAGCAAACCCTCCAATTTTCCACCCGGGACGGTCAGGTTCTGATTGCGCAGACTGTATTCCACCTCTGCTACGGAGATGTTGTGCATGCGCAATTTTTCACTGCGCAGAAGCACGGATAGCTCTCGCACCAGGTTGCCTGAAACTTCAACCTCAGCAACACCAGCTAAACCGCGCAGGCGGTCGGCAATGTCTTTTTCCGCCATGCGCGACAATTCCACATGGCTCTGACTGGTTGACGAGAGAGATAAGGACATGATCGGCCAGGCGTCCGGATCTGCTCTATGGATTATCGGCTCGCGCATTTCATTGGGCAATTTGTAACGCACGGTGGCGATCGCATTGCGCACTTCATCAGCGGCAGCGATCAGGTTCTTGTCAAACTCAAACTCGATCCGAAACGTGGCGTTGCTGTCGCTTGCCCAGGCGCGCATTTCGCGCACTCCCGGGATGCCACGCATGGCTTTTTCCAGGCGGTCCAGAATTTCACGCTCCACCGTTTCCGGCGAGGCGCCCGGATAGGGGATACCGACGCGCAAGACGGGTGGCGCAATATCCGGACGCTCGTTTACGCGCAACTGGCCGAGCGCTAACCATCCCGCCGCCATCAATGCCACAGTGGCAACCACGACCACCACGGGTCGCTTTATACTAAAATCGGACAAAAGCATGAGGACTAGCCCTCCTTTCCGGCAACGGGACCTTGTTTCAACTCCACATTGGCGCCATCCACCAGGGCGCCAAGCGGATGAAGCAGCACTAGGTCGCCTGCAACAAGGCCGGTGTTTATGGCATAAGATCCGGATTGTGTATCGCGTGCACCGAGTCCTACTTCAATTTTATTGAGCTTTCCATTTTTCACGCGCCAGACATAGGCCTGGTCGCCCAGCCGCACCAGGCTGGACTCGGGAACCGAAAGTCCCGCTCTGGACTCGGTCTGCACGCGTCCTTCGGCGAACATGCCAACGGTCAAGTTGTACTCTCCAGTGATGGCCACCTGCACGCTGACCTGGCGAGTGCCGGGATCGACCACTGGATTGACGCGCTCGATCCGTCCCTTGAATACCTGGTCCCTTTGGCCACCAACCCGAAAATCCACGATCTGGCCAATTTCGATCAGCCGGATCTGGTCGGAAGGGATGAAGCCCGTGAAGCGAATGCTGGTGGGGTCTATAACTTTGAGCAGAGCCTTGCCGATTTGGGCAGTATCACCGCTGGACACTTCGCGACCTCCAACTATTCCCGCGAAAGGAGCGCGAATTTCCGTGCGCGCGAGTTGTTGCGACTCTTGCACAACACGCGTGCGTGCTGCAGCCAATTCGCTTTCCGCCGCACTGCTCTTCAGTTCAGCGTCTTCCTCTGCCTGGATTGAGACTGCGCCCGTGCTGGACAAAGTTTTCAGGCGCTCGAGCTGGCGTTCAGCCTGGTCAAAGCCCTGTTGAGCGACCCGTTCTGCTTCTCGCGCAGAACTTAATGCCTGGCGAAAAGCGGTGTCGTCGAGGCGCACGAGCAAATCGCCTTTTTCCACGGTGTCGCCGTCATCTTTGAGTACCTGCATGACAATGGCAGACACTTCCGCGAGCAGCTCTGCCTGTTTTTGAGCCTGCAGGGAACCTGAAATGACGGGTCCGGAGGCGATTTGATCAAGCGAAATCTCGAGCAGGTCCTGCGGTGCAATAAGCATTGCAGGCGTGGAACTGGTCGCGGAAGCAGCTTGGGCCGGTCCTGTATCTTTGGGGTCGGTACCGTCTTTGGGCCCACTGCCGCAAGCCGTCAACACGCAAAGCAGGCTCAATACAATCAGGATTCTCTGCAGCATAACTGTCCTTTTGTGCAACACTATACTTCTCCGGCAAGCGGTGGATCATAGGCCCTGATTGGAGGCAATTCTCCGTCGAACCGTTCCACCTGCACGAGGGCCAACTGCCCGGCACAACCCTGGGCCAAACGTGAAGTCCCCTGGTCGAAGGTGAGGACATTCGGGTTGCCATGGACGCAGATTGACTTTGGGTCCAGGGGATCCAGCGGATCGAACCACGCGCCAGTCGAGAGCTGAATGACGCCCGGCCGGACGTTTTCGCTGATGCGCATGCCTGCGAGGCAACTTCCCCGCTCATTGAAGAGCTTCACCACGTCGCCATCGGAAATTCCCCGCACTACTGCATCGGATGGATTCATCCGGGCCGGCTCCCGCCCGTGGATCTTGGAAGCCTGGCTCCAGGCGCCGGCGTCAAGCTGGCTGTGCAGGCGGGTCGATGGATTGTTCGCGACCAGTTGCATGGGGAAGCGTGCAAACTCCGGGGACCCCGGCCACTCCCTGGGCTCGAACCATTTTGCATGGCCATGACAATCGTCATAGCCAAAGCTATGGATGGCATCGGAAAAGATATCGATTTTGCCACTGGGTGTGCGCAGCTGATTGGCAGCGGGGTCAGCGCGGAATGCACTGAAAGCAACGGTTGACTGGTCAGAGTAGGGCAGGTCCAGGTAACCGTCTTGCCAAAACAAATCGAAGTCCGGGATGTGCGGAACTCGCCGCTCCAGCTTCGTACGCCAGGTTTCATACAGGTGGCGAATCCATTCTTCGGCAGTACGCCCTTCAGTGAATGCCTCTCCCACGCCGAGCGCATTGGCGAGATCACTGTAAGTTGTAAAATCATTGCGGCTTGACTCGTACGGGTCCGTAGCCTTTTTCATCGCCACCATGACCGGGTCCGAATAGGACGCACCAAGATCATCCCGTTCCAAAGAGAGGGTCGACGGCACCACGATATCGGCATGTTTGGCCATCGCGGTCCAGAACGGGTCGTGCACCACGATGGTTTCTGCCCGCGCGAATGCCTGGCGCAAGCGTGAGAGGTCCTGGTGGTGGTGGAAGGGGTTTCCACCTGCCCAGTAAACCAGCTTGATATCGGGGTAGGTCAATTTTGTGCCGTTAAAATCGAATAGCTGCCCCGGATTGAGCAACATATCCGCGATGCGGGCGACCGGGATAAAATTTCCGACCGGATTTCGTCCTTGTGAAAGCACCGGAACACTGAAGGGCAATTGCCCTTCGCCGATTGAACCCATGGACCCGTAGCCGAAACCGAATCCGCCTCCGGGCAGGCCGATCTGGCCGATCATTGCGGCGAGTGTTACACCCATCCAGACGGGTTGTTCGCCGTGATCCGCGCGCTGCAGGGACCAGCTCACGTTAATCATGGTTCGGCCGGAGACCATTTTTCGGGCCAGCGCACGGATTTCGTCGGCCGGAATTTCAGAAAGCCTCGCAGCCCAATCGGCGTTCTTGGGCAGACCGTCATCCTTTCCGAGCAGATAGCGCTCAAACGTAGCGTAACCGTGACAGTACCGATCAAGGAATGCCCGGTCGTGCAGACCTTCTGTCACCAGCGTGTGGGCCAGGCCCAGCATCACCGCTACATCTGTTCCAGGCACCAGCGGCTGCCAGCTGGCCTGGACGTAATCCGGCAGATCATCGCGCAGGGGACTGAAGAAAACGTATTCCGTACCGCGCTTTTTACCTGCGCGCAGATGGGACGAAACATTATGAAAACTTTGGCCGCCGGGGCTCACGGCGGAGTTCTTCAGCGGCACGCCGCCAAAGGCAAGGAGCAGATCCGTATGCTCGATAATCTGTTGCCAGGACGTGCAGCGCGTGCCCAGGGCTCCGCGCATACTGCCGATGACACGGTCCAGAATGACTTCCCCGGCCGCGTTACTGTAGTTATTGACGGATGAAACGTATCCGCCGAGCAGGTTGAGAAACCGGTGAAGCTGGCTTTGCGCGTGGTGGAATCGCCCGGCGCTGGCCCAACCGTAGGAGCCGCCATAAATCGATGCGTTGCCATGGGTGTCGATGACCCTGCGTAATTCGCCTGACAACCGTTCCGTCAGTTCCTCCCACGAAACGGCCACGTATGGGTCGGCTCCGCGCCGCGCATCGGGACCGGGCCCGCGCTCCAGCCAACCGGTGCGCACCATGGGCCGGGCAACCCGGGAACGGTGTCGAACAGTGCTGGCGATATTGCCGAGAATCGGTGAGGGGTCAGCATCTCCCGCAAACGGCACTACGCCCGTCACTACGTCCTGTTCGACGGTTACCTCGTAGGCGCCCCAATGCGAGGAATGAGAGCGGACAATCTGAGTCAAGTGAAGCCCCTGTAGCGCGGCCAAATATTTCCAAGGCCGCAATTTTAACTGAGAGCAGGCCCCACATGCCTGGCTGCACAATGCCCGGCCACTACGTTGTACCCCTGAAACACCCGACCCTGAAGTGCTAAAAGTCACTGCCTTGGCCAACGCAGCGGTTTTAGCTGCGCAGCGCAGTCCTTCTCAATCCTACGGATTCAACAAAACGTTCATAGAAATTCAAAGGGGAAGTTCAAAACGGTAGCCCTGTAGAAATGGGAATGCACGTGAGCGCGTTGCGACTTCATCAATGAGCTTGACTTCCCAATGGACCGTGCTGCGCGTGAAAGTGGGCCCGTCAAACAAAACGGCGCAGCAATCATTAGCGGCACGCCAACAAGGGCTCGCACGCGTTGCAAGGAAATCCGGATGTTCAGCAATGCATTGGGATGCGGCACCGCCGCGCTTGTCGCCTATGACACACAGTGATTGGAACCGCCCCTGCGATGGTGCCGGAACCGTGTACTGGGAATTGGTCGTATTCCCCCGGGCTAAACCCGTTCGCGCGGGCAACAATATGTACTCATGAATTACCTTGCCCGGCCTGGATTCCCTTTGCCAGCCGTGCCTGGAGGCGCGGTCCGCGATAGACCGCTCACCTGTTCAAGTCTGGGTGCCGTCACTCCCCACACCAGTTCTGGCGCCCATCCCGCCCACAATCATTTCCAGTAAATTACCCATAAATTCCTCATCACCAATGCGGCATCCGGAGGGGAGTTGGCCGTTGCTTTCTGCAAAGCCCATACATTGCCACGACGGTCCTGCTCCAAAACCAATGGATACGAAGCTGAATAAGGAAAAGTTTATCGTGCTGAGAACGATGGCTGGATCGACATCCGCGCCCGTGTTCCTGGTCTGCACCGCGATGAGCATGACGCCGGTCTGGCAATTAGCCGCGACGTTAACTGATTCCACATAGTTCGACTCTTGGAAGGAATAACCGGCCCTGGCGGCATCGACGACCGTCAGGGTCGGATCGGATTGACAGGTTTCAGTCAATGCCAGTTTGGCGGGTGCAGCCACGCTAAGGCCTTCCGCAACCTTGGCGCGAATGGTGTAGTCCTGGTAGGCCGGTAAGGCCAGCGCCAGCAAAACCGCGATGATCGCGAGGACGATCATCAGTTCTATCAACGTAAAACCTTTTGCTGCGAACGCCGACTTCCTCGTGCTGCGATGCATTTTCATTTCTCCTTTTCGGTTGCCCGCGGCGCATGGTGCCCGGTCGCAACAGACTTAAAATTTTTCCTTGCAGGTAGAGTTATGCACAATTGATGCCAATAGATGAGTAATGAGCTATCTAGCTGTTTATACGCATTTATTTTATGCATGGATGATTATCATCGGCGCGGTGGGGGTTCAATTGACCGAAAGCGTCACAACTCGACACAACTGGGGTAATTTCGCCATTACCGAAAAAGTGAAGCGAAGGGGACGGGGCACACTTACTATAATTAATGTGCCCGTCCGTTTTTTTCTGGCACCGGTTTAGTTGACGCCCTGAGCAAACCTCTGTATCAGTTACCCATCACCCCCCGCGCGCGTGTCGGCGGTGCTGAGATATCTGAGGTGGGATAAAAATGCGTAAGAGATACTGGCTGCCACTGGCTTTACCGGGCGTTGTCGCGATCCTGCTTTTCGGCATAGTGCCGGGCTATGTCGAGCACAGCATGAACCAGATTGACGGCCAACCGCTGATCAAGGTCAGCGACGCAGCAAAGGCCTTGCATAAGACGCTGACCATCGTTGACCTGCACAGCGACAGTTTGATGTGGGACCGCGATATCAACGACCGCGCCAATCGCGGCCATGTTGATGTGCCGCGCCTGGCCGACGGCAATGTCACGCTGCAGGTGTTGTCCTCGGTCACCAAATCGCCGAAGAAGTTAAATTACGAGAGCAATAGCGACCAGACCGATGACATCACGCTTTTGACCATCGTGCAGTTGCAGCCGGTGAAAACCTGGGGCTCGCTGCTGCAGCGTTCGCTCTATCATGCGCACAAACTGCATGCCGCGGTGGATGCTTCACAGGGCGGCCTGGTCGCCATCGATGAAGCGGGTCAGATTGATGAATTGATCCAGCGCCGCCAGGGCAAAAACCGGCCGGTCGGCGCGCTGTTGAGCATTGAAGGCCTGCACAACCTGGAAGGCAAAGCCGAAAATCTTGACCGGCTGTATGCTGCCGGTTTCCGCATGGCGGGCCTGACGCATTTCTTTGATAATGAACTGGGTGGGTCGATGCACGGTATCAAGAAGGGCGGGCTCACCCCCTTTGGTCGTGACATCGTGCAGCGCATGGAAGCCAGGGGCATGATCGTCGACCTCGCGCATCTGTCGCATGCCGGCGTGGCCGAAGTGCTGGCCATGGCAACGCGGCCTGTGGTTTCCAGCCACGGTGGCGTGCAAGCGACCTGCAAGGTCAACCGCAACCTGACCGATGATGAAATCAGGGGCGTCGCCAAGACCGGTGGTGTTATTGGTATCGGCTACTGGGACGCCGCCATATGCGACACATCGCCACGTGCTGCAGCCAAAGCCATGAAGCATGTGCGTGACCTCGTTGGCATCGGCACAGTCGCGCTCGGCAGCGACTATGATGGCGCCACCACGGTGCGGTTTGACACGTCGCAATTAATGCAGGTGACGCAAGCTTTGCTGGATGAGGGCTTCACGCCTGATGAAATCCACGCCGCGATGGGCGGCAATGCGCTACGGGTCATCCGGGCCGGGATAGAGAACTAAGGAGTCCATGTCTTTTACGGCCACAATCTCACCTCATCGCTATGTAAG